>NZ_JDTZ01000003.1 GCF_000771225.1 Bifidobacterium pseudolongum subsp. pseudolongum DSM 20099
CCAACCGGTGGGCTTTGCCATATTCTGCCACACACCAACAAACTCCAACTAGATAGAGATATGTAAAGATATGCTGATACCAGCAGAGGGGTGTCTCCTACAGCTGTTCTGGCTGCAGGAGACACCCCTCTTTTTGCATATACGTGAGGTTATTCAGCCCTGCGTGGTGGGCAGGAGCGCCACATCACATGAGATATAGCGGCGCTGCCATTCAAGGCACTGATACGTCTGTGTGGCGTCGGAAAGCGCGCGATGCTCTTC
Organism: Bifidobacterium pseudolongum subsp. pseudolongum DSM 20099; assembly: GCF_000771225.1. GTDB lineage: Bacteria > Actinomycetota > Actinomycetes > Actinomycetales > Bifidobacteriaceae > Bifidobacterium > Bifidobacterium pseudolongum. The sequence goes on from NZ_JDTZ01000003.1 coordinate 262, forward strand.
GGTGTCCGCAATGCCGTACCGGCGGATCAGATCCACCAGACGATGGCGTTCGGTGGGGAAGAGGCACTTGTCGATCGTCATCGTGTCGAGCGTGGGGCGCCGGAAATTGCTGACGAACTGCAACGTGCGGTGCTCGGCTTCGACGAGGAAGCCCATATCGAAGCGCACATTGTGTCCGATGATCATATCGTCGCCGATAAAGTCGATGAAATCCTCGAGCACATCCTCGATGGGCGGCTGATGCTCGACCATGGCATTCGTGATGCCGGTTATCTGGGTGATGCGCGGGGAGATGAGCACTCCCGGATTGACGAGCTGCGCATATCGGTCGGTGATACGGCCATCGCGGATTTTCACTGCACCGATTTCGGTGATGCGATCACGTTGCGCGCTCAGACCGGTGGTCTCGAGATCCAAGGCGATGTAATCCTTGGGAAGTTGTTCGGCAGGCCGAGTGACCAGAGGCATAACTGCTCCTTTTCCATAACCGCATCGCCATAGCTCAACCATGGAGCGTGACTGTGGCGTATCGTTGTAAGCTCTATAGACGTCTCTTCAAGTCACGAGTCTAACTCATGCAATGTGGCAAACCGCAATACCAGGGTGCTTCTTCGCAAAGAATTCTCATTGTTTTGCATTACTGCGCAAGTACACGGAACTGTCCAGTACTCGTGCCGTTGTGGTCAAGATAGCTCGTCGTCTCGGCCATCGCCCGGCGGATGCTGTTCGAAGTAGTCTCATCCGCGTTGTCTGCATTGAGCATAAGGCGCATCTGGTGCCACAACGCATTGCCATGGTTCGACGCGCTCACACCCTCGTCGATGAAGCCGAAGGATTCATAGAACCCAACAAGGCGTTCCTTGCACGTCAGCACGATTCCCGAACGGTGGCTGATTGCGGTGTCGAGGATCACGCGGCGCATCAGGTAGGCCGCACATCCACGGTGCTGGTACACCGGCGCGGTCTCGACGCCGAAGAGCATCTGCCACGCCCCGCGCTCGTCATGCAGTTCCGCGCGGCTGTACATGTCGTCACGCAGGTCACGTTCATCGGTCGCCATGCCATTGATGAAACTCACCAGCATGCCGTCTTCGAGTTGGGCGGGGAAACATGTGTCTCCCGCTGCGGAGTCTGGATTGACGAGCAGCCAGAAATGCTTGGGGAAGCGCTCGATGCGGTTGGCGAGGCTTTCGATGTCGGCGGCCTCCTGCGGGGGAAAGCACGCGGCTTCCACACTCGCCAGGGCATCAAGATCATCTAACGTGGCGTGACGCACAAACATGCCCACCATCGTCTCTCAAGGCGTAGTCAAAATGTTGGATGCAATGTATCTGTGAGCGTACAGCGCAACAACGGCTACAAACCTCGGTACGTGGGATTCGTCGGCATCCGTGCAACGACGTATGCAGACGCTTATAGGAAAATGTGCCGTTTTTGCGTCGGGGGTCTGCGCGCGGCGAGCTATATTGCAAGAAGCAAAGGCCTACATAGATGAAGAATCGAGGAGTATCATGGCTGCGAATACCGCCGGATCAGTCAGTGCAGGGAAAGGGGGCGCCGTGCGGACGGCAGCACAAGGCAAGACCCTCCCCAAGCGCACACTTACCACCAAGGACCTCATTGTCTTTGGCATGATCTTCATGGTGCCGATCGCCCCGTTCTCGATCATCGCCTCGGTGGCCGCCGTCTCACACGGCATGCCGGCCATCGCCTACCTGATCGCCATGGTGGCCATGCTGTTCACCGCGCTCTCGTTCGGCATGATGGTGCCGCTGTTCCCCTCGAGCGGCAGCATCTACATCTACGCTTCGCATGAGATGAGCACCGGCGTGGGCTTCGTGGTCGGTTGGCTCATGATCCTGCAATACCTCATCACCCCAGCGCTCATGCTGCTCATGGCGGCCAATGCCTTGCACCAGTATCTGCCCGGCGTGCCCGTATGGGTCTGGTGTGTGGTGTTCCTGGCGCTGATCACGGGCATCGCCATGCGTGGCATGGGCGCCACGGTGCTTGTGGACAAGCTCGCTTTGGCGGCTGAGCTCATCGTGCTCGCGTTGTTCTTCGTCTTCGGTGTCATCTACGTGGTGCGCCACCCCGAGATCGCGCATTTCTCGGGAACCGCCTTCTTCAATCCGTCCAAGTTCGACATGGGTGCGATGATGAGCGCCGTCTCGCTGTGCGCGCTGTCGTACGTGGGATTCGGCTCGATTGTGACGCTTGACGACGAGTGCGTGCAGCCGAAGAAGGGGCCGGGCAAGGCGATGATCGTCATCGTGCTGATCCTCGGCTTCCTGTACATGTCGATGAGCTTCCTGACGATGTGCATGGATCCTTCCGGCGATATCATGATCGCCAACCAGAACAGCGGCTTCTATACGGTGGCCGGACTCGCCGGCAAGTGGCTCGGTGTGTTGTGTGCCGTGGCGAATGCGCTCGCCCTCGGCCTGTTCACCTCGCTTTCGGGCATGACCGCGATTTCGAGCCTCATGTACACGATGGCTCAGGACGGTGGCCTGCCCAAGTTCCTCGGCACCCTGAACAAGAAGACGAACGTGCCCACAGGCGCCACATTGTTCACGGCCGCGGTGAACCTCGTGTTGATCGCCGTGTTCATTTTTGTGGGGCAGAACACCGCGGCCAAAGTGAGCAACTTTGGCGCGTTGTCCACCTACTTCATGCTCAATGTGGTGGTGATCTGGGGTCTGGGCATCAAAGGCCGCCAATACAAGGGACGCACGTTCTGGCGCTCGATCCTGTGCCCATTGATCGGCGCCATCGTGACCTTTGTGATTTTCATTTCGCTCGGCGCCAACGTCTGGATTGTCGGCGTGATCTGGACGGTGCTCGGCATCGTCTATTACCTCGTGTGGACCAAGGGCATGCACCACACGATGGATCTGGAGCGCTCCGTGGCCTAGCGGGCATGATGCCATCGGTGCGCGATATAGCTTCGATGCATCGCCCGGTATAGGGCAGGATTATCAGCGGGCGTGCGCAGTGGGAAAATCCACTGCGCACGCCCGCTTTTTGCATTGCGGCCAGGCCTTGCGCCGCCTCGGTTCTAGCGCAGCGTATCAATTCTTCGTATAGCCACGCCGTGGTGCCGCCGCCGCAGGTCACGTACATTATGAGTCGTCGCGGCCGCCCGTTCGGGCGGGGACTACAAGGAACGCAGAGGATGGGAGACGAATGAAGTATACGGTAATCGGTGCGGGCGGCATGGGCGTGCAGTTCGGCGTACTGCTGCAGGAGGCCGCGGGATGCGATGTGGATTTCATCGACGCCTGGGACGAGAACATCGCGGCGATCCGCGCCCAGAACGGCGCGTATGTCTCGCAGGACGGCCAGGGCCGCCATCTTGTGCCCATCGACATCCATTACCCGGAGGAGTACGACGGGGACCCCGATGTCTGGATCGTGTTCGTCAAACAGCAGCAGCTTCCGGGAATGCTCGAACGGTGCGCGCCGCTGTTCCGCGGCCATCAGTCCGTGTTCTCCGCGATGAACGGCCACGGGCACTTTGAGCAGCTCAACAGGTATTTCCCCGCAGACCGCATCTATGGGGGAACCGCGCTCATCGGCGCATACGTGTATGGCCCGGGCGATTTCAATTTCACGGGCGATGCGCATGCCAAAGCGATGAATCTGTGCGCGTATGACGGCCATACGCCCGAAAGCGACCCGGTGGAACGCGCCATCGTCGAGGATTTTCGTGCGGCGACCTTGAATCCCACCGTGGTTCCGGATTTCGAAGGTATGTGCCTGGCGAAGATCGTGTTCAATTCCGTGCTCAACACGCTGTGCACGATGTATCGGATCCGTTTTGGGGAGTTCGCGGCGCACCCCAGTGCCCAGACGCTCACCGAGCGGTTGGTCGACGAGGCGTACAGCGCCGCCGAGGCCGCGGGCATCACACTGCTGGGCACCCGGGAAAGCGAAGTGGACACGATCATGCGCACCGCTGGTGTGGCACATCCAAAGCACTATCCATCGATGTACCAAGACCTGACACGGTGCCGTCCGACAGAAGTCGACTACATCAACGGCTATCTGGCACAGCTCGGACGCGAGCACGGCAGGCCTTGCCCGCTCCATGCATTCCTCACGGACGAAGTGCATCTGGCGGAACACGCCTATGCGATTCACCATCCGACAACCAGCCGGTGAGCAGACCGCCGGCTGAACCCACGAAACCCCATACACAAGGCCCCGAGGGGCATAGAAATCCATATATAGGGAGGAAACACACCATGACCATCAGCACTCGCCGAACCCCGGTCTCGATCCTCGCTGCGGCGCTCGCGGCATGCACGTTGTTCTCCACGGCGGCGTGCGGCGGGAACGCAGCCGCCTCCACCGGCCAGATCGCGAAACCGCAGGACGGCGCCACCACGGCCATCGAAGTGGGGGTATGCGCCGGACCTTACGGCGACATGGTCGAGGATGTCATTGCGCCACTGCTCGAAGACGACGGCTACACACTCACCACAAAAGAGTTCAATGACTACGTCCAGCCGGACAAGGCCCTCGCCGCCGGAAGCATCGATGCGAACCTCATGCAGCATGGCAACTATCTGGCGAAGTTCAGTGCCGACAACAACCTTGATCTCGTGTCCCTCGGCCAGGTGCCCACGCTTGGCCTGGGGGTGTATTCCAACACATACGACTCAATCGATGAGATCGCCGACGGGGCCAGCATCGGCATCGCGAACGATGCCTCCAACCTGGCGCGCAGCCTCGGCGTGCTCGAGCAGCAGAGGCTCATCACGCTCGATGGCGATGTGGACGCCACGAAGGCCTCGACCGACGACATCGCATCCAATCCGAAGCACCTCACGATCAAGCCGCTGGACGCGGCGCAGCTCGCCCGTTCCCTCGACACCGTCGATGTCGTGCTCGTCCCGGGCAACTACGCGTGGGCGGCCGGCCTCAAGGCCCAGGACGCGCTTGCGTTTGAACAGCAAAGCGACGGCGTGATCAACGTCTTCGCCGTGAGCGGCGCCAACAAGGACTCCGATTTCGCGCAGAAGGTCCATCAGCTGCTCATCAGCGAGGAGTTCAAAGAGGCGATCGCCTCGAGCGAATTCAAGGATTTCGGCAAACCAACGGCGTGGAAGGAGTAGGCCATGGCCGCCATCATCACACTTGACGACGTCTCGGTCACGTTCCATGAGGCGGGCCGCGCCATTGAGGCGGTCAGGCATGTCAGTCTCGAAGTCGAACAGGGCGAGATCTTCGGCATCGTTGGATTTTCCGGCGCGGGGAAAAGCACGCTTGTGCGCACCATCAACCTGCTCGAGCGTCCCACCTCGGGCCGTGTGCTCATCGATGGGCGCGACATCACCGGCTTGAAGGGCGGCGCGTTGCGCGACCTGCGCAAATCGGTCGGCTTCGTGTTCCAAGGATTCAACCTCATCGGCAATGCGACCGTGGGTGCGAACATCGAGTTCGCGCTGCGCGCGGGCGGCGTGCCCAAGGCGCGGCGCCGCGAGCGCACGCGGGAACTGCTCGAGCTCGTCGGTCTCGCCGGCAAGATGGACAGCTATCCATCCAGCCTGTCGGGCGGCCAGAAGCAGCGTGTATCGATAGCGCGCGCCCTGGCGAACAATCCGCGCATACTGCTGTGCGACGAGGCGACAAGCGCGCTCGATCTGGAGACGACCGAAGGCATCCTCGCATTGCTCAAACGGATCAACACGGAACTCGGCGTCACGATCGTCTTCATCACCCACCAACTCGAGGTCGCGCAGCGCGTCTTCGACCGTGTGGCCGTGATGGAGGACGGCGCGATCATCGAACAGGGAACGACATTCGATGTGTTCGCCGAACCGCGGCATGGGACGACGCAGGCGCTCGTGGAACGGTTCCTCGGCGTGGCCATTCCGGAACGCCTCGTGCCGCAGCTGCCTGCCGGCAGACTCGTCGAGCTGCGGTACAAAGGCGACCATGCGTTCGAGCCGCTCATCAGCGCGGTCTCGAACAGGCACGGCGTGGCGGTCAACGTGCTGCACGGCAACGTCGAATATTTCGGCACACAGCCGATCGGCACGCTCGTCGTGCTCGTCTCGGCCATCCGCGAGGGCCAGCGGGGCGCGCGGGACGTCGAGGCGGCGCTTGACGAGTTGCGCGGGAAGGTCTTCGGATTCCAGGAACTGACCGACGCGGCCGTCGAGGACGCGCTCGGCGCGCAGTACAGCGGAGGCGCGCACGGAACAGGACAGGGGACGACACGGCGGGAGGTGCTCGTATGAGCGGCACATGGGAGATTCTGCACGACCATCTGGGCAAGGCGTTGTGGGACACATGCACGATGGTCGGCATCGCCACGGTCGTAGGCGTGGTGTTCGGCACGGCGCTCGCGGTCGTGCTGTATCTGACACAGGCGCGGCTGTTCACGCCGAACCGTCTGGTCAACACGATCGTCGGTTTTGCCGTGAACGCCATCCGGTCGCTGCCCTTCCTCATCCTGCTCGTCGTGCTGATCCCGCTCATCCAGCTGTGCATCGGCGACCCGTATACGCCCGCCGGTGGCGCCATCGCGCTGTCCATCGCGGCGATTCCGTTCTTCGCGCGCATCGCCGAAAGCGCGTTCGCCGAAGTCGACCCGGGACTGCTCGAGGCGGCGGTCTCGACGGGGGCGCCCCTGCGCCAGATCATCTCGGGCGCGGTGTTCCCGCAGGCGTTGCCGAGCTTCATCCGGGGCATAGTGCTCACGGTGATCTCGTTGCTGGGCTATTCGGCGATGGTCGGCACGATCGGCGCCGGAGGCATTGGCGATCTGGCCATCCAATACGGATACAACCGGTACGAAACCGGCGTGCTCATCGCAATCGTCGTGCTGCTCGTGCTGCTCGTCCAGCTCATCCAATGGGCCGGCGACCGCCTCGCGCTCAGGTTCACGCATTGACGGCGCACGGTCCGTTTCCATCATCAAACTGCAGCAAAAGGGGAATCCATGACCATGGCATTGTCGAGAATGGCCCGGTCCATACCGCCGAATGTGTTCGAGCGGATGGACCGCAAGGTCGCCGACGCGCGCGTGCGCGGCATTGATGTGATCGATCTGTCGAAAGGCAATCCCGACGGGTTCCCCGAAGCGCGCATCCGCGCAGAGGCCAAGGCGGCCGTCGACGACCCGGCGAACGCACGCTATACGCCGTTCGACGGCAAGCCGTCGTTCCTGCAGGCCGCAGCAGGCTGGTATGCGCACGAACACGGCGTGACGCTCGACCCCGAACGCGAGCTGTTCGCGGTCGAGGGTGCCGTCGACGGGCTCAGCGCGGCGTTCGCCGTATTGCTCGACCCCGGCGATGTGGTGGCATTCGCCGACCCATACTACCCGTCATACCATTGCATGGCCCAGATGCTCGGCGCACAGGAGCTGCTGCTGCCCGCGCGTGCCGAGCTGGGGTGGCTGCCCGACCTCGATGCAGTGCCAGAAGAGGCATGGGACCGCGTGAAGCTGCTCGTGCTGAACTACCCGAACAATCCCACCGGCGCGCAGGCCCCGCCGCGGTTCTTCGCCCGCGCGGTGGAGCTGGCCACCCGCCATGGGTTTACCATGGTGCATGATTTCGCCTATGCCGGCTTGGGCGTGCATGGGGACCAAGGGAGCCTGCTCGCGGTGCCGGGCGCGCGCGACGTGGGACTCGAGATCGTCTCGCTGTCGAAGATGTACGCGATGGCCGGCTGGCGCGCAGGATTCGTGGCCGGCAACGAACAGCTCGTCTCCGCGGTCAAACGCTACCACTACCAGATGGGCTCCATGGTCACTTCGTTCGTGCAGGACGCTGGTGCCGCCGCGCTCACCGGAGACCAAGGGTTTGTGCGCGAACAAGCCGCACGGTATGCGGCACGGCGTGCGATCGTGGCCAGCGGTCTGCACGCCGCCGGCTACTGCGTGTTCGCGTCACAAGGAGGATTGTATGTATGGGTGCAGGCGCCTGCGGCGATGACGGGCGAGGCGCTCGCGGCGCGCTGGCTCGACGAGGCAGGCGTTGCGGCATTGCCCGGCAGTTGCTTCGGTCGTGCCGGTGAGCAGTATGTGCGACTGAGTCTGCTCCAGCCGGAACAACGGCTGCGCGAGGCCGTGGCGCGCATAGGCACGCTTGCCTCCGGCGTGGAAAATCAGCACGCTTGAAGCGAATATGCTTCACAAAACAGATACAATTGGTTCGCAGTGGCCTGTGCGCCACCAGCCACAAGCCGAGGGTCTTTGAAAGGAGGGGATCGTCGTATGCTCGATTGGGCGTTCGTTTCGCGGTACGCGCCGTTCTTTGTGACCGGCGCGGAAATGACGCTGTTCATATCGGTGTTCGGCATCGCGCTCGCCATACTCACCGGATTGGTGTGTGCGGCGATCGAGACCGCGCGCATACCGGTATTGCGCCAGATCGTCCGCGTGTACATCGAGGTCAGCCGCAATACGCCGCTGCTTGTGCAATTGTATTTCCTGTATTTCGGCTTGCCGAAACTGGGGTTTGTGTGGTCCGCGGAGATGTGCGCAATCATCGGCCTGGGCTTCCTCGGCGGATCCTACATGAGCGAGGCGATGCGCGCCGGACTCGAGGCGGTGCCGCAGATCCAACGTGAGAACGCCTATATGCTGGGCCTCAGTTCGAGGCAGACGATGCTGCACGTGGTGATTCCGCAGGCGATCAGCACGTCGATCCCCGGCGTGGTGGCCAACGTGATCTTCCTGATCAAAGAATCCTCCGTCGTTTCGGCAATCGCCCTCGCTGACGTGATGTACATGGCCAAGGATCTCATCGGCATGTACTACACCACGTATGAGGCACTGTTCCTGCTGATTGTGACGTATTTGATCATTCTGCTGCCGATTTCAATCATCGGTACGTGGTTGGAGCGGAGGTTCGATTATGCAAAGCGCTAGCATCCTGCTCCAGCCGGGCGTTATGCCGCGCCTGTTGCAAGGCCTGTGGGTCACGATATGGCTTGCGGCGGTCTCCGTGGCGTTGAGCGTGCCGGTGGGTCTTGTCACCGGCTGGCTCATGACATTGCGCAATCCGGTGATCCGGGTGATCATGCGGATCTACTTGGATTTCATCCGCATCATGCCGCAGCTCGCGTTGCTGTTCATCGCGTTTTACGGATTGGCGCGCGCATGGAACTGGAACCTCGACGCAACCGGTGCATGTGTGTTTGTGTTCGTGCTGTGGGGAGGCGCCGAACTCGGCGACCTCGTGCGTGGCGCGCTCGAATCGATTCCGGCGATCCAATACGAATCCTCGTACATGCTGGGCCTGAGCAATTGGCAGACCTTCACCCATGTGATCCTGCCGCAGGCCGTGCGCAGGCTGCTGCCGGCCTCGGTGAACCTGGCCACGCGCATCGTCAAGACCACGTCGCTGGCCACACTGCTTGGTGTGGTCGAAGTGATCAAGGTGGGCCAGCAGATCATCGACGCACACCGCTTCGATTACCCGGCCGGCACACTGTGGGTCTACGGCGTGATCTTCGCGATGTATTTTGTGGTGTGTTGGCCACTTTCGATGGCGGCACGGTATCTGGAAAAGAGGTGGGCGAATGAGTGAGCCAATGCTCGCGGTCGACAATCTGCTCAAGCACTATGCGGGGGCGGAGCGCAATGTGTTCGACGGCATATCGTTTGACGTGCCGAAAGGCAAGGTGCTCGTGATCATCGGGCCATCCGGCTCGGGCAAATCCACGCTGTTGCGATGTGTGGGCGGCCTCGAGCCGATTCAGGGCGGCACCATCGCGCTCAACGGCGAGGTGATCGACCGCGGCGAACCCGGCAACGAAAAGTCGGGGCGAGCCAAACGCTCGAGCCAGTTGCGCACCAAAATCGGCATGGTGTTCCAAAGCTATGACCTATTCCCGAACCGCACCGTGCTCGGCAACATCACCATGGCGCCGGTCATGGTGCAGAAACGGCCCAAGCAAGATGTGGAGCGCGAAGCGATGGAACTGCTCAAGCGCGTCGGCCTCGCGGACCGCGCACAGGCCAGGCCGCACGAGCTTTCGGGCGGTCAACGCCAGCGTGTCGCCATCTGCCGTGCACTGATCGAACATCCCGAGCTCATGCTCATGGACGAAGTGACCGCGGCGCTCGACCCCGAGATGGTGCACGAAGTGCTTGACGTGGTGCTCGAATTGGCGGATGCGGGGCAGACGATGCTCATTGTGACGCACGAGATGCAGTTCGCGCGTGCGATCGCCGACGAAATCATCATGATTGAAGGCGGCGGCATAGTGGAGACATCCGACGATCCGGAAGCGTTCTTTGCCCACCCGACCACACAACGCGCGCAGGAGTTCCTGCGCACCTTCGAATTCAGCCGCCACCGCCATACAGAAGAGGACGGCGCCGGCGCACAGACGGCGTGACGCCGCAGGCGCACGCACCAACAGAGAGGAACAACTCATGACAACAGCAGTATGGAAGAATGTGGGCAAGACCCTTGCCGCAGCCGCCGCGAGCGTGCTGCTCGTGCTTGGCGCCGCCGCATGCGGCCCGAACGCGGGCACGCCGAGCGAGGCGGCCGGTACCGACGCCGGTTCGAGCGCGCAGGGCGGTTCGGCCGCCAAGGCGCGCACCCTCGACGAGATCAAGAAGTCGGGGGAGCTGCGCGTGGCGGTGTTCTCCGACAAGGCCCCGTTCGGCTATGTGGACAAGGACGGCAACTACGCGGGCTATGACGTGGTGTTCGCGGAACGCCTTGCCAAGGACTTGGGTGTGAAGCCGGTGTACACGTCGGTCGACCCGGCGGCGCGCGTCGATGTGCTCAGCTCGAACAAGGTGGACGTGACGCTCGCCAACTTCACCGTGACGCCCGAGCGCGCGGAAAAGGTGGACTTCGCGAAGCCGTACATGAAGGTCTCGTTGGGCATCGTTTCGCCTGAGGACGCGCCGATCAAGGATGTGAAGGACCTGGAGGGCAAGACGCTGATCGTGGCCAAGGGCACGACCGCCGAAACGTATTTCGAGAAGAACCACCCCGAAATCAAGCTACTCAAGTTTGACCAGTACGCGGATGCATACAACGCGCTGCTCGACGGCCGCGGCGATGCGATGAGCACCGACAACACCGAGGTGCTCGCGTGGGCCAAGGCGAACAAGGGCTATGTGGTCGATGTGACGAACCTAGGTGATGTGGACACGATCGCGCCAGCGGTGCAGAAGGGCAACACGGAATTGCTCGACTACATCAACGAAGAGATCGAGACGCTCGGCAAGGAGCAGTTCTTCCACAAGGATTACAAGGAGACGCTCGAACCGGTCTACGGTGACGCGGCGAACCCCGACGACATCGTGGTGGAAGGTGGCGTGGTCGAAGAGGCGAACGCCAAGTGACACCGGCTCCCGAAAGCGGGAACGATGACCGTGGTTTGGCCCCTGTCCGGCTCGTGGCCAGGGGGTCAAACCACGCTTGAGGCCATTGTTATGATGGTGGGCGATGCGTCTGTAGGCCGTTGTTGCAGCCGCATCTCAGAAAGGAACTGGCTATGGGTTTGGGAATCACACTTGCAGTCATCGTTGTGCTGATCATCATCGTGGTGGCATGCACTGCATACGTGGTGCCGCAGCAGCAAGCGTACATCATCGAACGGTTCGGCAAGTTCCACGCGGTTAGATTCGCCGGCATCCACTGCAAGCTGCCGCTTATCGACCGCATCGCGATGAAGACGAACATGCGCGTCTCGCAGCTCAATGTGAAGATCGAGACGAAGACGCTCGACAACGTGTTCGTGGAGATCGTGGCCTCCACGCAGTACCGCGTGAACGCCGAGAATGTGGCCAAGGCCTACTACGAGCTGCGTGACCCGCAAGGCCAGCTGCGCTCGTACATGGAGGACGCGTTGCGTTCGGCGATCCCCACACTCACGCTCGATGACGCGTTCGCGCGCAAAGACGACGTGGCGGCCGACGTGCAGCAGACCGTGGGCAACGAGATGGCCCGCTTCGGCTTCACCGTGGTCAAGACGCTGATCACGTCGATCGACCCGAGCCCGCAGGTCAAGACGGCGATGGATTCGATCAATGCCGCCCAGCGCGAAAAGGAAGCCACGCGCCAACGCGCGGAGGCCATGCGCATCCAGATCGAGACGCAGGCCGCCGCGGAAGCGGAGAAAGTGCGTCTGCAGGGCGAAGGCCAGGCCAACTACCGCCGCGAGATCGCCAACGGCATCGTCGACCAGATCAAGAGCCTGCAGGAAGTGGGCATGGACATCACCGCCGTGAATAATGTGGTGTTGTTCAACCAGTACCTCGACGTGCTGCGTGCGCTTTCCGAATCGAACAACGCGAAGACCGTGGTGCTGCCCGCTTCCACGCCCGGTGGCTATAGCGAGGTGTTCGACCAGATGACCAAGGCGATGGTCGCATCGCAGGAATCCTGACGGTTCAGACGGCGAGGAAGTCGGCAATGCGCCCTGCCTGGCCATAGCCGGCACGGTACATGCGCTCAAGGCCCTCATAGGTCTTCGACAGCGTGGACAGGCCATACAGCTCTTCCGGGGCGAGGATCAGCACCTTGCCCTCCGATTCGTACCGCTTGGCCAGATCGACCTCGCTGTTGTACGTTTTGTAGCGTTCCAACAGGCGTTCCGCCGCCTCGGGGTGGCTCCGGCGCAGGATATGCGCTGGGGCCACATCCTTATACTGTTCGCGGATCACATCTTTCGGTCGTGTCAGCACAAGCACGATGCGGTCGCAACCGTCGTCAACCGCCTTCTGCACCGGCACAGGGTCGGCGATGCCACCGTCGAAATACGGCACGCCGTCGATCACATACGGCTGGCAGGCCACCGGCACGGCCGAACTCGCCTTGAGCACATCGTAATCGTCGTAATGCATGTCGTCTTTGGTGAAGTACTTCGTCGAGCCATCGCGCGCGTCGCATGCCACGACGGTGAATTGCGACGGGTTGGCGGCGAAGGCCTCGTAATCGAGTGGGTTTTCGCCGTCATGGTTGCTCAACGTGCCATACACGTAGTCGAGATTCGCGAAATTGTGGTTGTGGATGAACGAATTGACGCTCGCGTATTCTTTACGGAACGCATACTGTGTGTAGAACGTATGGTTGCGCCCATGCTGGTGCGCGAGGAACGATGTGAGGTTCGCGCTGCCGGCCGAAACGCCGTAGCAATGGTCGAACGCAACACCTTCCTCAAGGCAGCGGTCGAGCACACCGGCGCCGAAGATGGCGCGGAATCCGCCGCCGACGTCGATGATTGCAGTGGTATGGGGGGTCTGTTCACTCATAATCGCCTCATGTGTTCTGTGAAGTGTCTGGAGACTCGGCCGGCGTCACGTGTCACGCGGCGCACGGTGGCGCGTCAAGCAGTGTCTGCGCAAGCTGTGTGACGCGCGGGGAGGGGTCGGAGTTGGTCAGTGTGACGGATCCGGTTTGGGCCCGTGGCGCCAATGCGCCGAGGGACTCGAGGATGACGTCGAGATGGTGCACGGTGCCGTGGTTGCCGTCGATGATCGCGGTGGATTCGGGCAGCAACTCACGGAAATAGTCACGGTAGAACACGAAATGCGTGCAGCCGAGCACAACCGAATCCACAGTGGACAGGTCGTATCGGTCGAAATAGCCGTGCAGCGTGCGCATGACGAGGTCGTGGTCTCCGAGCTGGCCGTGTTCCACGATGTCGACGAGCTCCGGGCATGGCTGTGGCCAGATGGTGTTGTCTGATTCGAAGCGGTGCATCAGTGCTGCGAACTTGTGTTCGCGCAACGTGAGCGGTGTGGCCGCCACAATGACCCGTTGCGGAACGCCATGCCCGCGGTCGCATGCCACCTTGAGCGCCGGCTCCATACCGATGATCGGCAGGTTGTATTCGTCACGCAGTTCGTCCACGGCGGCCGACGTGGCGGTGTTGCAGGCGATGACAATCGCTTTGGCACCTTGTTCCACAAGGTGTTCCACGATGGTGCGCGACAATGCGCGCACCTCCTGGGGGGGTTTGGTGCCATAGGGGGCATGCGCTGAATCGCCGAAGAAAAGGATGCGCTCATGGGGTAGCTCCCTGCGGATCTGCCGCACGACGGAGATGCCCCCCAACCCGGAATCGAATACGCCGATCGGTGCCGATGAACTCATCACACTGTCCTTTCCATATGCCCGCATGTCCGGGCATCGAGTGTCATTATATGTCGCGGCGGTGGTGCGCGCCTATGACACAATGGTCGGTTGTGCGGAATACGGGCGAGTACAGTGAAAGCATGACCATTGCACAGACATTGACCAAAGCACAGGCGACCGGCAACGATTTTCTCATGTTCGCCGACGACCATGGTGCCTATGACCCGCAGCCGAAGGAGATCGCGCATGTGTGCAACCGGCACTTCGGCATTGGCGCGGACGGCGTGATCCGCGTCACCCATCCTGAATATGTGGCCGACCTGACCGATGCCCAGCGCGAGGCACTTGCCAAGGCGCACGTCGACTGGTTCATGGACTACCGCAACGCGGACGGCACACTGGCGCAGATGTGTGGCAACGGCGCGCGCGCGACGGCGCTGTTCATCCAGGCGATGCACCTGGCGGTCGTGGCCGACGGCCAGCCGCTGCGGCTGGGCACACGCGCCGGCGTCAAAACACTCACGCCGCTCGCGGACGGTCCCGATCTGGGCACCCAGCTGTTCCGCGTGGACATGGGGCCGTGGTCGGTCGGCGAGGAGGACGCCTATACGGTGACGGTCGACTCGTCGATCGGCGCGGGCAAAGGCACGTTCGTGGACATGGGCAACCCGCATGTGGTGACCGTCGTCGAAGACGCGTTCACGTCGCTGCCGGTGCTCGACAACATCAATCTGAGCGTGCAGCCGGTTGTGGAGCCGGGCATCGACGAAGGCCAGAACGTGGAGTTTGTGCGCATCGACGAGATCGACGCCGCAACCGACATCGGCGAAGCCACGATGCGCGTGTACGAGCGCGGCTGCGGCGAGACGATGTCGTGCGGCACCGGCCTATGCGCCACGGCGATCGTGCTGCGCGCCAAGACCGACATCAGCCACTGGCATATCAAGGTGAAGGGCGGCACGCTGCGCGTGGACGTGACCGACGACAATGTGATGTTGACGGGTTCCGCCGCGCTTGTGGCCACCGTGCAGATGATGCAGGCGTGCTGACGGAGCGGATCTGCTAGAACGTGAACAGGTAGGCGCCGTCTTTGACGAGGATGAGCGTGATGAGCGCGACGATCCACACCGCGTCGACCATCAGATCGAAACCCAGCCGGTAATACTTGCGCAGGCCACGGGCATGTGCGGGCAGACCCTGCACCGTGACCGTGGCATGGCTGAGCGCCATGAACTGCAACGTTGTGGCGAAGCACAGCACAAGGCACCACGGGCATAGCGCATTGATCACGAACAGCGACTGCGATGTGAGCCAATACGAATAGGCGAGCGCCGCCACGCCGCCCAGCCATGTGCATGTGGCGAACCAGGCGGGCATGCGCATGCGGGCAAGCCCGATGACGGCGATCGTGACGAACACGGATTCGGCGGCGATGCCGAAGAAGGCGTTCGGGAAACTCATCTCGCCGAATTTGACGATTTCCGACTGCCACGACTGCGCCACGGTCGTGCATGAGAGCTTGGCGTTCACATCGCAACTGAGTGCCTGGTCGGGGTTGCGCGCCATCTGCAGCGTTTCTGCGGAGAGGATGAACGAGACGAGCAGGGCGGCCGCCGAAGCCACGAGCATGACGAGATAGAGCCATGTGGCCCTATGCCTCCATCCGCGGGGTTCTTCGGGTTCCACCGGTGTGCTGGCGCCGGTTGCTGGTGCGCTGTCTTGCGTCATGATGGGTTCCTTCTTCATACGTCATACCACGCACTGGTGCATGGATTGCAATGCATACCACGTTACCGCACGCGGAGGGCCCGGCATGGAGTCGGTGGTTCGATCCGGCTGGCGTTGTTCACGATGCGGATACCGTTTGAGGTGCCCAATGGTTAGGATGGGAACCATGAGAGAGCCAATGATGCCGATGCGCCCGCCGATCCATGGCTGGGATCTGCACTGCCATACCGTGTTTTCCGATGGGACCGAGACGCCGCGGACCTTGGTGCGGGAAGCGAAGCAGGCCGGCTTGCATGGCGTGGCGATCACCGACCACGATACAACGGCTGGCTGGGCGCAGGCGCAGCAGGCGTCGATGGACTATGGGCTGCCGTTGGTGCGCGGCACGGAGATCACCGCACAGGACGGCCGTGTTTCGGTGCACATGCTGGCATACCAGTACAATCCGCGCAACCGGCATATCTGTGACCTGTTCACGGCGACGCGCGCGGCACGCCTCGAACGGGTCAAGCGCATGGTGGCGCTGCTGTCACGGGATTACCCGATCACATGGGACGATGTGCTGGCGCAGGTCAAGGAAGGCAGCAACACCACAATCGGACGGCCGCATATCGCCGATGCCCTGGTGGCCGCGGGCGTGTATGCCACGCGCTCGGATGCGTTCGCCGATGCAATCAGCTCGCACAGCAGGTATTACATTCCCACGCCATCGCCGACGACGACGCAGGTGGTGCAGGCGGTCAATGAAGCGGGTGGGGTGAGTGTGGTCGCCCATGCCGCCGACCCCAGCCGCAATCGCGTGTTGTTGAGCGACGCACAGATCGGCAGGCTTGCGGAAGAAGGCCTTGATGGCCTGGAAGTGTGGCACCGGGGCAATCCGGACGCCGGACGTCAACGGCTGCTCGGATTGGCCCAGCGCTACCATCTGCTCGTCACCGGAGGTTCGGATTGGCATGGGGCCGGCAAGCCGAACGCCTTGGGTGAGAACCTGACCGATGACGAGACAGTGGCGAAGATCGTGGAACGCGGCGCGATTCCACTGTGGAATGCTTGCGGCTCCAAGGAGCCATAAGCATGATGCCTAGTTGAGGGCGCCGAACCCGACCGCGTGGCGGGTCTCGGAACCGATGATCGCATAGCCGAGGGCGTCGGCGGGCACAATGATGTGGCGGTCTTTGGTATCGGTCAGTGTGATCGGCTCGTGGTTGGCGATCGCCTTGTTGATCGCGGCGCCCACCTGATCGGCCGGTTCATCGGTGTTGAAGGTGACGGCGCCGGCGACGTTGCGGATTCCCAATTCGATTTCCATGGTTGTTGCTCCTTGCTGTGGTTGTATGGGCATTGTACGCGCGGGTGCGCGCGGAAGGTCACGATTGTGTCATGTCGTCGTCGGGCGTTGCGGCGATGTGCGCGGACGACGTGTGCGGATGCGCTCCGTTGAGCCCGGCCTGGGCGTCGCGCATCGCGCGCTCCTCACGCTCGAGGAGCGGGATGAGCATCGTCTTGGTGTCGGCAGGCCCTGGCTGGGCGACGTGCGCATCGGTGGACTGTTGCACCGCGGCTTCGCCGGTGGCGTCGGTATCGATGCGTTCGCCAATGCCGATGACGATGGTCTCACTCGACGCCGCATACTGGCGGGACGCGGTGTCGTCGGCATCGATGACGCCGATCGCGTCAATCGAATGCGAATCCGTGCGGTCGTCGACGGCGGCGCGCACCGCATGCTCGTTCGTCGTGTCGTGGTCGGCGGTCTGGTCGAACGAATCGGACGGCGCGGCGGCCGCGGCTGTGGAGGGGAGGGAATCGCGGCGCTGCTGGTCTTCGCGCAGCAGTGTGTTGACGGTGACTGTGCTCGGCGGCTTGCCCGCGCCGCCCTCGGCTACGCCATCGCGGCGGCGGTGCATCGTGGCGCCGAGCTGGTGGGCAAGACGGTCCACCTGCGCCTTGAACTGCATGATGCGCGCGTTGTCGCCTTGGTTGAGCGCTTGGATGAACTCGCCGACTTGATCCATCTGCACCCACAGATTGGCGCGCAGCATAATCAGGTCGTCGAGGCGGTTCCCCAGAATGCGCCCGTACGCGGAGATGACGGCGTTGCGGTGCGTCTCGTCGAGTTTGGAGAAAATCCACGCCAAATCGCGTGCGGGGTCGTTGATCTGCATCTCCTGCCAATTGGTGATCGTGGTGATCGTGGAGCCGGAGAAGATGAAATCACCGTCGGAGAATCCGCCGTGCACCGGGCACGTGGCGAACGACCATAGTCCCTCGGTCTCGAGGATATGCGCCCAGCTGTCGGTGATCTCCTGTGGCACATGCCCGGCTTGGCGCAGGCGGCGGATCCAGGCGGTGAGCTGCGCGTGAATCTGGCCCGTGGTGAACGCCGGGTATTTCGCATTGACTAGGAACGAAGGGCGCAGGCGGTGGATCGCGCCGATCGCGGTGCCGATGCTGGCGCAATCGCCAAGCGTGAGCAGATCCAACGAGCGCGCCACACCGTCGGGGTGCGTGGTGACGAGCACGGCGGTCTCGTCGGGGTCTCTGTCGGCTAGGTCGAATGCCACCACATGGTCGGTGGAAAACCCGAGTCCGGCGAGTTCGCGAGATTGGTCGACGACGCGCGCCGCGCGCACACGGCCGGCCAGACGCTTCTTGCCCTGTGGCAGGTTCGTGGCATAGACGTTGTAGAAGTTGCCATGCACGTCTTGCACCACGGCCTGGTCGATGCCAGCGGCCTGATCCGTCTCGTTTTTCTGCTCGCTGTCGCGTACCCCTACCACGGCGACGTTCGGCATCGTAGCCGAGGCGAGGGCCGCCAACATCAGATTGCTTCGTTCAGTCACACACGGTATTTTTCCATGCGGAGGGTACAATTCGCAAGCATTGCAACGCTTTCATGCCTGATTCGAAGACGCGCCCGACGGTCTCGCACCGTGTTCACACACAGCTGAGCGCGACCGGCCATACGCCGGCGCGTTCCGCTCGAACCCCGGGCGCCGCCGTGCCACAATGGGGCCATGGCAATTTCGGCGAATGAGATTCTCGACGGGCTCGACGACGCACAGCGGCGGGCCGCGTGCAGTGTGGACGGGCCGGTGCGCATCATCGCATGCGCCGGTGCGGGCAAGACGCGTACGATCACGCGCAGAATCGCATATGCGTGCGCGACTGGCGCGTGGGAGGCGTCCCGCGCGCTCGCGGTCACGTTCTCGGTCAAGGCGGCGCAGGAGATGCGCACGCGTCTGCTCGATCTTGGGGTGGGCGAGGACATGCACATCGCCACGTTCCACGCCGCCGCGCTGCACCAGTTGCGCACGATGTGGCCCGATGTGTGCGAGGGGCCGTTCCCTGTGCTGTCCGAATCGCCCCGCGACCTGGTGGGGGCCGCGCTGTTCCGTGCGCTCAACATGCAGGCCGAACGCAACGTGATTCAGGATGTGCACGCCGAAATCGACTGGTGCAAGGTCTCGCTGATCGCCCCGGAAGATTATGCGCGCGTATGCGAAGCCACCCACCATGCGCCGCCCGCGCCATTGGACCCGCAGTCCTTCACACGTGTCTACGACCAGTACGAGCAGGAGAAGGCCGCGCGCATGGAGATCGATTTCAATGACATCCTGCTCGTCACCGCGCATATCCTCGACACCTACCCCGAAGTGGGAGAGCAGATGCGGTCGCAGATCGGCTGGCTCACGGTCGACGAATACCAAGACGTCTCACCGCTGCAGCACCGGTTGATGCGCAGCTGGCTCGGTGAGCGTCGCAATGTGTGCGTTGTGGGCGACCCGGCGCAGACGATCTACTCGTTTGCCGGCGCCACAAGCTACTATCTCAACCATTTCGCGCGCGAGTTCCATCCGCTCGCCGCGGATATCGCACTCGACACCGATTACCGCTCGGCACAGTCCATCGTCGCACGGGCAAACACCGTACTGGGCAAATCCGCGCAACGCGAGGACTATCTCAAGCTCAAGGCGGTGAGGGAAGGGTCGCGGCGTGTGCTGAGCGCGGCGTACGAGACCGATGCGCAGGAGGCGCAGGCCGTCGCCGCGCGCATCGCCCGACTCGTGGGGCAGGGCGCCCGGCCGGGGGATTTCGCAGTGCTCACACGGCTCAACGGCCAGCAGCGTGTTGTGGTGAATGCATTGAAAGAGCAGGGATTGCCATACCAGGTGCGCAGAAACTCCGGGTGGCAGCAGTCCGTGCTCCAGCCGGTCCCCACGGTGGAAGGTGCGCCGGTCGGCGATGCGGAGGCGCTCGATCAGGGGCGTGTCACGGTCTCGACGATCCACGCGTCGAAAGGCCTCGAATTCGACCATGTGTTCCTCGTCGGGCTTTCGGAAGGATTGATGCCCTACCGGGCTTCCGACGATGTGGAGGCGCTGGAAGAAGAACGGCGCGTGCTCTATGTGGGAGTCACGCGCGCGCAGGAATCACTGTATCTGTCGTATGCGAAGAGACAGGACGAGCGCGCGGGCCGGGTACGCCAACCCACGCGCTTCCTGTAAGTGGCTGTAGCCGGTCAGCCCTGCTGATCCGGGTCCGATGCATCGGAGCCGTTGGCTGCGGGGCCATCGTCGTCAAGCAATCTGCTCAATTCGGCGTCCCAATCGATCGAGCTGCCCTTGCGCGGTTCTTCCTCGGCAGTGCCAACGGCGCTGGTGTCGTCATCGTTCGGCAACGCGGGGAGCATATCGGGGTGTCCCCACATGGCGTCGCGCGCCTCAAACCCTTGCTCGTTGGTGATCCGCTCCCACTGCGCCGCAGCCTCGCGCACGCGCTTGGGGCGCAGCTGCAAGCCGAGGAGGTTCTCGAACGTCAACTCGGCGGGACCACCGACCGCACGCTCGCGACGCATCATCTCACGCAGCTGGTCGAGGTGCGGCAGATGCGCCATGCCGGCGCGCCACACCGCGCAGTCGACCCAGCCCTCGACAAGCGCGAGTAGGGTCTCGATGGACCGCAGCGCCTCGCGCTGTTCCGGCGTGTCGGTGATGCCGACGTTCGCCAGATTGACCGCTCCCGAAAGCGATTCGGGGTCGAACGCCGAAGCGTCGCGCAGCTGCTCTTCCATCGCATCGAGGTCGATGGTGATGCCACGGGCGTATTTGCCGATGAGCGCGGTGAACCGCGGCATGAGCCACGGCACCGAGGCGTAGAGGCGCGCGTACGCCTGTTCGCGCAACGCGAGGAATTCGGTGACTTCGGACGCATCGAATTCGAGCGACGTGGCATAGTCGTCGACGTTCTGCATGATCAGGCCGCCAGCCGGATTGCCGAGCATGCGGATGCCTTGGTCGAAGCTGCCGCGCACCTCGAGACTCAGCGCGCCGGCCGCTTGCCCAAGCTGCATGGCATACGACGTGTTCGCGAACAGCTTCATCAATTGTTTGGGGTCTTTCATGCCGTCCGGGATCGGAATGGGCACGGGCCCCGCGTACATTCCCGTGATCTCGCCTTCGAACGCGTCGCCAAGACGGTCCGAGATGACGGCGCTCAACGCCTCGTTCATCGAGGCGGCGACCGGGGCGGCGAACTGCGCCCATGCGTCGATGGTGCCTTCGACCCACCCGGCGCGTGTGAGCGGTTCGGCCTCGCCGGCAGGGGGATTGAACGCGGTGGCGATGTCGAGCCACAGATTGGCTTCGCTTGTCGCGCGGCGCATGGTGGCGCCTTCCTCCGCGGTCACAGAGGATTCGCTGCCCGACGAGTTGACACGCTGCAGCGCGATCGATTTGGCGAGCTTGACGTTGATTGGCCCTTCGCTGATCGTCTGTTGCATCTCGCCGAACGAGTTCATGCCACCACCCATGAACGCCTGCATGAGCGACTGCACCTGCTGTGGGTCCGGCAGGCTTTCGGCGCCACGGCTGAGCAGCTGCTCGCGGATCTCTTCGGGCAGGTTGTTGAATTGCGAAAAGGCCATCTCGCCCTGGACAGGGCCGAAACAGTTGATGAACCATTGATGCAGTGCGTTCTCATCCATGGTGGTGACCCCCTTTAGGTCTTGTCGATGAATCCGGTTTCTACTATGCATCAATACGCGCACAGGCGTAATAATTCCAATTTGCGCCATACTATGGGAGCATGACTCAACACAACACAGAAGGGCGGATGCCGCTCGGCGCTGCCGCCGACGCACAGGGTATGCAGGACGCCCAGAGTACGGCGCCATCCGCGCATGTGGGCGTATGGCCGCTGCTCCGCACACATTGGAGCGGACGGCCCGCGCGGTTCTTCGTCGGTGCGGTGGCCATGCTGCTCGCGGTACTTGTGCTGATGGTGCCGAGCGCATATGTTGTGGAGACTCCGGGGCCCACCCAGGATGTGCTCGGCGACAGCAACGGCACACCGGTGATCCAGGTCGAGGGCGCGAAGACCTACCACAGCAAAGGGCGCCTGCTGCTCGTCACGGTGAACGCTGCCGGCGTGCCGGGCTACCCGGTATCGAACGCGGAGGCACTGTGGGCGTGGGCCGACCCGAACATGGAGCTGACACCGCAGGAGGCCGTGTTCCCAGTGGGGCAGAACGCCGAGCAGTACCAGCAGGAGTCGGATCAGGAGATGGAATCCTCGCAGGACGCCGCCGTGACCGCCGGCCTCGATTATGCGCAGCGTCTGGGGGTGGATGTGAGTGGCGCCAATGTGACGATGCATGTGGATGACATCGGCGGCCCCTCCGCCGGCATGATGTATGCGCTGGGGCTTGTGGACATGCTCACGCCCGAGGATGAGTCAGGCAAGCAGACCGTGGCCGGCACCGGCACAATCGACGACGAGGGCAAGGTGGGGGCCATCGGCGGCATCGACCTGAAGATGCGTGGTGCCAGACGCGACGGCGCCGCATGGTTCCTGGCGCCCGCGGACAATTGCGCGCAGGTTGTGGGCAAGGTGCCTGCGGGGTTGCGTGATGTCAGGGTCTCCTCGTTGGATGACGCGTATGCCGCGCTGGTGAAGATAGGCAACGGGCAGGCGGATAGTCTGCCACATTGCACCGTTGAATAAAACTGCACGCCCGCATCGATTATTTTGCGCGCGGTATGAAGCGCCGCTTACGAAATACGCTGTTCGCCGGTGTTGGTATATTGGCGAATGTGAATCAAACAGCATCAGACAACGCTGAGGAGTTCGGCTTCCACACCGGCGACCTGATCCAGGAATGGCTTTGGGACGATGATGTGGATGATACGATCAGGGAAAAAATAGAGACGTTGACCGGAGAAGAGCTGGTTGACGAGGATTACGATTCCGCGGTTGACGGCGTGATCATCTGGTGGCGTGACGGCGACGACGAAGATGCCCTGTCAGACACCATCGTGGATGCGTATGCGGTGCTGGGGCAGGACGGCCCGTTTTGGGTGCTCGCCCCCAAGCCCGGCCGCAGCGGTGCGCCGGCCGCCAATACCGTGCAGAACGCGGCGAAGACCGCAGGCATGAACGCGTCCACGCCGCTCACTGTGAGCGACGACTGGAACGGCATTCGCCTGCGCGCCTTCGGCAAGAGCGCGAACCGCTGAGCGTACCGCACCGATTTGCGCGTGGCCGGCACGGGCGTGCTAGACAAGCCACGCGCAGATCAAGAGCACCACGGACGCCACAAGCAACACGATGGCGTTCATGGCGCGCGGCAGGCGGTCGCGTAGGATCAGCGTCGCCACGCAGGCGACCATCGCAAAGGCGGCGAGGCCGAACGAGACCCATTTGATCGGCTGGCCAAGGGGATTGATCACGCCGAACAGGGTGAGAAACACGGGGACAAGCACGCCTAGGGCGACCACGAACAGCACAAGCGCCGTGATCTTGTCGGCAAGTGTCCATTCCCGGACGTGTCGGTTGTGCTCGGCGTTGCGCTCGACAGTGGCGCCGAGTTCGTTGATACGCCGGTCGAGTTCGATGCCGCGCCACTGTGATTCCTGTTCAAGTCGCGTCACTTGTTGTTCGAGTGCGCTGATGCGTTCTTGGAGTTCTTCATCATGGTGGGAGTTGCCGGGAATCATCTGCTGCAGGGATTTCCAAGCATTCGGCCATACGTCAAGCGGGTTGTTCATGTGGCGATTATACGGTCGGGCGGCCAAGCCGCGCGCGATGGCGCTGAGAGGGGAATCGCACGCCCAACGGCGCATCCGCGTGGTGGGGAAGTGGGCGATGAGGGATTCGAACCCCCGACATCCACCGTGTAAAGGTGGCGCTCTAACCAACTGAGCTAATCGCCCGCGCATCCATACTGTACAGGCACGGGTGAAGAAACCGCCGTGCACCGCGCATAATCGTTGCAACACCGCGATTGCTGCGCGTGTTGCCCGTGCCGGCTGTTGCGTGGGCGTGCACTGTGTGCGCCACAGCCGTCTCAAACATCGCGTAATCTAATGGGGAATAGTGTGTATCTGAGGAGGACAGTCGATGGTGCAGCATCAGGAAGAAACCGACGGCACGACGACGATCGCGCGCGTGGGCAAGCGCAAAAAGGGGTATGACGTCCATCAGGTCGACGCTTTCCTGGAGCAGGCGCACGCGTTGTATGAGGCCGATGGCATTCAGCTGCACCGCAGCGACATCCAGGACGCCTCGTTCGACATCGTCAAGGGCGGCTATGCCATTCCGCAGGTGGACGCCGCGCTTGAACGCCTCGAGCAGGCCGTGACCGACAAGCAGACCCAATACGACATCACCCAACTCGGGCGCGTGGCGTGGAAGGCGCAGACCGAAGCGCAGTTCCAGGAACTCGACAGGCATGCGCAACGCGCCTTAGGTGAGCGGTTCGCCCCGGGCAAGCCGAAGACGCCGTCGTACGACCGCAAACAGGTCGACCGGCTCGTCGACCGTGTGCTCGTCAAGGCCGAAGCCGAGCTCGAGCGCATCAGTGCCGGTTCGGCCGCCGCGCAAGGCTCCGAAGCCGACCCCTCGCTCACATCGCAGTATGTGGAAGACGTGAGCTTCACGCAGCGCAAAGGCAAGCGCGGGTACGATGAGCGTCAGGTGGACTATTACCTCAACGCGTGCGTGAACCTGCTTGCCAGCCTCGAATCGTACGAGCGCATCGCGGATTACGCCGCCCCGGCCGCGCCTGCAGCGCACGCGGCGGCGCCGAGCACGCCGGCCCCGCTCATCGCGACGGATCAGGCCAACCCACAGACACAGCACTACGGTGTGGCTGTGGAATCGGACCTGCCAGAGGGCGCGGCGTCCGGCGATACGACAGCCGCCGCGGCACAGCCGACGCAGTCGTTTGACGAACTGAGCCGCGCGGAACAGGAGATTTTCGCACAGGCTCAGGAAGCGGGGGCTGTTATGCCGCCGTCGTTCGCCGCGCGTGCCGTGACCGCGGACGCCGCCGCACCCGCCGCGGCGCACATTGACGAAGGCAGCGTGACCGAGGTCTTCACGCCGATCAGCGACACCGTCACCGACGTCGATGCCGCACCTGCTGCCGACCCGGTCAAGCATGCACCGACGCTTTCGGACATCAGGCCGATCACACCGGCCCCGCGCACGATTCCCGAGCACGAGAAAGCAGCCAGTGCGATGGATGATGCAATCAGCACGATCCCGCACATCGCCGAGATCAGCGATGAGACGACAATCGCCGCCCCGGGCGAACCATTGCGTGACTTGAACTCGCCGTCGCTGGCCGCGCTGGCGTCACTCGCCGAAACCACGCATACGACTCCGGAGCGGGAGAACTCCGCCATCACTTCCGGCGTGCAGCCGCTTGCGGTGCCGAAGCTCTCGAGCATCCTGCCCGATCTGCCGCCAGTGCAGCCGATCGCAGCCCCGACCCCAGCCCCAACGCAGTCGGTGCAGCCGGCGGTCCAGCCCACGCCGAATGCAGCCGCTCCGGCCTCCGCGACGCCGTCGGAGACTCCGGTGCCCACCCCGGCCCAGGCGGATGCGCCGGCCACTGCACCCATGAACACGGCCCAGCCCGGCGACTACCCGGGGTTCGCTCCGAGCGACGGCATTGACATTGAGATTCCCGACCTGTCGTTCCCCACGATTTCCACGGATGAGCCGCTCATCATCGACGGCAAACCAAACGAGAAGCAGGCGTGATGCAGCACCAGACAGTAGTCATCCTCGGTTCCACAGGTTCGATCGGCACACAGGGGCTCGACGTCATCGGCAGGCACCGCGAGCGGTTCACCGTGGCAGGGCTCGCCGCAGGCGGGTCGAATGTGGACCTGCTGGCGCAGCAGGCCGCGCGGTTCCGTGTACCCGAAGTGGTTGTGGCGGATCCGGATGCGTTGGAGCCATTGCGCGAAGCGCTCGCCGCGCATGGCGCCTCCGGCACCCAGGCGCGCGCTGGTCGCGACGAAGTGACCGCGATCGCAGGGCTCGGCGCTTCGGTCGTGCTCAACGGCATCACCGGATCGATCGGTCTGGAGCCGTCGATCGCGGCACTGCGGGCCGGTTCGCAGCTGGCGCTCGCCAACAAGGAATCGGTTGTGGCGGGCGGCCACCTGTTGTTCAGCGCCCAGACGCGTGACGGGCAGATCAATCCGGTGGATTCCGAACATTCCGCGATCTGGCAGTCGCTGCGCGCGGGCACGCACAGCGAGGTCTCACGGCTCATCGTCACCGCGTCCGGCGGTCCGTTCCGCGGCTGGACGCGCGAACAGATGCGGGACATCACCCCCGAACAAGCGCTCAACCACCCCACATGGCACATGGGCCCGGTCGTCACGATCAATTCCTCGACCCTGATGAACAAAGGACTCGAGGTCATTGAGGCGAGCCGCCTGTTCAACATCGAACCGGACCGCATCGAAGTCACCGTGCATCCGCAGTCGGTCGTGCACTCGATGGTGGAGTTCTGCGACGGCGCCACCATCAGCCAGGCCTCGCCGCCGGATATGCGCCTGCCGATAGCGCTTGGCCTTTCCGCGCCTGAACGATTGAGCGACGTGGCCCAAGGCTGCGATTGGACACAGGCCGCCGAGTGGACCTTCGAGCCGCTCGATGACGAGGCGTTCCCCGCCGTCGAACTGGCGCGGCACTGTTTACGCTCGTCGGAAAAACACACCGCGGTGCTCAACGCTGCCAACGAGCAGGCGGTTCACGCCTTCCTCAATCATCACTTGCCATATCTGGCGATCGTGGATACTGTGTCTGAAGTGCTCGATGAGATGGACGGCGAGTTGCGTGGCGACCCCCAGTTTGCCTCGGTCGCAGACATGGTGGAACTCGAGCAGGAAGCCCGCGTACGTGCGGACACCCTCATTGCGCAACGCTGAACGGCCACAGATCGGGTAATGGTGGCGGCCGCCATAAGGCCGCGCGGTTTGGACGAAGGCCGTAGGCGGATTTCCAGTCGATTGAAATGAGGAACAGCACCAGTGGATAAGCCATTTCGTAAAACAGGCGAACCGTCGATCAGTGAAAGCCCCCTGCATCCGCGGCGCCAGTCGCGCCGCATCATGGTCGGGCCCGTGCCGGTGGGTGGCGGGGCACCGATTTCGGTGCAGTCGATGACCAACACGAAGACCGCGAATGTGGGTGCCACACTGCAGCAGATCGCCGAACTCACGGCCGCCGGATGCGACATCGTGCGCGTGGCGGTGCCCAGCCAGGAAGACGCCGACGCGCTGCCGCGCATCGTGGCCAAATCGCCGATCCCAGTGATCGCCGACATCCACTTCCAAAGCCGGTATGTGTTCCAGGCGATCGACGCGGGCTGTGCGGCGGTGCGCGTCAACCCGGGCAACATCCGCAAATTCGACGAAGTGGGGCCATCAATCTGCAAGGCCGCGACCGACGCGGGCATCTCGCTGCGCATCGGTGTGAACGCCGGTTCCCTTGACAAGGAGCTCTACGCGAAGTACGGCGGCCCCACCCCGGAGGCGCTTGTGGCTTCCGCGATGAAGGAAGCCCGCATGTTCGAAGACGTGGGCTTCCACGACTTCAAGATTTCGGTGAAGCACCACGACCCGGTGACGATGGTGGAGACCTACCGCCTACTCGCCAAACAGGGCGATTGGCCACTGCACTTGGGGGTGACCGAAGCCGGCCCCGCATGGCAGGGAACTATCAAGTCCTGCCTGGCCTTTGGCGCGCTGCTGGCCGAAGGCATCGGAGACACGATCCGCGTCTCGTTGTCCGCGCCACCGGTCGAAGAAGTCAAGGTGGGTTGTAAGATCCTCGAATACCTCGGGTTGCGCGCACGGCATTTCGACATCATCTCCTGCCCGAGCTGCGGCCGCGCGCAGGTTGATGTCATCTCGCTCGCCAACGAGGTGACGAACGGGCTTTCCGGCATCACGGCGCCGATTCGCGTTGCCGTGATGGGCTGCATCGTCAACGGCCCAGGCGAGGCGCGCGAAGCCGATCTGGGTGTGGCCTCCGGCAACGGCAAGGGGCAGATTTTCATCAAGGGGAAGGTCGTCGAGACCGTGCCGGAAGACCGCATCGTCGATACACTGCTCAAGCATGCGAACGCCATCGCCGAGCAGATGAAGGCCGACGGGCTCGTGGCCGACCAGTCGTCCGGTCCTGTCGTGGTGCCGGTTGTGGGCGAATAATGGCCCGCTGTTTGGGCAGACACCGGTAGGATGGTTACGTGAGTCAGCAACGCACATCGGATGTACAGCAAGCAGGGGCCTTCAGCCGCGGCAGGCGGCTGATGGTCAGCCTGCCCATTTTCATCATCCTGCTGGGCATCCTCATGATCGCCTCGAACAACACGCGCATTCCCGCCCAGAACGATCCGCGCGGGCAGACCTTCGCCACGCTCACCGCCGACACGCAGGTCACATTCGACTCACCAAAGCCACTGCCGGGCATCGGCACCTATAAGGTGACGAGCCGGCACGTCGAAATCGACGCGAAACAGCCATCCACCGGCGAAGTGCAGCGCATCCGTGTCAATATCCGCGAACCGCAGGACGCCGGAACCAGTCTGCCCGGCATGGTGTTCATGCATGGCGCCGGCCATGGCGGCACATGCGACGACTCGTTCGGCGACATCGCCACGAGCATGAGCTCGGCCGGCTTTGTGACGGCGGTCATCGACAAGCCGGTATGGTCCACGAACGACCTGACGCGTGACTACCCGGCCTCGGCCGCCGTCTATGACCAAGCCATCGACGTCATCCGTGACCTCGACCAGGTCGATGCGCACAAGGTCGGCATCTACGCGACGTCGGAAAGTACGTGGATCTCGTCGTACCTCGTGGCGATGGACCATGACATCGCATTCCAGATCCTGCTGTCGCCAATGGTGTTCTCACCCCGGCACGCCGTCGCGTTCCTCGCCATACAGAACTTCGCCCTCGCCGGCGCCAACGACGGCTACCAAGCCATCGTTCGGCGCATACTCTCGTTGGACATGGGCATGTTCGGCCTGACCAACATCGACCTGCACACCGCCATACCGCAGGCGTTCTCGATTCCCACGCTCGTGGCATACGGGTCGAAAGACGTGATGACGGCGCAGGTGCAGGGGTTCAAAGACATCCTGGACCAAGCGCACCGCGCCGGCAACTGGAATGTGAGCCTACGTAGCTACCCGGTGGCGAACCACGTGCTCCGTCTCGGTGACGAAGCGCAGACCGGCACACCGTTCGCCGACGACTACGAGCGCGACGCTGTCAGCTGGGCGGTCGGCACCGCGCGTGGACTGACCCAGACGAGCGAGCCGATCGCCGGCGCGCCTCTCTACCAGTCCATTGCGGTGCCGCTCGGACTGCACTCACGGCGTGCCATGACGTTCTACGGCATGCTTGTGCTTGGGCTGATGATCATCATGATGCTCGTGGCGGCCATCGTCGGCGTCGTCGCCCTCATCACGCATATCCGCAACCGCATCAAGCACCGTGGGCCAGCGCTGGGGTTCCAATACCGATTCGGCGGCTCACTGCTCACGCTCACGATCATCACGATGGCCTGCATGCTGTTGTTCGTCGGCGGTCTGGGCGAAGTCGTGCTCGCCGTCGTGCATCTGTCATGGGGCAGTGCGCCGCAGGAGGACGCCGGCATGATGTACTGGAGCTGGCCGGTCGTGCAGATAGTCTGCATCGGCGTGGTATGGGCATGGTCGCGCGTGTTCGCCGGCATGATCGAAGTCGCGTCGATGCGCGGACTGCTCACATGGCCAGTGAAGCGCGGCACCATCAGACGCATCGTCAGCGGTGAGGAGCCGGTCGTGGCCACCACGCGGCTCGGCCGCGTGCTGTTCTGGACCACGACCGTGGCCATGCTGCTCGTGTTGCTGAGTTTCTCGTTCTGGGGTCTGTTCCTGTTCTGATCGACTGCGCGGAGAGGGGAGTCATGGCGCTGTACAGCGACGAAGGCATCGTGTTGCGCACGGCGAAACTCGGCGAAGCCGACCGCATCATCACGCTGTTCACCCGTGGGCACGGCAAAGTGCGCGCGGTCGCCAAAGGCGTGCGTCGAACCAAATCGCGGTTCGGCGCACGCCTCGAACCATTCATGCGCGTCTCGCTCCTGCTCGCCGAAGGCCGTTCGCTCGACAGCGTGTCGCAAGCTGAATCCATCGCCGCGTACGCCGGATCGATCAGCGGCGACTATGAAGCCTACCGCGCGGCGAATGTGATCTGCGAGACGCTCAACGACCTCGTCACGACCGAACACGAACCACAGCCCGCGCAGTACCGGCTCATCGTCGGCGCATTGCACGCGCTCGCCGCACGCGTGCACCATGCACAGACGATTTGCGAATCGTATGTGCTGCGTGCACTTGCGCTCGCCGGTTGGACGCCGCGCCTGCACGCGTGTGTGGTGTGCGGGCAGGCCGACGGGCTCACGTTCTTCTCATCCGCGGCCGGCGGAGCGATGTGCACGGCGGACCATACGCCGGAAGCGAAGCCGGTCAGTGCTGGCGTCTTGCGGCAGCTGCGCGCGCTGCTCGACGGCGATTGGCGCACCCTCGACGCGCAGCCGCTCGAACCGGGTACCGAGCGGCTCGTCGAGGACTGGGCGCAGTACTATCTTGAGCGGCCGATTCGTTCGCTGCGCTTGCTAGATTAAGCGGTATGGCATTCGAACACGTGGACTATACGTCATTGGACATTCCTGCGGCCCCGTTTTCCGATCCGGCGATCGTACCGGACTTTCCCAAGAACAAAGTGCCCAGGCACGTGGGTGTGATCATGGACGGCAACGGGCGTTGGGCGCAGCAGCGCGGACTGGTCCGCACCGAAGGGCACCAGGCGGCGGAACCCGTGGTGTTCGACACCATCGCCGGCGCGATCGAAGCGGGCGTGCGGTACTTGAGCCTGTACACGTTCTCCACCGAAAACTGGAAGCGCTCACCGCAGGAGGTGCGGTTCCTCATGGGGTTCTCGCGCGACATCATCCACCGGCGTGTGGCCCAGATGGACGAATGGGGCGTGCGCGTGCGCTGGTCGGGGCGCCGCCCGAAGCTGTGGAAATCGGTCATCGACGAACTTGAGGTGGCCATGGAGCGCACGAAGCACAACAAGGTCATCGACGTGGTGTTCTGCATCAACTACGGCGGGCGCGCGGAAATCGCCGACGCGTGCGCGGCCATCGCGCGTGAGGTGCGCGACGGCCGCATCAAAGGCGACCGTGTGACGGAGAAGATGGTCGCCGAGCATCTGTACAACCCCGACATCCCCGACTGCGACCTGGTGATCCGCACGTCGGGCGAGCAGCGCACGAGCAACTTCCTGCCGTGGGAGGCCGCATACGCTGAGCTCGATTTTGTGCCGGAGCTGTTCCCCGATTGCGGGCGCGCGGTGCTGTGGGATTCCATTGAGCGCTATATCCACCGCGACCGCCGTTTCGGAGGCGTCAAGAAACAGTAAGCGGAGGAGCACGCGCGTTCAGCCGAAGGATGCGAGGAATCCCCGGATCGTGTCGGTGAACCTGTGGACGAATCCGTCGCCGTCCACACTGAGCGCCACATGCACCGGCGGGGCATTGTCGACGACGCCGCGCGGATTGCCGATCGTGCGCCCACGGACGCCGCTGCCGTCCCCGGTGCGTGTCTCGACGATCATCGGCAGGTCGAGGGTCGACACGAGGCCCGGGTCGATCGCGACGGCCGCGGCAAGCGGGTCGTGCAGGGGCATGCCCGCGGCGAAGATCGGGTCGCTCTCGCGGTTCGCACGGATCGAGAACCCCGCGATGCCCGCGAGCAACGAGGCGATGCGGCGGGAGCCTGCTGTGGCCGCGGCGGTCCACTGCGCCACGTCGGCGTCGCCGAACAGGCAACGGTGCGTCACGTCGAGCCCGACCATCGTCGTGTCGGCGTGGGCGCGGAGCACACGGTCGGCGGCCTGGGGGTCCTGCAACACATTGGTCTCGCAGACGAGGTCGTAGCAATTGCCTTCCTGCGTGAGCGTGCCTCCCATGAACACGATGCGCGCCCGTGAGACGGCGTCGGGATCGGCCCGCAGCGCGGTGTCGACATCGGTGAGCGGTCCTGTCGCGACGATTGTCAGGTCATGGCCGTACTCGCGCGCGGCGTCGACGATCATGCGCGCGCCCTCAGTCACCGGTGGGCAATCCCCGTCGGGATGCTTGGGAAGCTCAGGCGTTGCGATGCCGGTGTGCGCGAAGAAGCCGGGCATCGCAGGCAATGCGCAATGGGGGTCGCCGACCGGATAGCCGCCGACGGAGACCGTGTGCCCCTGCCGCGCGAGTGCCTCGATGCGCGCCGCGGTCAATTCGACGATGCCACTGCCGGTGGAGGCCTCCACACTGTCGGGCGCTGTGGCCGGCGCAGGGGATTGGGCTGGACCTTCGGCTCCCGCCGCCTGCAGATCGCCCAATCCGTCGTTGCCGTGGAAGCGCGCACAACCGGCGTCGGCCACGAAATACCTCGCCCATGACGGATGCCGGGCGCCCGCGGCCACCGGTATGTCGGGGCGCCCGAGCATGTCGAGCAGCATGCGCGTGTTGCGTTCGGCCTGCTGTTGCAGGACATTGCCGTAGGTGGCGCTGACGCCGTCGATGCGTGCGCCTGCGGCGACGAGGTATGCGAGCGCGAGCGCGTCGTCGATGCCGGTGTCCATGCTGAGCACAAGATGCGGTGCGGTGGTCATGGTCTGGTCACTTCCCACGTTTGGTTGCGGTTGCCCTGGCGTCTCAGTGCGCGCCGCTGGCGAGGAATTCGTCGGTGGCGAGGTCGTGCGATTGCGGTGCGGTGTGCACGGTCTTGCCGGTCGCGTCGGTGTAGGCGTCCGATTCGGCGAGGAAATCGAAGTACTGCTGCGTGCCGTCGTAGTCAATCGCGCCCAGTGTGGCGGTGCCGTTCTCGATGCTTTTGCGGTCGCCCCAGTATTGCCCATCGATGATCGTCTTCATCGACTCCTTGACGAAGGCCTCGTCGAGGTTCGCCTCCGGGGCGTCGTGGACGAGGATCCCGGCGGCCTCGTCGCCGTCCTCATATGCGTCGATGTAGCCGCGTTGCGTGGCTTGGACGAAGCGTTTCACCAGGTCCGGATCGCTGCTGATGAGCCGGTCGCTGGTGATGATGCCGATGGAATCGGCGTTGCCGGGCACGCCGTAATCGGGTTCGCTGAAGCAGCGCAGTTCGGGCCCGTTCATCTTCGCCTGCACGCCTTCCCATGTGGAGTAGAAGCCGCCGAAGTCGGCGCGCCCTGACGAGAGCGTCGCGAAAGTGGAGGTGCCGACAGTGACTTTGTCGAAGTCGCCTGTGCCGCCATCGGTTTCGATCATGCGGCGCACGACGGCATCCGACTCGTTGGAGCCGAAGGTGGCGAAGACCTTGCCGTCGAAGTCCTTGGGGCGTGTGATCGCGTCGTTCGAAGCGAGCGCGCACCAGATCGCGCTTGTCTTCTGCTGCACTTGCATGACCTGCTTGAGCTGCGCGCCTTTGGTCGCATAGGTGCTCACGTTCGTCAGGTTGGACAGCGCGAAGTCGGCGACGCCGTTGTTGACGGCCTGTTCGGCTCCCGACTGGGCGACGGCGACGATGTCCACGTCGAGTCCGGCTTCGCGGTAGTAGCCCTTGTGTTTGGCCACATAGACGCCGATGTGGTTCGTGTCCGGCGCCCACGACAGCATGAACGTGACCTTGTCCAGGCCGCTGGCGTCCGGTTTTGGAGCGCCGCATGCAGTGACGGCGAGCACGGCGCATAGCGCGGCGAACGCGGCGCCTATGCGGGTGGTGAATCGGTGGTTCGTCATGGGATCTCCTTCTCCTTGGTGATGAATGGGGGCAATGGGCCTGCGGGCGCCGCTCACTGCGCGTCCGGGTCCTCGTCGTCCGCCGGTGAGCCGATGGTGAGCCGTTCGACCGCGCGCACGGCGAGCAACAGCAGGCCTGTCATGACGATGATGACGAAGGTCGCCGTGAAGATGAGCGGTGTCTGGAACGAGTTGTAGGCGGCCTGCAGCCAGATGCCGAGCCCAGTGCGCGCGCCGAGGTATTCGGCGGTCGCGGCGGTCGCGAACACATAGGCCGCCGAAACGCGCACGCCGCCGAAGATCTGTCGTGCCGCGACGCGCAGGTCCACGTGGAACAGCGTCCATGCGCGCGACGCGCCGCAGGTCATCGCGACGTCATCGTAGAAACGCGGCACCGCCTGCAATCCGCGCATTGTCTGCACGACGATCGGGAAGAGGGCGAACACGGCGACGATGACGATCTTGCCGGCTGGTTCGAAGCCGAACCAGATGAGGAACAACGGGGCGATCGAGATGAGCGGCAGCGTCTGTGCCGCGGTGAGCAGCGGGAATAGCGCCGCATACGCCGTGCGAGAGCAGTGGATGCCCACACCGAGCAGCACGCCGGCGAGACATGCGATGAGGAACCCGGCCACGCCTTCGGTGAAGGTCATGAGCGCCGCGGGCCACAATGTGGAGGATGAACGGACCGTCGCCGCGACAATCTGGCTCGGTGACGCGATCATCGTGGCCGGGGGATGCGTGGCGTCCACCCAGATCTGCCAGACGGCGACAATCGTCACGACCGCGGCGATTGTCGGCCAATACCGCCGGATGGCGTGGCGGAGGCATTGTGTCCCACGGCCCTGCGTTCGCCCATGGAAAGTCATCGGCACCTTACTTCCTGCATGCCAACCCGGCATGCTCGAAGGCCGTCGGCATCAGGCAGCAAGGTGAGGAGTCTGCCGCCGCACGGCCAGAAAAGCTGATTCGCCGCGTCCGGTGGATGCGACAACGCCCGATGATAGCCCGTACGGTGGGCAATGGCAAGGAAACGCGGCCGCCGGCTGTCCCCGGGAATGCGCCTGGGGACAGCCGGCGGCCGCGTTGCAGGGGAACGTCAGGAGTCGAGTCCGATGTTCATCAGCGTGTGGACCTTCAGCGAGTCGATCTTCATCGCCCCGGATTCGGCGACGAGCTTGATGGCGCGAGGCCCCTCCGCCGCGAAGGAATAAGAGCTGAGCACCTGGTGGCCGTCGTTGACGTAGACCTCCACGCAACCGCGGTCGATGAACACGCGCAGGTCGAGCTTGCCGCTGGCAAGCTCTTCGTCGCTCAGCGGGGCGGTCCGGTATCCCTTGTCGCCATTGGCGACGTTCTGCCGGTCCACGACCACGCGGCCGAGCTGGTCGTCGTAGACGACGGAGGTGTAGTGGCCGTCCTCGGTCGCGTGCACATGCAGTCCGGCGCGTTCCGCACCGGTGGCCTCCAAATCGATCGTCATCTCGATTTCCACGGCCTCCGCGTCGTCGGCGAGCGTCGTCTCCTGATTCGCCTCGACGAGCATTTCTCCGTAGTTCGTCGTCGTGACGCGCAGCCCCTCGAACTCCTTGCACGGCGCCGTATGCAGGTCGCCGTCCTCGCCGAGCGTGATTTCGCGCATGAGCGTCATGTTGCCGCACCAGCCGTCCTGCTCCATCGGGATCGGCGGTGTGAACGGGCTCATCCAGCCGAGCATGAGCTGACGACCGTCGACGGTGAAGGACTGCGGCGCGTAGAAGTTGTGCCCGCAGTCCCACAGGCGGAACTCGGTCTCGGGTTCGAACATGCGTCCGGGGGCCCAATTGCCGATCATGTAGCCGGCGTTGTTGAGGTTGCGGTTCATGAACCCCTTTGGCTTGGCGCCCATCGCGGAGAAGCCGATGACCCATTTCTCATTGCCGTCGGCGTCGGTGATGGGGAAGAAGTCGGGGCATTCGAGCATGAACACGTCCGGGTCAGGGTGTTCGAAGAGCACGCGGTCGAAGCTCCAGTGGACCATGTCGTCCGACGTGTACAGCCACATCTGGCCGCGCTTCTCCTTTGAGGAGACACCGAAGGTCATGTACCATGTTTCGCCGGTCTTCCACACCTTCGGGTCGCGGAAATGATGGTCGACCTCATCGGTCGGGCAGTCGATGATCATGCCGCGCTTCGTGAACGTCGTCATGCCGTCGTCGTTCGGCTCGGCGAGCATCTGGACCTGCCAGTCGCCGCCGGTGTTGTCTTTGCCGTTGGCCCAACGGTGGCCGGTGTAGTAGATCTTCGGCTTGCCGTCGTCGCCGATGACGGCGCTTCCGGAGAACACGCCGTGGCGCTCCTGTTCGAGGCTCGGGGCGAAGGCGATCGGCTCGCGTCGCCAATGCAGCATGTCGGTGGACGAGACATGGCCCCAGTGCATCGGGCCCCATTGCGTGCCGTACGGATGCAGCTGGTAGAAGACGTGCCAACGCCCGTCGTAGCGGCACAGGCCGTTGGGGTCATTGATCCATCCGCCGTTCGACGCGATATGGAAGGTGGGATACCAGCGGTCGTTGCGCACTTCGCGCAGCGCCTGCACGCCGGCTTCGGCGCGCGCGAGGGCCTCTGCGTGGTCGGCGATCGGGGTGAGCGCCGGATCGGGCAGTTCGCCGGTCCCGGAGTTGGTTTCGGTGGGTGTGTTGAGGATGGTCGGTGCCATGATGGTCCTTTTCGAAGTGGTGCGGATTGGGGGGCGTCACATGTCCTCGTCGTCGGCGGACAGACGCGCCTCGTCTTGGGCGAGCGACGGCAGTGGCTTCCTGGAGTCGCGGATGAACGGGTCGCCGTCCACCTGCTCGTCGTCCCGCTTGATGACGAAGAAGCCGTAGATGACCGCGCACAGCACGATGCCGGAGACCGTGAGGAACGTCGTGCGGTCACCGAGCCGGTCATGGAGCATGCCGAGCGGGGTGGAGAAGACGACTTGGCCGATCTGCGAGGCGATCTGGAAGCCGACCATGTACAGGGTGGCCGAAAGCTTCGGGTTGAAGTGCAGGGTGAAGTAGCGGAAGGCCGGCAGGCAGAACAGCGGTACTTCGATGGCGTGGAACATCTTGACGATCGAGATCATGACCGGGTCGTGGAAGATGCCGCACAGGCCGATGCGCAGGAACATGACGGTGCCGCCGAGCAGGAGCGCGTTGCGCACGCCGACCTTGCGCATGATGATCGGCACGACGCCCATCATGGCCGATTCGCAGAACACCTGCACGGAGTTGAGGATGCCGTAGACGGTGTTGCCGGTCGCTTCGGTGGGGAAGAGCGAGGCGTAGTAGGTGGGGAACATCTGCTGGTCGAAGACGGTGTAGAACGTGTTGGTGAGCAGCATGAACACGATGAGCACCCACAAGGCCGGCATGCGCAGGACCTTGACCATCTCCTTGAGTGAGGGGTTGGTGGGTTCCGCATCGGGCGCCGCCGCTTCCTTGAGCGCTTCACGCTGGTCGGCCGGGTACCACGTGAGGTACACGATGAGCATGCCGACGCCGAACGCCGAGCCGAGCCAGAAGTTGATCATCGGGTTGATGTTGAACACGATGCCCGCGACGAGCGCCACAATCGCATAGCCGAAGGAGCCCCAGGCGCGCGACTGGCCGTATTCGAAGTTGAATTTGCGGCTGTAGCGTTCGGTGACGGCCTCGATGAGCGAACATCCGGCCATGAAGCCCGCGGACAGCACGATGGATCCGATCACTGCGGCGGCCATCATGTTGGTGCGCATGAGCGGCGCGTAGATGAACTGCACGAAGGGCCCGACGAGCGCCGCGATCGCGGAGATCACGAGCACGAGGTGCCGCTTGAGGCCCAGGTTGTCCTGGATGAGGCCGTAGCAGAACATGAGCACAAGGGTGGCGAGTGAGTTGATCGAGTAGATGGTGCCCACTTCAGCGCCGTTGAGGCCCATGGAATTGAGCCAGCGCTGGAAGAAGGACCACCAGATGCCCCAGGAGCAGAAGAAGAGGAAGATACCGAATGAACTTTGCAGGTAAGAGGGGTTCTTCCACAGTTTCGCGGTGCGAGTCATGATGAAACCTCGTTGTTCGGTGCCGTCGTCGGCGTGGCTGGTTGTATCTCGGTGCTTCGTGCCGACTGCAGTGCCGGCGGTGAAGTCGACGGTTTCAGTATAAAGCGTCAAACGATTTACGTCAAACGATTTACAGAAGCATGTCGAACATGGTGTTCCGCTAGGGGTGAAAAGTCAATCGTTTGACGGGTTATGTGCGCGCGTGTTGTCCAACGGCGCTCAGTCCTTCGGTGTGTCGCGCACGGAATCACGTTCAATCAACGTGCAGTGGATCATCGCGGGCGTAGGGGTGTCGAGCGGCGGCATCGGGGCGGTCGTGTGGGGCCACTGCATCTCGGCACGAGGGGAATCCGAAAGCAGCGAGATGAGTTTGGTCGCCGCCCAGTACCCCATTTCGTAATGGGGCAGCTCGACCGTGGTCAGTTGCGGCGAGAAGGTCTCGCTCACCACAGGGTGGTTGTCCACGCCCACCACTGAGACGTCCGAACCGATGGCGAGTCCGCGGCGCGCGGCGCATTCGTAGACGTACCAGGCGCGTGAATCGTTGAAGCAGAACACGCCGTCGGGGCGCTGCTCGTCGAAGAGACGCCCCACGGTGTGCAGCGCCTCGTCGTTGTACAGCACGTCGCACACGAGTTCTTCCCGGTATGCGATTCCGGCCCCCTCCAAGGCCTGCCGGTAGCCTTCGAAGCGCAGACCCTGCGCCACAAGCGGCGCGGTGCAACCGATGTAGGCGATGCGTGTGAGCCCGGCATCGATCAGTCGTTGCGTGGCGTCGCGCCCTATGCGCACCTCGTCGGGCACGATCGAGGGGAACCGGTTGCGTGCGTCGGTCGCGTCCGCGAGCACAAGCGGGTAGGAGGCGAGCGTCTCGGGGATGTCGGTGACGCGGTTCGACATCGTGGAGAACAGGAAGCCGTCCACGCCGTACCGGTGCAGGGTGGCCACTTCCTGCTCCAGGTTGCCCCTGCCGTCGGCGTTCACCGTGGTGAGCAGATACCCCGCTTCGCTCGCCGCCTCCTGCGCGCCAAGGATGATGCCGCCCGCGTAGGGGGTCGTCGCGACCTCCATGCTGATGAATCCGAGCATGCGCGTGCGGCTTGTGCGCAGGGAACGCGCGAGCGGGTTCGGACGGTAGTCCAATGCGCGCGCGGTGTCGCGTACACGCTGCGCGATCTGCGGCTTGACCCGCCCGCTGTCGCGCCCGTTAAGCACGAGCGAGACGGTGGATACCGAGACACCGGCCTGTTGGGCCACTTCCTTCATCGTCGTCATGGTCTCTACGATAGGACGGCAGGTGGAATGCCGCCTGCCGTCCTATCGTTCTGGGTGGGGAATCCCCACCGCTACGCCTTGTCGATCAGTTCGTCCACGAGGCGCGGTTTCTCCTCGAGCTGCCCGCTGAATCCGGGGCGGATGTCGAGTTTGAGACTGACGCCGGTGCGGTAGCCCTGGCCGGCGAGTGCCATCGCGGCGTCGCGCACGACGCGCAGCACATCGTCGAGATCGCCTTCGATGTTGGTGAACATGGCGTTCGTCTCATTGGGCAGGCCCGATTCGCGGATCACGTCCACGACCTGCGCCACGTAATCGCTCAGTTCGGCGCCCACGCCGCTGGGCGCGATCGCCACCGCGGCCACGGTGTTGATGACCGGCTTGCCGGTCTCGGGGTCCAGCGGCACTTCCTGCCGTTCGGCATAACGGTCCATGATGCTCCTGTTCGTTCCATCGGCGGTGAGCGCCGATATGTGATGTATGGGGATAGGTCAGTGCTGCGCCCAGCCGTGGTCCATCGGACCCGATCCGGCGCCAAGGTCGAGCATCGCGCGCAATGCGCCGCTCACATACGCCTTCGCATGCGCAATCGCCTCGTCGAGCGGTTCGCCAAGCGCGAGGTGCGCAGCGATTGCCGACGACAGCGTGCAGCCGGTGCCGTGGGTGTTCGGGTTGCCGATGCGTTCGCCGGGGAACCATCGCGTGTCGCCGTTGGGAAGTGCGAGCACGTCGTTGGCATCTTGCATGCCATGGCCGCCTTTGACGAGCACCGCGCAGCCGAACCGCCCGGCGAGCGTCTGCGCCGTGCGCTCCATGTCTGCCCTGGAAGCGATGTCCGCGCCGGCGAGCGCCTGCGCTTCGGGGATGTTCGGCGTGATGAGCGCGGCGAGCGGGAAAAGCTCGCGCGTCATCGTGCGTATGGCGCTGCTGTCGGCGAGCGAGGAGCCTGACGTGGCGACCATCACCGGGTCGACCACGACATTCCCGGCGCTGTGGTCGCGCAGTGCCGCCGCCACCGTCTCGATTTGTTCATCACCGACGATCACGCCGATCTTCACGGCGGCGGGTCGTATGTCGGTGAACACGGAATCGATCTGCGCGCGCACGACGGGCGCGTCGACCGGTGCGATGAGCTGCACGCCGGTCGTGTTCTGCGCAGTGATGCCAGCCACGACGCACATGCCGTACACGTCGTTCGCGAGCATCGTCTTCAGATCGGCGGCGATGCCTGCACCGCCCGACGAATCGGTCGTCG
Organism: Bifidobacterium pseudolongum subsp. pseudolongum DSM 20099; assembly: GCF_000771225.1. Taxonomy (GTDB): domain Bacteria; phylum Actinomycetota; class Actinomycetes; order Actinomycetales; family Bifidobacteriaceae; genus Bifidobacterium; species Bifidobacterium pseudolongum. Next base: position 40,784 of record NZ_JDTZ01000003.1, read on the forward strand.
CGATCGTCAGCGCGGCGGGCAGCGTGTGCGTGTCGGCCACGTGCTGCGCATAGCCGTGCCGCGTGTCGCCGCGCACGGCGAGCCACGCGTTGACGAGGTCCTGGGTGGCCTGCTCGGGGTCGCCTGCTGCGGCGATTGCCGACACCACGAACCAGCCGTCGGCATGGGTGCTGGCGAGCATTGGCACATCCTGCACATGCACGCCACCACCCACGACGAGCGGGTAGAGGCTCGCCTCGCACAGCGCGTTGATGCTCTGTGCGCTCTGGGTGCCGGTGGTGCCGTCGGCATGGGTGACGATGCAGTCCGGTTTGGTGGCCGTTTCGTGCAGTGGGCCGGCGCCCAGATAATCGATTGTGCCGGCGGGCAGCGCGTTGGCTGCCATGACCTCGTCGAGCGTTTTCGCGGACAGGCCGATGATCGCGTCGTTGCCCAGCAGGCGGCGCGCCTCAAGCGGGCTGAGGTCCTGTTGGCCGATGTGCACGCCGTCGACCTTGATGCCGCGGTGGCGGGCCTCAAGGGCGGCGTCCACGCGGTCGTCGATCACGAACGCGACCGTGTGCTCGAGATGGTGCCCGCGGATTTCGTGCGCGATCGCCTCGGCCATCGAGACGATCTGCGCGACGTCGGCGTGTTTGGCGCGCAACTGGATGAAGCTCGCGCCGCCGTCGAGCGCTTTGGCCACCACGTCGAGCAGTGTGCGCCCCGCGCAGTCATCGGGGCCGACGACGAAGTAGAAGCGCAGGTCGAACGATCCGCGCATCGAGGGGTAGGGGAATGCCGCAGCCATGCTCAGGCCTCCCAGATGGTGGACGACGCCACGTCGTCGGCGTCGATGTTCCATAGCGCGTCAAGGAAGGCGGTCTGGAACGAGCCCGGCCCGTTAGACGCGGCCGCCGCGCGTTCGCCGGCGCGCTTGAACAGCAGCGAGGCGGCCAATGCGGCCACGAGCGGATCGGACACGCACAGGTATGTGGCGACCACGCCGCCCAAGGCGCAGCCGGCGCCGGTGATTTTGGTCATCATCGGGTCGCCGCCGGGCAGGCGGTAGGTGCGTTTGCCGTCGGTGATCAGGTCGGTTGCGCCCGAGACCGCCACGGCACCCAGGCCATCGACGTCCTTGGCGCGCAGATACAGGGCCAGGCGTTCGGCGGCGCGGGCGGCGGTGTTCACGTCATCGGTGGATTCCACGCCGGCCGGCCCATGCGCGCCGTCGTCGGCGGGGCCGGCGTGCTCCGGGTTCCACATCGATTCGAGCGTGAGAATCTCGGAGGCGTTCGCGCGCACGACCGCCGGCGGCGTATCGCGCATGCCGTCGAGGATCTGGGTGCGTGTGGCTCCGAGCCCGGCGGCCACGGGGTCGAGCACCCAACGGTGGTGCTTCTCGTGCAGCGCCTTGGTGATGTCCGCAAGCGCGTCCTTGTAGAACGGCAGCAAGGTGCCGACGTTGATGTAAGTGGCTCCGCTGATCGCCGCGATGTCGACCACATCGTCGGGCAGGAAGCTCATCGCGGCGGTGCCGCCGGCGGCGAGCTGCGCGTTGGCCACAAGGTTGATCGTGACGAAGTTGGTGAACGACTGCGCCAGGGGCGTGTCCGCGCGCACCGATTCGACGGCGGAGCGGATGGCTTCGCGAAGCGGGCTCGAGGCCGGCACAGTGGTGGTGGATGGTGAATGATTCATAACAATGCTCCCTACGATGGCGTTACCCAAACAGGTTCAAAGGGTCAGGCGGCATGCCTCTCTCAACTTCCCCACATGGAAGTTCCCCTGCACGTACCGAACCTATAGGGCGCTTGGGACAGGGCCTTGGCCGCACGGCGTTTGACGGTGTTCCACATCCGGCGTCAGGTGTCACCGTGTGCCGGTAGGCTTGGACGCTTGTACAAGACCCCAAACCGTTCAAACCAGAAGGTGCATTGTGGCTAATTCCAAACTTGATGAAGTCGTCTCCCTCGCCAAGCGTCGAGGCTTCGTATTCCCGGCCGGCGAGATCTATGGCGGCACACGTTCCGCCTGGGACTACGGTCCGCTTGGCGTGGCGCTCAAAGACAACATCAAGCGTGAATGGTGGCGTGCGATGGTCGTCACGCGCCCGGACGTGGTGGGCGTCGACACGTCGATCATCCTGCCGTCCGCCGTGTGGGTGGCCTCGGGCCACGTCTCGGTGTTCAACGACCCGCTCATCGAATGCCTCACATGCCACAAGCGCCACCGCGCCGACAAGCTCGAGGAGTCCTACGCCGAAAAGCACAACGACCAGATGCCGCCGAACGGCCTGAAGGACATCGTGTGCCCCGACTGCGGCACGCGCGGCAACTGGACCGAACCGCGTGACTTCAACATGATGCTGCGCACGCACCTAGGCCCGGTCGAAGACGACAATTCGCTGCACTACCTGCGCCCGGAAACCGCGCAGGGCATCTTCGTCGACTTCAAGAACGTCATGACGAGTTCGCGCTCCAAGCCGCCGTTCGGCATCGCGAACACCGGCAAGAGCTTCCGCAACGAGATCACGCCCGGCAACTTCATCTTCCGCACACGCGAATTCGAACAGATGGAGATGGAGTTCTTCGTCGAACCCGGCACCGACGAGGCATGGCAGCAGTACTGGATCGACGCGCGCACCCAATGGTACCTCGACCTCGGCGTGAAGCCCGAGAACCTGCGCCACTACGAGCATCCGAAGGAGAAGCTCGCCCACTATTCGAAGCGTACCGTGGACATCGAATACCGCTTCGGCTTCCAAGGCTCCGACTGGGGCGAGCTCGAAGGCATCGCGAACCGCACCGACTTCGATCTGGGCGCACACGCCGAGCATTCCGGCGAGGACCTGAGCTACTTCAACCAGGCGACGGGCGAAAAGTACATCCCGTACGTCATCGAACCGGCGGCCGGCCTGTCGCGCTCGCTCATGGCGTTCCTCGTGGACGCCTACGACGTGGACGAGGCGCCGAACACGAAGGGCGGCGTCGACAAGCGCACGGTGCTGCGCCTCGACCCGAGGCTCGCCCCGATGAAGGCCGCCGTGCTGCCGCTGAGCAAGAAGCCCGAACTGCAGTCGATCGCGCAGGACCTGGCCAGTGACCTGCGCCTCAACGACTGGATGATCGACTACGACGAGTCCGGTGCAATCGGCCGCCGTTACCGCCGTCAGGATGAGATCGGCACACCGCTGTGCATCACCGTCGATTTCGACACGCTCGACGACCATGCGGTCACGATCCGCGAACGCGACACGATGCAGCAGGAGCGCGTGGCGCTCACGAACGTGGCCGAATATGTGGCCAAGCGCATCAACGACAAGCGCACGCGCGTGCCGATGAAGCCCGTCGAGATGGGTGGCGAGGCATGGCCCGACAGCGTGCGCATCGCCACCGCCGGCGGCCTGTACTGACCGCACCGGCGCCGCCGCGCGCCATGGCCGCAATTGCCCACGGACGCCCCGCGTGCCGTGGGCAATTGCGATGCCGGAGGCACACGGACGCATACCGCACAGCTTTCAGGAATCTCTCAGGCCGCGTCTGTACGCTGGCTCGCGACCGCTCGAATGGGGATGCATGCACGAAACAGTAGTGAATACAGCCAATGAGACGACGCAACTCGATCCGAGGACGGATAGCGCGCCGTCCCGGCTCGACCATGCGCTCGCGCCGGTGCGTCTCGGTCCGCTGACCGTCGGCACGCCTGTCATGCTCTCGCCGATGGCCGGCGTGACGAACTGGCCGTTCCGCGTATTGTGCGAGGAATATGGGCCCGACGGGCTGTACGTGGCGGAGATGATCACGGCGCGCGCACTGGTGGCGCGCAATCCGAAGGCGTTGCGGCTATGCCGCTTCGCGCCGAGCGAGCATCCGCGCTCGCTGCAGCTGTACGGCGTGAATCCGGCGATTGTGGAACGGGCGGCCCGCATGGTGGTCGACGAATCGATGGCCGATCATGTGGACCTCAACTTCGGCTGCCCTGTGCCGAAGGTCACGCGCAGGGGAGGCGGCTCCGCACTTCCATGGAAGACGGACCTGCTCGAAGAGATCATCCACCGCGTGGTGCGCGTGTGCACACCAGCCGGCATACCGGTGACGGCCAAATTCCGTGTTGGCATTGACCACGACCACGAGACCTTCCTCGAATCCGGCCGTATCGCACAGGGCGAGGGCTGCGCCGCCGTGACGCTGCATGCGCGCACGACGGCCGAATATTACGGCGGCCACTCCGATTGGACGCGCATCGGCGAACTCGTGGAGCATCTGGACATCCCCGTGTTCGGCAATGGCGACATCTGGGGCGCCGACGACGCCGTGGCGATGATCCGCGAGACCGGCTGCGCTGGTGTGGCGATCGGCCGCGGCTGCCAGGGTCGCCCGTGGATCTTCGCCGACATCCGCAATGCCTTTGCAGGCATCGACGCGCGCGTGCGCCCCACGCTCGGTGAGGTCGGCGCCGTCGTGATGCGGCATGCGCGTCTGCTCGTCGAATTCTTCGATGGCGACGAGCGGATGGCGGTGCACGACCTACGCAAACACATCGCGTGGTATCTCAAAGGCTTCCCGGTCGGAGGTTCCGTGCGTGCCGCGTTCATGGGGTGTGAGAGCCTCGCTGAAGTGCAGGGGATCATTGACGGATTGGATCAGGACGCGGTGCTGCCCGACCGCATTGTGGATAAGCCCAGAGGCCGTGTTCGCTTTGCGAAAAAAGTCCATCTTCCCTACGGCTGGCTGGACAGCCGGCGGACCACGCATGCCGAGCGTGAGCAACTGTTTGGAGATGATCCGATGGATGCGGAGTATTGATGCAACGCTCACCGGAATGTCGAAGAAAGACCCATACCAGCACACAACCGCATCTGCTGTATTGCGCAATGGATTGAAAATGGTGAAACCCGTAACATTTATCGACCCGTCTGCGATAGAGTAGAGCAAGATACGTAAATGACAGGAGAATACCGTGAGCGAGATTGCCCAGACTGACAATTTCAACGACAAAACCAATATTAAGGTCGTCGGTGTCGGTGGCGCGGGCGGCAACGCAATCAACCGCATGATCGCAGAGGGGCTGCAGAATGTGGAATTCGTCGCCATCAATACGGATGCGAAGGATCTGCTGCGTTCGGACGCCGACGTCAAGATTTCGCTGAACGACGCCTCGAGCCGTGGCCTCGGCGCCGGCGCCGACCCGGAAAAGGGCGCCAAGGCGGCACAGGACCACCAGTCCGACATCGAAGAGGCCGTCAAGGGCGCCGACATGGTGTTCGTGACCGCCGGTGAGGGCGGTGGCACCGGCACCGGAGCCAGCCCGCTCGTCGCGCGCGCCGCCCGTCAGCAGGGGGCGCTCACGATCGCCGTCGTCACCCGCCCGTTCTCGTTCGAAGGCCCGCAGCGCGCCGCTTCCGCCGCGATGGGCATCGAGAACCTGCGCAAAGAGGTTGACGCGCTCATCATCATCCCGAACGACCGCCTGCTTGAGCTCGCTGACCGTTCGATCGGCATCGTCGAGGCGTTCAAGACGGCGGACACCGCGCTGCTGGCCGGTGTGCAGGGCATTACCGACCTGATCACGATGAACTCCTACATCCATGTGGACTTCTCCGATGTCACGTCGATTCTGCGCGACTCGGGCACCGCCATGTTCGGCATCGGTTCGGCACGGGGAGAGGACCGCGCCACACAGGCCGCCGAGATCGCGATCAGCTCCCCGCTGCTCGAGGAGAGCATTGACGGCGCCAATGGTGTGCTCATCAACATCGCCGCCGGCACCGACCTCAAACTGCAGGAGGCCACGCAGGCCACCGAGCTCATCCGTCGTTCGGCGCACCCGGAAGCGCAGATCATCTGGGGTCTGGCACTCGACGATGCCTACGGCGATGAGATCCGCGTGACCGTGATCGCCGCCGGCTTCGATTCGAAGGGTGAAAAGCCGAAAACGGCCGCCACGCCCTCCAGCCCGTTGACGCACACGCACACCGAAGCCCCGGTGATCAAGCCGGTGAGCAACACCGGCAGCCTGCCGGCCATGGTGACCTCCCCGGCCCCGAACGCCACGCCGATTTTCCAGACAGCGCCCGCGGAACAGCCCACCCAGCCGGTTGTGCCGCAGACCCCCGAAACGCCGGTGTTTGATCCGACCACGGGTCCGGACTATTACGGATCCAACGACCCGGGCGATCTCGATCTTCCGGAATTTCTGCGTTAAAGCACACTGAGACGAAGCGGAAAGGAACACCACAATGCCAGGGTTCATGAAGCGTACGATGTCTTACCTCGGTATGTCAGACGTCGTGCCCGAGGACGAAGACGAGTTCGTCGAGGAAGAAGAGAGCGAATCGTCATTCGATTCGGACCGCTCCGTAACCCCCATCCCGTCCACGGCGCCCGCAACCGCATCCACGAGCCGCAAGACCGCGGCCCCGTTCCAAGGGCGTGTGAGCCGCATCACCACCATCCACCCGAACTCGTATGAGGACGCCCAGATGGTGGGACGCGCATTGCGCGACGGTGTACCGGTCGTGCTGAACCTGACGGGCGTGTCCGAGGCTGTGGCCTACCGCATCGTCGATTTCTCGTCTGGCGTGGTCTTCGGTGTGGCCGGTTCGATTGAACGCGTCACGCCCCGTGTGTTCCTGCTGAGCCCCGCCCGCGTGGACATCGTGGCCGAAGAACCAGAGCAGAGCGCCACGCGCGATTTGTTCTCGGAGTGAACAATGCAGCCGTATCCCGAAGCATGCTCCCAGCCTTACGGTAGGCTGGGAGCATGCTTGCTTCATTGGTCTCTGTTTTGTTTCACATCATTGACTGGCTGATCGAAGCGTACATCACCGTATTGTTTGTCCGGATGATTCTTGATTGGGTGATGGTGCTCGCGCCCCGCTGGCACCCGAGTGGCATTGTTGCTTCGCTGGTACGCATTGTGTATCAGCTCACCGAACCGCCATTGCGTTGGCTCCGTAGATACGTCAAACCCATCCCGATGGGACCGATCTATTTCGACACCAGTTTTTTGGTGCTATATTTCGTGCTGATTATACTACGGGTGTTGATCTGACAGGAATCTCGGCAAAGAATATAGTGCGGAAACGCTGTTATCGCAGGTTTCGTGATAGCATCTGACATTAAGACTAACTTAGCCGGGCGCAAGCCCAAAGCGAGGTGGAAGATATATGGCTCTTTTGACGCCTAAGGATATTCGGGAACACACCTTTCAGACGGTGCGTTTCAAGGAAGGGTATGACGTTGACGAGGTAGACGATTTCCTCGATCAGGTCACCGAAACCGTTGAGGCTTTGGGTAAGCAGGCCGTTTCCGGCGGTCAGTCCACACAGGCCCTTGGACCAGATGTCTCAGCCCTCAATACCAAGATCTCTGAGCTGACCGCACAGGTGCAGTCGCTTTCCCAAGAGAACCAGGCGCTCAAGGCCGCCGCTGCACAGGGGCAGGGCGAACAGGCGCAGGCGCAGATCGCCCAGGCGAATCAGGCCGCTCAGGCCGCGCAGGGCAAGCTCGCGGAAACCGAAGAGAACAACCGAGCCCTCGCCGCACAGAACGAACAACTCAAGTCGCAGGTCGAACGCCTGTCCGCGCAGATCGACCAGCTCACCGCCCAGGCCGCGCAAGACGCGAACCAGCCGGATCTGGCCGCCGAACTCAACTCGGTGCGTCAGGAGCGCGACCAGTTCCGCGCCGACACCGAGAACCTGCGCCGCGAGCTGAGCTCCGCGCACGAGCAGACCGTGCGCGCCCAGCAGCTTGACGCACAGGTCAAGGAATTGGGCAAGCAGCTCGAAGAATCCAAGCAGCGCGAAGAGCAGCTGCGCAACCAAGTGGCCAAGGTCGAGCCCGACACCGAGACCGGCAGCCTGCAGAAGATCAAGAGTGCCGCCGCCGCGGCCAACAGCGAGCCCGAGCGCGCCACCGCGATGCTCACGCTCGCCATGCAGCTGCACGACCAGTATGTCGACAAGGGCAAGGCCACTGCGAAGGAAATCACCGAGCAGAGCCAGCGCAAGTACGCCGAGACGATCGAGAAGGCGAACGAGTATTCGAGCCGTACGCGTACCGAAGCCGACGAATACAAGCAGCGTACGCACGAAGACGCCGACGCCTACAGCAAGCACACGCGCGAAGACGCCGACAACTACAGCAAGAGCGTGCATGACCAGGCCGACGCGTACAGCGAGAAGACGCGTCAGGAAGCTGACGCCTACAGCGACAAGACCCGCGAAGACGCCGACACCTACATGCAGAACAAGCACGCCGAAGCCGACCAGTATGTGGCCGACAAGACGACCGAAGCTAACAACTACGCCGAAACGAAGACGAACGAGGCCAACACCTACGCGGATTCCAAGGCGCATGAGGCCGACCAGTACGCCAAGCAGAAGCAGCAGGAAGGCGACTCCTACGCCCAGCAGAAGAAAGACGAGGCCGACCAGTATGTGGCCGACCGCCATCAGGAGATGGAGAAGTTCGAAGCGGACGTCAAGGGCCGTGCCGACGACTACAGCCAAACGACCCGCTCCGCGGCCGACGACTACGCCAATCAGGTGCGCGCCAACCTCGAGAACCAGTCCAAGGTCATCGAGGGCAACATCCAGGGCCTCAAGCAGTTCGAGACCGAGTACCGTGCGCGTCTGACCGAGTTCCTCACCCAGCTGCAGGCGCAGGTCTCCGACACGAACAACTACAATTCCCTCGAAAACAACTGAGACGGATTGTGACTGAACACATTCAGCGGCAAAGACGGCCACGCACACGCGCGGCCGTCTTTGCGTGTATCACCGTAGTGGCACTGGTGGCCGACCAGCTCACCAAGTACCTCGCCCAAACGTATCTGGCCGGACACCGTTCGATCAGTGTGATCCCCAACATGCTCTCCTTGACGCTTGTGCACAATCCCGGCGCGTCGCTGGGCATGGGGTCGAACATGACATGGCTCATCGCCCTGTTGGCGATTGTGGCGTGCATCGCGCTCGTGCTGCTCGCGTCGAAAACCGATTCGATGCTGTGGACGGTATGGTTCGCCTTGGCGTTCGCCGGCGCGTTTGGCAATCTGATCGACCGCTTTGCCTATGCGGACGGGTTCCTCAACGGCAAAGTCGTGGACTTCCTCGATTACGGCTGGTCCATAGGTAATGTGGCCGACATCTTCCTGATGGTCGCCGGGGTGGGCATTGTGGTCACGATCCTGTGCAATGTGCCGTTCCGGTCCACTGACACCACCGAGGATGGCGCCACCGGCGAAAGCGAGTAGGCATGGGCACAATCATTCCCGCACCTGATGCGTTGATTGGCCGGCGGTTCGACGTGGCCGTGGCCAAGATGATGGGGATTTCGCGTGCCAAGGCGTCCGACCTCATCGAGACAGGCCAAGCCACGATTGTTGGGCGCACAACCAGTAAATCCGACATCCTGCAGTTGGGCGACCTCGTGGAGATCACCCTCAGGGAACGCGAGGAGCGGCCCGAACCAGTGGCCACCGATATGGCGATCGCCTATGAGGACGACGACGTGGTCGTCGTCGACAAACCGGTCGGCGTGGCAGCCCACGCCTCCGTGGGGTGGACAGGACCCACCGTGCTGGGGTCGCTGCTCGACCGCGGCGTGCATATCACGAGCCTCGGCGCGCCGGGCCGCCAAGGCATCGTCTCACGACTCGATGTGGGTACATCGGGCCTCATGCTCGTGTGCAAGTCAGATCTGGCCTACACCGAGATGCGCCGCCAGTTCGCCGAACATGAGGTGGTGAAGACCTACCATGCCTTGGCGCAGGGCAACCTCAAAGAGAACAAGGCCACCATCGACGCGCCGATCGGCCGCGCCAAGGTCTCCGATTTCCGGTTCTGCGTGACGCCAGCGGGCAAAGACGCGGTGACGCATTGGGATGTCATGGAGCGCTTCGGTGAGGCGACACTCGCTTCGGTCAATCTCGAGACCGGTCGTACGCACCAGATCCGTGTGCATTTCTCGTCGATCGGGCACCCGCTTGTGGGTGACGCGATGTACGGGGCGAATCCCCGGCTCAGTGAGGAACTGGGGCTGGAGCGCCAATGGCTGCACGCGATGCAGCTCGAGTTCCGGCACCCGCGCACGCATGTCACCACGGTCGTCACCTCGCACTATCCGGCGGACCTGCAGCATGCGCTTGACATGATGCGCGCGCATCACGCAGATCACTCCACGCCGTCCACGCCACAATAGTGCAGATGGTGAATCCGACAGTGGCACCCGCGGCGAGCATCCCAATCGGCAAGAGGCCGAACATCACCAGGATCATCGCGGGGCTCGTGTGCCCCGCGAACAGCGACTGAACGCCGAGCGCGAACAGCACGACCGTCACAATCACGGTGATGAGACATGCCACGGCGCCGATCGCGCAGCCACGCGCGCGTGCGCGCAAGGTGGCCGGGTCCCGTGCGGTCCGGGCGTGCACCGTGGCGAAGTGGGGCGTCATCTGCATGGGCTGGGGGTATGGCGCCGGTGGTGTGTACGGCTGGGGAGCGGGTCCGGGCGCCGGCCGGTTGGTCTGTGTCGTGTGTTCCATACGCCCACGCTAGCGGAGCGCCTTGCACGGTGCAAACCGTGCGCGGGCATGTGCATGGACGGCCCGAACGGCGTGTCGCCACGCCACGCGCCGCACCATGCGCATGGCGCGCAGCCGGTGCCGCGGACCCTTGCGCACCGTCATGCGAAACGGGTAGATTTGAACCTTATGGCTCAATCCGCAAACTTTGTTCAGCTGCACAACCACACGCATTATTCGCTGCTTGACGGCGCTTCGAAGATCCCGGATTTGGTCAGGTGCGCCAAGGACCTGGGCATGCCGGCGGTCGGCATCGCGGACCATGGCAACATGCATGGCGCGTATGAGCTGTGGAGCGAGGCGGTCAAGCAGGGCGTCAAGCCGGTCATCGGCATCGAGGCGTATGTGACGCCGGAGACGGCGCGTGGTGACAAGTCGCGTGTGCACTGGGGCACCGAGGCGCAGAGAAGCGATGACGTGTCGGGTGGTGGCCTCTATACCCATCTGACATTGTGGGCGGAGAGTGACGAGGGTCTGGTCAACCTGACGAAGGCGTCGTCGGTGGCCAACCTCGAGGGCCGTGTGATGCGCTATCCGCGCATGGACAAGGACGTGCTCGCCACGTACAGCAAGGGTGTGATCTGCGGGTCGGGCTGCCCGTCGGGGATCGTGCAGACGCGGCTGCGTCTGGGCCAGTTCGATGAGGCGCTGCGCGCCGCCGGCGAACTGCAGGACATCTACGGCAAGGAGAACTTCTACATCGAACTGATGGACCATGGGCTCGAGATCGAGCGCCGCGTGACGAACGACCTGCTCGACATCGCCAAACGGCTCGGCGCGCCCCTGCTCGCCACGAACGACTCGCACTACGTGCACAAGGAGGACGCCGGCGCGCAGGATGCGATGTTGTGCATTAATTCGGGGTCCAAGCTTGATGAGCCGGGGCGGTTCAAGTTCGATGGCGAGGGCTATTACATGCGGTCGGCCGAGGAGATGCGGGAGTTGTTCCGGGACCTGCCCGAGGCGTGCGACAACACGTTGGAGGTGGCGGAGCGGTGCAATGTGATGTTCGACGACCATGAGGACGGCGCGTTCATGCCGCAGTTCCCGTGCCCCGAGGGCTGGGACGAGACGTCGCTGTTCTTGCGGAAGGTCGAGGAGGGTCTGGAGAAGCGGTATGGGGGCGAGGTGCCGGAGCGTGTGCTCGGGCAGGCGGATTATGAGTGCGGTGTGATCTGCCAGATGCAGTTCCCGGGTTACTTCCTGGTGGTGGCGGATTACATCCAGTGGGCCAAGGACCATGGGATCATGGTCGGCCCCGGGCGTGGTTCGGCGGCGGGTTCGATGGTCGCGTACGCGATGGGCATCACGGAGCTCGACCCGTTGGAGCATGGCCTGATCTTCGAGCGGTTCCTCAACCCCGAGCGTGTGAGCCTGCCGGACATCGATGTGGATTTCGACCCGGAGGGCCGGTTGGAGGTCATCGACTACTGCCGTGAGAAGTACGGGCATGACAAGGTCGCGCAGTGCGTGATCTACGGCACGATCAAGACCAAGCAGGCGCTCAAGGACTCGGCGCGCATCATGGGCTACGAGTTCGCGATGGGCGAGAAGGTCACCAAGGCGTTGCCACCGGCCGCCACCGGCGGCAAGGACGTGCCGCTGCACGACATCTTCGACCCGAAGGCCAAGCGCTACGCCGAGGCGCGTGAGTTCCGCGAGCTGTACGAGTCGGACCCGGACGCCAAGCGTATCACCGATGAGGCGATGGGCATCGAGGGCCTGATCCGCCAGACGGGTGTGCATGCGTGTGCCACGATCATGGGCTCGGAGCCCATCACGGACACGTCGCCCCTGTTGGAGCGCACGGACGGGACGATCACGACGACGTTCGAGTACCATACGTGCGAGACGCTGGGCCTGGTGAAGATGGACTTCCTGGGGCTGTCCAACTTGACGGTGATCGGCGACACGTTGAAGAACATCGCCGCCAACGGCAAGGAGCCGATCGACTACACGAAGATCCCGCTCGACGACAGGGAGACGTACGAGCTGCTGTCGCGCGGCGACACGCTGGGCGTGTTCCAGCTGGATTCGGACGGCATGCGCGCCCTGCTCAAGAGCCTCAAGCCGGACAACTTCAACGACATCTCCGCGCTGATCGCCCTGTACCGTCCAGGCCCGATGGATATGGACTCGCACAACAACTACGCCAAACGCAAGAACGGCCTGCAACAGATCACGCCGATCCACCCCGAGGTGGCCGAACCGCTCAAGGAGGTGCTCGACGAGACCTACGGCCTGATCGTGTACCAGGAGCAGGTGCAGTCCGCCGCGCGCATCCTGGCGGGCTATTCGCTGGGCAAGGCCGACGTGCTGCGCCGCGCGATGGGCAAGAAGAAGCCCGAGGTGCTGGCCCGCGAGCAGGTCCCGTTCTTCGCGGGCATGAAGGAGCACGGGTATTCGCAGGAGGCCGCGCAGGCGGTGTGGGACATCCTCGTGCCGTTCTCCGGCTACGCGTTCAACAAGGCGCATTCGGCCGCCTACGGGCTGATCTCGTACTGGACCGCGTATTTGAAGGCGCACTACCCGGTCGAGTTCATGGCCGCCCTGCTGCAGGGCGCGGCGAGCAACAAGGACAAGACCGCGCTCTACCTGGGCGAGGCGCGGCGCATGGGCATCAAGGTCCTGTCCCCGGACGTCAACGAATCCGTCTACGCGTACTCCGCCGTCGGCGACGTCGTGCGCTTCGGCCTCGGCGCCATCAGAAACGTCGGCGAGCAGGCGGTGAACGACATCATTGAGGAACGCAACGGCAAGCGCGGCAAATACGTCAACTTCCTCGATTTCGTGCGCCGTGTGCCGCTCAACGCGCTCAACAGGCGGCTCGTGGAATCGCTGATCAAGGCCGGCGCCTTCGATTCGATCGACCCGAACCGCCGCGCCCTGTTCACCGTGCACGAGGCTGCGATCGAATCGGTCGTGGATCTCAAGCGCAAGCAGGCGGCCGGCCAGTTCGACCTGTTCGCCGATGTGGACGGCGACGGCGAGGACGAGGACGCGATGGGCGACGCCTCGATCAGCGTGCCCGACGTGGAGGAGTGGGACAAGAAGACCAAGCTCAACTTCGAACGCGAGATGCTGGGCCTGTATGTGTCCGACCACCCGCTTTCGGGCATGCAGTCCGTGCTCGCGAATCTGCGCGAGATGTCCATCGCGCAGTTCATCGACCGCGCAGACCGTCTGCCTGAGCGCACACAGGTCGTGCTCGCCGGGCTGATCACCAATGTGGACCGCCGCATGTCGAAGAAGGGCAATCCGTGGGCGATCGTGACAATCGAAGACATGGAAAGCTCGATCCAGTGCATGATGTTCGGCAAGGTGTACGAGGCGGCGGCGGCCGATTTGGCCGTGGACACCGTGGTGCAGATGCGCGGCACGCCCGAAGTGCGCGACGAGACGGTGAGCATGCGCGCCACCGAGATGCAGGTGCCTTCGCTCGAGGCGGAGGACGAGCGGCCGGTGATCGTGGCGCTGCCGTTGCATGCGCTGCAACGCGACCGCCTCGAGCAGCTCGGCTCGATCCTGTCGAACCATCCGGGCTATTGCGAGGTCAAGCTCGCCGTCTTCGACGACAACGGCAACGCGCGCGTCCTGACGATGGGCGACCGGTTCCGCGTCACACGCGACACGAGCCTGTTCGCGGACATCAAGGTCGTGTTCGGGCCGAACGCATTGCTCGGTGCATGACGGCAAGGGCTCGGGTAGCCACATCGTGAGATGCGGCGGCGCGTGAATCATGCTCGTGACAGGCCATTGTTACGATAGTGCGGTATGAGTGCTGAAAACTACATGCGCATCATTGACCTGCGCGGAAAAACCCTGACCCGTGCCGAAATGCTCGCCGCGATGCCGCGCGCCAAGATGGGCACCGACGAAGCCACCGAACTGGTGCAGCCGATCCTCGACAACGTGAAGCGCAATGGTGCCAAGGCGTTGCGCGAGTACGCCGAGCGGTTCGACCACGTGGTGCCGAAGAAGCTGCGCGTGCCGGCCGACGTGATGGACGCCGCGGTGGCGCAGCTCGACCCCGAGGTGCGCGCCGCGATCGAGGAGTCGATCCGCCGCGCCCGCGCCGTCGCACAGAACCAGGTTCCCGAGGACTTCCACACCGACTTGGCCGAAGGCGCGCGCGTGTCCGAGCGCTGGATTCCGGTGCAGCGCGTGGGCCTGTATGTGCCCGGGGGCAAGGCCGTCTACCCGAGCTCGGTCATCATGAACGCCGTGCCGGCGCAGGCGGCGGGTGTCGAATCGCTCGCGATCGCCACGCCGCCGAACCGCAACGACCCGGATGGTTGGCCGAACAAGACGATCCTCGCCACATGCGCGATGCTCGGCGTCGATGAGGTGTACGCCGTCGGTGGCGCCCAGGCGATCGCGATGTTCGCATACGGCGCGACAGACATGGACGACCCCACGAACCCGGTGCTGTGCGAACCAGTCGACAAGATCACCGGCCCGGGCAACATCTTCGTCGCCACGGCGAAACGCCTCGTCTCGGGCATCGTCGGCATCGACGCCGTCGCCGGCCCGACCGAGATCGCGATCATCGCCGACAAGGGCGCAAACCCGGAGTTCGTGGCGGCCGACCTGATTGGACAGGCCGAGCACGACGAGCTCGCCGGTTCGGTGCTCATCACCGACAGCCCCGAGCTCGCCGACGCCGTGCAGGCGAGCCTGCTCAAGCGCGTGCCGCGCACCGAGCACGCCGAGCGCGTCGCGACATCGCTGCGTGGCCAGCAGTCGGGCATCATCCTCACCGATTCGACCGCCCAGTCAATCGACGCCGCCAACGCGTACGCGGCGGAACACCTCGAGGTGCAGACCGCTGACCCTGATGCGGTGATCGCCAGGATCCGCAACGCCGGCGCCATCTTCCGCGGCCCGTATTCGCCGGTGCCGCTCGGCGACTACATGTCCGGGTCGAACCACGTGCTGCCCACCTCGGGCACCGCGCGCTTCGCCGCCGGCCTTGGCGTGCACACGTTCATGAAGCCGGTCGAAGTGATCGAATACGACGAGCAGGGACTCAAGGAGCTCGCGTCGCGCGTCAACGCGTTCGCCGTCTCCGAAGACCTACCCGCGCACGGCGAAAGCGTGCTGACGCGCTTCGTGGCCGACCCATACGACAAAGAGACGCTCACGAGCCAGGAAGAGGAGGCAGGCCTTCGATGAACGAAGGGATGATTCCCGCGGATCTGCCATTGCGCAATGACCTGATCGGCGAGGAGCCGTATGGCGCCCCGCAGATCGATGTGCCCGTATGCCTCAATGTGAACGAGAACCCCTACCCGCCAAGCCATGCGGTCGTGCGCAGCATCGAAAAACGCATCCGTGAGGTGGCGCCCACACTCAACCGCTACCCGGACCGTGAGCATATGGAACTGCGCCAGGCCTTCGTGGACTATCTGGCACGGGAATCCCAGGCCTCGCTCACGACCGACCAGGTGTGGGGCGCGAATGGGTCCAACGAGATCATGCTCCAGCTGTTCCAGGCCTTCGGCGGCCCGGGGCGCACGGCGCTCGGCTGCGACCCCACGTATTCGATGTACCCGGAGTATGCGCGCGACACGTTCACCCAGTGGCACACGGCCCCGCGCAACGCCGACTTCACCCTCGACGTGGACCGCACGATCGAGGCGATCCGCGCGATCAAGCCGTCCATCGTCATGCTCACGAGCCCGAACAACCCCACCGGCACGGCGCTGCCGATGACCGACCTGAAGCGGATCCTCGACTTCTGCCAGAACGCGAGCGTCGCGGGCGCCGCGCCCGGCGTGCACCCGATCGTCGTCGTCGACGAGGCGTACATCGAGTTCCGCGACCCGGGCACGCCGTCGGCCACAACGCTCGTCAATACGTACGCGAACCTCGCGGTGAGCCGCACGATGAGCAAGGCATTCGCGTTCGCCGGCGCGCGCGTGGGGTACATCGCGGCGAGCGCGGGCATCATCAACTGCCTGCGCATCGTGCGCATGCCCTACCATCTTTCGGCGGTCACGCAGGCGGCGGCGCTCGCCGCGTTCGACCACACCGACGACCAGCTCGCGCAGGTCGGCCATCTGCGGGAGCTGCGCGAGCGGACCGCGCAGTGGCTCAGGGAGCAGACGTACAAGGGCGAGCCGCTCGAAGTGGCGCCGTCACAGTCGAATTTCCTCATGTTCGGCGGGCATTTCGACGACCGCGGCATGATCTTCGACGAGATGCTGCGCCGTGGCGTGCTCATCCGCGTGGTGGGGCCGGACGGCTGGCTGCGCGTGTGCATGGGCACCGACGACGAGATGGCACGGTTCCGCGAGGCGCTCACCGCATCGATGCGCGCCGTCGAGGAACAGACGAACCAAGCGAACCAGCAGTAAGGAGCGAGCATGGCACGCACGGCCACGATCACGCGGCAGACAAGCGAATCCACGATTGAACTCAGTCTCGACCTCGATGGCACGGGCAAGACTGATATCCAGACGTCGGTGCCGTTCTACAACCATATGATGACGGCGTTGGGCAAGCATTCGCTCATCGACCTGACGATCCGCGCCACCGGCGACACCGACATCGACGCGCACCATACGGTGGAGGACACGGCGATCGTGTTCGGCGAGGCGCTCAAGCAGGCGCTCGGCGACAAACGCGGCATCCGCCGCTTCGCCGACGCCACGGTGCCGCTCGACGAGGCGCTCGCCAAGGCGGTCGTGGATGTGTCGGGCCGGCCGTACTGCGTGTGCACGGGGGAGCCGGAAGGCTTCCAGTACGCGATGATCGGCGGGCATTTCACCGGCTCGCTCGTGCGCCATGTCATGGAGTCGATCGCGTTCCATGCCGACATCTGCCTGCATCTGCACCTCATCGCGGGCCGTGACCCGCACCATATCGCCGAAGCCGAGTTCAAGGCGCTCGCGCGCGCGTTGCGGTTCGCGATCGAGCCCGACCCGCGTGTCGACGGCATTCCGAGCACGAAGGGCGCGTTGTGATGGCGGACGAACCTGACGAGCCCGAACGGCAGGGCAACGACGGCGGGCATTTCGACGACGCCGAACTGGAGGCGATGCTCGAGAACTTCGAAGAGGAGTTCCACGAGGGCGAAGGCGGGTCCGGCGCCAGCGAGCCGTCCGATGCCGAAGGCGACGGGCCGTCGTTCGAAGACGAGCTCGAAGGGCTGCTGGGAGACAAGGCGAAGGCGGCGTTCATCTGCACACGGCTCAACTCGGCGGAGCTGCTGGCCGCATTCTGCCAGATTTCCGATATCTCCGCCGAGTGCATCGGCTCGGAACAAGGCGCCGTGGCCGTGCTGCACAACCTCGACGGCGATGGCCCGGAGGCCGCGGTGAAGGACCTGACGAAGGTCGTGGGAGGCCTGTCCGGGTTGCTCGTGGTCAACCGCGCCGACAAGGTGGAGGCGACGGTGTATTACAACGGGCAGGCCGGAGAGCAACTGCCGCCGCCTTTCGTGTTCCCCTCGCTCGCCCCGTTCGTCGAAGACGTGATGCTGGGCATCTCGACGGTGCAGGACGTGCTCGCCCAATCCGACGACGTCGTCTCGTCGGATGCCATGGGCCAGACCCGCGCCTACGGGATCATCGCGAAACACACGCACATGGGCAACGGGCAATCGTCGATCGAATGACCGCGCTTGCAGCGAATCATTGGAAGGAGAAAGCTATGAAGACGGTTGTCGTGTTCGACTACGGGTTCGGCAACGTGCGGTCCATGATGCGCGCGCTCGCGGACCAAGGGCTCGATGTGACGCTCACATCCGACTACCGGCAGGCACTTGAGGCGGATGGTCTTGTGGTACCCGGTGTGGGCGCATACGGCGCCTGCATGGAGGGACTGCGCAAGGTCAGTGGCGACCGGGTCATCTACGACCGGTTGCGCGCCGACCGCCCGGTGCTCGGTGTGTGCGTTGGCGAACAGATCATGTTCACCGAAGGCGAGGAACATGGTGTCGATACCGAGGGGCTCGGCCTCATCGGCGGCGCGGTGACGCGTCTGGACGCCGACGTGGTGCCGCATATGGGCTGGGACACCGTGCAGGCTCCCGAAGGCTCAATCCTGCTCGACGGCGTTGAGCACGAACGGTTCTATTTCGTGCATTCATACGCCGCATGCGAGGTCACACCGGCCGATACAAGCGAATACGAGATCGATTTCGCCGACGCGCCCGAGCGTGTGGCATGGTGCACGTACGGGCGCAGCCGTTTTGTGGCGGCGTATGAGCACGGCCCGCTGTTCGCCACGCAATTCCACCCCGAGAAATCCGCGCAGGCAGGCGCACGGCTGCTGCGCAACTGGGCGAACGTGCTGTGAGTCCCGCACCTGTTGACCAACCGACCAACCCAACCACCGAAGGAACACATTATGGCATTGACACTGCTTCCGGCCGTCGACGTTCGTGACGGCAAGGCCGTCCGGCTGCGCCAAGGCGAGTCCGGCTCCGAAACGGATTACGGTTCGCCGCTCGACGCCGCCCGTACATGGGTGGACGCCGGCGCGCAGTGGATCCACCTGGTGGATCTGGACGCGGCCTTCGGCACCGGCGACAATCGTGCGCAGCTGCGGCAGATCGTTGCTGAACTGGGCGACGCGGTGAACATCGAGATGTCGGGCGGCGTGCGCGACGACGCCTCGCTCGACGCGGCGCTTGAAGCTGGAGCCGCGCGCGTGAACATCGGCACCGCCGCACTCGAGAACCCCGAGTGGACGGCGCGCGTGATCGCCAAGTACGGCGACCGCGTGGCCGTGGGCCTCGACGTGCGCGGGCACACGCTCGCCGCACGCGGCTGGGTCAAGGAAGGCGGCGACCTGTTCGAGACGATGCGCTTCCTCGACGACGCCGGCTGCAGCCGGTACGTGGTGACCGACGTGACACGCGACGGCATGATGAGCGGCCCGAACATCGACCTGCTGCGCGAAGTCGCCGAACGCACCGACGCGAAGGTCACGGCTTCAGGAGGCATCTCCAAGCTCGCCGACCTCGAGGCGATCAAGACGCTCGACGATCTGGGCGTGGATTCCGCCATCCTGGGCAAATCGCTGTATGCGGGGGCGTTCACCCTGCAGGAGGCCCTTGCCGTCGCGGCGGACTGACCTCCGGCTCATTTCTTTGAGCAGGGCAGTTCGCCGTCCTTGATCATCTGCTTGAAGACGTGGTAATCCTCTTCGTTCTGGTCCGCATAGGAATCGGCGAACGAGGTCATCGCGTCGTCGAACGTGTCCGTGCCGCCGAGGTAGTTCGCGATCGCGATGCCGTCGCCGGTGCGGGCATGGGCGTGCGCCAGGCACCATGCGCACATGCGCCCCAGATCGTTCAACGCCACGTCGTTGAGGTGGTTGATGTCGATCGACCCCTTGCCGTTCCACAGCTGGCGCACGTAATAGTCACGTGGCAGGCCGTCGTTCGCCAGGAATTTGGTCCAGCCGAGCATGATGTCGGCGGTCGTCTGGATCAGTTTCTGGCCCTGCACCACGCGTTCGCCATGAGACGCGTACGGGCTGCGGCCCACAAACCGTTCGAGCACCGAATCGGTGGCCTCCTTCATCTGCAGCATGAGCGGGTCGTGTATGTCACGGCCCGTCAGGATCGACACCCATGCGCGTGTGCCGACGGAGCCGACGCCCACGACCTTGCGCGCCGTGTCGTGGTACGTGTATTGGCTCAACACATGCCGGCGGTCCTCGTACAGCGAATCGCGGTATGAGTCGAACAGCTGCCGCAGCCGCTCACGCAGCGCGTCCAGGTCGTTGTATCCCTCAAGGTCGCGTATGGGGACGAGCTCGGGCGGCATCGACTGGAACCGCAGCGTGTCCCCGTCGAGCACGGTGAGCTTCGCGGCGGCGCCGTCGGAGTCCTTGGCGCGCGCCTTCATCACCGCCGCGCGCAGCGTGCGGTTGCGGTGGCCGCCCTGCGCGCTTTCGAACTGGTCGAGCGTGTGCTCCACGTCCAAGTGGTCGTACCACATGTCGAGGTAATCCATTTGTGCGAACTGGTCGATCATCTGCCGGTAGGTGCGCACGCACGCGCGCACCGCCTTCTGGCGGTCCTTCGAATAGATGTTGTTGGCGCGCCCGCAGATCTCGACCGATGCGGCGAGGCGTTTGATGTCCCATTCCCATGGCCCCATGGTCGTTTCATCGAAATCGTTGATGTCGAACACCAGATGGCGCGTGGGGGAGTAGAACAGGCCGAAGTTGCCGATGTGCGCGTCGCCCACCGCCTGCACGGGAATACCGGTCACCGGGGTCTGTGCCAGGTCGTTGGCCATGATCAGCGCGGTGCCGCGGTAGAACGTGAACGCGGAATCGCTCATGCGGTAGTACCGCAGCGGGATGAGGCTCTGCAGACGTGTCTTCGACTGCTCCTCGAGCAATCCGATGACCTCGCGCCGCCCCGGGTGCACATGCCAGATGGCGTGCGATTCGAGAGGCGCCCGTTCGCGTGCGGCCAGTCCTGCGCGCGCCCGCTCCTTCGGTGTGGCAGCCTGATGCCATGTCATGTCGATGATGGGGTTGTCGGCGGTCGAATCGACGATCGTGCTCGTGTATGCGCTCATACCGCCACGATAGCGCAGCGGTGGCACGGCCGGGATACCGAGCCCATGCCGGTCCGCGGAACGGCATGTTAACGTGCCACGTAACATCGTC
The DNA here is from genome assembly GCF_000771225.1 of Bifidobacterium pseudolongum subsp. pseudolongum DSM 20099. Taxonomy (GTDB): domain Bacteria; phylum Actinomycetota; class Actinomycetes; order Actinomycetales; family Bifidobacteriaceae; genus Bifidobacterium; species Bifidobacterium pseudolongum. Next base: position 61,994 of record NZ_JDTZ01000003.1, read on the forward strand.
ATGGAACGATGGGCTGTTATGGATAAGCAGCAAGAGTTCGCGCTCCGTACCGTTGAGGAGCGCGACGTACGTTTTATTCGCCTGTGGTTCACCGACGTGCTGGGCACCTTGAAATCAGTGGCGATTGCGCCTGCGGAGCTGGAGGCGGCGTTCGAGGAGGGCATCGGGTTCGACGGCTCGGCCATCGAGGGCATGACGCGCGTCTCCGAAGACGACATGATCGTCAAGCCCGACCCGAGCACATTCCAGATCCTGCCGTGGCGCGGAGGCCCGCAAGGCACGGCGCGCATGTTCTGCGACGTGCTCACGCCCGAAGGCGAACCCTCGCTCGCCGACCCGCGCCATGTGCTCAAGCGCGCGCTGTCCAAGGCGAAGGACAAAGGTTTCACGTTCTATGTGCACCCCGAGATCGAGTTCTACCTGTTCGAGCGCCAGGACGACTATTCGCAGCCGCCCGTGCCGATCGACCAAGGCGGCTATTTCGACCATGTGCCGCGCAGTCCCGGCATGGATTTCCGCCGCGCGACCGTCAACATGCTCGAACAGATGGGCATCTCGGTCGAATACTCGCACCATGAGGCGGGGCCCGGCCAGAACGAGATCGACCTGCGGTACGCCGATGCACTGACGATCGCCGACAACATCATGACGTTCCGCACGGTGGTCAAGGAGATCTCGCTCGAACGCGGCATCCATGCGAGCTTTATGCCCAAGCCGCTCGCCAACGAGCCGGGCTCCGGCATGCACACGCATCTGAGCCTGTTCGAAGGCGATGCGAACGCGTTCTACGAGGCAGGCCAGGAATTCAACATGTCGATCACCGCGCGCCAGTTCGCCGCCGGCATCCTGCACCATGCCGCCGAGATCTGCGCGATCACCGACCAGTTCGTCAACTCGTACAAGCGCCTGTGGGGCGGCAACGAGGCGCCGAGCTACATCTGCTGGGGGCACAACAACCGTTCCGCGCTGCTGCGCATCCCGCAGTACAAGCCGGGCAAGGGCAATTCCGCACGCATCGAGTTCCGTGCGCTCGACCCGGGCGCCAACCCGTACCTCGCCTATTCGGTGCTGCTCGCAGCCGGCCTTGACGGCATCGAACAGAAGATGCAGCTGGGCGAACCGACGAGCGACGACGTGTGGGAGCTCACCGACGCCGAACGTCAGGCCATGGGCATCCAGCCGCTTCCCGAATCGCTCGACGAGGCGCTGCGCATCATGGAGAAGTCCGATTTCGTGGCCGATGTGCTCGGCGAGCACGTCTTCGAGTACTTCATCCGCAACAAGCGCAAGGAGTGGGAGGAGTACCGCGGACAGGTCACCCCCTTCGAGCTCAAGGAATACCTCGCCAAGCTCTGAGGGTGTTGTAAGCAATCGTGTGTGGGTGAGAACGGTGTGCCATTGTCCCGAAAGACGATCGGAACGTACCGGACGCATATAGGCTGGATGCCACAAGACATTCCCGTGATCCCCGGTTTTACCGTGCATGAGTCGGTGTCGTACCATGCATGGCTGGGGAAAGTGCCGGAGCCCCAGATGGATGAGAGCTGTTCGACCATGTCGTGGTATTGCATGAAGGCCGAATGCTGTGGCAGGGTGCTATGGCGGACTATCTCGGCATCGCTGGAGGCCCGGCTCCGACCGCGGCATATGACGCCTTCAACGTCATCCTCGACGGGCAGGGGGATGACCGGTGAATGGCCTCGCGAACGATCCCGCACGCCTGCATGTGCAAAGCCGCTTGGGACCTGTCGGCGGTGCGAAAAGGGCAGGTGTTCCAATACCCCAACGCCCATTCGCATTGGGGCATCGGGCGCGAGCTGCTGCCGACAATGGTATGGGGGATGGCCTGCATGGCCGTCATGCAAGGCCTCTGCGCGCGGTATGCGCCCCGGTGCTCACGTATACCGCGTTGGCGGTGCTGTGCATCGCGGTGTTGGAGGTGGCGCATGTTATTGGACGCCTATACCGATTTCGCGCCGACCGAGATCGATGGATGCGGCATAACGGAGACCTTGCCGGCCTACCAATGGGCTGTCGGGGCGCTGGACAGGCGGCTGAGCACAGTAGAGGAGGGCGCTGGTCCCGCGTTCGCTCCCCAAGACGCAGCGCGCATTTCACGCGCGATCAGCGACGCGCGCGCGGAATGCCGGGCGCAAGCCATGAAGCGGGGGGACTGATGGCGTTATGGTGCAAGGCGCATCATGCCTGGTTCGCAGGCATCGCGCTGCTTGCGGCGGTGACCGCCGAGCTATGTTTTGGGGGACTACTCATCGGCAGGGCAGTCCCCGTTGGCGGTCCCCCCGACCTTGCCGCAACTGCTCGTGGTGCTCGCATTGGTCATCGTCATGGTATGGACGCCGGCACATCCCGAGCGCCGCATCGCATGACCACGTAGGCTGCTAGGCACGCGGGTCGCCGAACCATCCCGAATAGATGATCGAGAAATTGCGGTTGCCGTAGGTGGAACACGCGTCGCCTTCGCCGGCGCCCGCTTCGAGCGCGGCGAGGTTGGGTTGGTATGGCGTATAGATGTACAGCAAGGCGGTGGCCGTGTTCTCGATGTAGACCTCCGAGCCGCCGCATGAGGCATCCGGGTTGAACCGCACATAGTTGAGCGCGCCCGCATGGAACCCGTATTCGTCCTCGTGCCGCACGTAATACTGATAGCGTTCCGCCGAACCGAAGACCTGACGGAAGAACCCGGCATACTCCGGGTCGCAGCTGTCGTCGTCCGGGCAGCTCAACCCCATGGCGGCCTTGAACCGGAACTCGTTCGGGGCCTGCGTGGCGGTGACGAGCTGCTGTTCCTTCTGCAGCATCGTCAGGAGCACTTTCGGCGAGACGTTGCAGGCCACGGCGGCGTCGGCGATGATCGCGGACGCCTGCTGTTTGGACGATCCCTTGTACTCGGCGCAGTAGTCACTCGCCGCACGTGGCTCGGTGCTGAACGCCGCGTTGCGCAGGCAGCCGCGTTCGGTGCACTCGGCGCCCTTCTCGTCAAGGAACGCCTGGATCTCCTTCTGGTTCATCGCGGAACCGTTGAAGAACTGCGTGTTCGAGATGATGTTGCCGGGGTTGAAATCGAACCGCTCCACCAGCTGCTGCTGTTCGGCGCGCGCCTGATGGACCTCGACGCGCCAGGAGACGAAGCGCACGAGGCTGATGACGAGCGCGAGCGCCGCAATCGAGGCGAGCAGCCCGATCGTGGCCAATGCCGTGCGCTGCCGCACGTTGCCATGTTTCCATGCACGAGTCACGGCCTTGGTCGTGGACCGTATGCGCTGGATGGGGTGGTGGCGCGTATGCGTGCCTTTGGATGGGGTGGTGTTGTTCGAAGCCATGGGGCCGTCCTTGGGAACCTTGTGGATTGCGCGTGGCTCAGCGCAGTGCCTTGGTGATGCGCTGCACGCTGACCGGCTGGTTGGTGCCGAGTTCCTGCGCCCACAGTGAGACGTAGAACTCCTCGAGCATCCACCGTGCGCGGCTGGCCTTGGCCATTGACTCGTCGCGCGCGGAACCAGCCGGCAACGCCTTGGCACGTTCGAGCGCGGCATCCACGAGCTGTTTCGCCTCGTCGGCCTGCCATGCCCAGCGCACATCGCGGTTCTTGTCGGTCTTCGCTTTGCCCAGGCGCATCAGGTCGGCGCGCAGGTATACGGGGATGCGCGGCAGGGCGAGCGGGGGTGTGCGTCCGATGAACCCGGGGTTCACGAGCGTGGCGGCGTGTTCGCGCACCGATTGCAGCACCGAGAGCATCGGCAGGTCGGCCACTCCGGAGACGGCCTTTTCCACCTGCGCGTACTGTGTGAGGATCTCCACCACGTCTTTGGCCACGGCGTAGACAGTGTCTTCGTACACCTGCTCCACGCCGGCCACGGCCTGGTCGAGCGCGTCGTCGGAGTCGACCTTGTCGATGTCGGGCAGCAGACGTTTGACGGCGGCGAGCTGCAGGTCGTCGACGAGCGCGGCGGTGGACTTGTACGGCGCGGCGGCCAGGCGCAGCGTCTCGGCGCCGAGCCAGCGTGATGAGATGCGTTCGCCGGGCAGCTTGAGCCGGTCGAGCGCCGCATGCCATAGCAGATCGGCGCGTGATTGCGTGGTGGCGCCGGCCTTGTGCAGCAGGTTCGCCTGCGTGACGGCCTTGCCCTCGTCGGCCGCGCGCTCGGCCTGCTTGCGCACCACGGTGCGGGCCGAAGCCTGCGCTTGGCTTGCGAACCGGCGCTGCAGGTCCTCAAGCGTTTTGCCGCTCGCCACGCGTTTGACCGCATTCGGCGCATTCCGCCGGCCACGCTCGCGTTTGGGGCGTGGCGCGGGCTGCTCGATCACGAATGTCATGCGTAGGTACGGCGGCAGTTTGGGCATCAGCCCGTCGAGCACCTCGGGGTGGATTTGCGCGCCGACTACACTGATCGCGGCCTGCGTGAACACATGCGCGAAATCGGGCCAGGGGCCGCCGTCCGGCGTCTCGGCCGGCTGTTCGCGCGTGCCCGAACCCGGGTCGGCAGGGTAATGTGCGTCGATCCAATCCTCGATTTTGGCGGCCGTGTCGGGCGCCGGCACGAACTGCACGCGCAGCTGCTTCGGCAGCGCCTTGATCATCGCCACAATGAGCTCATTGCGCAAGCCCGGCACGTTCCAGCTGAACTGCGCGGCGCTGATGCGCGAGAGCGCGGTCATCGGGATGTGCACGCTCACGCCGTCGTCCGGATCCGCCGTGTCGTAGATATAGCTCAAGCGCAGCGACAGCACGGTCCCATCCGATCCGACGGTGGTCCAATGGTCGGGGAAGTCGTCCAGGCTCACCGATTCGACGTCGTTGAGGCGTTCCACCTCCTCGGGGTCGAAATCGAGCAGGGTGGGGTGTTCTCCGTGCTCCGTCTTCCACCAGCGAGCCAGCTCGGCCACGTTCGTCACGTCTTGCGGCACGACACGCTGGTAGAAGTCGTAGAGGTCCTCGTCGCTCACCGTCTGGGCGATCTGGCGTGTACGGCTCGCGTCGTCCTGCGCGTCTTCGACGATCGCACGGTTGCGCGCGATGAACCCGTCGTGGGGGAAGCGCTGCTGGATGTCGCCTTCCACAAGGCCCTGCCTCAGCAGGAAATCACGGGCTTCCAGCGGATTGATGCGCCCCCACTGCACATGCTTGCCGCGCACGATCGGCAGGCCATACAGCAGCACCGTGGCTTCGGCGACCGCGCTGCCGCGCGAAGCGGACCAGTGCGGGTTCGCATACGTGGTGCGCGTGAGGTCCTTGGCGAGCGGTTCGGCCCATGCCGGGTCGATCTGCGCGCAGTATCGCGCCCACAGGCGTCCCGTCTCCACGAGTTCGGTCGTCATGATCCACGGCGGTGTCGAAGAGGAGGTCGCGGAAGCGGGGAAAATCGCGAAATGCGTGCCGCGTGCGCCCTGATAGTCGTTCTTTGCCATCTTCTGGGCGCGTTTGAGCGCACGGGCGCGGGCGGCTCCCTTGAGATTCGCGTAAGCCGAGGCCTTCGGCTCGCGCACCACCTGCATGCCGAGCATCGACAGTAGGCCGGCGAGCATCGACGTGTGGATGCCCTGCGCGTCCCACGAACAGCACAGCGAGTGTGCGGCCTGCTGGTTGATCGGCAGCGCGCGGATCCGCTCGTCAGGGCGGCTGACGGGAATGGGCTCGCCCACGGTGAACTTGAGCTCGCGGCACAGCGACCGCAGTTGCGAGACGAGGTCCTTCCACTGGCGCATGCGCAGGAAGTGCAGATATTCGGTTTTGCACAGCCGGCGCAACGCGTTGTTGCTCAGTTCGCCGTCGGCGCCGTACGCGCGGTCCCACAGATTGAGCGCTGTCAGGAAATCGCTCATGGTGTCCGCGTAGCGGTTGTGCAGGCGGTCCGCTTCATCGCGTTTGTCTTCGGGACGTTCGCGTGGATCCTGCAGGCTCAGGAACGCCACGATCACGATCAGCGCGGCAAGCGTGTTCGGGGTCGTGGCATGTGCCGCCTCGATGAGCATACGGCCCAAGCGCACGTCGATCGGGATGCGCGCGAGCTGTCGGCCGATATGCGTGAGGCGGATCTGCCCGCGCTTGCGCGAGATCGCACGCAGTTCGGTGAGCTCGTTGAAACCGTCGGAGACCGCCTTCATGTCCGGCGGGTCGATGAACCCGAATCCGGTGATGTCCTCGGCCGTCCTCGCCACGCCGACCGACAGCATGTGGAGCACCACGGCGCCGAGCGACGTGCGCAGGATCTCCGGTTCGGTGAACCGCGGGCGGCTCTCATAATCCTCGGCCGAATACAGGCGGATCGCGATGCCGTCGGCGATACGGCCGCAACGGCCCGCGCGCTGGTCCGCGCTCGCCTGCGAAATCGGCTCGATCGGCAGGCGCTGCACCTTGGCCGTCTTCGAATACCGTGAGATGCGCGCCGTGCCCGGATCCACCACATACCGGATGCCCGGCACGGTGAGCGATGTCTCCGCCACATTGGTGGCAATCACAATGCGCTGGTGCCGGTGCGACTCGAACACGCGGTGCTGGTCCTTCGCGCTCAGACGCGCGAACAGCGGCATGATCTCTATCGCGTCAGGCCTGCGCATGTCCGCGCACCGCGGGCCGAAGGCATGGCGGATCGACTGTTCGAAATCGCGGATGTCGCGCTCGCCGGACGCGAAGACGAGGATGTCGCGCGGGCCTTGGTCGTGCGCCGAGATGGTCACGAGTTCGACGCATGCACGCGCCACGGCCGTGGGCATGTCCATCGCCTCGGTGTCCGGATTGCCGGCGTCTGTGCCGGACGCGCGGTCGGCGAACCCCGGCACATGGCTCATCAGCGTGGGCAGGCCACCGAGGGGCTCATAGCAGATCGTGACGGGGTAGGTGCGCCCCGAGACCTCGATGACCGGCACGGGCTTGCGCAGCGCGTCTTCGAAGTGCTTTTGGAACTTGACCGAGTCGATCGTGGCCGAAGTCACGATGAGCTTGAGATCGGGCCGTTTTGGCAGCAGCGCGGTGAGATAGCCGAGCAGGAAGTCGATGTTGAGCGTGCGCTCATGTGCCTCGTCAATCACGATCGTGTCGTAGCGGCTCAGGTTCGGGTCGCGTTGGATCTGCGCGAGCAGGATGCCGTCGGTCACCACGCGCAGGCGCGTCTTCGGTGAGCTTTCATCGGTGAAACGCACCTGATAGCCCACTTCGTCGCCCAGCCGCACGCCGAGTTCGCTCGCGATGCGTTCGGCCACGGTACGCGCGGCGAGCCTGCGCGGCTGCGTGTGCACAATCTGGTGGCCGTGCGTGCCGCGGCCGAGTTCGAGCAGGATTTTCGGCAGCTGTGTCGTCTTGCCGGAGCCGGTCTGGCCCGAGACGATGACGACCTGTGACGACTGCACCGCCTCGCGGATCGCCTGACGTGCGCCGCTGACCGGCAGTTCTTCTGGATATTCGAATTTCATGAGGGGAAACGGTCACTCTTTCAATGGGAAGCCATGGGAAGCAATCGGTCGGATTGGCGGTGGCTCACGGCAGGCGGTGGACTTCGATGACGCGGTAGCCTTTCGAACTCGCGTGCTTGGCCACCGTGAACGTGCCGGGAAGGGCTTGCCCCAGCCAACGCATCAGCGAATCGGACCCGAGGTTTTTCTGGACCACGAGATACGCGTATCCGTCGGGAGCGAGCCGCGGCAGCCATGTCATAAGCAGCGTGTGCAGCTCCTGCTTGCCGATGCGGATCGGTGGGTTCGACCAGATGAGCTCGAACTCGAGTCCCTCGGGCACATCAGCGGCCTCACCGGCGTGGATGTTCGTGCAGCCGTTGAGCGCCGCGTTGCGTTCGGTCAGCTCGATCGCGCGTTCATTGACATCAATCGCGTAGACGTCGGCTTCGGGGGATTCGAGCGCGAGCGCGAGGCTGATGGCGCCCCAGCCGCAGCCGATGTCGAGGAAATCGCCGTGCGCGGGCGGCGTCGGCGCATGACGGAGCAGCACGGACGTGCCGAGGTCCACGCGGCCGCCCGAAAAGACGCCGTTCGATGTCTCCACGTCGGCCTCGTGGCCGCGCAGCGTCACATGCTTTTCATGCCGCACGTCCGCCGACGAAGGCGACGCGGTGAAATACTGTTCCGCCTGCTTGTGTGGGTCCTGTGCGTTCATGGCGCCTCGTTTCGGTTCTGGTGTATACTTGCGTGTCTGCTGCTTTTCGATGATAGTAAGGCAGACGTAAGTTTTCACGAACAGTGTGAGGTGTCTTTGACCGAATCGACCCAACCATGGCAGGGTGACCAGAAATTGATGGACCGGGATGCACAGGGCGCGCATGGCCTGCTCGCCGACCAATCCGACGTGCTGCTCGACGACGACGGCATGGGTGCGCAGGCGGACGACGAGATCTGGCGTGAGCGCGAATCACGCAACCAGCTCAAGCATGTGGTGGGCTTGGGCGAGCTCGAGGACGTCACCGAAGTCGAATACCGCAAGGTGCGCCTTGAGCGCGTGGTGCTCGTGGGGGTCTGGTCGTCACGCAACGGGTCGCAGCGCGAGGCCGAGGAATCCTTGCGCGAGCTCGCCGCGCTCGCCGGGACGGCAGGCGCGCAGGTATGCGACGCCGTGTTGCAGCACCGGTACCGCCCTGATTCCTCCACGTATGTGGGGGCGGGCAAGGCGAAGGAAATCGCGCAGATCGTGGCGGCGAACGACGCCGATACGATCATCGTGGACGACGACCTGCCGCCCAGCCAACGCCGTGCGCTCGAAGACGCCACGAAGGTGAAGGTCGTGGACCGCACCGCGGTGATCCTCGACATCTTCGCGCAGCACGCCACGTCGCGCGAAGGCAAGGCGCAGGTCGAGCTCGCGCAGCTGCAGTACATGCTGCCCCGCCTGCGTGGTTGGGGCGCGGCGCTGTCCCGGCAGGCGGGCGGCCGCGCCGCCGGCGCCGATGGTGGCATCGGCTCGCGTGGTCCCGGCGAGACGAAGATCGAGATGGACCGGCGTGTCATCCGCACGCGCATCGCACGCCTGCGCAGGCAGATCGCGCAGATGGCGCCGGCGCGCGAGGTCAAGCGCGGCTCGCGCAAGCGGTATGCGCTGCCCACGATTTCGGTCGTCGGGTATACGAACGCGGGCAAATCGTCGCTGACGAACCGGCTCACCGGTTCGGATGAGCTCGTGGAGAACGCGCTGTTCGCCACGCTCGACACCGCCGTGCGACGTGCGCGCGCGAAGGACGGCCGGTTCTACGCCTATGTGGACACGGTCGGGTTTGTGCGCCGGCTGCCCACGCAGCTCATCGAGGCGTTCAAGTCGACGCTCGAGGAGATTGGCGAATCGGACGTGATGGTGCACGTCGTGGACGCCTCGCACCCAGATCCGTTCGGGCAGATCGACGCGGTGAACGAAGTCCTCAAGACCATCGACGGCGTGGACCGGCTGCCCGTCGTCACCGTGTTCAACAAGGTCGATCTGATCGATGCCGTGACGCGCGAGCGCCTCGAACAGCTTGCTCCGGGCGCGTTCTTCGTCTCCTCGGTCACCGGCGAGGGCGTCGACGCGCTGCGCGCGCAGATCGAGGGGATGCTGCCGGCGCCGGGCGTGCATGTGGAGGCGCTGCTGCCCTACACGGCCGGTTCGCTCGTCTCGCAGATCCGCGAATACGGCAATGTGGACGCGGTGGAATACCGCGACACCGGCATCCTTCTGCAGGCGGACGTGGACGAGCGGCTCGCCGCGCGGATCATGGACCAAGCGCTCGAGGATCCTGTGGACTGATGCGGCGCCGGCCGTGGCCTACACCGCCGCGGCCGGCACACGCCGCCCCTTTATCGCATTGTGAACAAATTGTGGTCTGCTACAGTGAAGATGAATGAACCATGGTTCCGTCACAAGCGGATAATCTATGCATAAAAGAGGTAGACACATGTCCGATTCACCAATTAAGCCTACAAAGCTTGCCATCGTCGGCGCCGGCGCCGTCGGCTCCACCCTCGCCTTCGCCGCGGCGGAACGTGGCATCGCCCGTGAGATCGTGCTCGAAGACATCGCAAAGGAGCGCGTCGAAGCCGAAGTGCTCGACATGCAGCACGGCTCCAGCTTCTTCCCGACCGTGTCGATCGACGGCTCCGACGATCCGGAGATCTGCCGTGACGCCGACATGGTGGTCATCACCGCAGGTGCGCGCCAGAAGCCGGGCCAGTCCCGTCTGGATCTGGCCGGCGCCACGATCAACATCATGAAGTCGATCATCCCGAACCTCATCAAGGTGGCGCCGAACGCCATCTACATGCTCATCACCAACCCGGTGGATGTGGTCACGCATGTGTCGATGAAGCTTTCGGGCCTGCCGTCGAACCAGATGTTCGGCTCGGGCACCAATCTGGATTCCGCACGCCTGCGCTTCCTGATCGCCCAGCAGACCGGTGTGAACGTGAAGAACGTGCACGCCTACATCGCTGGTGAGCACGGCGATTCCGAGGTGCCGCTGTGGGCTTCCGCCACAATCGGCGGCGTGCCGATGTGCGATTGGCAGCCGCTGCCGGGCCACGATCCGCTCGACGCCGATGTGCGTGAGCAGATCCACCAGGAGGTCAAGAACGCGGCGTACAAGATCATCAACGGCAAGGGTGCCACGAACTACGCCATCGCCATGTCCGGCGTGGACATCGTCGAAGCCATCCTCAACGACACCAACCGCATCCTGCCGGTTTCCTCGCTGCTCGATGACTTCCACGGCATCTCCGACGTGTGCATGTCGGTGCCGACGCTGCTCAACCGCGAAGGTGTGAACTCGCGCATCAACACGCCGGTTTCCGACCGTGAGCTTGCGGCGCTCAAGCGTTCCGCCGAGACGCTCAAGGAAACCGCCGCACAGTTCGGATTCTGATTTTCACAGACACAACCAGATGCGTTCAGGGAGGTCGGGCGAGCCCGGCCTCCTTTTGCGTTATGGCACCGTATGGGGGAGAGACGACTCAATGGCACATCAACATGGGGCGGGGGCGGGCGCGCATGCAGCCGGCCACTATCAGCGCCTGCTGACCACCTTGGTGCTCACCGGCACCATTTTCGTGGCGGAGGTGATCGGGGCGGCGGTCACCGGATCGCTTGCGTTGCTTGTGGATGCGGGGCATATGCTCACCGATGTCTCGGTGCTCGCGGCCTCCACCGTCACCGCGTTCATGATGCGGCGCAAACCCACGAAGTCACGCACATGGGGTTGGGCGAGGCTTGAGGTGATCACCGCGGCGGCCGGTGGCATGCTGCTGCTGTTCGTGGGGTTCTATGCGCTTGTGGAGGCGGTCATGCGCCTCGCCGGGCAGGAGGCCGACGGCATCAAGGACATACGCCTGCTGCTGTTCTTCGGCATTCTGGGCCTTGCCGCCAACATCGGGTCGATTGTGGTGCTGCGTGCGCAGTCGGGCGACAACATGAATATGCGCGCCGCGTTCTTTGAGGTGGTCAACGATGCGCTCGGCTCGGTGGCGGTGGTCGTCTCGGCCGTGGTGATGATGGCCACCGGCTGGGACGGCTTCGATGCGGTGGCCGGCGGTGTGATCGCGCTGATGATGATTCCGCGGGCATACGTGTTGGTGCGCGACGCGATGCGCGTGCTGTTGGAAGAGACGCCGAGCGGATTGGATCTGGACGAGGTGCGCGCCCATCTGGAGGGTGTGGGCCATGTGATCGCGGTGCATGACCTGCATGCGAGCACGGTGGCTTCGGGCATGCCGATCCTGACCGCGCATGTGGTTGTGGACAAGCGGATGACGATGGAGGAGGCCGGCCACGTGCTCGAACAGCTGCAGCTGTGCCTGTGCGAGCACTTCCCGGTATCGGTGCCGCACACCACGTTCCAATTGGAGCCGGAAGGCTACAAGGGGCCGGGGTCGGCGCAGATCCACGCGTGACTGTCACATCTTGCGCAATACCGTGACGACTTTGCCCATGATCTGGGCATGGGTGCCGTCGATCGGCGCATAGTTGGGGTTGTGGGGGATGAGCCAGATATGGCCGTTCTCGTTGCGGAAGGTCTTCACGGTGGCCTCATCGTCGAGCAGGGCCGCCACGATGTCGCCGTTCTCGGCGGTCTGCTGCTCGCGCACCACCACGAAGTCGCCGTTGCAGATGGCGGCGTCGATCATCGAATCGCCATGCACTTCGAGCATGAAGAGCCTGCCGGTGCCCGTCAACCGCACGGGCAGGCGCATGACGTCCTCGACATGCTGCTCGGCGGTGATCGGCGCGCCGGCGGCGATCGCGCCCACAAGCGGCACATCGGTGGACGCCAGGAACGACGCCGATTGGGCGTCGGGGAAGGGACTGACAGGTACAGCGGTGGGGGAATCATCCACGACTTCGATGGCGCGGCCCTTGTTCGGATCCCTGCGGATGCACCCCTTGGACTCCAGCACGTTGAGCTGATGCTGCACCGACGATGTGCTCTTCAATCCGCACGCCTCGCCGATCTCGCGCAATGACGGGGCGAAACCGTGTGCGGCGTGCAGTGCGCGGATCGCGGCCATGATGCGCTGCTGGCGCTCCGTCAGGTCGGGTGCGCGGCGCTCCGCGGCCGCGTTCGGGTCGTGTTCGATGCTGCTCATGGTGGGTCCTTTCGTTATGGCACAACAGTACCGTGCCGCACGGAGAAAATCAAACAGATGTTCGAACGCAGGCTTGACAAGTTCGAACATCTGTGCGAATATCGAAACCGCAATTAGAACAAACGTTCGAAAGAAGGTTTCGATGAGCGCGTTGGCATCACATATCTCACGGTCATCCGGTGCAGTGCAGGCGGCGGGGGCCAAGGCCCATGTGCGCATGTGGCTCATCGTGCTGGCGGTGTTGGTGTGCCTTGGGGTCGCCCTCGCGTCCCACATGCCCGGCATCGGCGAGCAGGCGGCGTATGCGGGGTATGAGTCGACGGAAGTCGTGCATTACACCGTGCGGCCCGGCGATACGTTGTGGTCGATCGCCGACCGGTTCACCGATGCGCCTGCGGCGCAGGTGGTGGAGTGCCTCAAAGCCGTCAACGGCCTCGATGACAGCCGCATCGTGGCCGGCCAGCATCTGATCATCCCCGTCTGAGTGGCCATGGGCCCGGGGTTGGCGGTGCGCGGCGAGCGGAACAGGGGTGCACCCGTTGAACAAAAGGCCGAACGTCAGGCTATTGTGGGTGGTATGCATTGCCCATTTTGCCAGAATCCCGACACCAAGGTGATCGATACCCGTATCAGTGACGACGGCCATTCCATTCGCCGGCGCCGCGAATGCCCCAAATGCGGGGGCCGTTTCAGCACGATGGAGACTGCCATGCTGCTGGTGCGGAAACGCTCGGGCAATGTGGAGCAATTCGACCGCAACAAGGTGATTTCCGGCGTGCGCAAAGCATGCCAAGGCAGGCCGATCGACGAGGAAAGCCTCAAGCACCTCGGCCAGCAGGTCGAGGAGAGCCTGCGTGCGCAAGGCATCGCACAAGTGCCGTCGGAAGAGATCGGCAGGGCCATCCTCAAACCGTTGCGTGAACTCGACGAAGTGGCCTATCTACGCTTCGCCAGCGTCTACCAGAACTTCGAGGGACTTGAGGACTTCCAGCGCGCGATTGACGAGTTGCGCGTCGAAGACCGCGCGTGAGGTATGGCAAAGGCCCGGAGATTTCAAGCTCCGGGCCTTTGCCATACCTCATGGCCTATTCGATGACGCGCATGCGTATTGTGCCCGTCAGCGACGCCAATGCCTCGAGCGTACGCTCGTCCGGCTTGTTGGCCACATCGGTCACCACATACCCCAGGTCGCCTTCGGTGCCGAGCGCCTGCGCCGAGATGTTGATGCCCTGCTCGCCGAGCACCTGGTTGACCGAGGCGAGGATGCCCGGCAGGTTGGCGTGCAGGTGGGCGATGCGTGCGGCCCCGCGGTAGTCGCTCAAGGTGATCTGCGGCAGATTCACGCTGAGCATCGTGGAGCCCTTGAGCCAGTAGTCCTCAAGACGCTGCGAGACGAACTGGGCGATGGCCTCCTGCGCTTCGAGCGTGGAGCCGCCGATGTGCGGGGTGAGGATCATGTTGTCCTCGTCGGCGAGCGGCGTGACGATGGGGTCGCCGCTCTTCTTCGGTTCGACCGGGAACACGTCCACGGCGGCGCCGGAAAGGTGCCCGCTGTCGAGGTGGCGCTTGAGCGCGTCGAGGTCCGCCACGAATCCGCGTGAGCAGTTGATGAAGATCGCATCCTGCTTCATGTGCGCGAACTCGTCTTCGCCGAAGAACCCTGTGTTGGATTTGCGGCCGTCCACATGGATCGTCACGGCGTCGGACTGCTCGAGCAATTCATTGAGCGTGTCGCAGCGCTGGGCGTTGCCCATCGCGAGCTTTTCGTCGAGGTCGTAGAACACCACGCGCATGCCGAGCGCCTCGGCGAGCACCGAAAGCTGCGAGCCGATGTTGCCGTAGCCGATGATACCGAGCGTCTTGCCACGCACTTCGTGTGAGCCGGACGCCGATTTGTCCCACAGCCCGTGCTTGAGGTGGTGCGTATGCGCCGGGATGCGGCGCATCAGGCAGATGATGTCGCAGATCACCAATTCCACCACGGACCGCGTGTTGGAATACGGCGCGTTGAACACCGCCACGCCACGGCGGCCAGCATGGTTGAGGTCGACCTGGTTGGTGCCGATGCAGAAGCAGCCGATCGCGGTGAGCGTGGGGCGTGCGTCGAGCACCCTGGCGGTCACAGCCGTCTTCGAGCGGATGCCGAGCAGGTCCACGCCTTCGAGGGCCTCGATGAGCTCATCCTCGGCAAGCGCGCCCTTCATCGTCTCGACTTCGAACCCGTGGTCGCGCAGGGATTGGGCGGCCAGGGGATGGATGTTTTCAAGTAATAGAGCTTTCGGCATATGCACCACCTTACAAATCGAGCAGCGTTTCGTCTGCTTGTGTCCGGACTATAAGCAGACGCTGCGTGGGGCGGGTGAGCGCCACATACAGGTCGGAGGCCGCGGAGAGCCGCGTGGGCGCCTCCTGCTCGATGAGTCCTGGTTCCACAACCATAACCGCATCGTATTCAAGGCCTTTTACCGATTGCGCGCCGCACACCATGATCTGCTCTTCGAACCGGACGCCACTGCGCGCGAGCGTGCTGTGCGCCACGGCTTCGTGCACGGCGGCCCGTACGGCATCGCGCAGTGCGTCGGGGACGATGACGGCCACGCGGCCTGTGCCGTCGCCCACAAGGTACGACCCGGCCAGATCAAGGGTCTGCTCGGCGACCTCGGCGTACAGCGACGCACGGTCCGCCACGCTCACGCGCTGCACCGAATCGGGCACCGAACGGATCGCCTTGACGGTGGAGATGTAGAGCCCTTCGCCTTCAGCGAAACGCGCGGCGAGGTCGGAGACCTCACGCGGGTTGCGGTAGTTGATCGTCAGCTCGTTGAGGCTCCAGTTGCGGGGGCCGAACAGCGCGTTCATCGACGTGCGCCAGTCACGCGTGCCGCCGAGTGCCGAAGTCTGCGCCACGTCGCCCACAATCGTGAACGAGCGCGATGGGCAGCGGCGGATGAGCATGCGCCAATCCATGGCGGTCAGTTCCTGCGCCTCGTCGACGACGATGTGCCCATAGGTCCATTCGCGGTCCGCGGCGGCGCGCTGTGCGACCAGCTCCGACGAGTCACCGCGCATGTGGTCGGCGAGCATCTTCGATGAGACGATGCCCGACCCGATGCCCGCCTGCGCGAGCGTCTCCTGGGCGTAGCGCTCCTCTTCGGCGCGCTGCGCGTCGCGCAGCGCTTGGCGCGCCTGTTCGTGCGGGTCGGGACCCAGCAGTTCGAGCGCTTCGTCGAGCAGTGGAATGTCGGACAGCGTGAGAGGGGCGCCCTTGGGCCGGGTGAGCATGCTGACCTGCGCGTCGCTGAGCCACGGTGCGAACCGGCGCAACTGCGCGGGCTTCGAGAACAGCTGGTCGAGCAGCCAGCGGCCGTCCATCGGCAGCCACGCCAGGTTGAGCGTGACGCGCAGTTTGTCGTTCATGCGCAGCTGCGCCATGATGTCGTTGAGTTCGGCCTGCTCGGGCGTGTAGTCGAGCTCTTCGACGACGCGCGTGCGCACCATCGACAGCATCGACGAGACGAAGGTCTCGCGGGCCTTGTTGTGCGGCTGCCGCGTGCGGCGCGCATCGGCGATCGCCGTCTCGAAGTCGGAGGCGCGCAAGGGCACCGACACTCCATTGACCGTGATCGCGGGCAACTGCGAGGGCACGCGTTCGCGCGCGGCCACCGCATTCGCGATCGCCTTGGCCATGCGCCGTTCGCCCTTGAGCTGGGCCACGTGCGGTTCGTCGACGCGCTGTGTGACGACGCCGGGGATCAGCTCGCCGATCGTGCGGCTCACCACGCCGGTCTCGCCGAGGGAGGGGAGCACTTGGTCGATGTAGTGCAGGAAGTCCTCGCTCGGGCCCACCACAAGCACGCCGGAGCGTTCGAGTCGGTGGCGGTGCGTGTACAGCAGGTAGGCGGCGCGGTGCAGCGCCACGGCCGTCTTGCCGGTGCCGGGGCCTCCCTGCACCACAAGGGCGCCGGCGAGATCGGTGCGGATGATCCGGTCCTGCTCGGCCTGGATCGTGGCCACGATGTCGGTCATCTTGCCGGTGCGTCGCGAGCCCAGCGATGCCAGCAGCGCGCCTTCGCCGGTCAGCGTGCCCTGCTCGCTCGCCGTGTTCACATGCGCCGAATGCACGTCGAGCACCTCATCCTCGATGCCAGCCACGGTACGGAAGTGCAGGGTGATGTGCCGGCGCATCACGATGTCGCCGTGGTGCGACGGCGTGGCCTCATAGAACGGGCGTGCGGCCTCGGCGCGCCAGTCGGTGAGGATCGGCTCGTGTCGTTCGTCGGAAAGGCCGATGCGCCCGATGTACCGCCGTTCGCCCGCGGTGTTGTCGATCCTGCCGAACACGAGGCGGTCCTCGACGGCGCGCAATTGCGCCAGACGGTCCTCGTACATCGTGGCGAAGGAGTCACGCTCGGTGCGCTGCGTGGGCGAACCGTGCGACCCAGCGGCACGCACGTCGCTCAACCGCTCCCTTGCCTGCGCACGCAGCGCGTCAAGGCGCGCGTATGCGCGGTCCGTCATGCGCTGCTCTTCCTGCAACTGTGCTGAATACTGTGACATTTGAACGTTGGTCCCCTGTCTGAAACTTGAGCCACACAAGCGTAGCAAACGGCGGCTACGAGCGCCACATCGTGTGGAAACGGTGCATGGTGGTCACGCCGACGGCGTGTTTTGGCGGCGGGTGGGGATTTTAGGTGAGCGGTGGGGTAAAGTGGGTACCTGAAGGCAGATGCGGACATATTGAGGTGCGGTTCGGAGGTGACTGATGGCAAGCCTGACCGATGCGCAGTTGCCATCGACTGACGAGCCCGCCCCCGATCCGATGTCGCTGGAGATGCCACCGATGCTTTTGGGCACATACACCCCCAAGATCGACGCCAAAGGGCGTGTGGCGTTGCCGGCAAAAATGCGTGCGCAGCTGGGCCGCGGCATGGTCATGGCCCGCGGCCAGGAGCGCTGCGTGTACGTCTTGCCCCAACGGGAGTTCCGGCGCATCGCCATGCAGATGCAGAAGACGTCGATGGGCAGCAGGGCCGCACGAGAATACCTGCGCATGTTCCTGTCGGGCGCGGTTGACCAGGACCCCGACAAGCAGGGACGCGTGCTGATTCCGCAGATGCTGCGCGACTATGCCGGCCTTGGCGACGAGATCGTCATCATCGGCGTTGGCACACGGGCCGAGATTTGGAACAAGCAGGCGTGGGAGGATTATCTGACCGCACATGAACAGGGTTATGCGGACATCACATCCGACGTATTGCCGGAACTGGAGTGGTAGATGACGGATTACGCGCACATTCATCAGCCCGTGCTGCTCGAGCAGTGCGTGGGCCTCGTCGCGCCCGCATTGCGCACGCCGGGCGCGCTCGCCGTCGACTGCACGCTTGGACTCGCCGGCCACAGCATCGCGTTCCTCAAAGCCGCCCCACAGGCGCGCCTGATCGGCATCGACCGCGACATCGAGGCACTGCGTATGGCCACCGCGCGCATTGAGCAGGAGGGGCTGGGCGGCCGGTTCATTCCCGTGCATGCAGCGTTCGATGATTTCTCGCGCGTGCTCGAGGAGCGAGGCATCGACACCGTGCAGGCCGTGTTCATGGACCTGGGGCTCTCGAGCCTGCAGATCGACGAGCGCGAGCGCGGCTTTTCGTACGCACACGACGCCCCGCTCGACATGCGCATGGACGTCTCGCAGCCGCTGACCGCGCAGATGGTGCTCGAACGCTACGACGCCGCTGCGTTGACCCGCATCTTCAAAGCGTATGGCGAAGAGCGTTTTGCGCGCCAGATCGCCCACGAGATCGTGCGCTCGCGCGCGGACGAACCGCTCACGAGTTCGCGGCAGTTGACCGCGCTTGTGGACCGCGTGATCCCGCAGGCCCACCGCGGCAGCGGCAACCCCGCCAAGCGCGTGTTCCAGGCGCTGCGCATCGAGGTGAACGGCGAACTGGAGAAGCTCGCGCGCACACTGCCGCAGATCGCCAACCGGCTTGCGGTGGGCGGCAGGCTTGTGGTGGAGTCCTACCACTCGCTCGAAGACAAGACGGTCAAATCGTTCATGATGCAGGGCACCCGGGTGGATGCGCCTGCCGACATGCCTGTTGTTCCAGACGACATGCAGCCGTTCTTCGCGCCGCTCACCAAGGGCGCGGTGATGGCCGACGACGAGGAGCGCGAGCGCAATCCGCGTGCCGCTTCGGTGCGTCTTCGCGCCGTCGAATTGGTCCGTCCGGTGCCGCAGCGTTGGCGCCGGCGGTTTGATCACGAGGCGGACGGTTCCATGCAGCGCGCGGGGGCGCGCCATGGCGTCACTGGGCACCGCCGGGGAAGGAGGGGCTGATCCATGGGATCCGCAGCACGTTCCACACGTTCGAATGCGGCGCCGGCTGGGCGCCAAAGCCACGAGGCGCGCAGCGCACAGCGTCCGCAACTGCATGTGGTGTCGAACCGCAGCGCCAGCGGGGCCGCGAAACGCGGGGTGGCGGCGTTCTGGGAGTGGACCAAATCACGGTCCACGCCGCTTGTGCACATTGTGGTGGCGGTTGTGTTCCTCGGCGCCTGCCTGCTGGGGGCGCTGCTGCTGCGCACACAGATGAGCTCCAACTCGTTCGAGGCTTCGCGCATCGAACAGCACATCACGATGCTGCAGCAGGATGTGGAAGACGACCAGGCCAAACTCGCGCAATTGGAAGCCACGTTGCCTGAGCGCGCGCAGAAGATGAACATGGAACCCGCCAAGGGTTCGCTGTCGATTGACCTGCAGGGATACCAGCCCGCCGGGGAAGGGGCACACTGATGCGTTCATTCTCGTGGTCCCGACTGTCCCGGCGTGTCAGGCAAGCCTCGGTCATGGGCATCGTCATGTCGCTTGTGGCACTGCTGTGCATCGGGCAATTGGTGCGCATCCAATTGATCGACGGCGCGAGCACCGCCCAGGCCGCCACGCAGAACCG
Source organism: Bifidobacterium pseudolongum subsp. pseudolongum DSM 20099 (assembly GCF_000771225.1). Taxonomy (GTDB): domain Bacteria; phylum Actinomycetota; class Actinomycetes; order Actinomycetales; family Bifidobacteriaceae; genus Bifidobacterium; species Bifidobacterium pseudolongum. Next base: position 81,511 of record NZ_JDTZ01000003.1, read on the forward strand.
CACAGTCAAAGCATCGCTGAGCGCCAAGCGCGGCAAGATCACCGATACGAACGGTGCGGTGCTCGCGCAAAGCGTGGAGCGCTACACAATCGTCGGCAATCCACAGGCGGCACAGGATTTCGAACCCACCACCTGCACCACGCGCACAAGAGACTACTGCCACGCGCTCGATGGCAAGCCGCTGCAGACAACCGGCGCGGCCGCTGTGGCGCAATTGCTCGCACCGGTGCTCGGCATGAACGCGGCCGAGCTCGGTGGCAGGCTTTCGGGCACTGGCCAGTACGCGATTCTCAAAAAAGACGTGACCCCCGAAGTCAAGCGTAAAATCGCCGACCTGCATCTCGGCGGCATTGTGTACGGCGAACTGAGCAACGAGCGCATCTACACGAACGGCACGCTCATGGGTGCGCTGCTCGGCGGTGTGGACGACGAAGGCAAGGGCGTGGCCGGCATCGAGCAAATCGAGGACAAGACGCTGACCGGCACCGACGGCTACCAGATCTACCAGCAGGGCAACGGAGGCGAAGAGATCCCCGGCACGATGACCGATTCGAAAGCGGCAGTGGACGGCGCGGACGTACAGCTGACGATCGACCGCGACATCCAGTGGCGTGTGGAACAGATCCTCAAGGACAGCCAAGCGAAATACAAGGCGGCGTGGGGCATCGCCGTGGTGCAGGACGTGCAGAGCGGGCAGATCCTGGCGCTCGCCGACACCGACCAGATCGAAGCCGGCAGCGACGACGCCAAACTCAATGTGGCGCGCTCGGTGAGCCAGACCTTCGAACCGGGTTCCGTGGGCAAGGTCTTCACCATGTCGGGGCTCGTGCAGGAACATCTGCACCAGATGTCCGACAAATTCACTGTGCCCGATTCACTGACGCTCGACGGGCAGACCTACAAGGATTCGTTCAACCACGGTGCAGAGCATTGGACACTCGCCGGCGTGCTCGAACAATCCTCGAACATCGGCACAATCCTCGCCTCTGACTCGTTTTCGGACCAGAAACGCTACGAGTACCTGACCAAGTTCGGCATCGGCCAGCCAAGTGGCCTCAATCTGCCGGGCGAATCGCAGGGCCTGCTCACCCAGCCGCAGACATGGGACGGCCGTACGCGCAACACCGTGCTCTTCGGGCAGGGGTACACCGTCAATGCGCTGCAGATGACGAACGCGATTGCGGTCATCGCCAACCAAGGCGTGCTCAAGCCGCAGTCGATCATCAAAGCCATCACCACCCCCGACGGCAAAAGCGCCACGCCCGAACAGAAGGAATCCACGCGTGTGATTGACGAAGAGGCCTCCAAGCAGATCCTCAACGCCATGGAATCCGTGTCCGAACACTATTCCTCGCAAGGATTCGCCGGAGTGAAGGGCTACCGTGTGGCCTCCAAGTCCGGTACCGCCGAAGTGGCCGGCCCCGACGGCAAGCTAAGTTCGCTCATCAGCGATTACTCCGCGATCATCCCCGCCGACAACCCCCGCTTCGTGGTGACGGTGGTGCTCAAGGACCCAGAAGGCAGCTATGGTGGTCTGACGGCGGGCCCGGTGTTCGCGCAGATCGGCGAATTCCTGATGCAGAAATACGAAGTGCCGAACTCCCCACAACGCAAGAACGCGATTCCGGTGGAATGGTGAACGAACAGCAGACGACGACTATCCGACAAGAGGAGCAACGATGAGCGCAATCAGTGAAACGACGGCACAGCGGCTGACGCTGGGCATGCTCGAGGACCGTTACGGATTCTCTCTCGTGCCCGGCTTCGCGCGTGATGTGACCGTGACGTCGCTCGCCAACGACGTGGACTCGGTGACGCCCGGCGCGCTGTTCATCCCCGGTGAGCGCATCGAGAAAGCGCGCGTGGCGCTCGCCGTGCAACGCGGCGCCTACGCGATGCTGCTGCCCACATCCATGCGCAATGCGATCGACGACCAGCAGATCCCGATCCTGTTCGCCGATCCCACGCCGCGGCAGATCGGTGAACTCGCCGCGAGCATCGCCGGTATGCCTTCGGAATCGATCGCCGTCTTCGCGGTCGCAGGCGCCGGCAACGAGCGTCTGCGCGAAGACGTGGATGCGATCGCGCAGTTCCTGCATATGCTCGGCAACCCGGTGGGCACCGTCTGCAAAGGCGATTCGCAGTCGCTCGAACGGTTCCTCGACCTGACCTACCCGGTCGACGCCTTTTCGGTGCAGCGCGTACTGTCGGTGTGTGTGGAAGACGGTGTGGCAGCGGTCATCATCGCGCTCGACGACGAGACACTCGCCTCCGGTTCGCTCGAAAGCGTGGGGGTCGACGTGATCGGCGTCGACGGCGAGGAGGCTGACGCGGATATCGAGCAGGCGCTCGCACAGGTGCGCGAACGGTACGGCTGCGTGATGGACGACAACACGCATGTGGCCGTGCGCACCGATGAGACCGATATGATGGCGATCCAGGCCGACTTGGGCACCGGCCCATCACGCCCGCTTTCACTCGCCATCGCGATGGTGCTCGCGGCCGGCATCCGCAAAAGCAGCATCCGCAGCGCGTTGCGCGTGTCGAGAGAACTGAACTGAACCGGCGGTTCCATACCGCGCAGTGCAAGGAGAATACATATGATGAAGATGACGTTGCGGCAGGTCATGGCCAGTGTGGACGGCCATGCAGCGCCCGGTGCCGTCATGGACGAAGGGACTGAAGTCACCTCGGCCGTAACCGATTCGCGTCTCGCGCAGTCCGGCTCGCTGTTCGTGGCGATCGCAGGCGAGCACGTGGACGGCCATGATTACGTGGACGCGGCCGCGCGCAACGGCGCTGTGGCCGCGCTCGTACAGCACGCCGTGCCGGACGCGGGCATCGCGCAGATCATCGTGGAAGACGGTGTGGCCGCGTTGGGTGAGCTCGCCAAGGCGAACCTGCGGATGCGCCGCAATGGGGCCGCCCCCTTCACGATCATCGGCATCACCGGTTCGGTGGGCAAGACGACGACGAAGGACCTGTTGAAGGCGCTGCTCTCCACGCTTGGCGAGACCGTGGCGCCGGTCGGTTCGTTCAACAACGAGATCGGGCTACCGCTCACCGCGCTTGAAGTGGGGGAAGGCACCCGCTATCTGGTGGCGGAGATGGGCGCCAACCACCTTGGGGAGATCGCTCATCTGACCACAATCGCGCCGCCCGACATCGCGATCGTGCTGAAGGTGGGCGTGGCTCATCTGGGTGAATTCGGATCGGTCGAGCATATCGCACAGGCGAAAAGCGAGATTGTGCGCGGGTTGCTCAACGACGGCGTGACGGTGCTCAACGCCGACGACGCCCGCGTGGCCCGCATGCAAGACATCGCGCCGGGCAAAGTGGTGTGGTTCGGCATCGAGCATGCGCAGGCGCATGAATGCGACAGCTATGTGGCCGCGGACGACATCAGCCTCGACGATCTGGGGCACCCGGTGTTCACGCTCGTCAGCGAAGCCGGTGTGGAACAGCGTGTGAAACTCGGCATCACGGGACGGCACAACATCATGAATGCCCTCGCCGCCGCAAGTGTGGCGCGCTTGGAGGGCATGCCACTCGAGCACATCGCCGCCGTGCTCAATTCGGTGCATGCCATCAGCGCGCACCGCATGGCCGTAAGCGTGGTGCAGGAAGGCGATGTGCGGTTCACGCTCATCGACGATTCGTTCAACGCGAACCCTGATTCGATGCGAGCCGGCATCGACGGCATGATGTCCTGGCATGCCGGCGACGCCACGCAACCCACCCGTGTGGCGGTGCTCGGCGCCATGCTCGAACTCGGCGGTGACGAGACGCGGGCCCACCATGACATCGGCATCTACGCCGCCCAGAGTGGCGCCGACGTGGTCATCGCGGTAGGTGGGGGGAATGACCCGCACCTCAATGCACTGGCCCGCGACCTCGCCGACGGCGCGCGCACCGCGATGGACGCAGACGCCGTGTTCTGCGTGGACACCACCGACGAGGCCGACGGCATCGTGCGCGACCTGGGCCGCACGCATGCGGACATGGTCGTGCTGCTCAAAGGGTCGCATGCCTCGGGCCTGAGCTCACTTGCCACCCGATGGAACGAGGAACGCGCGTAAGGCGCGCGATGCGGCGTGCACGCTCCGCGCGCCCACAACGAATAGGAGAACCGTAAGGTGATAGCGCTCATCATTGGAATAGTGGTTTCCCTCGTCATCACGATGATCGGAACACCAACGCTCATTCGCGTGGTGCACAAACTGCACTACGGCCAGTACATCCGGCAGGACGGCCCGCAGTCCCATCAGGTCAAGCGCGGCACACCGACGCTCGGCGGCGTCGTCATTGTGCTCGCCGTCCTGCTCGGCTGGGGCGCCAGCGCGTTGTACCGGTATTGCACCCAGCACATCGTGCCGTCGTGGTCCGCGGTCCTCACCCTGTTCGCCATGGCCTCGATGGGACTGCTCGGCTTCATCGACGACTTCGCGAAAGTGCGCAAGAAACAGAACGAGGGACTCACCGTCAAAGGCAAGTTCATCGGCCAGTTCATCCTGGCCACGATCTATGCGGTGCTCGCGCTCATGCTGCCTACCAAATCGGGGTTCCCTAGCGCGCAGGCTGGCATGAGCTTCATCGAAACACCATTCCTGAGCTTTGATTTCGCGGGGCGGTTCCTCGCCATCGTGTTGTTCGTGATCTGGGTGAACTTCCTGATGGCGGCATGGACGAACGCCGTCAACCTGACCGACGGCCTCGACGGCCTGTGCGCAGGGTCGTCGATGGTCGCGTTCGCTGGATACGGCATCATCGCGTTCTGGGAAAGCTACCACCTGCGTGGATCGGGCCATCCCGGCTTCACCTATGCGGTGTCCGACCCCTTCGATCTGACCATCATCGCATGCTGCGCGGCCGTGGCATGCCTGGGATTCCTGTGGTACAACTGCAACCCGGCGTCGATCTTCATGGGCGACACCGGTTCGCTCGCCCTCGGCGGCCTGTTCGCGGCCATGTCGATCGCCACGCACACCGAATTCCTCGCCATCATCCTCGGTGGCCTCTTCGTGATCGAGACGCTCAGCGACATCATTCAGGTCGGGTACTTCAAGATGACACACAAGCGCGTGTTCAAAATGGCGCCGATCCACCACCATTTCGAATTGTGCGGGTGGACGGAAGGCAAGGTCGTCGTGCGGTTCTGGATGGTGGAACTCCTGTTCGTGATCATCGGCCTCATGATCTTCTACGCGGACTGGGTCGTGCGCTCGGGGCTGTGACCGCGGCGGCGCGACCATACGTGGCATCGGTAACGTCAGGGAAAGGACGAGACATGGATCTCAACAGCAGCACAGTCGTAGTGGCGGGCCTGGGCATCTCCGGGCAGAGCATGGTGGATATTCTGCGTGATCGCGCGGCGCGAGTGATCAGCGTCGACGAGCGCAAGGAAGACGCCGACTTGCACTCCTTCGACGACATCGTGTGGGACGACGTGGACCTCGTGTGCACGTCGCCGGTCTTCACGCCGCGCACGCCGTTCATCGTCGAAGCGCGCAAGCGTGGCATCCCGGTGATCAGCGAAGTCGAACTCGCGTGGCTGCTGCGCGTGGCCAACACGCGCACGGGCGAGCCGGCACCATGGCTCGGTATCACCGGCACGAACGGCAAGACCTCCACCACGGAGATGGTCTCGGTCATGCTCACGGCCTGCGGGTTGCAGGCGCCGGCCGTCGGCAACATCGGCAAAGCGGTCTCGCAGGCCGCGCTCGACCCCGCGAACGACGTGCTGTGCGTGGAGTTGAGCTCGTTCCAGTTGCATTTCACCTATTCGCTCGCCCTGACCGGGGCTGCGATCACGAACATCGGCGCCGACCATCTCGATTGGCATGGCGGCCTTGAGCGCTACGCCGAAGACAAATCGAAGGTCTTCGACGGCGCGCGCCGCGTCATCGCCTACAACGCGCAGGACGCGCGTGTCACCGAACTCGCTTCCGAAGCACGCACCGCCGAAGGCTGCGTGCATGTGGGGTTCACCCTCGCCGAACCGCAGGCCGGGCAGATCGGCGTGCGCGACGGGTGGATTGTGGATATGAGCGGCATCGCCGGCGGCGAAGTGGGTGAGGAGACCCGCATCGCGCGCGTCGCCGACTTTGCGCACCTGACTGAGCCGGACGGCACGGTCTACCCGCACCTGCTCGCCGACGCGCTGACCGCGCTGATCCTGGTGTATGCGATGGATGTGGACCATGCCACGGCGGTGAAGGCGTTGCAGGGCTTCAAGCCTGGGGGCCACCGCATCGAGGAGGTCGCGCGGTTGACGACCGACGGCGCGCCGGTGCGTTTCGTGGATGATTCCAAGGCCACGAACGCGCTCGCCGCGCAGGCCTCGCTCAAGAGCTTCGCCCCCTCAATCGTGGTGTGGATCGCCGGCGGACTCGCCAAGGGCGGGCGCTTTGAAGAACTGGTGGCGCAGGAACGCGACCGCATGAAGGCCGCCGTGATCATCGGCGTGGATCAGGAGCCGATGCTTGAGGCATTCCGCGCTTGTGCCCCCGATGTGCCGCTCACCGTGATCGACCCCGCCGACGCCGGGTCGGTTATGAGGCGCGCAGTGGAAGCGGCGGCCGCCCTCGCTGACCCGGGCGATGTGGTGTTGCTCGCGCCGGCATGTGCCTCGATGGACCAGTTCGTCTCGTACGCCGACCGCGGGAACCAATTCGCCAGCGAATCGCGGCGTTGGGTGGATGAGCATGCCGCAGCCTGAGCGCAAGGCGCGCTCCGCTTCCTCGCGGGGCGTCAGCACGACACCCCGGCAATACACGGTACGCACCAGGGCGAGCCAGAGCACCGCCGCGCATGAGACGCCGTCGGCGCATACCACCCGTGCCCAAGGGCATGCCGCTGATTTTTCGGCCTACCGTGGCTGGCGCATGCTGCTCAACCCGATCTGGTGCTACCACGGGTTTGCCATCAGCGTGTTCATGCTCATGGTGTTCGGCCTGATCATGGTGTTTTCAAGCTCCTCGGTGAGCATGGTGGCGGTGGGCGCCACGCCATGGAGCCAGGCCTTGGACCAAGCGAAATACTGCATCATTGGCCTTGTGGCCTTCATGATCACCTTGGCGCTGCCGTACCGTGTGTATGCCAAGGTCTGCATGCCGCTCGTGGGCGTGGCGGCCTTCATGCAGATGCTCACGCATACCCCATTGGGCGTGGAGGTCAATGGCAACAAGGGGTGGATCAACCTTGGCGTCGCCACGTTCCAGCCCGCGGAGCTGGTCAAGTTCGTGCTGTGCATCACACTGCCCAAACTGCTTGTCGAAGTCGGCAAACGCCATGAGCGGGGCGCTCCGGTGCGCATCAAGGATTATCTGCCGGTGTTCGGCATATACGGCTTGCTGCTCGTGCTGGTGCTTTCAGGCAAGGACCTTGGCACGACGATGATCCTGGTGTTCATTGGCCTTGTGGCGTTCTGCTTCAGCGATTTTCCGCGCAAATGGCTCGGCATGCTTGCCGTGGGCCTGGCCGGGGCCTGCGTGCTGTTCGCGGTCATGAGCCCCAACCGCATGCGCCGCATTCTGGCCACGTACCAAGGATGTTCGGCGAGCGATATGCAGGACGCCTGCTATCAGGCCATACACGCCAAATACGCGTTGGCCTCCGGCGGGTTCCTGGGTGTGGGCCTAGGCAATTCACGTGAGAAGTGGAACTACCTGCCCGAAGCGCACAACGACTTCATCTACGCGATCATCGGCGAAGAGACCGGGTTTGTGGGCGCCGTGCTGGTACTGATGCTGTTCGCGGTGATCGCATGGTGCATGATCGTCGTGGCGTTGCGCACGCCGAACCGTTACACGTCCATGGCGCTGTTGTGTTTCACGGTGTGGATCGTGGGGCAGGCGCTCGTGAACATAGCCGTGGTCGTGGGCATCCTGCCGGTCATGGGCGTGCCGTTGCCGTTCGTGTCGGCGGGTGGTTCATCGCTTATCCTATGTTTGGCGGCGGCAGGCGCGTCGATGAGCATGATGCGCTCACAACCGCAGATCGCGGCCGAACGGCAACGGTCGTAACGCATTCGGAACCGTAGGCGTATGCAAAGGAACACCATGAAGACAGAAGCAAAGCACATCCTGCTCGCCGGTGGCGGCACGGCGGGTCACGTGAACCCATTGCTCGCCGTGGCCGACGCGATCGCCGCGCGCGATCCGGAGGACACGTCGATCATCGCCTTGGGCACCGCGGTGGGACTTGAGGCCGATCTGGTGCCGCAAGCCGGCTACCGGCTCGAAACGATTGAGAAGGTGCCGTTTCCGCGGCGCCCCAACAAAGCCGCTTTGCAGTTCCCTTTCAAATGGAAACGTGAAACCGGCAAAGTCAGGAAGCTCATCGAGGATGAACATATCGATGTGGTGGTGGGCTTCGGTGGCTATGCTTCGGCTCCGGCATATGCGGCCGCGCACCGCATGGGTGTGCCGATCGTGATCCACGAGCAGAACGCGCGCGCGGGCATGGCCAACAAACTTGGCGCCAAATGGGCCACATTCATCGGCACCGCATACGACGGCACCGGCCTCAAGGCCGGCGGTGAGGGTGAGGTGGAGCGCGTCGGGTTGCCATTGCGCCCCGCAATCGCGCAACTGGCCGCACGGTTGCAATCCGACCGCGCACAGGTGCGCCGCGACAGCGCCCGCGAACTCGGACTCGACCCAGACAGGCCAATCATTGTGGTGACCGGCGGCTCGCTCGGCGCGGTCAGCCTCAACCGGGCGGTGGCCCAAGCCTCGGGAACGCTTGTGCGCGACGCGCAGATTGTGCATCTGACCGGCAGGGGCAAGATCGACGAAGTGCGCGAACTCGTGGCACAGCATGCGGGCGAACAGGTGCTGACCGGTCTCGGCGACGACGCACAGCCGGGCTGCGACTACCATGTGGCGCAATACCTTGAACGCATCGACAAGGCCTTCGGCTGCGCCGATCTGGTCATCTGCCGTTCGGGCGCCGGTTCAGTGAGCGAACTGGCGGCACTCGGCCTGCCCGCCGTCTACGTGCCGCTGCCAATCGGCAACGGCGAACAGCGGTTCAACGCACAACCGGTGGTCCAGGCGGGCGGCGGCCTGCTCGTGGACGACCGCGATTTCACCGCATCATGGGTCGAAACCCATGTACCGCAGTTGCTCGCGGACCCGCAGACCCTGCAGGACTATGGGCGCAACGCGTGGCAATACGGCATCCGCGACGCCGCCGACCGCATGGCGCAGCGCATTCTCGCCATCGCGGGAGCCGCACACTGACGCCGGCGAACGCCCACCGCACGCCACAGGCAATACAACAGCAAGACCGGCACAAGACACCAGACACAATATTTGAGGAGTTCACGTGAGCAGCACGCATGACGCACAGACGGTGACGCTTGACCCCACCATCGCGCAGTTCGACGACCAACAGACCGTGGCCGACCTGGGCCGCACCCATTTCATCGGCATCGGGGGAGCGGGCATGAGCGTGCTCGCCGAAATGCTGCACCAGCACCATGTGGCCGTCGATGGTTCCGACAGCCAGCGCGGCCCGAAAACCGACCGACTCGAATCACTCGGCATCCCCGTCGAAATCGGGCAGCGTGCTGGCAATGTGCAAGACGCGCGCGTCGTCGTCTACTCGAGCGCCATCAAGCCCAGCAATCCCGAAATCGTGGAGGCGCAGGCACAGGGCGCGCACATCGTGCACCGCAGTGACATCCTTGCACTGCTCATGCACGGCACACGCGCCGTCACCGTGGCCGGTGCGCACGGCAAGACCACCACGAGCTCGATGCTCGCGCACATCCTGCTCCACGGGGGCGAAGGTGCGCTCGCCGACCCGAGCTACGCGATCGGCGGGTCGATCCAAGGCCCGGACGGCACCGTACTTGACGGCGGCCATGCCGGCACAGGCGACGTGCTCGTGGCTGAGGCGGACGAATCCGACGGCAGCTTCGGCAAATACCGCCCCACCATCGCCATCGTGACGAACGCCGAAGCCGATCATCTCGACCACTACGGAGATGAGGCACATTACCGGCGCGCGTTCGCCGAGCACATGAGCCACGCCTTGGACCATGTGATCGTGTGCGCCGACGACAGCAGTGCGCTCGCCGTGCTGCGCGCGCTCGACCCGGCGGACGGCGCGCGCGCCATCGCCTACGGCACGAGCGAACGCAGCGCATTGGGTGATCTGAACGGCGCGCAATACGTGCACATCACTGCCGAACAGGAACATGCGGGCAGTGGCAGTGAGCAGTTCACGCTCGACATCCCGGCCGCAGTGGCGGGCGAAGACCTGGCACTGCCGGTCACGCTCGCCGTGCCGGGTCTGCACAACGCGCGCAATGCTACGGCGGCGATTCTCGCGGCGGTCGAGCTGGGCATGCCCGCGCAAGACGCCGCGCGCGCCGTGTCGACGTTCCTGGGCGCGGCACGCCGGTTCCAGATCCGCGGCAGCGTGGGCGGCGTCACAGTCGTCGACGATTACGCACACCATCCGACCGAAATCGGCGCACTGCTCGATGCCGCGCGCCGGCGTTACCCCGACGCCACCATCCATGTGCTGTTCCAGCCGCACCTGTTTTCGCGCACCAAGTTCTTCGCGCCGCAATTCGCGCAGGCGCTCTCGAAAGCGGACGATGTGATTGTGACGGGCGTTTTCCCCGCACGTGAACGGCAGGAGGATTTTCCGGGCGTCGATGCGCACACCATCGCCGATGCCGCCACGGGCGGCGAGGCGCAGATCGACGTGGTGGAAGACATGGCCACGGCGGCGCAGATGATGGCGATGCGCGCCAAGTCGGGCGACGTCATCTTGACCGTCGGCGCCGGCGACATCACCACGATGGGTCCGGTCATTGTGCACGTGCTCGAAGCGCACCACGGCAAGGATGCATGATGGCCGGCCGTTCCGTCAGCTCCACACCGTCTGGTGAGACCCCCGACAAGCCGACGCGCTCCATGCGCTCGGGCCATGCCGCGCCCGCCAAACGCGTCGCACGGTCGGCGAGTTCGGGCGCCGGTGCACAAGCCGAGAGCCACAGGGTGGCCCGCAGCGCGTCATCAGGGGTGCGCGCCGCGCATGGGCCCGGGTGCACCGCCAAGTCGGTGGCTTCCGGCGGTGGCGCGGCCAACCACTCGGCACGGGCATCGGCGACATCCAAACTCCGGAAGAAGCGAGCATCCGTACGCTCGGTGTTCGCCGCGGCAGGCAATGCCGTAGCGCGCCGGCGGTCGGCGAAGCAGGCGCGCACACAGGTCAAAAAACCGCGCATCGTCGAGGAACGCATCGGTGCGACGAGCCCGGGCGCGTTCGTGGACGCGAACAACCTGCCGAGCGAGGATATGGTGGCGAAGACGCTGCAGGAGACGGCGGGTACAATCGGCGTGGCCACACGGCCCAAGGTCGTGGATTTCGCGGCGCGTCAGAAGGAGCAGCGGAAGGCCGACACGCGACGCATCGCCGCACGTGTGGCTGTGGTGTGTGCCGCGATGGCCGCGGTGATTGCGCTTGTCTGGCTGCTCTTCTTTTCGCCGGTATTGCGGTTGGAACCCAACAACATCAGCGCGTCGGGCGCGAACGAATGGGTGAGCAACGAGCAGATCATGGCGATTGCCAAGCGGCAGGCGGGCAAATCATTGCTTGTGGTCTCCGACAGCGCGGTCGAGCAGAAGCTTTCGCAGATTCCAGGCGTCTCGTCGGCCACTGCCGAGAAGAAATTCCCCAACGGCCTGCATGTTTCGGTCACCGCGCAACGGCCGGCCGCCATGCTCAAGGAGCCGTCGGGAAGCACCATGACGGCGGTCGACAGCAAGGCGCGCAAACTCAACGCGGTCAACGGGGCAGCACAATCCGTGCAGGGCATTCCGGTCATCGAAGTGGACGATGTCGGCAAGGCGCTCAGCCGGCGCGCGGTGCAGTCGGCGCTCGTGATTCTCGACGCATTGCCCGAATCCATGCGCAACGCCATCGTCAAGGTGCAGGCGAACACGCAGGATTCGATCACAACGCAGCTCGACAACGGCATCAGCATCGTGTGGGGCGACGATTCGGATCTGAAGCTCAAGATGGCCATCGTCGACAAGATCATGAACGACCCGAACGTGATCGGCGACAAGAAGCAGATCAACGTCTCCGCCACGGCGCGCCCGATCATCAAATGATCCTGGGGCCGCCGACTACCGCGTGGTGTCGGCAAGACGCGCCTCGAGTTGCTCGACAATCTGCGCATGGCGCTTCTCATCGATCCGCACGCGGGCCAGGAACACCACGAGGCTCAACACAATGCCCACGGACGGCACGATGTACGCCCATGTCGTGAATGTGTGGATGTTGCGCGCGGTCATGTCGGCGGCGGAGGCCGATCCGACCATGCCCGCGGCCACGGCGACGAATCCGACGATGCCGTTCGAGAACGCGCCGGCGATCTTGTCAAGCATCGGGCGCACGCTGAGTGTCACGGCCTCGTTGCGCCGCCCTGTCTTGAGCTGGCCATATTCAATCGAGTCGGTCATCGTCAGAATTGCCGTCATCTGGATCGTCTGCGCGGGCAGATAGAACAGCACGAGCGCGATGAGCACGACCGCGAGATTGCGCGGCGCCGCGATGAACATCGCATATCCGGCGATCATGAGGGCCATGCCCGTGGTGAACAGCCACCGCCGTGGAACCACGCGGTTGAGCAGCGGGTAGAGCGGGGTCGTGAGCAGACCGGTGACCACGGGGACCACGCCGGCGAGCGCGAACTGCTCGGGCATGCCGAGCACGTAGGTGAACTGGTAGAACAGCACGCCGGTCGTCGCCACGTTCGACACGGCGTACAGCAGGTAGCTCAACGCCATCCACAGCAGCTGGTCGTTGCGGCCAATCGCCTTGAATGCGTCCAGCGGCTTGCAGTGTTCGTCGCCGCCGCGCAGTTCGTTGTGCTGTTCGCGTGTGCCGAACGCCACGGTCCATGCGGTGAGCAGGCCGAACAGTGCGATGATGAGTGCGAACGCGGTCCAGCCGGGCTGCCCTTGGGCATGCTCGCCGGTGAAGCGGAACGTGAAATAGCTGACAATGGGGATGACGATGACGGTGACGCCGTTGTAGCCGAGCGAGCCGGTGAGCGTGCCGAGCGACGTGTAGACGCCACGCTCGTGGGAATCGCTCGACAGCGCGGGGATCATGCCCCAATAGGAGATGTCGCGCGCGGAGTAGAACACGTCGAGCAGGATGAAGGTGACGACGAAGACGATGATGAACCAGGTCGTGTTCACATTCACGAGGCCGAAGACGCCGGTGAATACGACGACGAGCAGCACGGATGGCACAATGCCGCCGATGAATTGCCAGACGCGGAACCGGCCCCACCGTGTGCGTGTGTTGTCGACGATGTTGCCGAGCAGGGGGTCAAGGAATATTTCGGCGATGCGGATCGCCACGACGAGCGAGGTGATCAAGGCGATCATGCGTGCGGCGACCGCCTTGTCCGACCGTGCGAACAGCGCGGTCGTCGTATAGGTCATGAAGAACGTGCTCATCGCGTTGTAGAACGCCGCCTGCCCGAGGTTGCCGATCGCGAACGCGATACGTTGCCGTGCCGAGCCCTTGGCCTTGGTTTGCCTTTGGTGTGTGGCCGACTGCAGTGTTGGGCGAGGTGTTGTTGTGGTCATGTCATCCTCCCGTGATGGGTGATCCTCATTGATCTGTTGCGGAAGCTTACTTTACTTAGAGTGGTAAACAAGTTTATCGACATGTGATGGAAGGGCAGTGTTTTGTGTGCTTTGCTCGGCGTGTCTATTTATGTTGATATATCGCTATAGTGAGAGGAGATAATAGTGGCGATTGGCAATGGTGATTCCTTGCGATTATGGCATATGGTGAATATGTCTTGCGTATGTCTGGTAAATAGTTTACTATCGAGAACGCACGCGAACCGTGAGCGACGCAGCCCGCGGTCGCACCAACGCTACGATGAGGAGCAGGAATGGCACAGTCGGATACCACCACGCACATGCACACGCCGCGCGGCACGGCCTCGGATGCCGCTGGGAAAGGCGACATGGCGCCCACGACCGGAGGGGAGCACACGCGGCTTGACCAGCCAAGCGTGCGCTGGCTCGTCGATCCGGCCGTCTTCGCGGTCAACCGGTTGCCCGCGCACACCGACCACATGACCGTCGACGGCGCGTCCGGCACGTTGCGGCAGTCGCTTGATGGGGTATGGCGCGCGCGGGTCGTGCCGTCGCACCTCGACCGGTTGCCGATGGAAAGCACGGACGAGCACTGTCGGACCGCGCACATCCCGCCGGCGTTCGCCTCGTCGCGTTTCGACGACGCGGGATATGCGGATGTGAACGTGCCCGGCTGCCTGGAGACGCAGGGACTCATGCGCCCGCAATACGTGAACATCCAGTACCCGTGGGACGGGCATGAACAACCACAGGCGCCACATGTGCCCAACAGCAATCTCGTGGCACTCTACCGCCGGACGTTCGACGCCGATCCACGCGTGCGGCAGGCGTTGCGCGCCGGCGAGCGCGTCTCGCTGACGTTCGACGGCGCGGCGACCGCGATCTACGTGTGGCTCAATGGCGCATTCGTCGGATATGCGGAGGATGCATACACACCGAGCGAATTCGATGTGACCGACGCGCTGGGCGAGGAGGGCAATACGCTCGCCGTCGCGTGCTTCCAGTACTCGAGCGCGAGTTGGCTGGAAGACCAGGACTGCTGGCGCTTCCATGGACTGTTCCGCGGCGTGCGCCTCGACGTGCGCCCGCGCGTGCATGTGCGCGACATGCAGGCGACCGCCGACTGGGATGTCGCGGCGCAGTGTGGTGTGCTCGACCTGCGGCTTGCGCTCGAAGGCGACGCCGCCGCACACAGCGCCGATGTGCGTGTGTGCGCGGTGGACGACGGGACGGGCATGCCGTTGTGGGAAACGACGCTGGACGTGGATCGGCAGGCGGCGTCGGCCGATGACGCGGTGCTGCGCGGGCGCGCCGCGATCGCCGACGTGCGCGCATGGAGCGCCGAGGAGCCGAACCGGTACCGCGTCGACGTGCTGGTGCGCGATGCCGAGGGGCGGCTGGTCGAGACCTCAAGCGCGGTGGTTGGATTCCGCCATGTCGAGATCGAGCATGGCATCTTCACCGTCAACGGCGAGCGGATCGTGCTGCGCGGGGTCAACCGCCACGAATTCGACGCACGGCTCGGCCGCAGCGTCACCGAAGAGGACATGCTGTGGGATGTGCGCTTCATGAAACGGCACAACATCAACGCGGTGCGCACCTCGCACTACCCGAACCAGACCCGTTGGCTCGAACTGTGCGACGAATACGGCATCTACATGATCGACGAAGCCAATCTGGAGACGCACGGCAGTTGGAATCTGCCCGGCGACGTGACGGATGGCAGGTCAATCCCCGGGGACGACGACATATGGCTCGCCGCCTGTGTGGACCGCGCACGCAGCATGGTGGACCGCGACCGCAACCATGCGTGCGTGATCGCGTGGTCGCTCGGCAACGAGTCGTACGCCGGCACTGTGATCGAACGGATGGGACAGGCCGTGCGCGCGATGGATCCGACACGCCCGGTGCATTACGAAGGCGTGCAGTGGAACCGTAAATACGACACCATATCCGATTTCGAATCGCGCATGTACGCCAAGCCGGACGACATCCGCGACTATCTGGAACATGATCCCGCCAAACCGTACATCTCGTGCGAATACATGCACGCGATGGGCAATTCCCTCGGCGGGCTGAGTGAATACACCGCCCTCGAACGGTATCCGCACTACCAAGGCGGCTTCATCTGGGACTTCATCGACCAGGCGCTGTGGCAGCGGCTGGACGACGGCACGGAGCGGCTCGCGTACGGCGGCGACTTCGGCGACCGGCCGAGCGACCTGAACTTCAGCGGCGACGGCATCGTGTTCGCCGACCGCACGCCGTCGGCGAAAGCGCAGGAAGTGAAAGCGCAGTATGCACCTGTGCGCATCAGCGTCGAGCCCGAACGCGTGCTCGTGCACAACGGCAACGTGTTCGCAGGCACGGGCGACAGCATGTTCGTGGCGCGCATGCTGATCGACGGGCGGGAAGTGTGGAGCACCGCGTGCACGCTCGACGTGCCCGCTGGAGAGACGCGCGTGCTCGACCTGGCGTTTCCGCCGGTCGAGGACGTGCTGCCGGCCGGCGGCGACAGCGCACTGCGCGCGCACGAGGTGGTCTACGAAGTGAGCCAACGGCTCGCGCGCGCCACCGCATGGGCTGAGGCCGGCCATGAGCTCGCCTGGGGGCAGTGCTCCCGGCCGCTCGACGCGCGTGCGCTCGCCGCATGGCGCACCCCGGCCGCGGTGGAATCCGGCGCACATGTCGCGCTGGGGCGTTGGAACGGCGGCATGCGGCTGGGGTCGCGTGAGATGCTATTGTCGCGCACACAGGGTGGCATTGTCTCGATGCGCGACGGCGAACGTGAGATGGTGTCTCGCGTGCCTCGCCTGATCACGTTCCGCCCGCTGACCGACAACGACCGCGGCGCGAGCAGCGGCTTCGACCGCGCGCAATGGTTCGGCGCAGGGCGCTATGCACGCGTGGTCACCGGCATCGGGCAGGTGGAATGGGATCCGGACCGTGGCGAGCTCACCGGCGAATACTGGTATGAGCTCGCGGACGGCGCGCGCACCACTGTGCCGGTGCGTTACAGCATCGATAGCGCGATGCAGCTGCACGTCGAAGCCACGTGGCCGGGCGAGGTGAACGCTCCAAGCCTGCCCCTCTTCGGCCTCGAATGGGTGTTGCCCGTACGCTATTCGCAGCTGGAATTCTATGGCCCCGGCCCGTGGGAGACCTACACCGACCGCGACCGCGCGAAAGTCGGCGCATGGCGTACGACCGCATTCGACGACATGCAGCCCTACCTCGTGCCGCAGGAGACCGGCAATCATGCGCATGTGCGCTGGGCGCGCGTCACCGACGAAGACGGCCATGGCCTGCTCATCGAATCCGCGCGCCCCGGCACGGATCTCGCGCTGAGCCTGCTGCCGTACGACACGCTGACCATAGAGGCGGCGACGCATCAGGATGAGCTGCCGAAGCCACGGCACATGTTCCTGCGCCTGCTCGCCGGGCAGATGGGCGTCGGCGGCGACGATTCATGGGGTGCGCCGGTGCACGACCGCTATCTGCTCGACGCCGCGCATGAACGGACGCTCGATGTGACGATGCGCCTCGTGTGAATCAGGCGCGCAAGCTCGCTCACTGCGGTTGCGGCGGCTGGAAGCTCGCGCGGCATATCAGCTTCGTTGAGATGAGGATGTGCCGGCACGTGCCCCGGTCGCGCGCAATCGCGTCGGTGAGTGTTTCGAGCGCGGTGTACACGAGTTCATGCCGGTCGATGTCAAACGAGCTCAATGCAGGTGCGGTGTATTGGCAGATCGGCAGATTGTCGACGCTCACCACGGCGATGTCGTGCGGAACGCGCACGCTGGCCGCGGCAAGTGCCTGCAGCACGCCAACGGCCATCGGGTCGGACGCCACCACAAGCGCATCGGGCAGTGCGTCGGGGGAGTGCTGTGCGAGCATGCGCTCGGCGAGCGCGCGGCCATTGTCAACAGTGAACGGTCCGCTGGCGTAGATCAGCGCGTCGTTGTCCAGGTGCAGGCGCCGACTCCAGTCGGTGAATGCAAGCGTGCGGATGTCCTCGGGTTGGTTGTGCAGGCCCATGATCGCGCCGATGCCGCCGATGAAGCCGATGCGCGTGTGGCCGGCGCCCTGCAGTGCGTCGAGCGCGTCGAGCATGGTCTGGCTCAGGTCGGGGCGCACCGAGTCGAACCAGTCGGGGGCCGGGTTCGTGTCGATGAACGTGCCGTACGGCAACGCGCGGCGCAACTGACCAAGCTGTTCGCGTGTGAACGTGGCGGGGCCGATCGCGATGAATCCGTCGTAGTCGTCGGCGGCGTCGATCAGTTCGTCGATCGATGCGAAGAACGCGAGCGTGGACCCCTGCTCTTCTGCGGCGGTGCGCAGTTCCTCGCGCAACGACTGGAAGTAGGCGTCCTGCAGTTCATCGATCTCCGGCGGGGCATTGAGCACGGCGATCATACGGCTCGTGAACGCGGTGTAGCCGAGTTGGGCGGCTGCGCGCATGATCCGGCGGCGTGTCTGCGCGGTGATGCGCAGCTTGGCGTCGCCATTGAGCAGACGCGAGACGGTCGCCTGCGAAACCCCTGCGAGTTCCGCGATCTGTTTGCGTGTGGCCATGCCGCTCTTCCCGCCTTCCTGTGTGCATATGTGTGGAACCGACTTTATTCGTACCTGCACCCAGTGGGGTGAGGGTGTCTGTCATGCGGTGCGTCTTGCGTGTGCTGGTGGGGTGTGCTATATTGAAAAGTCCGGCTTTGCGCCGGCGAGTTTGATAATTCAAAAGGGGCCGATCGGTTTCGACGGTGATCTGTTCGCTTCGGTGAAGCGTGCCGAGAATGCAGAGTCCGCTCGTGATGTTCTCTGTGAACAAAATAAGTGCTAAATCTAACCGCACTGAGTTCGCTCTCGCTGCCTGATTTTTTCGTCAGGACTTAACCAGCGAGCAGCTGCTCCGTTCACTCTCCCGTGTCTTCGGGGAGATGCTGAGCGTCGTTAAGAAGACTTGCCTGTGTCATTGCACTGCAGGATGACACAGGGACTTGTACTGTAGCTAGGCTCGCCATCTGTTGTCTGCGATATTGATGGGAGCCGAAAAACCGCCCTCTGTGGCCAGCAGACTACGCACGTAGAAGAACGAGGGTACGGTCACCGGACCGGGGTTCAATTCCCCGCGGCTCCACTTTTTCAAACCCGCCAGAAATGGCGGGTTTTCTTGTATTTCCAACGGTTTTCAGGCTTCCTCGTTTTCGCTCGTGCGCCCCGAAAAACGCCCTGATTCCTCATGAAGCGTGGGCAAAATGTGGGGAAAATGAGGGAGGGGGGAGGACCAACAAGTGTGTCGGGTTGGTCGCCCCATGTCGTGCCGGTGTGGAGGGCAGGATCTGGCTGGTGCCGGTGCCCAATGGCGGCTGTCGGTGGCTGAGGCCAGACGCGGTATGCTGTCGGAGTCGCGTGAGACAGCTGTTGGTGGCTGAGGCCAGACACGGTCGGCTGTCGGAGTCTCTTGAGACGGCTGTCGGTGGCTGGGTCTAGCCATGAGGGGCTATTGATTGCGCTTTGTATGGCTGTTGGTGTCTGGGTATCGGCGCCGACGGTCATGGCGATGACCTGAACGGCGAATTCGTCATGTACCTATCCATACTTCCGCTACGGGTAGTGCCTGTCGGATTACCCTTTCCCTACAATGTGCCATTTTCCAACGATTGTCAGCAGATTTTGTCTGCAAAGGCGCTAACCGTAGCGAAGAGGGCGCTAACCGTAGCGCAGAGGACACTACCCGTAGCGAGAAGGTAAACGCCGTTTCAGTTGGCGGTCGCCACACGCGGCGGTAAGAGATGGCAAGGATTGGGGCGCTTTTTTCTGGCTGGCACCACTCTCAACCACCAGCCGGTGGCACCCTCAAACCACCATAGGTGCGCCGGCACGCGAGCGCTCACTTTGCGTTGATCCGCTGGCGGTTCGCCAAGGCAAGCTCGCCCAGATAACGGTAGATTGGGACGATGTCGAACTTGCTGGGGAACTCAAGCTTCCCCTCGCCGAACGATTCGCTCTCATGTATGTGGCGCGTCGGTGGGATGTCACCGTGGAAAGATATTACGCTAAGAGCAAAACACCTAGATGGCCGGCAATGGTGCACGCCGTAGGTGCTGGCGCCGTTTGCTCCATTCCTGCCGTTGTGGATGCCGTTGCGGCCATATGGTGAGGCGTAGTGGTCACACTCCCAGTTCGTCGCTGTCGAACAGGATCGTCACCGGTCCGTCGTTGGTCAGTGACACACGCATATGCGCGCCGAATCTGCCAGTGTGCACGGGCAGCTCTTCGGCGCGCAACGCGTCGTTGAACCGCAGCCACTGTTCGCGTGCGCGCGCCGGATCCATCGCGCCGGTGAAACTCGGGCGGTTGCCATGCCGCACCTGCGCGTAGAGCGTGAACTGCGGGATGGACAGCACGGCGCCCCCAACGTCGCGAATCGAGCGGTTCATTTTGCCATCTGCATCCGCGAAGACGCGCAGTTTGGCGATTTTTGAGGCGAGCCAAGCCAGGTTCGGTTGCTCGTCGTGTTCGCCGAACCCGACGAGCAGCACGAACCCGCATCCGATGGACTGCGGGGCGAACGAAGTGTCGCGTTCGCCCGTCCGCTCATCAACGACGTCCACACTGGCTCGGCTGACTTTCTGCAATACGATCCTCATGACCCCAATCGTAGGGCCAGAGCGTCACATTCCGGCTTCGGTGAGGTAATCGGGCATCTGGTCCGGGTAGGTGGGCCATGCGCCGGTCTGCGTGCACACGAACGCGGCGGTGTTCACGGCGGCGCGGTGGGCCAGTCCCAGCGAGTCGCCGCACAGCAGACGGCCGGTAAACGTGCCGGAGAACGAGTCGCCAGCGCCCACGGTATCGACGACCTTGACGTGCGGGGTGTTCAGTGTGGAGATCTCGCCGTCGTTCGACATGATCGTGGAGAACGTGGCGCCGCCCGTCAAGATCAGGTAACGTAGGTCGTACTGCTCGATGAACCAGCGGCACGCTTCGTCGTCCGAGGTGTTTTCGATGCCGAACATGCCGCGCAGGAGCAGCAGTTCCTCGTCGTTGATCTTGAACACGTTGGCATAGCCGAGCATCTCTTCGATGAGTTCCTTCGAATACATGTCCCCGCGCAGGTTGATGTCGAAGAAGCGCAGCGCCTCGGGCTTGGTGTGCTTGAGCAGCTCGATGATCGTCTCATGCGATTCGGGGGAGCGCAGAGCGAGCGTGCCGAAGCTCACGGCGTCTGCCTGCTGCACGATGTCGATGAGCTGGTGCGTGTAGGAGATATGGTCCCACGCCACGTTCGGCATGATCGTATATTCCGGGATGCCGTTGCGCAGCGCGACCTCCACGGTGCCGGTGGGCCATGCATTGCGCTGCAGCACCGTGTGGATGCCGGCTTTCTCGGTGGCCATCGCGAGTTCGTCGCCGAGCTCATCTTCGCCCACGGCGCTGATCGAGTAGCTTTCGGCGCCGTTCATCATCGAATGGTAGGCGAAGTTGACGGGGGCGCCGCCTGCGCGCTTTCCGGAGGGGAGCATGTCCCATAGGAGTTCTCCGAGCGAGACGACGATTGGCTTGGTCATGGTGGTCACCTTTCTTGATGGTTGTTGTTGGTTGTTGCGTTGTGCGCAGTCTGTGGGGTGAAGAACCGCGAGGGGTGGTCCAGGATATGCATGATCGCCACGGCGGCGGCGCCTGTCACCGCGGCGTCGGTCGGCAGGTTCGACAGCTCGATCGCGGTCGACTCCACGAGCTCCGGCAGCACCCGTTCGGTCACGACCTCACGGACGCGGTCGAGCAGCGGTCCGCCCGCTTCGGCCACGATGTCGCCGATGACGATGCGCGAGGGGTTGAACGCGTTGCAGATCGTCACGCAGCCGTAGCCCACATAGGTGCCAATGTGTCTGACGAGTTCCCGCGCGCGCCCGTCACCGTGCTCGGCGAGCCGGAATAGCGCGATGCAGGCTTCGTGGTGGGTGAGTGAGGGCGCATCGGGCACGATTGTGCCGTCTTCGTTGAGCAGGTCGTGGATCGCGACGGCCGAACAGTACCGTTCCAGGCAGCCGACATTGCCGCAGTCGCACGGAATGCCATGCACATCGACGCTCACATGGCCGATTTCGGTGGCCGTGCCGAGCGCGCCGTTGATCACGGACCCATGGTCGATCACGCCGAGTCCGATGCCCTCGCCGAGCAGATAGTAGGCGAGGTTCTCGTTGTGCGGCTGTGGGTCGAAGAGGTATTGGGCCAAGGCGCCGGCGCGCGCGTCCTGCTCGATGATCACCGGAATATCGAATGCTTGTTCGAATTCGGCTTTGAAATTGACTTCGCGCCACTGCCGCATCGACGAGACGACCGCGGTATGGCCAACGCTGCGCAAGTACGGCCCGGGCACGGCCATGCCGATCGCCACGATGTTGGTGAACTGCCGCATGATCGCGCGGATGTGCTGCTTCACCGCTTCAATCGCCTCGGCCGGGGTGGGGTAATCGGTCGCCTGGTCCACCCAGACGGCCTGTGCGCTGCCGGCCAGGTCGAACAGGCCGATCTGGATGAGGCTGCGTGCGAATTTGACGCCGAGCACACGGTATTGCCCGGTATTGACTGCCAATCCGATTGATCGGCGGTTGCCTTTGCCTTCGAGTGGCCCGGTTTCGATGATCGCGCCGCTGGAGAGCAGGTGGTTGCTGATCTTGCTCAATGCGGCGGGGGTGAGGTGCAGCGCCTGCGCGATCTGCGCGCGTGAGGCGATGCCATGGTGGTACAGGTATTGCAGCGTGCGCGAACGGTTGTATTCCGAAAGGTTCTGCTGGTCGCCTGCGGTCTGCGTGGTCATGGCACCTCCTTCGGTGGCTCCGTGCACATCTCTGTGTTAACGATGTTTATATATTAACGCTGTTAATCAATGATGCAACACGACACGCCGTTGCGCCACGCAAAACGGGGTACAACGCAAAGCCGTACCCCGTTGCGGAATCCTGAATTCAGGAGTCTTCGATCACTCCGAAAGATGCTCGGTGGAGGCGGAACGGTACCACTCCGGCTTGTCGCCATCGGTGCCGGGCTTGTCGAGGCCGATCGAAGCGCGCATTTCCTCATCCGGGTTGAGCAGCAGCTCCACCACTTCGCTCGCCACGGACTTGCGTGAGACCTCGGTGCCGCGGAAGAGCTCTCCCTTCTCGGTGATCTCGAAGTCCACCTCGTCCTTGTCGGTGAGCCACGCCGGGCGGATGATCGTGTAGTCGAGATCGCTCGCCTCGATCACGTCCGCCGCTTTGCGGTAGTTCACCAGATAGTCGCCCAGGATGTTCGCGTTCCATGCGCCGAACTCACCGGGGACCTCGTTGTAGATGCCGAGCGACGAAATCCAGACCAGACGCTTGATGCCGGCCTTGTCCATCATGTCCACCACGGCCTTGGCCATCGGGATGATGTCGGCGCTGCCGCGTTGTGTGGCCGCCAGATTGGCGTACACCTCGTCGGCGCCGTTGATTGCGTTGAGCACGTCGTCCGCGTTCTTCGCGTCACCCTTGACGATGGTCACGCGCGGGTTGTCCTTGATGTCCGCGCCGAGTTCGTCCTCGCTGTGGATGAACAGTGTCAGTTCAATATCGTCATGGTCGAGCAGCATGCCTTCGGCAATGCGGGCGATGCGGCCGTTTGCTCCAAGTACGGCGATTGTGGTCATAGTCACCTCTGATCGTTCACGCATGCAATGCGTGTGGCGGTGTCTCCGCCGATCCGAGGCCCATCTTAAGCGCGCGCAGCCGCGCATTGGCCAAACCAGCCCCTGGCAAACATGGGAATTGACTGTGCGCGCATCGTCCATCAGTCGATGCGCGCACAGCAGGGCGGGTCACAGATGCTCGATGACGTCGCGGAACGCGAACTGCGCGTGCGCGCTGCCTTCCGCGCGGTGCTTCAGGAACTGTTGCACGTAGCCGATGCGTTCGCGCGAGCTTGCCGCGAGTGGCTCGGGAAGCGCGTCAAGTGAGAACCAGCCGACGGACATGCTTTCGTCGTCGCCTACGACCGGCTCGCTGTTACCGTCCGGCGCCACTTCGCACAGGAACAGATGGTCCATGTACCATGTCTGGTCGCCGTTGGGATAGGTCATGATCTCGTGGCCCGATTTGACGCTCACCAAATCGGTGACGATGACGTCGACGCCCGTCTCCTCCTTCGCTTCGCGCGCGACGGTGTCCGCGGGCTCCTCGCCGGGTTCGTTGATGCCGGTGACGAGCGTCCACTTGCCGTTGTCGGCGCGCTGTTCGAGCAGGATCAGACCGTCATCGCGGCGCACGTAGCCGGTGACACCGATGAGCCACAGCGGCATGTTCCCGATGCGCTCGCGAAGCTCGAGGATGAATCGCGGCGTGCTCATCGCGCGTCCTTTGTGCCCTCGGCGGCCATTTGCGCCATCCACGCCTCGACGTCGTCGATCTGCTTCGGGATGCCCGCCGAGATCCATTCGGGGCCATCCTCGGTCATCAGCACGTCGTCCTCGATGCGGATGCCGATGCCGCGGTACTCCGGCGGGATCATCAGGTCGTCCTCGCGGAAGTAGAGGCCCGGTTCGATCGTGAACACCATGCCCGGTGTGATTTTCGCCCCCTGATACGACTCGTAGCGGGCCTGCGCGCAGTCGTGCACGTCGAGTCCCAGATGATGCGCGACGCCGCATGCGAGCCAACGGCGGTGCTGCTGGCCTTCGGGCGAGAGGCTCTCCTCGACGTCGACCGGCAGAATGCCCCAGTCGTGCAGCCGTTCGGCGATCACACGCATGCACGCGTGATGGATGTCGGAATAGGTCGCGCCCGGCTTGGCCGCATCAAAACCCGCCTGCTGCGAGTCGAGCACCGCCTGGTACAGCTTTTTCTGGAAGTCGGTGAACTTGCCGTTTGTCGGGAATGTGCGCGTGATGTCCGCGGTGTACAGTGAATCGACTTCCACACCGGCGTCGATGAGCAGCAGTTCGCCCGCGTTCACTGTGCCGGTGTTGCGGATCCAGTGCAGGATCGGCGCGTGTGCACCGGACGCGATGATTGTGTCGTAGCCGACCTCGTTGCCTTCTTCGCGGGAAATCGCGTTGAACGCGCCTTCGAGGATGCGTTCGGAACGCGGCTTGCCAAGCGCGCCCGGCAGTTTGCGCAGAATATTGTCGAAGCCATGCTTCGTCGCGTCGACGGCGCGGCGAATCTCGCGCACCTCGAAGTCGTCTTTCTCCATGCGCGCTTCCGATGCGAACTCGTGCAGCTTGTCGTCGCGCACCGTGTTGCCGGCTTCATCGGGGAAGCCATGCTCCTCGCGCAGCTCATTCACCGTCGCGGTGACCTGCGGGTCGGTTTCGCGGATCACACGCAACTGCACGGCGCCGGCTTCGGTGCCGACGTTCTTGCCGAGCATGTCGGCGAGCTGGGCGATGTCATGCGTCTCGATGCCGGTCATCGCCTCGAGCTCCTTCAGTCCCGCGCGCGGGCCCACCCAATATTCGCCGTAATGCGGGTCCTTGAAGAAGTCCTGCGTGTAGTGGTCGGCGCGCGGGGCCACGAACAGCATTGGCGTGTGCGTGCCGTCCGCGTTCGGGTCGAGCACGAGCACGGCGCCCGCCTCGTAGTCCTGCCCAAGGCCGGTGTAATACGAGAATGCGGAATCCGGGCGGAACGCATAGTCGCAGTCGTTGTTGCGCACCTTCGGCTGGCCGGCGGGGATCACGAGACGCTCGCCCGGGAACGCCTCGCTCAGCGACTGCAGGCGCGCGGGGGTGAAGCCCGCGGACTCCAAGCGCGCGGTCTCAGGTTCGTTGTCGTCCCAACCGCTGCTCATGAAGTCCACGAACGCATCGGAACGCGGGCGCAGCGAGCGGTTGTTCACGCGGTCACCCATCGGCTGCTCGTCCCCGGGGGCCGCCGCCTCTTCGCGCGCCTCGTATTCCTTGTCCTGTTCGGTGATCACGTCGTTCATTCCTGCCCTTTCTTCGATGCTTGTGAATATGCAGTACCTGTCATTCAACATCGTAGTAACCATAGGGAATGTGTTCGCGGAACGTAGAGGAGGATATAACTCTGTCAACGCGGAGGGAGCATTGGAGAGGTCTTTGCGCGTCGCGTGCCAAAGGCTAGGATTGAGATATGAGTATCTATGACAGCTGCCCGGAATTGTGTGACGACGCCTACCGCATCCGGTTGATCGACCCCAAAGACGCCGACGATCTGCTCGTCGTGTATGGCGACAGGCTCGCGCTCCCGTTCTTCAACAGCGACAATTGCCACGGCGCGAATTTCTACTGCCGCACATTGCACGACGTACAGGAGAACATCAAGTATTGGCTCATCGAATACCATGAGAACCGCGCGTTCGTCCGTTTCGCAGTGGAATCCGTGGAAACCGGCGATGTGATCGGCACACTGGAAATATTCAAGCGCGAAGCCGACGATTACTACGACGACTGCGGTATCCTGCGCATCGACCTGGGCACGAAGTACGAGCAGGCCGAGGCCATCGAAGACATCCTCAATCTCGTCTCGGTGCCGTTCATGACATGGTTCGGCTGCTCGAAGATCGCGACGAAGGCGCCCATCTACGCGGTCGAACGCCGCGCGGCGCTCGCGAACGCCGGGTATGTCGCAAAGCACCACCCGCTTATCGGCCACGACGGCACGTGTTATTACGACTATTGGGTGATGATGCGCGACTGAAGGACGGCATCGCATTGCGCAATGAGGGGGAGATGTGAGCGTGGGGTCCCATGGCGTGCGTCCACGGCCGCGATTGATAAGAGAGCTCATCATAGTGGACGTTGTTGCTGTGGTTATGGTGGGCATATGGTGGCGGTGGCCAAACCTGCTCAATACATCGCCTGCAAAGGTCAAGATTTCCGCGTCACTGACCATTTGGGGGACAGCTCTGACTGGATTCACAATTCGTATGGCCTACGATGGAATGATAGAGCAGTGTGGCGCACGGGGGAGGCTCAAGATGTTTTGGCAGAAGCGATTGCGGGCGATTCGCGGATTTGTGGCACGGGCCACGGCAATCGCGGGTGCGTGTTTGCTTGTCGGTGCGTGTGGCGTACAGAAAACAGAGCCTGCTCGAGTGGATCCGGCAGATGGTGCCGGTTGGTGACATTGGAATGATGGCGATGTATCAGTCGCCATACTCAGACTCCGAATACAGCACTATGATGCAGACGCAGTGGTTCATGCCATAGCCACGGCAAGTAGTTACAAAGCCCGCGGCATTGCCTGATAATGACCGCGGACGGTGATGTCGAGTTCATTGACATGCGCACCTCGAAAATCACCAAGTCCTCGGAATCTCCACAGGTTTTCGATATAGGCACAGCGAGCTACAGCATCGTGGGGTCCGATGATTATGCATATCTGATCTTCACTCCCCACAGCGGTTCCAAAGACATTGCGAAGATATTCGTATACCGCAAATCCGACTGGAAATTCATACGCACAATCACTGCGCAAGGTACGCTCAACGTTTTACTGGGCAACCGCAAGGAGCTCCACCCGACGGCGTTCGCCGCGAATCCGACGATGAGCTGGGACTGATGCCACGCTGTAGGATCCGGGCAAGTGCGATGGATGATTTGTTGGTGAGTTTTGAGTTCTGAAATCGTTTGACTAGCTGCTTCTTGCGCATATGTTTATCAGACTCGAACAGATTCGAAAATTGACCATTTGGGGGATAGGGCTAGCTAGACATGATATTTATTTCCTGGATTGCTCCAGTCCACCGATGCATATGATGGATCCCGTGAGTCAGACGGCTCTATATCCAGTTGTTGCGTACGCACGCCACAATCGCCTCGGCCATGCGCGCCGTCGTACATCGTCGTTGCCCCCCCTTTTCTCCTTCGACCTCCACTATAGTTTGCGCGGGCGGCGAGCAGTCGAATGTGCGCATAGAATGGACACGGTTCACGTATTTCGAACAAACCGAGGTTTTCATGGCAGATGCACAACCCACCATCCACGACGTCGAACGCGACATCATGGGTCGTCCGAGCGAACGGAACACGACGAATCTGGATCTCAAGCGCATGAAGATGATCCTTGATCTGCTCGGCGATCCGCAGGATTCGTTCCGCATCATCCACATCACCGGCACGAACGGCAAAGGGTCGACGGCGCGCATGGCCGAGGCGATCTGCCGCGCGTACGGCATGCGTACAGGGCTCTACACGTCGCCTCACCTCGAACATGTCAACGAGCGCATCGCGATCGACGGGCAGCGCCTGTCCGACGACGATTTTGTGGAACTGTGGAATCAGGTGAAGGACTTCGTCGCGCTCGTCGACGCGAAGATGGACGCGGAAGGCGCGCCGCGCATGAGCTTCTTCGAGGTGCTCACCGCGATGGCGATCTGGAAGTTCGCCGATGCTCCCGTCGACGTCGCGATTGTCGAAGTCGGTATGGGTGGCCGCTGGGACGCGACGAACGTGCTTGACGCGGACGCGGCGGTCATCGGGCCGATTGACATGGACCATATGGCGTGGCTCGGCGACACGGTCGAGCAGATCGCCGCGGAGAAAGTGGGCATCATCAAGCCGGGATGCACTGCGGTCATCGGCCCCCAACCGCATGAGGATGAGGTCATGCCGATCATCGAGCAGGCGGCCGCGGAGAACCATGCGACGCTCGTACGCGATGGCGTGGAGGCTGAGGTCGTCGCGCGAATGCCGGCTGTGGGTGGGCAGATGGTCACGTTGCGCACGCCGAACGGCACCTACGCGGATGTGCCGCTCGACAAATTCGGCGAGCATCAGGCACACAACGCGCTCGCCGCACTATGCGCGGCGGAGGTCGTCATTCCGGTGACCGGCGCGCTCGACGGCGATCTCGTCGGTGAGGCATTGAGCTCGGTGAAGATCCCTGGACGCATCGAACAGGTGAGGAACTCGCCGACGATCATCATCGACGGCGGCCATAACGTCAACGCGGCCGAGGCGTTGCGCGCGGCGATCGAGGAGAATTACGACTTCACGCAGCTCGTCGCCGTCGTCGCGATGATGGAAGACAAGCAGGTCGAGGAGTATCTGGGCGTGCTCGAGCCGATCGTGTCCGAGATCATCGTCACCGAGAACTCGTGGAAGGACCGCGTGATGCCGGCGGAGCAGCTGGTGGACATCGCGCGTGACGTGTTCGGCCCGGAGCGTGTGACATGCATTCCGGACCTACCCGAGGCGATCCAGGAGGCGGTGAACCGTGTGGACGCCGAGGATGAGCTCGGCGTGGGCTATGGGCACGGTGTGCTGATCTGCGGTAGTTTCGTAACCGCAGGCGACGCGCGCATGCTGCTCAAGGAATCCATTCACCCCGATCTGAAGCTCTCCAAGTCGGAACGTGTGCATCAGCCGGCGGTGACGCCGGAGACGCGCGTTGATGCTGCCGTGGAGGACGCGGCTGAGCGCGAGTACGAATCGGATGCGGACACTGATTTCGATGTCTTCGACGTCAAAGGCATCCTCGGCGCCGATGACGACGCCGCTGAGTAGTCGATAGCGGTGTGCCGCGGCTAGCCACTAGACGCCAACTACCAGCTGCATACCCATGTTCGACAGTTGGTGTCTGAGGCTAGTCACGGACAGCCTTTTTTGGGCGCAATGCTGGTAGTTGGTGTCTAGCGACCAGACACAGGAAGTCGCCATAGCGATGATGGGTGGTTGTTGGTGTCTAAGCGCAGACACCAACAACCACTAAAAAGACATATGTCATGCATAGTCAATGCATGCGTGGAATGCCCGCATCATCAAGTTTTCTGTACAGCAGTTCGCGGTGAATGACGTCGTCGAAGCTGAAGTGCACAATCGTCGTGACGCCATGTTTCCGAAGATAATCGTCGCGTTTGCACTGTTTGTTTACGTGTGTGTTCACCTCGGTCCATGTGTTCCCGTATTTTGCCATGCCATCGTATTCACCCACGACCGTGACGTCTCCCGGAAGAAACCAGATGAAGTCGACGCGCAGGGGAAATTCAGGATTGTCCATATTGGGGAATTGGTATTGCAGGTGAGGCAGCATATACCCACCGGCAATCATCACGGCGCGTGCGCGTGATTCGCCACCATTGTCGCTCAGTGGGTCGGCATAGGTGAGAATACTGGCGATTTTGTTTGCCTCATCGAAGCGCGAGGTCGGAAACTGTGTCAATGACGCCATATCGACGCCGGACTTGGCCGCGGAATCGGCGATAGGGAGCATGCATTCGAAAGGCAGCAGTCTCGCACAATCAAAGAGCGTACGTGTGAGTGAAGTGACACGCACCCCGTTGAGAGTCACCGGCTGCATGTTGGGAACATACAACGTGCGTTTGGTGAATCCGGTCTTCGAAAAGACGCGTATGCCGCTGCGTGATGGCGAGGCTACCGTCAGTTCGTTGTCGGGGTGGATGTCGTATGGCTGTTCAAGATCGAACATGCACACCGCGCTTTCCGCGGCAAACACCCTATCGGGGTAGAGGCGTGCGAGCGTCCTCACCATGGTGCGTTTACGCTTGATGGGATTGAGCCCTTCCCACATTCCCCTCCGGATATACAGACGTGGATGTGGATTGGTGAGCTCACCGCACAAGACGCGACGTGCGAGTTTGCGTCGTTGATTGTCATCTGCCGCTGTTACGCACAGACCGTGCCGTTCGGCTTCGTCAAGAAGACGTTCGATGTCTGAATCCCTGTTCATGCATGCGACGATAGGGATCAATGGCCGCTAGACGCAATCCGCACGGGACTATGTGTACGGAAGGGTGTGTCGCGCTTGGAAAATGGCCGTTTATGCCTGTGTGCCGTACATCAGCATCCGCTATGACCGTGATTGATGTACGTTCGTGTCTACCAGATAGATATGGGCAGCCACTTGATTGATGGTTGGCGGCTGTGGGTGGTGAGCTACCAGACACGGACGGCTACCGATAGTGAGGTATATGGCTGTCGGTGTCTGGTAGGTAGATATGAACGGATGGTATAAGGCTATCTGGCGGCTGACCGTGTCTGGTGGCTAGACACGGTCAGCCATGCCGCAACTGCGGAATGACACAGAGTGGTTACTTGGCAGGGTCCGCCGGCTGCTGTTTGGTAGGAGACGGCTTGGCCGGGGCGGCCTTCGTCTTTTTCTTCGGCTTGAGCGCATGGCGTACGTTCTGCAGCATGCGCAACATGGCGTAGAACGCCTTCTTGATAGGGATATCGCGGCCTGCGGCGATCGTCACGGTGTCGGGGGCGAACTTTGTCTTGAAGTCGTTGAGCGATTTGAGGGAAGGCGCGAAATCGTTGCCGATGCCCATGAGGTCAAGCTTCTCGTACCCCTCCTGGCCCAAGGTGCAGGCCGCGAAGTAGAGCAGTTTGTCCGGCACATGCTGGCGGCGCACCGAGGTGAGCATGGACGCGTAGTAGTATACGGCGCTCTTGCCGTGGGTCGTCATGATGGTCCATGCCACGACCTTGCCGTCGATGCGCGCGGCGAACACGCGGCAATGATCCGGCCCAAGCGCCTTGATCATGTCGGTGTAATCGCTCATGGGTGCGGGTGTGAAGCCGTCGCGCTTGGCGGTCTCGACCATCACCGCGTAGTAATCGGTGAAGTCCTGTGTTGCTTGCGTGGTCTCATCCGCGACCTCGGCCGGGCTCTCACGCAGCGCTTTGCGCACATCGCGCCTGCCTCGCTTCTTCATGCGCGCAAGCAGTGCCTCATCGCCGCCGGTGATGTCAAGCACCACGGTCTCGTTGTACGGCACGGTGGAGAGCACGGGGGAGGTGCCCTTGTCCGTCCACGTATCGATGCGCAGGAACGCCACATGCTTGTCGTGCAGTTTCACAAAGTCGGCGAGCGCCTGGATCACCGCCTGCTCCTGTGCCTCGCTCGGCTTGGTCTTCCATGCCGGGCCGTGCACGGAGCGCAGGTAATGGTAGCCGTGTGTCTCCATGTCGATCAGCGAAATGACCGCCACAAGCGTGTCGTTGTCTCGGATGAGCAGGCTGCCCCACGGTGCGCGCCCGGCCACGCCGGATTGGAAATCAGCCCATACGGCGGTCTGTTCAATCGGCAGGTCGATGCCGTTGGCCGCCGCTTCCTTTTCCAGCGTCTGCGGCGTCACGCGTTCGATCGTAATCATCATGTTCCTTCCGGTTGTCATGCGAAGAGTCGGCGGATGATCTGTTCATCGCCTTCATACGGCACGTGTTTGTTGAGCACTTTGATCCATTGTTCGTCGCCTTTGCCGATGATCAGCAGCACGTCGAATCCTTCGCGCGCCCTTGCCGCGTCGACCGCCATCTGTAAGGCGGTGGGGCGGTCGAGCTCGATGATGCGCTCCACATGCGGGTCGGTCACGTAGTTGTACATCTGCGCGCAGATGTCTTCGAACGGTTCGGTGTCGGAGTCCTCCTGCGTGAGGATGATCGTCTGCACGCGGTGTTGCGCGGCGTCGATGATTTCTTTGCGCCGGTCGATCGCCTTGTTGCCGGCCGATCCGGTGATGAGCGTGATGTGCGGATGCTGGTCGCCGTACCGCTGCTCCACATAGTCGAGCAGCGCGTTCACCGAGGCGTAGTTGTGTGCGTAATCGACGATCGCGAGGGTGTTCGACTGTGAGTCGTGCGTCTCCTCCATACGTCCTGAGATGCGCACATCGCGCATGGAGTCGAGCACGCGCGGGTCGGAGACATCGACGCCCACGGCGTGTGCGAGCGCGATCGCGGCGGCGGCGTTCGCGTAGTTGAAGTCGCCGTTGATCGCGAGCGAAAGATCGCCGAGCGGCTGGCCGCCTGCGCGCATGGCGAACGCAGTGTGCTGCGCGTTCGCCGGCGTGGCGGTGACGTCGGCGGCTGGGTCGGTCAGTGAGAATGTGGTGACGGGGATCTGCGCGAGTGCGGCGTCCTGTTCGATGAGCGGCGCGAAGTCGCCAGGCACGCCGAGCACGAGCGCGTCGGCGTTGGCGACGATCCGGCGTTTGCAATACAGGTAATCCTCGAATGTGGGGTGTTCGATGGGGCTGATGTGGTCGGGGGAGATGTTGAGGAACGCTGCGGCGTCGAAGTTGAGGCCGTAGACGCGGTTGACTTTGTACGCCTGCGACGAGACCTCCATCACCAGGTACTGCATGCCGTACGAGACCGCTTTGCGCATCATGCGGATCGCGTCGAGCGATTCCGGGGTGGTCAGGTCGGACTCGTGGTAGTGCTCGCCGTCGAGGCAGTTGTCGACCGAAGAGAACAGCGCCGCCTTGCCGCCCGAGACGGCGTTGAGGATGGCGTGCGTCAGGTAGGCGGTCGTGGTCTTGCCTTTCGTGCCGGTGATGCCGATGAGCGTGAGCTCGTCCTGCGGATAGTCGTAGAAGGCCTGGGCGAGCAGGCTCAGCGCCTGGCTCGCGTTGTTGACAATCAGTCCGGGGGCCTGCGTGTAGTCACTGTAATCGTGCTCGGCCACGTAGGCGGCCATGCCCAGCTCGTCGGCGTGCTTGAGGTATTCGGGTTTGAACCGGCCCTTGCAGCACATGATCGCACCGTTGACGATGTGCTGGGTGCTGTAGGTGATCGCGGTGAACTCCTTGCCGGAGCCCTCCACGGTGACAGGATTCATCGTCCATTGGTCCGGGGTGATGATCTCCCTGAGCAGATGGTGCTCGTTCAGCAGTATTGCGGCCGATTGCAATGTCAACGTCATGCCATGATCTCCTTGGATTTCCGTAGCGTATGCATTCTAACGCGTGGCAATGAAGTACCCGGCGGCGCTCCACGCTCGCCGTGATGCCGCGGGCGGATCGCGCAGCGGTGCCGTAGAATGGGCAGCGTGAGCGAACAAGACAGCAAAGCCGAAACCATGGAAGAGAAGCGGGCCCGCTTCGAGAAGCTGGCGATGCCCGCGGTGAATGCGCTGTACCGGCAGGCGATGAAATTCACCAACAACCCCGAAGACGCGCAGGACTTGGTGCAAGACACGTTCGAGCGTGGGTTCAAGGCGTTCGACACGTTCAAGCCGGGGTCGAATTTCGAGGCGTGGATGACCACGATCGAACGCAACGCGTTCTTCAACCAATACGCCAAGGCCAAACGCCGGCCGAAACGCGCCAACGATTCGACGGGGGAGTACGACGATTGGGACATCTATGCGGCGTCCGAGCATGCGTCGCAAGGTCTGCGCTCCGCCGAGCAGGAGTATCTCGAGGCCTTCGCCCCCGAAGAGATCATGGCCGCGCTCAACAAGCTGCCCGAGGAACGCCGGCAGGTGTTCATCGACGCCGCGATCGACGGCAAATCGTACCAACAGGTGGCCGATGAGCAGGGCATCAAGATCGGCACGGTGATGAGCCGCCTCAACCGCGCGCGCAACCAGCTCAAGCAGGAGCTCGCGGAGTACGCCGCAGCCCGCGGGTATGGCAAAACGGCACGTGGAAATAAAACCACCGGCAAATCCGTTGAATCTCATAGTGACCGTGAATTGGTCGGTGCTTCGGGAAAGGCGGCGCAATGAGCACGCAACAGCATGGGTTCCCGGACGGCGACATGGATACCGAAAGCGAAGAGATGACCACTGCAAACCATGAGGCGGAAGACGCACAGGATCAGGAGTGTTTCGACCCGCGCACATGTTGCGATGAGCGTGAGAGGCTCATGATCGAGGCGATGCGCGCGTACCTGCGCCCGCAGCAGGCCCCTGAATGCCTGTATGAACGGCTGCGCGTGACGCTTGACGAATGCTGTGGGTCGGCGATCATCCACCATACGGTGATCCACCGCCACAGCGACGCGTGAGCACACCGCGCCGAAGCATGCGAGCAATGTGAAGGCCCCGCAATCATCCGATGATTGCGGGGCCTTCACATTGCTCGCGGCAAGGCGTTGCCGCCCACGGATCAGGCGTTTGGACGCTTGCCGTGATTCGCAGCCTTTTTACGACGAGCCTTACGCTTACGTCCGCGCATACCCATAATGGACTCCTTTTGTAGAACGGTTCTAGCCAATATGCCTACAGGATTATCGCATAGCGCCCAGACGTGCCGCCACGCGCGTTCAGCGCACGACCCCGATGAGCATGTTGGTCGTGGACGATTCGCCCGGCGCGATCGCGATCAGATCGATGCCCGTGTTGAAGGCGTTCGCATACGCCGTCTGCGGTTCAATCGCCACGCCGCACGGGTGGATCGGCTCGGGGAAGCCGCTCGCGTCGCACACTTGGTACGACGTGATCGATTCGTCACCGGTGATGCGCACGCGGATGCCGTCGATACGGGTGAACACGGCGGTGACCGTGCCGCCGGCGTCATGTTCCAGATCGGTCCACGCGTCGTCGATCGGCTGTGCGCTGAGGGCCTTGGGTTCGCGGTAGTCGTATGCGGTGCCGTCCACCGGTTCGGTGCCGGTGGGGATCAGGTTCTGGTTGATCGTCACATGCGTGCGTGCGGGCAGTTCGAGCGTGCACTGCGCGTTGAGCTCGTCGATCGCGTCTCCGTACGCGTCGCCTCCGTTGGCGACCCACGGGTGGATCGCCAACGCCCACGGCGCGTCCTCGCCGCCATGGTTCTGCGCATGCACCTGCACATGCAGGCCGTCCTCATCGAGTTCGTAGGTCACGTGCACAAGCACGTCGAACGGGTAGCCCGCGAGGTTCGGCGTGCGCCAGCAGAGCGTCACGGCCGACGTGGTGAGCCGCTCGAGGGTCCAGAAGTGGCGGTAGCCGTAGCCGTGGATCGCGTTGTTGCGTTCGTGCTCGTCGATCGGCAGCTCGTAGGTCTGCCCTTCGAAGGTGTATTCGCCGCCTTCGATGCGGTTGGGGAACGGCACGAGCAGCTGGCCGCGCATGCAGGTGGGCACGTCGTCGGCGTCGAAAGGCACCACCACGTCGTTGCCTTGCCACGTCAGGCGGCGCAATCCTGCGCCCTGCTGGGTGATGACGGCGGTGTAATCACCGAAAGCGATGGTATATTGTTGGCCCGTGCGGGGGGGAAGCTGGGTGACAGCCATAGATGCATACTCCATTGTCGGTAAGGTGTGTGTGCCGGTGCTGCGCGCCACAACAATGCGCACAGCGCACATCTCCCTATCTTAGCCGCTCATGTGACCGTTCACATGCGATGCGTGTAGGTGGACGGGTCTGTGCGCAACATCACAGGGCACCGCTGGCGCATGACGAGCGCCGTGGTCTACTATTGGGTGCGAACTGCGAAAGGACATCATGACGAAACGCATTGTGTTGGCGAATCCACGCGGATTCTGCGCCGGCGTGGACCGCGCCATCCAGACGGTCGACACGATTCTGCGCACTGCCGGGCCCCGTGCGGATGGCCTGCCGCCGGTGTATGTGCGCCGGCAGATCGTGCACAACAAGCATGTCGTCGAACAGCTCGCCGGCCGTGGCGCTGTGTTCGTCGAGGAGCTCGCCGAGATTCCGGACGCCGCCGCCGAAGCCGGCATTCCGGTCGTGTTCTCCGCGCACGGCGTGTCCCCCGCGGTGCAGCGTGAGGCCGACGCACGCGGATTGAGCATCGTGGACGCGACATGCCCGCTGGTGGGCAAAGTGCACCGCGAAGTATTGCGTTTTGTGCGCGAAGGGTACGAAATCGTCTACATCGGGCACAACGGCCACGACGAGGCCGTCGGCGTGGTGGGGGAGTCACCCGAGCATGTGCACCTGATCGAACACGCCGCCGACGTCGAGCGGCTCGATTTTTCCACAGATACCAAGCTCGTGCTGCTGTCGCAGACGACGCTCAGCGTCGATGAGACGGCGGATGTGATCGCCGCGCTGCAGCGGCGGTTCCCATGGATCGAACTGCCGCCGAGCTCGGACATCTGCTATGCCACGTCGAACCGGCAGGAAGCCGTCAAACTCGTCGCGCAGCAGGCGGATTGCATGGTCGTCGTCGGTTCGGCGAACTCGTCGAACTCGGTGCGCCTGATGGAAGTCGCGAACGAGGCGCTCGGCGCGCGCGGCGAGGCGCACCGCGTCGACGACGCAGCCGAAATGGACCCGGCATGGTTCGCCGGCGTGAGCACGGTGGGCGTGTCTTCGGGCGCCTCCGTGCCCGACGAACTCGTCGCCGGCGTCGTCGAACGGCTGCGGGGACTCGGATTCCACGACGTCAGCACAGTCGAGACGATTCAGGAGAACATGCACTTCGTACTGCCGAAGTCGTTGCGCTCAGTATGATTTCTTCGTCGTGCCGATTGGTGCGACGACTGCGTCGAGCACCTGCACCAGATCGCGCGGATTGACGCCGAGGCTCAGGCCGCGTTTGCCGCCCGACACGAGGATCTCGCTGAACTCCATCGCCGACTCGTCGAGCACGGTCTTATGCTTGGTGCGCTGCCCGAGCGGGGAGATGCCGCCGACGACATAGCCGCTTTCGCGCATCGCGACCTTCGGGTCGGCCATCTCCGCCTTCTTCGCGCCCGCGGCGTGCGCGAGCTCCTTGA
This sequence comes from Bifidobacterium pseudolongum subsp. pseudolongum DSM 20099, assembly GCF_000771225.1. GTDB lineage: Bacteria > Actinomycetota > Actinomycetes > Actinomycetales > Bifidobacteriaceae > Bifidobacterium > Bifidobacterium pseudolongum. The sequence goes on from NZ_JDTZ01000003.1 coordinate 118,567, forward strand.
GGCTCATATGCCCGTTGACCGGCACGACGCCGATGACGCGTTCGTCGCCGGTGTCCGCCATCAGGGTCTTGAACACCTGCCGCTCGTCATAGCCGAGCTTGCGCGCGGCTTCGAGGCCGTACCCTTCCGTGTCGTCGTTGCTGTGTTCGTATTCGTGGATGATGAACGTGACGCCCGCCTGCTCAAGCTGTGCGATGGCCGGTGTGGCGGCGGCCCTCTGTTTCTTTTTGCCCATGTGTACCAGTGTAGGGCTGCCGTATGGCAACAAAACAGGGCTTCCGCGTGAGCGAAAGCCCTGAAGGGTCAGTGATGGCGCGCGCTAGGCGCGGTCAATCACTCGGAGATCTCGGCGAAGTACTCGAGCGTGCGCACCATGTTCGAGGTGAAGCCGTACTCGTTGTCGTAGAAGGCAACGGTGCGGACCATGGTCACGCCGTCCACTTCGTTGACGTCGGTCTGCGTCGGATCGAAGACGCCACCGTGGGTGTCGCCGACGATGTCGCCGGAGACGATCTCGTCATCGTTGTAGCCGTAGTAGGCGCAATCCTCGAAGGCATCCTTGAACGCGGCGTTGATCTCGTCGACAGTCGCTTCCTTGTCGAGCACGGTGAAGAGCTCGGTGATCGATCCGTCCGGAACCTGCACGCGCTGGGCGTGGCCCTGCAGCTTGCCGTTGACTTCCGGCACGACCTTGCCGATGGCCTTGGCGGCACCGGTCGAATGTGGGATCGTGTTGACGGCAGCGGCGCGCAGTGCACGGCCGCTCTTGTTGCCACGCGGGCCGTCCAGGATCATCTGGGTGCCGGTGTAGGCGTGGATCGTGGTCATGAAGCCGGCCTTGATGCCCCACTTGTCGTTGAGCAGCTTGACCATGGCGGCCATCGAGTTGGTGGTGCAGGAGCCTGCGGAGACGATGTTGTCGGCCTTCTTCAGGATGTCGTGGTTCACGCCGAACACGACGGTCGGGGTGGTCTCGTCCTTGGCCGGGGCGGAGATGAGGACCTTCTTGGCGCCGGCGTCCAGATGGGCCTGGGACTTCTCGGCGGAGGTGTAGAAGCCGGTGCACTCGAGCACGAACTCAACGCCGTCGTTCGCAACCCACTTGAGGTCACGGGCGTCACGCTCGGCGTAGACCGGGTATTCCTTGCCGTCAACGACGATGGCGGAATCGGTGGCCTTGACATCGACCGGGGTGCCGTCGACGTGCTTGAAGACGCCGTGCGTGCTGTCGTACTTGAGCAGGTATGCAAGCGCCTGCGGGGAGGTCAGGTCGTTGATCGCGGTGACCTCGATGTCAGCAGCTTCGCCGCCCTTTTCCTGCAGCTCGAAAATACGACGGAATGCGAGACGACCGATACGACCGAAGCCGTTGATACCAATCTTCACTGTCATGTAATTACTCCCTTGGGGAACAGCCGACGGCCAATGAACGCCCGCCGGCATGGTTAACCAACGTGCCCCATTCTAGTGGCGTTGCTTGACCAAGGCAGCCTCCCTGCGCGTCGAAAAACCGTTGGAATTGGCTGCGAACGGTTGCATTGGATGGTCCGCGTCCCACGCCGTCGGCGGTCATGCGCTGTGAGCGCAACTATCCGCGGGCTGCGAGCGCCGCACTCACGTGGGTGGAGGGCGCGCCGAGCGTATCCGCGGCGGGGGGCGCGCCCACGAGTGTGGGCAGCGGTGCGGCCGCGTCGAACACGACGGTAAGGAGTCCCTCGCGCACACGTATTTCGGCGCTGAGCCCGTCCACGAATTCATTGCTCAGGCCATTGACCTGCAGGTTCGTCATCGTCGCGTCGCGCAGTTCATACGCGAGCCCGCGCTCATCCACGCCGCGCGCCTCGTCGCTGTGTGCGAACACGGAGATGTATTGCGTGCCGTGCACCGGGTGCGCGGGGAACGCGAGCGCGGCGTCGCATACGGCGGTCACGATCTGCTCCGCGCCATGCAGGAACGCGATGCCACCGTGCGCGGCGACGAACGCGAGCTGCTGGACGTTGGATATCGTGTGGTCGATACGGCCGCCCAATCCGCCGTAAATGTGGAACGTGCGTCCGCCGTGCGCCCACCCGATCTTCAGCGCGCTCAGCAGGTCGGGGTCGTCCTTCTGCGGCGGCAGCGCCACGGTCTCGGCGCCGATCGCGCTGCGCGCGCTGTGCACCGAGTCGAAGTCGCCGACCACGGCGTCCACCTGCACGTCGAGCTCGCGCGCGTGGTCGTAGCCGCCGTCCGCGGCGACGACGAATGCGCCGGGCGGCACGTCGATCGGCTCGTGGTAGTACTCGCCGGCCGCGAATACCACGCAGGTGGGCAGGGGTGTGCGCGCCGTCCGTATCGGTGCCATGGCCGCTCCTTAGGGTTGTGTGTTGGCTTGCGCGGTGCATGCTGTGTATTGCGTAAGCCACCGTACCGTATATCCATCTCCATATGGTGCGACGGCGCGCGGCATGTGTGATGACACGCGGCCGGCTGTTGTCGGGGGCTGTGCTATACTCAACAAGGCTTGAGCAATCAAGAAAGTGGGAAACCCACCTGGAAGCCCATTGTGGTTTCGGGTTCAAGGCAACGCCTCCAGCGTGCATGAGGCACGCACCGCATACGGTTCCAGCCGCTGTGCATACGGGCGTCATGCCGTCGCGTGTTGAGCATGCGCACGGTTGCTTGTTGAATCCGATCACGGTGTGCGCCAAGGGAACCGCGCATACAACCATATGAGGATTGGAGTCATCATTAGCGACGAACCACGCATTAACGACGAGATTCGCGTCTCACAGGTGCGTCTTATTGGACCGAACGGCGAACAGGTCGGCGTCATCGCCACCTCGGTGGCCTTGAACCTGGCGAAGGAAGCGAACCTCGATCTCGTCGAGGTGGCACCGAACGCAAAACCTCCGGTCGCCAAGCTCATCGATTACGGTAAGTTCAAGTACAACGAAAAGGTCAAGCAGCGTGAGGCGCGCCGCAACCAAAGCACGGCCGAGATCAAGGAGATCCGCTTCCGCCTGAAGATCGACGACCATGACTTCGAGGTCAAGAAGGGCCATGTGGAGCGCTTCCTCAACGGCGGAGACAAGGTCAAGGTCACGATCATGCTGCGCGGCCGCGAACAATCCCGCCCGATCGGCGGCGTGGAGCTCCTGCAGCGACTCGCCGACGAGGTCGCTCAGTCGGGTTCGATCGAATCCGCGCCGAAGCAAGAGGGGCGCAACATCATCATGACGTTGGCGCCGAAGGGAAAGAAGGTCCACACGCAGTCCGAGCAGCGCCGCCGCGGTGCGGAATCCCGCGCCGAACGCCAGGCGCGTCAGGCCGCCCGCCTCGCCGCGAAGCAAGAGGCCAAGGCACAGGAGGCCGAAGCGGCGAAGGCCGTGGTCGCCGAAGCCACCGAGACTTCCGAAACGAAGAAATAACAAGGAGGGCAGCAATGCCGAAGATGAAGACAAAGACCGCAGCAGCCAAGCGTGTGCGCATCACCGGTTCCGGCAAGGTGATGCATGCCGGCAGCGCCATGCGCCACAACCTCGAGCACAAGTCTGCTCGCAAGCGTCGTGCGCTCAAGCATGACGACGTCCTGTCGACGCCACAGGCAAAGAAGATGAAGGGCCTGCTGGGTCGCTGAACCGCACCGCAGACATTGGTAATACGTTAGAAAGCTGAGGAAATCAAATGGCACGTGTCAAGCGCGCAGTGAACGCACACAAGAAGCGTCGTACCGTACTCGAAAGGGCTTCGGGCTACCGCGGCCAGCGCTCCCGCCTGTACCGCAAGGCGAAGGAACAGCTGCTCCACTCGTTCAACTACAACTACCGCGACCGCAAGGCCCGCAAGGGTGACTTCCGCAAGCTGTGGATCCAGCGCATCAACATCGCCGTCCGCAACGAAGGCATCACCTACAACCGCTTCATCCAGGGCCTGCGCCTCGCCGGCATCGAACTGGACCGCCGCGCCCTCGCCGAGCTGGCCGTGTCCGATCCCGACACGTTCAAGGCCATCGTCGAGCAGGCCAAGGCCGCGCTGCCTGAGGACGTCAACGCTCCGGTTGCCGCCTGAGTCGACTGCACAACACTGATCGCAACGAGCCGAACCCAGCCATGCGCGGGTTCGGCTCTTGCTATTGACGGCCGCACATTGAACACAGCAAAAGGAGCGCGGATGGCACACGGACTGCAGGCGGTGGAATCGCGGTTCCTCACCTACGTCGACGTGGAACGGGGGCTCGCCCATGCGACGGTCGACGCCTATCGGCGCGACCTCGACCGCTACATCAGGTGGCTCGGTGACCATGGCATCGACGACGCGCAACAGATCACCACGCTCCATGTGGAAGCGTTCATGCAGGCTCTGGCCCTCGCGGGGCAAAGCGGTACAAGCCGCGCCCGGCATCTCGCGAGCGTGCACATGTTCCACCGCTTCATGCTGGGCGAGCGCGTGGTGCCGGACGATGTCTCGCAACAGGTGCGCGCCCCGAAGACCGGGTCCAAGTTGCCCGATGTGCTCGACGTGGACGAGGTGACCGCCCTGCTGCAGGCCGCGCAGACCTCCGATCCGCAGGATGCCGCGGGATTGCGCGACAGCGCGCTGTTGGAGTTCATGTACGCCACGGGGTGCCGTGTGAGCGAGGCTGTGGCGGTGAATCTCGACGACGTCGATTTTGACGAATGCGTGGTGCGCCTCATGGGCAAGGGCGGCAAACAGCGGCTTGTGCCGTTTGGTGATTACGCGCGCCGTGCACTGGGGGAGTATCTGCACCACGGCCGGCCGGCCCTTGCGGCCAAGGCGAAAGACGAGCGGGAGATGCGCGCCATGTTCCTCAATTTGCGTGGCAAGCGCCTGTCGCGCCAATCGGTGTGGGAGGTGATCCGTCGCGCCGGCGAACGCGCGCACATCGACCGCCCGCTCCACCCGCACACCTTGCGCCATTCGTTCGCCACGCACCTGATCCAGGGGGGCGCCGATGTGCGCACGGTGCAGGAGCTGTTGGGGCATGCCTCGGTCAAGACGACGCAGATCTACACGCATATCAGCCCCGACAAGCTCATCGAGACCTATATCACCGCTCACCCACGCGCCAAATAGGCGACGCGCTGTGCGGATGAAGCGGTACACTGGAGAACCAATAAGGAAACGGCGCCCCCTCGGTCATCCCGCGGTGCGCATCCGGCGCGCGGCGCGGGTGGGGGCGCCTCAAGGATGTGCACGGACTGATCAAAGAGAGCTGTATGCCTACGGATTTGCTTGGACGAGAATACGAGACCTTTCCGGTGCCTGAGCCTTTGCGGCAGCATGGGCCGGCGCGGGTCATCGCCATGTGCAACCAAAAGGGCGGCGTAGGCAAGACGACGAGCTCGATCAACATAGCAGGCGCGTTGGCCCAATATGGCCGCCGTGTGCTCATCGTGGACTTCGACCCGCAGGGCGCCGCGACCGTGGGGCTCGGCATCAACGCGAACGCGCTCGAGAACACGATCTACACCGCGCTGTTCAACCCCCGCATCGACGTGCATGAGATCATCCAGCACACCAAATTCGACGGGCTCGACATCATCCCCGCGAACATCGACCTGTCCGCGGCGGAAGTGCAGCTCGTCACGGAAGTGGGGCGCGAACAGATCCTCGCAAGCGTGCTGCGGCCGATCATCAACGAATACGACGCGATTTTCATCGACTGCCAGCCGTCCCTTGGCCTGCTCACAGTGAACGCGCTCGCCGCGGCCGATGGCGTGGTCATTCCCGTGGCCGCGGAGTTCTTCGCGTTGCGTGGCGTGGCATTGCTCATGCAGTCCATCGAAAAGGTGCAGTCGCGCATCAACCCCAGCCTTGAGGTGTACGGCGTGCTCGTGACGATGTACACGCACACGCTGCACTGTGACGAAGTGATGCAGCGCATCTACGAGGCGTTCGGAGATAAGGTGTTCCACTCGGTGATCTCGCGTTCGATCAAACTGCCCGACGCCAATGTGGCGGCCGCGCCGATCACGTACTATGCGCACAACCACAAGACCGCGCGCGAATACCGCGAGGTCGCGCGCGAACTCATCGCGAAGGGCATCGTCGCCTGAGCCATCGCGAGCCTGCGCCACCGCATTTCACTATGCGTCCACAATGCGGCCATGACTTATAGTCATATTGACTATAATTGATAGGCTCGCTGTGGAAGCAAGAGTTCAGCATATGTCAAGGAGCCATCATGAACCGGGGCAACGTCAGCGAACGGCGGTGCGATCCGCCGCAAGTAGGCGTGACCTCGGTCATCCTGGCGTTGGAACCGGCGCGCGGGCATGGGCGGCGGCGCCTATGGCTGCCGCTCGTGCGCCGCGTGCGCGAGCCGTTCCTCGGGCAGTGGGCGCTTCCGGGTGGTCCGTTGCGCGCCGACCGGTCGCTCGAACAGTCGGCATACGAGACGCTCGCCTCGACGACCGACCTGCGCCCGCGCTATCTGGAACAGCTGTACACTTTCGGCGACCCCGTGCGCTCGCGTGGGGGAGTGCCGATGGTCTCGGTGTGCTACTGGGCGCTCGTGGGCCAGGCGGATGTGGCGCAGCTTGAACCGCGGCACAACGTGCAGTGGTTCGCCGACGACGACCTGCCGCCGCTCGCGTTCGACCACCGCACGATTGTGGACTATGCGCTGTGGCGCCTGCGCCACCGCATGGACAGCCCACGCGTGGTGCGACAGCTCGTCGGTGAACCGTTCACACTGCGCCAGTTGCACGCGCTGACCGAGGCGATCCGCGGCGAGCGCATCGACGTGGCGAACTACCGGCGCCGCATGCTCGCGTCCGGTTTGCTCGAAGAGACCGGGGGAGTGTCGCGTGAAGGGCGGCAGCGCCCGGCCGCGCTCTACCGGTTCCGGCAGGGCACGCTGGACGATGACGGCACGTCGTGGGTCCCCGCAGGCTGTGAGGGCGAGCGGCTCGAGCGCATAAGCGCCGCGCCCGCAAACGCTCCTGCCGATGATGCGCTCAGCTCACTGACCACCGCTCTGCTTCACGACTGACATTCACCCGCCGTTTCCCCTTGGAGGTTATGATGACGACTGCCGAAATCCCCGCCGGAACCGTTGCCGGCGCACCGTCCCCACGTGTAGAACCGGAAACCTGTGACCGGGAGGGAGCCCCGCTCACACGCAACGAGCGTCTGGACCGCCTGCCCTTCAACAAAGCGCACCGCCGCCTGCTTGTCGCCTCCGGTGTGGGCTGGGCGTTCGACGCGATGGATGTGGGCCTTGTCTCGTTTGTGGTGACGGCGATCGCCGCCGACCCGCATTTCAATCTGAACGCCACGCAGAAGTCGTGGGTGCTGTCGATCGGCTTCATCGGCATGGCGGTCGGCGCCGCGCTTGGCGGCTGGTTCGCCGACCGTTGGGGACGCAAGACCGTGTTCACCGCGACGATGATCATCTTCGGCATCGCCAATGGCGCGATGGCGTTCTCGTGGACCCTAGGCATGCTGCTCGCCGCGCGCTTCGTCATCGGCCTGGGCCTCGGCGCCGAACTGCCGGTGGCTTCCACGCTCGTCTCGGAGTTCTCTCCGACCAAACAGCGCGGCCGCATGACGGTCCTGCTCGAATCCTTCTGGGCCATCGGCTGGATCCTGGCCGCCATGATCGGCTATTTCGTGATTCCCACGACCGGTGATTGGGGTTGGCGTTGGGCGCTGCTGATCGGCGCGCTGCCGTTGCTCTACGCGATCGTCGTGCGCCGTGAACTGCCCGAATCGGTGCGGTTCCTCGAATCGCGCGGTGATGACGAAGGCGCCGAACGGTCGGTGCGCTACTTCGAATCGGCCAGCGGCGTGCGCCCGGTGGCGAGCGCCAAGGCGGTCAAGCTCCCCAAAATCCGTACGCGCGAGCTCTTTGGCCGCAGGTACCTGCCGGTCACGTTGGCGATCTGGGCCACATGGTTCTTTGTGAACTTCTCCTACTATGGTGCCTTCACATGGATGCCGAGCCTGCTCGCCGACCAGTTCGGCTCGCTCACCAAATCCTTCGGCTACACGCTGGCCATCTCGCTCGCGCAGCTGCCCGGCTACTTCCTGGCGGCGTGGCTCGTGGAGCGTTGGGGCAGGCGCATCACATTGAGTGTATTCCTTGCGGTGTCCGCCGTGGCGGCGTTCCTGTTCTCGCAATCCTCCACGGTCACCGCCGTGCTGTGCTTCGGCATGCTGCTGTCGGCGTCGAACCTGGGCGCATGGGGTGTGCTGTACGCGGTCACGCCGGAGATCTACCCCACGCGTCTGCGCGGTGCGGCCGCCGGCGCCGCAGCCGCATGCGGGCGTGTCGCGGCGATTGTGGCGCCGTTGCTTGTGCCGTGGTTCCTCACGCTTTCGGGCGGCAACAAGTCGATTGCGTTCATCGTGTTCGCGGCCTCTTTCGTGTTCGCCTGCGTCGCGGCGCTGTTCCTGCCCGAGTGCACAGGAGCGTCGCTCGACGACTGAATGACATCCTCTGTTCTTTTCTGGGCGTTCGGCCTCTTGCATTGGTCGAAGGGCCGAACGCCCAAGACGATGATTGCGTGTGGTGTTGCCGCGCTTTGCGGGAAGGCCACACGCGATCGTCGTGTCAGCATGTGCGCGTAGTATTGTGCCGGTTTGTGTACGAATGGTGAATGCCTAGGTCATGCCACCGGTTACACGAGAACATCAATACTTTTTAGGAGAAAACAGCAATGGCGGTTCGCGGCGATATTCGTAATGTGGCAATTGTGGCTCACGTTGACCACGGCAAGACCACATTGGTCAACGCAATGCTTCAGCAGTCCCACGTGTTCAACGAGCGTGAGGAAGTGCCAGACCGCGTCATGGACTCGAACGATCTCGAGCGCGAGAAGGGCATCACGATCCTCGCGAAGAACACGGCCGTGGAATACACCGGTCCACTCGCTGAGAAATATGGGCATCCCGAAGGCATCACGATCAACGTGATTGACACCCCGGGCCACGCCGATTTCGGTGGTGAAGTGGAGCGCGGCATCTCGATGGTCGACGGCGTGGTGCTGCTCGTCGACGCTTCCGAAGGCCCGCTGCCGCAGACCCGTTTCGTGCTGCGCAAGGCGCTGGAAGCCAAGCTCCCGGTCATCCTGTGCGTGAACAAGGTGGACCGCCCCGACGCGCGTATCGAGGAAGTGGTCGGCGAAGCCTCCGACCTGCTGCTCGGTCTGGCCCAAGACGTGATCGAGGAAGGCGTGGACCTCGACCTCGATTCGTTGCTTGACCTGCCGGTCATCTACTGCGCCGCCAAAGTGGGCTATGCCTCGACCGACCAGCCCGCGAATGGCGAGCTGCCCGACAATGACAACCTCGAGCCGCTGTTCGACTCGATCATCAAGAACATCCCGGCTCCGGAATACGACCCGGACGCCCCGCTGCAGGCGCATGTGGCTAATATCGACTCCTCCGACTTCCTCGGCCGTCTGGGCTTGGTGCGCATCTACAACGGCAACCTAGAGAAGGGCAAGACCTACGGGCTTTCCCGTGTGGACGGGTCGATCGAGAACTTCCGCGTCTCCGAGCTGCTGCGCACGCAGGGCCTCGACCGTCTGCCGGTGGAATCCGCCGGCCCCGGCGACATCGTGGCCGTGGCCGGTGTGAACGACATCATGATCGGCGAAACGATCGTCGACCCCAACGACCCGCGCCCGCTGCCGCTCATCCATGTGGACGACCCGGCCATCTCCATGACCTTCGGCACGAACGATTCCCCGCTCGCCGGCACCGAAGGCAAGGACCACAAGCTCACCGCCCGCATGATCAAGGACCGTCTGGACCGCGAGCTCATCGGCAACGTCTCGATCAAGGTCATCCCGACCGACCGGCCGGACGCATGGGAGGTGCAGGGCCGCGGCGAACTCGCGCTCGCCGTGCTCGCCGAGCAGATGCGCCGCGAAGGCTACGAACTGACGGTCGGCCGCCCGCAGGTCGTGACGAAGACGATCGACGGCACGCTGTGCGAGCCGATGGAATCCACCACAATCGACGTGCCCGAGGAATACATGGGCACCGTCACGCAGCTCATGGCGGACCGCAAGGGCCGCATGGAATCGATGTCGAACCACGGCTCCGGCTGGGTGCGCCTGCAGTTCACCGTGCCGTCGCGCGGCCTGATCGGCTTCCGCACCGCACTGCTTTCCGCGACGCGCGGCACCGGTATCTCGTCGTCGCTCTCCGCCGGATATGCGCCATGGGCCGGCCAGATCGTGACCCGCCAGAACGGCTCGATGGTCTCCGACCGTCAAGGCACCGCGACACCGTACGCGATGCAGCGCCTGCAGGCGCGCGGCAACTTCTTCGTGGAGCCGCAGTCGCAGGTCTACGAAGGCCAGGTCGTGGGCGTCAACAACAAGCCGGAAGAGCTCGATGTGAACATCACGCTCGCCAAGCACATGACGAACATGCGTTCCGCAACCGCCGACGTGCTCGAAACACTCACGCCGCCGATCAAGATGAGCCTCGAGGAGTCGCTCGACTTCGCGAACGAGGACGAGTGCGTGGAAGTCACGCCGGAATCGATCCGCATCCGCAAGATCATCCTCAACCGTGAGGATTGGTACAAGTGGCGCGCCAAGCAGCGCCGCGCCAACAACAACGCGGCCAAGTAAGCGGCAAACACCACGGACGGTGGATGAGGGGCGGGGCCCGCACGGCGATTGTGCGGGCCCCGCCCCTGCATATCCGCCAGATTTGATGCGGCCCCGGGCGAAGTTGCACGGTCGGCTTACACTGGGCAGATATGAGCAACCCACAGCAGCAGGCCACCAGCCAACCGTGGTCACACCGCCGCAGTGCGCCGGTGCGCACCCTCATCACCGTGCTTTCGGCGCTGGGATCGGCCCTTGTCGCCACGTTCGCCTCGCGCATTGGTGCCGCATACAACATGCCGGTCGGTTTGGTGATCGCGTTCGCCCTGCTCGGCATGTCGGCGTGGTGCGCGCGCTCGCGCGGTGGGATCACCGGATTCGCCGTGCATATGCTGTGCTCCACACTGCTGATCTATCTGATCGCCCAAGGCTGGCCCAATGGCGATGCGGTGATCGTGGGCTTCCACAACACCGAACTGCCATGGCTCAGCCTATATTGCGGTGTGATCTGGCTGTACGGCTCGATTCTGCTGCAGGTGATCATGCTGTTCCTGCCCGCACGTTGGTTCACGATTCCTGAAAGGCGAGCCGATGACTGATGTGTATTACCTGGGCCCCGAAGGCACATTCACCCATCAGGCGGCGATCGCCGCGGCCGAAGGACTTGCGGGCCAAGGCGGGCATGGCGCACGGTTGCATGCCTGTGCCGATGTGCCGCAGATTCTGCGCCATGTGGCCGCCGGCGAAGGACTGGGTGTGATCGCCTGGGAAAACAATGTGGAAGGCTACGTGGTGCCGAACCTTGACATGATGATCGACGCCACCGACGTGGCTGCGTTCATGCGCGTCGGCGTGGACGTGACGTTCGACGCATTCGTGACCGCCACGACCGCGCAGAAAGCACAGGATCGCGAACATATCCTCCAATCCTGCTCCGTCGTGACCGCCCACCCGCACGGTTTGGCGCAATGCCGTGCCTTCGCGGACCGCTACGGCCTGCGCGCCGTGCCCGCGTCGTCGAACGCTGCCGCCTGCCGCGATCTGCGCGAAGGCGAAGTGGGGCTCGGGCCGTCCATCTGCGGCGGATTGTACGGATTGGAACATGTGGCCTCGCACGTCGAGGACTTCACCGGCGCCCGCACCGAATTCCTCGTCGTCGCGCCCCGCGCCCGCGTGCAACGCCTGCTCGCCGATGCACGGGAGCGCGGTGTGCGCGAATTCGAATCGATCCTCGCGTTCATTCCGCTCGCCACCGGCCCGGGAGTGCTCGCCGATGTGCTCGACGTGGTGCGCGACGCCGGTCTCAACATGACGAGTTTCATCTCCCGGCCGATCAAGGGGCACGATGGCACCTACAGTTTCATCGCCACCCTCGATGCGGCGCCATGGGAACCGCGTTTCCGGGAAACGCTCATCGAAATCGCTGAACACGGCGACTGGCTCAAGACACTCGCCGTCTATCCGCGCCACGAGCGGCCGCATCCGCCCGTGGATGAATGGATGCTCCCACAAGGGGGCGTACGATGCAATGCAGGAACCTTGCAGGAGGCGTGGCAAGGCGATGCGTCCATGAGAAAGGAACTGCTGTGGTAGAAGCACACACCCCCGCGCCAACGGCGGCGACCCCGATTGAAGTCACATCCACCTTGCCGGCGATCACCTCCGACGGCATCGAATGCCCACAGCATGTAGGCATCGTCGGTCTCGGACTCATCGGCGGTTCGCTCGCGGTGCGTCTGCGCGCCGCAGGCTGCAAGGTCAGCGCATGGAACCACCGCGCACACCCGTACGAGACCGCGGCTCGCGCCGGCATCGATTGCAAAGACACCCTCGAAGAACTTGTGGAGGCCCAGCCGGATGTGCTCGTGCTGTGCAATCCGCTTGTAGCGATGCCCAAGATCCTGCAGACCATCAAGCCGATCATCGACCCGTCTCATACCACGCTGACCGATGTGGGCAGTGTGAAGGGTCTGGTGCGCGAGCAGGTGCACGCCGCGGGCATCATCGACTGTTATGTGGGCGCGCACCCGATGACCGGCAATGAGCATTCCGGCTGGACCGCCGCCGACCCAGGCATCTTCGACAATGCGCTATGGGCCCTGACCTACGACGAGCATACCGAATACCGGCGCATCGTGCAGATTGCCGGCATGATCACGCGCGGCCTGCAGAATTCGCTGATCGTCATCGACGACGATACGCATGACCGCGCCGCCTCGCTGATTTCGCACATGCCGCACGTCGTCTCCACCGCGCTCATCAACCAGATGACGGCCGACCCCGACCGCAACATCGCCGCCGAACTGTCTGCCGGGTCATGGCGCGACATGACGCGTGTCGCACTCACCGACCCGGACCGCACATGCGCGATGGTCGTGGAGAACAGCCAGAACGTGGAAGGCCTGCTGCGCCAGATGGCCGCGCGGCTCACCGAATTCGCCGACGCACTGCGTGACGACGATGTGGCTACCATCCACCGGTTCTTCACGGAAGGCCAGCCATACCGTGACTTCAAGCAGCATATGGCGAACCGCAACAGCGGTGAGACCGAAACGGTGTTCACCACGCTACGCATCCACCCCGAGCATTGGCGCGATGACTTCCTCGATTCGGCCAAGCGTGGCGAATACATTGTGCGCTTCACCTCCGGGCACCATGCGCTCGCCGAGCGCCATATCACCATCTGAATGGCCGTCACCGGCGCCGTGGCCGTTCGGGCACGGGTTTGAGGATGGCGATGCTCGCGGCATCGATGCGCACTTCCTGCGCGGGGCGCGAGCCGTTCGCGGCCGCATCGCGCGTCATGTGCAGCGTTGTGCCGTCCCACGAGCGCACATGGCCCACGACATCGCGGTATTGCCGCCTGCCTGTGCGCTCGTCCACGCCGGCATAGGTGCGTACGACGATGCGCGCCCCTGCGGGGATGGTCTGGGGAAGTCTCACCATGGTGTTCTCCTTGTCTGTCGTCATGCTTCCGGGGCCTTGTCATAGGCGTGGGTGAAGCGCAGATAATCATACAGCCGGAACGCGGTGTCGAGCACGCTGTAGTCCTGCAGCGTACGGGGGTTGTACCCGGTATCGTCCGCGATGCCGTTGAGGTGGTTCTGCATCGTGTTCTTGTGGATGTGCAGCGCTTCCGCGGCGTGCGTGATGCTGCCGTTGAAGCGCGTATAGGCGTCGAAGGTGCGCTGGTGCGCACGGATGCGCGCGTCGTCGATTTCCCCGAAGACATGGTCCACGAACTGGACCATGTAGGCATGGTCCATCGAGGGCACCAGCAGTCCGAAGTCGAGGTCGCTGACATGCACGATCTGCACCGTGCGCGTGAACTGCTGCCAGTCCAGCGCCATCCGCGCCTGCCGGTAGCGGTCGGGGATGAGGCGCAGGTCAGCCGTGGGTTCGCTCACACCGAACCCGATCGCCACCCCGTCCGTGGACAACGCCTCATGGAGGTCACGCAGCGCCGCCGTGGAGTCCGGTGTCGATTCGACCACAAGGCAGCAGCCGTTGGCGTTCGCGGTGAAGATCGATCCGGGCAGGCGCTGCAGATGCCGTACGGGCAGGATGACGGGATCTGGTGTGGATGCGAGGGAAGGGGAGCAAGGCGCCATATGTCCGACGGCCACATAGTGCGGGGCATGCACATCCCAGTCAAGCACGGACGCAAGGTAGCGGATGAGCTCGGTATCCTGGTGTTCGCCGATGAGCTGATTGATCAGATTCGTCTCGGAGATGCGCCGGTTGTATCGGGCTGTCTGCTCGATGTTCTCCCGCAGGAAGATCTCCGTCATCCTGCGGATGACGTTGCCGAAGGATTCGACGGCGTCGCGTTCGCCGGTCACGCCGATCACCGCCGCTACCTCCCCCTCGATGATCACCGGGGTGTTGATGCCGTTGCGGGCGCCTTCATACCGGTGGTCGTCATCGACGTACACGGTGCGTTGGGTCTGCGCGGCGAGCAGGGCGGCCGCATGGTGGTGGCCGATGCGGGACCTGTTTGTACTCGCGATGATCACGCCATGCGTGTCGAACAGGTTGATCTCGTGGCGCAACACGTCCTTGATGTTGGACACGATCGTCTCGGCGATATGCTGGTCAATCTCCATGTGGTTGCCTCTTCACTGGTGTGTTTTTGGTACATGTACCATTTTCGCCACAGGCACCCATCCTGTTTCCTGTAGTGTGGAACACTGCCGAAAATCCCTGAAATGGTAAGATATAACTACCAAAGCAGCGGACAGGGGTGTCCGTGGAAATACCATTCTAGCGCTGTCATATCAGACGGCGAATTAGTCCGGAGCATATATGGCTGGCGATCCAAAGACGAAATGCCGCCGGCTTCGGGAACAACGGGACGGAAGTGATGGGCGTGGACGGAACATTGCATTGGTGGGCGGCGCTGATCGGACTTGCGCTCGCCACGATGCTCATCTGCGAGATCGGCGTGTTCACCCCGGTTGCGGTGCTCATCGTCGCGCCGCTCGCGATCGAAATGGGGTCAAAGCTGCATATCTCGAAGCTCGCGTTGCTGACCGCGTTGTCCGGCGGCGGCAAGGCCGGCAACATCATCTCACCGAACCCAAACGCGATCGCCGCCGCGTCGGGTTTCCACGTCGACCTCGCCGAATCCGACCTGCCGAGCCTGTGGAGCGCGCTGGTGGCCCCAGTGACCGCCGTCGTGCTGCTCATGCTCGGCCCAATCGGCTCGGTGACGCATATCGCGTGGCTTGAGCACCTGCAGATCGACGCGCTGTACATCCTGCCCTTCGCCGTGATCGTGGGCATGCTCGCGATGCGCAAAGGCCGGTATGTGCTCGAATACACGAAGTCCGGCATGGGGCGCATGGTCGACGTCGTGATGATCGTGATCGCCCCCGCCGCGGCGGCAATCACGATGCAGGCGGGCGCGACCGTCATCGACGGGCTGCCACAAGGCAACTATTTCCATGTTCATCGCCAAGGCGATGAACATGACGATCGGAGAACGCATGAAAGTCGTGCCATTCGAAGCGGCGGTCGTCCTGACCATGACGATCATGGCCACATTGCTCACCATCGTGTGGCGAGCGGATGGCGCCGGCACCATACGAAGACGGACACACACAGGAAGGAAACATCATGAAGATCATCATCGCGCCGGACTCCTTCAAGGGGTGCATGAGCGCGGAACAGGCGGCCAAAGCGATGGAACGGGGTATACGGCGCGCGCTGCCCCAAGCCGAATGTGTCCTTGTGCCGATGGCCGACGGCGGCGAGGGCACTGTGCAGTCGCTCGTCGACGCGACCGGCGGCGAACTGCTCGAGACGACCGTGACCGGACCATTGGGCACGCCCGTGCGCGCGCAGTACGGCATGCTCGGCGACGGGAGGACGGCCGTGATCGAGATGGCCGCGGCAAGCGGCATCGCCTATGTGGATGAGCGGACCCGCGACCCACGCATCACGACGACCTACGGCACCGGCGAACTCGTCCGCGATGCGCTTGACCACGGCGTCACCTCATTCATCATCGGGCTCGGCGGATCGGCCACGAATGACGGCGGTGCCGGGATGGCGCAGGCGCTCGGCGTGCGCCTGCTCGACGCGCAGGGCGGCGAGCTGCCCTTCGGCGGGGCGGCGCTCGCCGATCTCGCCGCCATCGACGTCTCGGGCATCGACCCGCGCCTTGGCACGGCGGACATCCGCCTCGCCTCCGATGTGACGAATCCGCTGACCGGCGCACAGGGCGCTTCGGCGGTCTTCGGCCCGCAGAAAGGCGCCGACGACGCCACGGTGGCGCAGCTCGACGCGGCATTGCGCCATTATGCGGCGGTCATCAGAAGCGAGCTCGGGCGTGACGTGGAATCGATCCCGGGCGCTGGTGCGGCGGGAGGCCTTGGAGCAGGCTTCCTCGCCTTCACGGGCGCGCACATGCAGTCGGGGGTCTCGCTCGTCGTGGAGGCGACAGGTCTCATCCAGCAGGCGGCCGGCGCGGATTGGTGTTTCACCGGGGAAGGTGGCATCGACAGCCAGACGCAGTACGGCAAGACCCCAATCGGAGTGGCCCAGGCCGTGAAGTCCTCATCCCCGCGGTGCTGCGTCGTCGCCCTCGCCGGAACGGTGGGGAGTGGCATCGAGGAGCTGTACGGGAAAGGCATCGACGCTGTATTCGGCATCATTCCCAGAGCGGGGAGCCTGGAGCAGGTGCTCGCCGCCGGGGAGTGGAACCTCGAGCGGTGCGCCGAGAACGTGTCCCGGTTGATTGCCTGCACGGCCGGCATGCAGGCGTGACATGCGCCCATACGGAACAAAGGGTGTGCCCGGCCATCACCCGCCGGGCACACCCCTTGTTCCGTTTTGCCGCTACTCGCTCGCCACGGCGTCGAGCACCGGCTGCTTGAGCGCACGGCGCGCCGGCGAGATGCTCGCGACGAGGCCGACGATGACCGCGACGACGAGGAACAGCACAAGCTGGCCCCATGGAATCGTCAACGTCGTCATGCCCTGAGACTCGTACGCGACGCGAATCACGACACCGGCCGCCACGCCGACGATGATGCCGACGATCGTGCCGAACACCGAGAGGATGACCGCCTCGATCGCGAGCATGCCGCGCACCTGGCCGTTCGATGTGCCGATCGCGCGGAGCAGGCCGATCTCCTTGGTGCGTTCCGACACGTTGAGCGCCAAGGTGTTGACGATGCCGAAGATCGCGATGACGATCGACAGCGCGAGCAACGCGTAGATGATCGCGAGCATCGAATTGATCATCGAGCTCATCGACGACTTGAACTCGTCGCGCGTGAGGACCGAGACCGTATAGAACGGCTTCACGGTCTTCTTGAGGTCCTTGCCGAGCTGCTCGACGTTTGCACCGGGCTCCGCCTGCACGTACATCTGCGTGACCATCATCATGTCTTTACTTGTGATCTTTTCCGCCGTCGGCACCGAGATGAAGATGCTGTCCGCATACAACGAGTCGTTGATGATCGCACCGATCCTGACCTGTTCCGTCTTCGTCTCGGTCTTCATCTTGACGAACTGCTTCGGATCGACGTTCTGTGCCTGCTTGACGACGCTCTCGGCCTCCTTCGCCTTGGCCTGTGCCCTGGAGACGTCTCCGGAGGCGGCCAACTGCTGCGCTTCCTGCTGCAATGTCATGGCCTGTGCCTCGACCTGCTTCTGGTACGCTTCGGACGCCTGCTTCGTGGCTTCCTCGTCGACAGACGTGTTCTCCGATTCGAGGTCGATCACGTCGCCGACCTTCCAGTGCTCGTCGTCAGCGATTGTGCGTCCGACCGCGGCCTCGCCGTCGTCGATCGCCTTCGCGGCGTCGCCGTCCTGCTGTCCGACCGGGGCGAGTTCCGTGAGCAGGTCGGTCTTGATGGCGGCGGTCATGACGTCTTTTTCGGCGTTCGTCGCCTTCACCGTGGGCAGCATGTAGACGGCTGAGGAGGCGCCCACGCCCTTGGTGTCCTCGATCGCGTCGACGGCCTTCGTGGAGATCGGCTGCGTCATACTCGCCGTCATCGCCACATAATCGGCGTTCACATTGTTGTCGACGAGGTTGTTCACCGAGGTCTTCATCGACGACGCGACGACGCCGAGGCAGCTGACGATCGCGACACCGATGAACAGCGCGGCCGCCGTGTTCGCGGTGCGCCGCTTCGCGCGCCCGATGTTGCGCGTCGCGAGTTTGCCGGTGACCGGGAACATCTTCGACGGAATCCAGCCGAGCACCTTTGCGGCCGGTGCGACGAACGCCGGCGCGCACACGATCGCGCCGATGACGACGAACGCCGCGCCGAGGCCGAGTGTCCAACCGGATCCAAGGTCCTTGAGCCACTGCCAATCCACGCGCTTGGCGGCGCCGAGATAGCACAGCACCCAGAAAGCCGCGCCGAGCGCAACCATCACGATGCCGATCCAGCCACGGGCCTTGACCGGCTTCTCCGGATTGACCGTCTCGTTCATCGCCTGGATCGGGGGAGCGGTCGCCGCGGTCTTCGCCGGCAGCGTCGCACCGATGATCGTGACGACGACACCGACGATGACGCCGATGATGACGTCGGTCACCGATGGTGCGGGCGAGCCAGATAACGGCAAGCCACCGCTGCTCATACCCTTGGCGATCGCTTCGAGCAGGCCCCAGCCGAGCAATACGCCGATGCCGGAGCCGGCGATGCCGAGGATGACGGCCTGGATGAGCACACTCGCGAACACCTGGGTCGGCGAGGCGCCGACTGAGCGCAGCAACGCGTAGCCGCGCATCGACTCGCGCACGATCATCGTGAACGTGTTCGCGATGATGAACGCGCCGACGAACAATGCGATCGCCGCGAAGATGAGGATGAGCGGCTGGATGAAGCCAAGCTGGTCCTGGATGCTCTTCGTTGCGTCGTCACGCACCGAGTCGCCGGTCACGGCGTGCGCGTCCGCACTCTTCGGCAGTGCTTTGTTGATGCGGTCGGCGAGTTGCTGCTGGGCCTCCTCGTCGAGCGGCGTCGTCTTGCTGCCGTACACGCCGATGAACTGGATGCTCGAGGTGTCCTCTCCCTCCTCCTGCAGCACATGCTGGACGAAACTCGGGCGGGCGAGAATGAGGATTGCGCCGAGCTGTGTCGACGGCGAAGTGAAGACACCGGAGACGGTCATCTCACGTGCCTCGCCGTCAACGATGAGTTTCGCCGTGTCGCCGGTCTTGAGCCCGGCTTTGTCGGCCGTGTCTTCAAGCAGCGCGATCTCATCGTCCGTCTGCGGGTATTCGCCCGAGACGAAATGCACCGAACGCCATGGGGCGTCCTGATCGACGCCGATGACGAGCGTCGGTGCACCGACCGTCGTCAGCGCGTCGCCGTTGTGGTCGAGCAGCACGGCGTTGCCCAGCTGCATCGTCGCATCGGCGCTCGCGACGCCGTCGACATTCTCAATGTCTGGGATGATGCTTGTGCTGATTTCGTTGTATGTGCTGTTGTAGCTGGTGACACTGCCACCCGGCTCCTGCTTCTCCTCGGTCGCGCCGCGCACATAGACGTCGGCGTCCGAATTCGATCCCATCATCTGCGCGACCTGGTCGTTGAGCATCTCGCGGAAACAGAACGAGCCGACGACGAACGCGACGCCGAGCGCGATTGCGATGATCGACATGATGAAGCGGCGGAAGTGTGCCTTGGTATCCCTTAATCCGATACGGAACATCGTTGGCTCAGGCCTCCTTGGCGTCTGCGGATTCGACCGAGACCGGCCCGTTGTCCGGGTCGTCATGCTCGGCGAAGACAGCGAGGATGTCGTCATACGTCGGGTGGTTCATGTCCTGCGTGATCGAACCGTCGGCGAGCACGAGCACACGGTCGGCGAAGCTCGCCGCGCGCGGGTCGTGCGTGACCATGACGATCGACTGGCCATAGTCACGCACGGATGTGCGCAGGAACTCGAGCACTTCGCGGCTCGAACGCGAATCGAGGTTGCCGGTCGGTTCGTCGGCGAAGATGACCGACGGGCGTTCCATTAGGGCGCGTGCGCACGCGACGCGCTGCTGCTGGCCGCCCGAAAGCTGGCTGGGACGGTGGTCGAGGCGGTTCTCGAGCCCCACGACGCCCACGACTTTCCTGAACCATTCGCGGTCGACCGGGCGGTGCGCAATCTGCAATGGCAGCAGGATGTTCTCTTCGGCCGTCAGTGTGGGCACGAGGTTGAAGGACTGGAAGATGAAGCCGATTTCCTTGCGGCGCAGTTGGGTGAGCCGCTTCTGGTTCATCGACGAGACTTCGAGGTCCTCGACGAACACCTGGCCGCTCGACGGCACGTCGAGGCCCGCCATGCAGTGCATCAGCGTCGATTTGCCGGAGCCGGACGGACCCATGATCGCGGTGAGTTCGCCGCGGCGGAAGTCGACACTTACGTGGTTGAGTGCCGTCACTTGGCTGTCGGTGTCTCCGTAGGTCTTGACCAGATCGACCGCTTTCGCCACGATGGGGCTGGTTGCGTTGGCGCCCGTGCGCTTGCTCATGAGTTTCCTTTCTGCTGTGGTCTCATGTTCGTTTCGATGACATATCGAAAAACGATAAAAACATATTGAGAAACAATAAATATTTCGCCATGTGGATATGCCGGTGGAAAACCGGCGTGAAGATGGCATGTATGCGGACATGCCAGGAACCCTTGCTGTTACTCGCTGCGCACAAGCCTACATGATGCTGCGGCTATCATGGGATTGTGTTCGGTATGTGGAGGTGTCATGGACAGTGATGAGCGCGGCGTGGGGCCGGTGATTGACGCGTTCATCACATATCTGCGTGCCAACGAGGGGTTGAGTGAACACACATGCCGGTCGTACCATTCCGACGTCGAACAGTGCATGGACGTGCTCGGCATACGCACGCAGGCCCAACTCGAGGCGGTGCAGTTGGACGACCTGCGCGCATGGATGGCGAACGAACTGCAGCAGGTGAGCAAAACAAGCCTGGCGCGCAAGACGATCGCGGTGCGCCGGTTGTTCGCGTGGTGCTTCGCCCACGGTGTGACGCACCATGACCCGGCGGCTGCGCTCAAGACGCCGAAACTCGGCAAGACGCTGCCGGCGGTGCTCAACGAGAAGCAGGCGCAAGAGCTCATGGAGTCGGCCGACGCCGCCTGTGGTCCGCAAGATGGGGCATCGCGCGGTGGGGTGTCGCCGCATGCCCGCGCAATCGAACTGCGCGATTGCGCGATGCTCGAGCTGCTGTATGCCACCGGCATTCGCGTGGCCGAGCTTGTGGGGCTCGACATGCGTTCGGTCAACCACGCGGACCGTACCATAACCGTGACGGGCAAAGGCGACAAGCAGCGTGTCGTGCCGTTCGGCGCGCCCGCGCAACGCGCGCTTGACGCGTGGCTGCGCGACGGGCGTGCGGTGCTCGCGACTGGCGATGCCGGCGGCGCGCTGTTCCTCGGCGCGCGGGGCGCGCGCATCGACCAGCGCGTGGTCCGGTCTGTCGTGCACCGCGAGGCGGCGCGCGCCGGTGTGCCCGACATCTCGCCGCACGCGCTGCGGCACAGCGCGGCGACGCATATGCTCGACGGGGGAGCGGACCTGCGCGAGGTGCAGGAGATGCTGGGGCATTCCTCGCTGCAGACGACGCAGCGCTACACGCATGTGTCGATCGAGCAGCTCAAATCGCGCTACAGGCAGGCGTTTCCGCGCGCGTGAGCGCCGCCGGATGGCCGTGCCCAGCATGCGCGTGCACGGATTGTTTTTCTCAAATGGAAAACGCCGGTTATATGGGTGTGGCACAATAAGGTGTTAATCGGCGATGGGGCTGGAACCCGCAAGTGGTTTCGGCCCCATCGCGTATCGGCGGGCATGCCCCGCCGGCCGATCAAAGAAAAGGAGTAATCACATGAAGAAGAAGAAGAAGGCTATCGCCGTCGTCGCAGGTGCCTGCGCGCTCGGCATGCTTCTCAGCGGCTGCGGCGGATCCGGTGACGCATCCAACAACGCCAGCGGTGGGAACATCATCACCGCTTACAACTCGGAGCCGCAGAACGCGCTCATCCCGGGCGACACGAACGAGACGGGCGGCGGCAAGGTTGGCCAGCTGCTCTTCGCGAACCTTGTGCGCTACGACTCGAAGGGCGACACGAAGATGGAGGTCGCCGAGTCAATCGAACCGAACAAGGACGCGACACAGTACACGGTCAAGCTCAAGGACGGCTGGAAGTTCACCGATGGCACGCCGGTGACCGCCGAATCGTTCACAAAGTCGTGGAGCTACACGGCGAACGCGAAGAACGCGCAGAAGTGCTCGTCGTTCTTCAGCTCGATCAAGGGCTATGACGACCTGCAGAAGGACGGCCTCAAGGGCGATGAGCAGCTCGTGGGCCTCAAGGTCGTCGACGACAAGACCTTCACCATTGACCTGAACGCCCCGGATTCGGTCTTCCCGGTCAAGATCGGCTATCTCGCGTTCGCGCCGCTTCCGGAATCCTTCTACAAGGACCCGAAGGCCTTCGGTGAGAAGCCGGTTGGCAATGGCATGTACAAGCTCGACAAGTGGGACCACAACTCGCAGATCGTGCTGACGAAGAACGCCGACTACAAGGGTGAGGAGAAGCCAAAGAACGACGGCGTCACGTTCAAGATCTACACGTCCCCGGATTCCGCGTACGCGGATGTGCAGGCGGGCAACCTCGACGTCATGGACACCGTCCCGGCCGCGAACACGAAGACCTTCGAAAAGGATTCGTCCGTCGAGGCCTACAACAAGGCCGGCTCGGTCATCCAGACCTTCACGATGCCCGCTGGCATGAAGCATTGGGAGACGAGCACGAAGGAAGGCCAGCTGCGTCGCCAGGCGCTTTCGATGGCGATCGACCGCGAGCAGATCGTCAGCAAGGTCCTCAACGGCGTCGGCACGCCGGCGACCGATTTCACGGCGCCGGTCATCCCGGGCTATTCGAAGGACCTCAAGAACGCGAAGTACCTCAAGGCCAACCCGGCCGAGGCCAAGAAGCTGTGGGCCGAGGCCGAGGCGATCTCGAAGTGGGACGGCACGCTCACGTTCGCCTTCAACGCCGACGGCGGCGCGCAGCCGATCTACGATGCGATCGTCAACCAGGTGAAGAACAACCTCGGCATCAAGGCCGCGACGAGCCCGATGCCGACGTTCCAGGAGTTCCGCAACGCCGTCTCCGACCGCAAGATCGAAGGCGCGTTCCGCACCGGCTGGCAGCCTGACTACCCGTCGGCCGAGAACTACCTGTACCAGCTCTACGATTCGGCGGCGGCCGATGGCCACGGCGCGAACGACGGCGACTACAAGAACGCCGAAGTCGACGCGCTGCTCGCGAAGGCGGCTTCGGCGACGAACGACGACGAGCAGATCGACCTCTACCACCAGGCCGAGGAGATCCTGCTCGAGCAGCTTCCTGCTGTCCCGCTGTACTACTCGAACGCCGACGGCGTCGCCGCGAAGGGCGTCAAGGGCTTCGAGATGGATTGGCAGAACCAGCCGATCTACGAGAACATGACGAAGTGAGGCATCCGACAACGGTTCCCGTTCCGTGACGGGCGGCGAGCGCAGGCAGGGCCCCGGAACCCCGGATGGGTTCCGGGGCCCTGCCATTGGCAACGGGCGGCATTCCGGAATATGAGCAGAACGGCCCATATACGCCAAAAGCATGCCGTAAGTCAGGTCATGCGGTAGACTTGCTGGATACCGCGACCGCGAGCGGCGTAATCGATTATGCCCTGAGCGCGGTCTGTAAGACAACAAGGAGCAACCAATGGGCAAATATCTTCTGCGCCGCATTCTGCAGATGATCCCCGTGGTTCTCGGTACGACACTGTTGGTGTATGCGCTCGTCTTCGCTCTTCCGGGTGACCCGGTCAAGGCGATGTTCGGAGACAAGCCCGTCAATGAAGCCGTCGCTGCCCAGATCCGCGCCGAATACAATTTGGACAAGCCGTTCATCGTACAGTATTTCCTGTTCCTGAAGAACGCGCTGACCCTCAATTTCGGTGAGACCTTCGCCGGCCAGCCCGTCATCGCGGAGATCGGCCGTGCGTTCCCCGTCACAATCAAGCTCGCATTGATGGCATTCTGTTTCGAAGCCATCTTCGGCTGTGTCTTCGGTGTCATCTCCGGCCTCAAAAAAGGCAAGTGGTATGACTCGGTGATTCTCATCGTCTCGCTGCTGCTCATTTCGGTGCCGACCTTCGTCACCGGTTTCGTCGGCCAATACTTCCTCGGCGTCAAATGGCGCATCCTGCCGGTGACGGCCGGAGCGAACCCGGGGTTCTTCGACCTGTTGATGCCGGCGATGGTGCTGGGATCGGTCTCGATGGCCTACATCATCCGCTTGGCTCGTTCCGAGGTCTCGTCGAACATCGCGCTCGACTATGTGCGCACGGCACGCGCCAAGGGCATGAGCAACACATCGGTCACTTTCCGGCATATCCTGCGCAATTCGATGATTCCGGTCGTCACCTATCTCGGACAGGATCTCGGTGCGCTGATGGGCGGCGCGATGATCACCGAACAGATCTTCAACATTCACGGCATCGGCTTTCTGACCTACCAGAGCATCCTCAAAGGCGAGGCGAACATGGTCGTGTCCGTCGTCACGTTGCTCACCCTCGTCTTCGTGATCTGCAACCTGTTGGTCGATATGCTGTACGCGGCGCTTGACCCGCGTATCCGCTACGCGTGAGGAGGGCACAAGCAATGACAGACATCACAAAACCATTGCCGGGGCAGGAGCGCTACGTCGCCCCGCTCGAAGAGACGCCTCTGCAGACGGTCGACACGGTAGACGAATCCGCCACGGCCACGAGCATGTGGTCTGACGCGTGGCGCGCGCTGCGCAGGAACCCGCTGTTCATCATCTCCAGCATCCTCATCGTGTTCATCATCTTCGTGGCGCTCTTCCCGGGCGTCTTCACAAAGAACGACCCGAACTACTGCACGCTCGACAATTCGCTTGAGCCCGCGCGCCCGGGCCACCCCTTCGGGTTCGACCTGCAGGGCTGCGACGTCTATTCGCGCGTCATCTACGGCACCCGCACATCGCTGAGCGTCGGCATCCTCTCCACGCTCATCGTCGTGGCGGTTGGCACGCTCATCGGTGCCATCGCCGGTTTCTGCGGCGGCTGGATCGACGCGGTGCTCAGTCGCATCGTCGACATCTTCATGGCCATCCCGATGCTGCTCGGCGCGATTGTGGTGCTGCAGATGTTCCGCACCATCACCTCGATCTGGAAGGTCGTGCTCGTGCTCGCGCTTTTCGGCTGGGTCTCCACCGCGCGTATCGCCCGCGGCGCCGTGCTTTCGTCGAAGAACCTCGAGTTCAACACGGCATCGACCGCATTGGGCTCCACCCCGATGCGCAACCTGTTCCGCCATATCCTGCCCAACTCGCTGGCGCCGATCATCGTCATCGCCACCACGTCACTCGGTTCGTACATTGTCTCCGAAGCCACGCTGAGCTTCCTTGGCATCGGTCTGCCGTCCACGACGGTCAGCTGGGGCGGCGACATCTCGAACGCGCAGTCGATCCTGCGCACCGACCCGATGGTGCTGTTCTACCCGTCGGTGGCATTGGCGGTCACCGTGTTGGCGTTCATCATGATGGGAGACGCCGTCAAAGACGCCCTTGATCCCAAGAGCCGTACGGCGTGAGCTTCGCGAGGTTAAGCAAATGAGTGAGCAAACGAATATCGACGACAAACTCGGCCAGCTGCAGCGTGCGGAAGTCCCGCTGCTCGAGGTCAAGGACCTGCAGGTGGACTTCACGACCGACGACGGACGTGCCGTGCATGCGGTGCGCGACTCCTCGTTCAGCGTGTATCCGGGCCAGTGGGTGGCCATCGTGGGTGAATCCGGTTCGGGCAAGTCCACGTCCGCCATGGCGTGCCTGGGACTGCTGCCGGGTACCGGCAAGGTCGTGGGCGGCTCCATCAAGCTCAACGGCAACGAGATCTCGCACTACACGCAAAAAGAATTCGTGAACGTGCGCGGCTCCAAGATGGGCCTTGTGCCGCAGGACCCGATGAGCAACCTCAACCCGGTGTGGCGCATCGGCACACAGGTCAAAGAGGCGCTTGTGGCCAACAACATGGACGTTTCGCACGAAAAGCGCTCCGATTTGGCCAAGGCGCTCGCCAAAGCGGACATCGAGATCAAAAGCGAAGGCGACGAGACGTTCCTCGGCTCCAAGCAGCTGCCGGAATTGCTCGAAGCCGCCGAACAGGCGCTTGTGGCCATCGGGGTGGAAGGCGACGCCTTCGCGAAGAAGATGGAGTACTTCCGCGCCGAATGGGTTCCGGGGTCCGAGACCCGCTGGCGTGTGGCCGACGACCTGGTCAAGGCCGGGGTCAAGGCAGACGACGCGTGGTACATCGCCAAGAAATACGTCACCGGTTCGTCGATGGAGGACCGCATCGCCGGCCTGCTCGACGAGGCCGGCCTGCCCGACGCCGCCACACGTGCACGCCAGTACCCGCACGAGTTCTCCGGTGGCATGCGCCAGCGTGCACTGATCGCGATCGGTCTGGCCTGCCGGCCGGAACTGCTCATCGCCGACGAGCCGACGAGCGCGCTCGACGTGACGGTGCAGAAGAAGATCCTCGACCATCTGCAGGACCTGACCGATTCGTTGGGCACCGCCGTGCTGTTCATCACCCATGACCTTGGTCTGGCCGCCGAACGCGCCCAGCACATCGTGGTCATGTACAAGGGGCAGGTCGTGGAGTCGGGCCCGTCGCTTGAAGTGCTGCAGCACCCGCAGCACCCGTACACGAAACGCCTTGTAGCCGCGGCACCATCGCTCGCTTCGCAGCGCATCGTCTCGGTCGAGGAGCGTGGCCAGGACGCTTCGGCGATCATGGAGCATAAGGTCAACGAGGAGTCGCTCGAAAAGGCGGACACGATCATCGAAGTGAGCCACCTGACGCGCGAGTTCAAGTTGCCGCGCACCAAAGACATGTTTAAGGCCGTCGACGACGTGAGTTTCAAGCTCAAGCGCGGCACCACGCTGGCGATCGTCGGCGAATCGGGTTCGGGCAAATCCACCGTGGCGAACATGGTGCTCAAACTGCTCGAGCCCACGAGCGGCACCGTCACCTACAACGGCAGCGACATCGCGCAATTCAAGGGCGAGAGCCTGCTCGACTTCCGGCGCCATGTGCAGCCGGTGTTCCAGAACCCCTACGGTTCGCTTGACCCGATGTATTCGATCTTCCGTTCCATCGAAGAGCCGCTGCGCATCCACAAGGTCGGAGACAAGAAGAGCCGTGCCGCCCGCGTGCGCGAGCTGCTCGACATGGTGGAGCTGCCGGAGTCGGTCATGCGCCGGTACCCGAACGAGCTTTCGGGCGGTCAACGCCAGCGCATCGCGATCGCGCGCGCGATGGCGCTCAATCCGGACGTCATCGTCTGTGATGAGGCCGTGTCCGCGCTCGACGTGCTCGTGCAAGACCAGGTGCTCCATCTGCTCAACGACCTGCAGGCCAAGAACGGGCTGAGCTACCTGTTCATCACCCACGATCTCGCGGTTGTGCGCCAGATCGCCGACGACGTGGTCGTCATGCAACACGGCAAGCTCGTCGAGCATGGCACCACCGACGAGGTGTTCCTGCACCCGCAGCAGCAGTACACGCGGGATCTGCTCGACGCGATCCCGGGCGGCAAGCTCGAGCTCGGTCTCAATCTGGACTGATGGGCGGGGCGGGTCTCGTGGAAGGTCCTCCTTCCACGAGACCCGCCCCACCATTGTCAGTGCGTTCACCACGCACGAACGGGGCAATGGATCCGGCGCACTGGTAGGCTCTAAAGCATGACACTCACGATTACCACCGCGAATCTCAACGGCATCCGCGCCGCCAAACGCAAAGGCGTCAGCAAATGGCTCGCCCGCAACACGCCCGACATCTGGTGCATGCAGGAGACGCGTGCGCCGCAGGAGATCCTCGACGAGATGTTCCAGGACTTCGGTGCGACCTATGTGGAGCAGGGGCGCATCGCCACTCCCGACGACCTGGCCACCGTCGACGACGTGTGCCGGATCAAGGGGCGCGCTGGCGTCGGGCTCCTGACCGACCGTCCTGTGGAACGCACGCGCATCGGACTGCCCGGGCTCAGCGAAGACGTGGATTCGGGACGCTGGGTCGAAGCTGATGTGCACACCCCGCAGGGGTACGAAATCACCGTGGTGTGCGTGTACGTGCACGCGGGCGGTGACGGAGACGACATCAAGGAAGTGCAGAAATACCGGTTCCTTGACGCGATGACCGAGCGCATGCGCGAACTGCAGGGCATCGCCGCGTCCGGCGGCAACCAGGCGGTGATTTGCGGCGACTTCAACATCGCGCACACGCCGATCGACCTGAAGAACGCGAAGGCCAACATCACCACGCACGGCTTCCTGCCCGAGGAGCGCGCCTACATGGACCGCTGGATCGGGCAGATGGAGTATGTGGACGTGATGCGCGACCTTGCCGGCGACATCCAAGGGCCGTATACGTGGTGGAGCCAGCGTGGCCGCGCGTTCGACAACGACGCCGGCTGGCGCCTCGACTACCAGTTCGCCACACCCGAGCTTGCGCTCACCGCACGGGGATTCCGTGTGGATCGCGCCGAGGAATGGTTCAAGCGGTGGTCCGACCATGCGCCGCTGACCATCACGTACGACGTCTGACGCACAAGACCGCGCATGCAGGCCATGGATGTTTGGTGCAATAACCGGGCGCCGCATTCCGCGCAATCACTCATGCGCCCTATACTGAACTGGAAGTAGTGATTGACTATTGCCAATGGGCTGCCGGTGGCCATGCGCGCCGCCGGCGGCCCGCAACGAAATGAGGATATATGGGACTGTTCGGGTTCGGCAGGAAAAAGAAAAACCGTGAGGCCGGGGCCATCGCTTCGCAGACCGAAGACATGGCGAAGGAAGACGCCCAGCTCGACGACGAATCCCAGCAGGGCGACGATGCCGCGGCTGGCGAGCGCATGACGGGGCAGATCCCCGAAGAGACGAGCATGACATACGAGGGCCGCGGCGAAGAGTACGGCCCATGGGACATCGACGAGGACAACGCCCCTGATTTCGACGAATACATGTCGCTCGGCGCGTTCTACATCCCGTTCGTGCGTGGCATCCAGCTGCGCATCAAGGCGAGCCGCGCGGACAACACGCTGCTTGGCGCCACGGTGACGATCGGGAAGTCGAGCCTCGAACTGGAGGCCTTCGCCGCACCGAAGACGCTCGGCCTGTGGGATGACGTGCGCGAGGACCTGCTCGAAGGCAATGCCAACGCCAAGGAAGTGCCCGGCGTGTTCGGCGCCGAGATCGAACTGCCCGTCAAGCTCGACAACGGCAAGGTGCACACCACGCGTATCGTGGGGGTGGATGGCCCGCGCTGGATGCTGCGCGGCATCTTCTCCGGCCCCGCGGCCGAAGACCCCAAGTCGCCGGAAGCGGAAATCCTCAACCGCTTCTTCTCCGACATCGTCGTGGACCGCGGCGAGGAGCCGCTCGCCCCGCGCGACCTGATCCCGATGGCGCCGCCACTGACGCCGAACGAGCGCCGCGAACGCGACGCCGCACAGCAGGATGGCGAGGACGCGCAGCTGCCCGGCAAGCCGCAGGGCCCGTTCAACTCCGATCAGGAGACGGAGACGAAGACGACGCTGTCGCGCGGACCGATGTTCTCGGAACTGCGTTGATGGGCAACGACCGCAAACGCACCGGGTTCGGCGCGCTCGCACAGGCCGGCGACGACGATTTCTCGGTCATCACGGCCATCGGCGGCCCGCGCGGCGTGGTGGAGTCCATGCTGCCGGGCTTCCTCTTCGTTGTCATGTTCGTTGCCACGTCGAACCTGCAGCTCACGATTCTCGTGTCCGCTGCGCTCGCCGTGCTGCAGGTGGTCGTACGCCTATGCCAACGCCAGTCGGTCATGGGCGCCCTCAGTGGCTTGGCAGCGGTCGCGATCTGCCTGATCTGGGCATGGCGCACCGGCGAGGCGCGCGATTACTACATGTATGGGTTCCTGACGAACGCCGCATACATCGTGCTGCTGCTTGTCTCGCTTGCAGTCCATGTGCCGGCACTTGGTTTCCTCATCGAATTCATCCGCTCGCTGCCCACCGAACACTTCAGACAATGGCTCAACGGCTGGCGTTCCGACAAAGAGCTCGTGAAGGCCTACACCATTGCCACGTGGCTGTGGCTCGGTGTGTTCGCACTGCGCCTTGTGGTGCAGGTGCCGCTGTACGTGACGAACCACGTGGGCTGGCTCGGCACCGCACGCCTGCTGATGGGCCTGCCGTTCTGGGCACTAGCCATCTGGGTCACCTATCTGATTGTGGCGACGCCGATGCACCGCCACAAGATGCGTGAACGCGCGCAACTCGAAGAGAGCGCCGAACATCCCCACGCGTCAAACAGCACGCAATGAGCAGATGAGCAAAGGCATAAGATACACCATGGGCAACGGAATCCTTCTCAAGCTGGCGGTGGGCGTGTGCTGCGCGCTCGCCGTGTTCGGCCTCGCCGCATGCACACCGCGCGGCGCAGCCGTCGGCGACACACAGCAGGAGCAGGCGCCGGCGCATGACAACGTGCCGGGTGCACGCACGACGATCGCGCTGATCGGATCGCCGCACGCATCCAATGCGGACACACTTGCAGTGAATGCGCTGGATGCGGACGATGACTTCGACGTCGTCTACACGGCCACGGCAGGCCTCGACGACCCGGGCGCCACGGCGCGCCAAGCGGTGCTCGACGCGGTGGCACGACGCGTCAACCTCATCATGATCAGTGATTTCACTGATGGGGAAGAAGGCGCGTGGAGCCAGACGCTCGGCAAGGCGCGTGAAAGCGGCATTCCGGTCGTGTTGCTCAATCCGGAGGGCGAGCCCCACGACCCACTGCTGTATGCCGCGGTGTTCCGCATCAACGACCGCATGATGGATGCGGTGCCGCTCGCCAAGGCCGCCGACACGGTGATCCGCGACGAGCCGCACGACCGCGAGATGATGGTCACGACGATCACCGCCACCGAATAGACACACGACAACAGACAGGAACGGGTATGGAAGCCACGGTACAGATCGAACGATACGCGGATCAGGGCAGGTGCGTCGCACACATCGACGGGCGCGTCGTCTTTGTGCGGTTCGCACTGCCGGGCGAGCGCGTGAGGATCGTGCTCGACGAGCCGACCGACAGGAACGACCGGTTCTGGACCGGTGAAGTCGTCGAGGTGCTCGAGGCGAGCCCGGACCGTGTGGCGCCGAGCTGGCCGCTCGCCGGACCGCTCGCGATGGGCGGCGGCGTCGGTGGCGCCGACCTCATCCATGTGTCGCTCGAAGGTCAGGAACGGTGGAAGGAAGCCGCGGTCATGGACGTGATGCGCCGGCTCGGCCATGTGGAGCTCGACGAGATCCCCGTCTATGCCATGCCCGGCGATGAGGAGGCGCAAGGCCTCCAGTGGCGCACGCGCATCGAGATGATCACCGACGATGAGGGACGGCCGTCGATGCACCGCCGTGGCAGCCACGTACGCGTACCGATCGACACGATGCCGCTCGCGACGCGCGCCGTGCTCGAAGCGGCCGCGATGAACGACGTGTGGGGCGGCGCGCTACCCGCCAACGCGCAGGTGCGCATCGCCGTTCCCGAGCCGCGCGTGGACGCCGCGGACATCGCGGATGGGGCTGCGCTGCGCCGTGCCATCGGCAGGAACTACGCCATCATCGTCGACGGCAAGGTGCGCCACGGCAGCCGCAGCCTGACCGAGCGGATCACCGTGGACGGACACACCTTCGACTACACGGTGGACGCCGCCGGCTTCTGGCAGATGCACCGCGAGGCACCGCAGGTGCTGCCGCAGTATGTCATCGACCAGATCCGCGAAGTCCTTGGCGACCGCGCGCCCCGCAACGGCCGCAATCTGGTGATCTGGGACCTGTATGCGGGATCCGGCCTGTTCACGCTGCCGCTCGCGACCCTGATCGACGAGCATGCGAAGCTCGTCAGCGTCGAAGGTGCGAAGACGGCGGTCGCGAACGCCCGCAGGAACCTCAAGAGCGCGGGCATCCACACGGTGCAGGCGTTGTGCGGCGACGTGCTCAAGACGCTCGAGAAAGACATCGATCCGCAGCGCGCGCACCCCGACATCGTCGTCCTCGACCCGCCGCGCGCGGGCGCGAAGGCGAAGGTGTGCACGAAGATCGCGAACTCCGGCGCGCCGATCGTCGTGTACATCGCGTGCGACCCGGCGTCGCTCGCGCGTGACACGGCGACGCTCACCCAGCATGGATATGCGCTCCATTCGATCGCCGCGTTCGACATCTACCCGATGACGCACCATGTTGAGACGGTAGCATTGATGTCAAGAGTCAGAGGCTAAGGGGTGAGAAAAGCCTTATTTTAAGCCATTCCTGCACACCTGACCTTTTTGCAAAAGGATGGTCCAACTAAGAAAAAACTCTCTGGGGGAACTTATCGAACGGGCTATTTTATAGGGTCGAGACTCGTGATTGGATATTTAATAGGTTGAGGTGGTGCCGATTTCTTGGACTCTTTGGTGGGAAAGGAGTCCACTGATGGTGAAGTACACGAGGGAGCAGAGGCTTCGTGCGGTGAGGTTGTACGAGCAGTACGATCGCAGCGCGGCGTCGGTGACCGACGAGCTGGGGTATCCGTCCCGGCAGATGCTGGTGCGCTGGCATCGGGCATGGGTCGAGGCCGGCCGCGACGACGGCGGCTCGCTTGGTGACGGGCGCGGGGAACGCTACACGCCCGGGCAGAAACGCGCGGCGGTCGATCATTACCTGCGGCACGGGAGGTGCGCGGCGCGCACGATCCGCGCGCTGGGCTATCCGTGCAAGGCGCTGTTGGCGCGCTGGGTCGACGAGCTGGAGCCGGGCCAACGGCCGGATCAGGCGGGCTCCCGTGGATGCGAGGACGCGTCGCAAGGCGGTGGTCGAATATGCCTCGGGCTCCAGGACGAGTCGGCAGGTCGGCGAGGAGCTGGGGGTCAGTGCCGATGTCGTGCGAAACCGGAAGCACAAGATGCTTGCGGGCGACGACAAGGAGCGTGCGATGGGCGACGACGCGGACAAGGGCGGAACGCCGAAGTCCCGCGAGGACCGGCACCGCGATGACGGTGGCAGATCCCTTGAGGACATGCGGCGGGAACGCGACGAGATACGTTCGCAGCTGACGCGGATGCGCGCCGAGCGCGACGAGCTGGAGATCGAGCTGGAGATCATCCGCTACACGAAGGAGCTGTTGGGAAAAGGGCGGGGCGCAGACCCCGACAACCTGACCAACGCCGGGAGGACCCGTCTGGTATTGCATCTGGCCGACAGGTTCGCCATGAAGCCACGCGACCTGCTGGGAAGGTGCGGCCTGTCGCGCAGCACATTCTACGACAACAGGAAGCGTCTGGGCCGGCCCGAGCGGGACGAGTGGCTGCTCGATCCCGTCCGGCGGGCGTTCGAGCAAAGCCTGGAACGATACGGATACCGGCGTATATGGCGCATGCTGCGCGACCAGGGCATACGCGTGTGCGCCCGGCGCGTCATGAAGCTCATGACCCGGCACGGCATCGCCCCCAAGCTACGGAGTCGCAGGCGCTACAACTCCTATTCGGGCGAGCACAGCCCGGCGCCCGCCAACCTTGTCAATCGCCGTTTCCACGCCAAAGCGCCCAACCGGCTGTGGGTCACCGACATCACCGAGTTCCGCATCGGCGAAGGAAAGATATACCTCAGCCCGGTCATCGACTGCTACGACGGCATGCCCGTGGCATGGAGCATCGGCACCAGCCCGACGGCCGAACTGGCCGACACCATGCTCGAGCAGGCATGCGCCACCCTCAAGGACGGCGAGCATCCCGTCATCCACTCGGACCGGGGCTGTCATTACCGCTGGCCCGGATGGATCCGCATCTGCGAACGCCACGGGCTGACGCGTTCCATGAGCGCCAAGGCTGCTCGCCGGACAACGCCGCCGCCGAGGGCTTCTTCGGCCGATTGAAGCAGGAGTTCTACTACAACCAGAACCATCAGGACGACAGCATCGACGAATTCATCGACGCCCTGGAAGCCTATCTGGTCTGGTATCGCGACGAACGCATCAAGACCGAATACGGCATGAGCATCCGCCGACACCGACAAGCACTAGGGTTCATGGCATAATCAAGAACAGCGACAACGCAGTCCAAGATTTATGCACCACCCCCAATCAACCGCGTCGACTAAAACTAAGCCATTCAGAGGATCAAATTCCCCTGGATGGCTTTTTTCGTAAAAAAAATTTTTGCAAAAATCCCGATCTTGATAGAAATCAATGGAGGAATTCTGCTTTCTCGGTATGTTAAAAGCATCAAAGCAAGGAGGTCAAAAGATCAATGCAAAAATGGTTAATGAAAAATCGCAACCGGCTGACGGCCGCTACGGGCATCTTAATCGTCCTGGCCTTTGCCGCAAAATGGTTATTTAAAAGTGAAGCAGCAGAGTCCGGCCTGCTCCTGGCCGCCTCCCTCATCGGCGGCTTCCCGATCGCCGCATCCGCTTGGCAGGCCCTGAAAGTCAAAGTCATCAGTATCGACTTGCTGGTGACCCTGGCCATCTTAGGTGCCTTCGTCATCCAGGAATTCGAAGAATCCGCCATCGTGGCCTTCCTCTTCTTGTTTGGGGCTTACCTTGAACAAAAGACCCTGGCCAAGACCCGGTCAGCCATCAAGGAACTGGTGGAGATGGTGCCAGAAACCGCCCTCCGGCAGACGGCAGACGGCGACTTTGAAGAAGTTGACTTAGACGACCTGGACGAAGGGGACATCGTTTTGGTCAAGACCGGCGGCAAGATCCCGGTTGACGGGGAAGTCGTCTCCGGTTCCGGGACGGCCAACGAAGCCAGCATTACCGGTGAATCCATGCCTTTAGACAAAAAGCCCGGCGACCCGGTCTATGCCGGTACTATTTTGGAAAACGGGACCATCCGGATCGAGGCGGAAAAAGTCGGGGATGAGACGACTTTTGGCAAGATCATCGAACTGGTCGAAGAAGCCCAGGACTCCAAGTCCCAGGCTGAGCGTCTAATTGACCGCTTCTCCAAGTACTACACCCCAGTCGTCCTGCTCCTGGCCATTATTGTTGGCCTCATCAGCCAAGACCTGGAACTGGCTGTAACCATCCTGGTTCTCGGCTGCCCGGGTGCCTTGGTTATCGGGGTTCCGGTCTCCAACGTGGCCGGAATCGGCAATGGGGCCAAGCAGGGGATCCTTTTTAAAGGCAGTGAAGTCATCACCAAGTTCAGCAAGGTCGACACGATCATGTTCGACAAGACCGGGACCTTGACTTACGGCGACCCCCGGGTCAGCCAGGTGAAAAAGTACGGCCAGGGCCAGCTGGCTGAACAGCTTTTGGTTAGCGTGGAAAAAGAATCTGCCCACCCTTTGGCGAAAGCCATCACTGGCTACTATGAAGACCTGGAAGCTAAAGAAGTTGAAGCTTCCCAGGTCCTCCAGGGCGGCGGGATCGTTGCTCAAGTAGCTGGCCAGCAGGTCCTGGTCGGCAACCACTACCTGCTTGACCAGTACCATGTCCCAGTCGCAAAACAAATGGAAAGGGACATGGAAGAGCTGGCGAGTGCTGGTAATTCCCTGGTTCTGGTGGCCGTTAACGGGCAGCTGGAACTTGCTTTAGGCTTAAAGGATGAGATCCGGGCCGGGGTCAAGGAAGACCTGGCTGCTTTAAAGAAGCTGGGCGTCAAGAACCTGCTCCTCTTGTCCGGTGACAACCAGAAGACGGTTGACCTGGTAGCGGAAGAACTGGGCCTCACTGAGGCATATGGCCAGCTTTTGCCAGAAGACAAGGCCGAATTTGTCAAAAAGCGGCAGGCGGCCGGTGAAATCGTGGCCTTTGTCGGCGACGGGATCAACGACAGTCCGTCACTGGCCCGGGCAGACATCGGGATTGCCATGGGCAGCGGGACTGACGTGGCAATTGAGACTTCAAACGTGGTCCTCATGAACGGCAGCTTTGACCGGATTCCGCGGGCCCTGGCCCTGGCTAAGGCCACCCGGCGGAACATGATTGAGAACATCACCATCGCCCTGGCTGTCGTAGCCGTCCTGCTGGTCAGCGTGTTAGCCAGCTCATGGATGAACATGGCCATCGGGATGTTTGTTCACGAAGGCAGTATCCTGATTGTAATCTTAAACGCCATGCGCCTTCTGGCCTACCGGTCAAAATTGCAAAAATCGCGAAAGTTGATAGAAAACAATTTTTCGCAAGCAGCAGGCCCGTATACTAAGGGCATCGAAAGTATCCAATAGAAAAAGAAAGGACAAGAAATCATGCAAAAAGCAATTTTACAACTTGAAACATTAGCCTGCCCGACCTGCATGCAGAAGATCGCGGGGGCCATCGCCAATGTCGACGGGGTTGAAAAGACCAGCGTTAAGGTCCTCTTCAACGCAAGCAAGGCCAAGGCCAACTTCGACCCGGAAAAAACCAATTTGGACACGATTGCTCAATCCGTGAAGAATATCGGCTATGACGTCTTGAAGGCCAGCGCTAAATAAGAGAAAAAGCAAAAACAAGAAAAACGACTAATCAAGAAAAAAGGAGAAAAATGATGATCAAGGAATTTTTTACCAAGAACGATGAAATGTTAGACTTATATACGAAGGCAATTACCAAGGCCCACGGCGCCCACCACCCGGAAGTCTTTGAAGTCCGCAAGGTTTATGAAGACATCCAAAAGAAAGTGAAGGCCGGCCAGGAAGACTTGACTGCCGACTTCAGCAGGCTGCGGTCCTTGACCGCGGATTACGCCATTCCGGCCGACGCCTGCGGGGCGATGACTAAGACCTATCAGACCCTGGAAGAATTCGACCACTTGGTCCAGGGCTAATTTTTACCAGCAGAGGAGGGCAAAATGCAGCATATATGTGTCAGCCTTGTTCCCTTATTCATGGACCTGCCAGGAAAAGACCAGCTTAAGATCAATTCCCTGGCCATCCACCGGCGCTATCAAAAGGGTGAGACGATTTTTCAGCCAGGGGATGAAAAGCTGCAGATCGTGGCCCGGGGAAGCATGAAGGTTTACCAGCTGTCCGCCAGCGGCCGCGAGCAGCTGCTCCGGGTTGCCCAGCCGGGTGACTATGAAGGGGAAAAGCAGCTTTTTGGCCTGGAAAACGACAGCTTCTTCGGTGAGGCCATGGAGAATACGGAAATCTGCAGCTTGGGCAAGGCCGACTTCAACCGGGTCCTCCTAGGAAATCCCCAGCTCTCCCTCAAACTGCTGGAACTCAGCACCCAGAAGCTGCTGGCCACGGAAAGACAGACCCAGTTCCTGGCCATGGAGCGGGTCGAAGAAAGGCTGGCCAGCTACCTGCTCGACTTGGCTAAAGTGGCTGGAAGCGACCAGGTCCAGCTGTCCATGAAGATGAAAGATATCGCCTTCTACTTGGGAACTACTCCCGAAACCCTCTCCCGCAAATTCAAACTCCTCGAAAAAATGGGCTATCTGAAAAGGACAGGCAAGCAGGTGAAAATCCTTGATGAAGATGGCCTGCTGGACTTGTAATAGACAAGAAAAATCTCCCTCTAGATTACTAGGAGGAGATTTTTTACTATCGAAAAAGAAAGATGAAGACGGCTTAGTGCAAGGCAGTTACAAAAGTGATCAGGCCGAAGATAATGCCAGGGACATTGGCAATAAAGACCGGCCAGTCCTTGTACTTCTGCAAAAGGGCGTAGCTGCACCAAAAGGAGCTGTCGATGGAGGCAACCAGCGGCTGTATGGGATTGCCATATTGGCCGTGCAAGTTGTTGATGATCAGCGGAATATATGAGACGTACATCAGAATTGACATGATGCTGGCAATCCGGCCGACAAGCATGGCTTTCATGCGATTCCTGACTTCAGTAAGCAAAGCATCGCAGACCGGGCTGAGATCTATCTGAGAATGGCAAGTGACATCTGGAATCCAGACGCCATTAAGGAAATCGTTGGTGGATGGGCCGATGACGATGAGAAGGACTTCTTCAAGAACGAGAAGGGCCGTGAATTTACAGTCGGCTATGCAGAAAGAAGCTGGCCAGACGCTCTGGAATACGGATTCCTGTCTGCGAACCTTGGCGGCAGCGGGAAATCTATTTATAACGTTCAGGTCGGAGATACGGTTTATTGCCATATCGCTGGATATGGCTTTGTAGGTATTGGCGAATGCACATCAACCGCTGTGCCGATGAAGAACTTCAAAGTGATGGTCGACGGCGCTTCAACTCCTGTAGCAGACGCGCCGTGGAAATCCGAGGAATCCAAGGAGAAACTTGATCCCAACAAGGAAGTATTTATCGAAGTTGCATGGAAGAAATATGTGACGGATATTAATGACGGCTACTGGGAGAAAGGAATGACGACAGTCTCGCTTGTAGCCTACATGCTTAATGACAAGACGACGCATCAGAAGGTCAGAGACCATTTCGGATACACCGACAGCGCCGATTAAATCTTTCATCGGTGGCCATACTTTTTAACGATTGCAGATTGGAGGTGTCGCGGAGCCAGTAGCAGAATGCCAGTCGAGAATCTGCGACGGTAGAAAACCGGACATTGAAAAGCAAAACCGGACATTCAAATAGAAAACCGGACATTGGAGTCATGACGGAACCGGTTCAAGAAGAAACGACTTGATCGGTGACCGACCAAGATAAGCGACCAAGATACCGACCAAGTTAGCGGCAGACAGGGTTGAGACCGTAATGATGAAGTAGCCAGCTGCAATGGAGCAGGTCGAGACGGTGGCCTCCCTCCTGCCTGCCGTATAAATATGGTAGAGAAAGCGCATGGACAAGTTTCCGCAAACGGAGAGCACCTGTAAAAACGCCGATTTTCGGCTTTGGGCAGTTCCCGCGTACGGACGGAAAATGTAGACATTCAGGTGCTTGTTTCAAGCCATGTGGAGACGGTCGCCGTCTTCACGAAGTGAGCGCAGCCACTGGCTGGCGGAGCATACAACGGCGGGTGCACACGGTCGAGTAGACTGGCGCGCATGAGCGAAACGACGAATGCGGCAACGACCGTGCAACCGAAGATGCCGGATGTGTCCGAACGGGGATTGACGGCGGCGCAAGTCGAGGACCGCATCGAACGCGGACAGACGAACGCCGTCAAATCGTCGACGTCGCGCTCGCTCGCCGACATCGTGCGCGCGAACGTGTTCACCCTGTTCAACGGCATCATCCTCACGGCGATGGTCATGGTACTGATCGCCGGATCGTGGAAAGACGCCGTCTTCGGGCTCGTCATCATCATCAACACGGGCATCGGCATCGTCACCGAGCTGCGCGCGAAGCACACGCTCGACAAACTATCGATCCTCGTCGCATCGGATTACCTCGTGCGCCGTGACGGCAAGGATGTGGACGTCTCGCACAATGATATCGTGCTCGGGGACCTCATGTGGCTGCGCTCGGGGGAGCAGGTGCCCGCGGACGCCACGATCGTGCAGACATGGGGGCTTGAACTTGACGAGTCGATGATCACCGGCGAATCGCGCACTGTGCGCAAGAACGAAGGCGACACTGTCTATTCCGGTTCGACAGCCGTATCCGGCATGGCGCTCGTGCATGTGACCGCGGTAGGCGCGCACAGTTACGCGGCCACGCTCACCGCGCAGGCGAAGGTCTACAAGAAGAACGTCTCCGACCTCAACAAGGGCATCAACACGATCCTCAAGTTCATGACGTTCCTTGTGGTGCCGTTGTGCATCCTGCTCATCATCACGCAGATAAGGACCGTCGGCGGCTGGTCCGCGGCGATCTCGAGCGGCGCATGGCGCCACGCGGTCGTCTCGTCGGTGGCCGGCGTCGTGGGCATGGTGCCGGAAGGACTTGTGCTGCTCACCTCGCTCAACTTCGCGCTTGCCGCGATCAGGCTCGCGCGCAAGAACACGCTCGTCCAGGACCTCGACTCGGTGGAGACGCTTGCACGCGTCGACTGCCTCAATCTCGACAAGACCGGCACAATCACCGACGGCGGCATCGTCTACGATGACTTCATCGCCCTGCCCGCCTGCGCCGACAAGCGGCAGTCGATGCAGGCGCTCTACGATCTGGCGAACGAGGAAAGCCCGAACGGCACCGGCCGTGCCGTGCTCGCCGGGCTTGGCAAGCAGGGCTTCACCGGCAGCGCGCAGCTCGAACGCGTGCCGTTCTCGAGCGCGCGCAAATGGAGCGCGATCGCGTTCCACGGCGGCGGCGTATGGTACATGGGCGCACCGGAAGTGCTGCTCGCCGGATTCGCGAACCAATACCCGGATGTGCTCGCCCAAGTCAACGACTACGCGAACAACGGCATGCGTGTGCTGCTCATTGCGCACGCCGCCGGCGCGGTTCCCGCTGATTTCGAAACCGACCCAAAACTCGAAGGGACCGCGCAGCCCGTCGCGATTGTGCTGTGTTCGGAGCATATCCGTGACGACGCCGAGCCGACGCTCGCATGGTTCCGCGAACAGGGCGTGCGCTGCCGCGTCATCTCCGGCGACAACCCGGTCACGGTCGGCGCGATCGCCAGCAAAGTCAAGCTCACCGGCGACCGCAAGCCGGTCGCGATGGACGCGCGCGAACTGCCAGCGGACGTGGACGAACTCGCGCGCGTGCTCGAGAACGTCGACGTGCTCGGCCGCGTGCTGCCCGAACAGAAGAAGGCGATCGTGCAGGCGCTGCACACGCAGCAGCACGTCGTGGCGATGACCGGCGACGGCGTCAACGACGCGCTCGCGATCAAAGAGGCCGATCTGGGCATCGCGATGGGCAATGCCGCGCCGGCGACGAAAGCCGTGGCCGAAGTTGTGCTCGTCGATTCGAAATTCTCGCATCTGCCCGATGTCGTTGCGCGCGGACGGCAGGTCATGGCGAACATGGAGCGTGTCGCGAGTCTGTTCCTGACGAAGACCGTCTATTCGGCGCTCATCTCGTTCGGCGTCGTGCTCAGCATGATCCCGTTCCCGTACCTGCCGAGGCACATCAGCTACATCGGCGCACTGACGATCGGCGCCCCGGCGTTCCTGCTCGCGCTCGCACCGAACACGCGCCGGTACATTCCCGGATTCCTGCGCCGCGTCTTCGCGTTCTCGCTGCCGTGCGGCATCGCGACGGCGCTTTCGGTGCTGCTGTCCGCCTGGTTTGTGCCGAAGCTCATGGGGTGGAACGTCGACGGCACGGCGCACGACCAGCTGCTGTGGCGGTCGATGTGCGCCACGGTGCTCTTCGTGATGGGCATCTATGTGCTCGCGCGCGTCGCGACACCGCTCAATTCGTGGCGCGGCTGGCTCGTCGCGGCGTTCGCGGCCGCGGGCGTGATTGGCATGTTCATACCGTTCGTCGCGCATTTCTTCGCGTTCCAGCTGCCCGGCGGCAAGGGATTGCTCGCGCTCGGCGTGCAGATCGTCATCGCGACGCTGCTGTTCGCGCTCAGTGTGTGGCTGTTCCCCAAGTTCCTGCCCAAGGCCATGCGTTCGATCATCTCACAATACAAGCGCATCTCGAAGCGCTGAAACATCCACACGGTATCGTGTGAGCCAATCACCAGTTCCACAACACGTTCGGAGGAAACCCATGTCCATGCGCGACGACCAGCTGGACGTCCTCAATGTCGGGGAGCAGTCGTACGACTACTACCGCATCGCCGACCTTGAGGGCATTGACCACCTTCCTTACTCACTCAAGGTGCTCGTCGAGAACCTTGTGCGCAACGAGGACGGCGCCAATATCACCGACGAGCACGTGAAGGCGCTGCTCGATTGGGACCCCGCAGCGGATCCAAGCCACGAAATCCAGTTCACGCCGTCGCGAGTCGTCATGCAGGACTTCACTGGCGTGCCGTGCGTCGTTGACCTGGCCACGATGCGCGACGCCGTCAAGGAGCTCGGCGGCAACCCCGAAGTGATCAATCCGCAGGTGCAGTCCGACATGATTATCGACCACTCGGTGCAGATTGACGCCTACGGTGTGGACGACGCCGTGCAGATCAACATGGACATCGAATACGAGCGCAATGGCGAGCGCTACCAGTTCCTGCGCTGGGGGCAGCAGGCCTTTGAGAACTTCCGCGTGGTGCCGCCGGGAACCGGCATCATCCATCAGGTCAACATCGAATACCTCGCCCAGGTCGTCATGCGCAAGGTCGCCGGCGATGGCAAGACGCTCGCGTACCTCGATTCGTGCGTCGGCACCGACTCGCACACCACGACCGTCAACGGCCTCGGTGTGCTTGGCTGGGGCGTCGGCGGCATCGAGGCCGAGGCCGCCATGCTTGGCCAGCCGATTTCGATGCTCGTGCCGCGCGTCGTCGGCTTCAAGCTCAAGGGGTCGATCCCCGAAGGCGTGACCGCGACCGACGTGGTGCTCACGATTACCGACATGCTGCGCCAGCACGGCGTGGTGGGCAAGTTCGTGGAGTTCTACGGCGAGGGCATCGCATCCGTCCCGCTCGCCAACCGCGCGACGATCGGCAACATGAGCCCGGAGTTCGGCTCGACGTGCGGCATCTTCCCGATTGACGGCGTCACGCTCGACTACCTGCGCTTGACGGGCCGTTCCGAAGAGCAGGTGGCGCTCGTCGAGGCGTATGCGAAGGCGAACAAGCTGTGGCACGACGTCAACGACCCGCAGTATGTGGAGCCGCAGTACTCCGAATACCTCGAGCTGGATCTGTCGACGGTCGTGCCGTCGATCGCCGGTCCGAAGCGCCCGCAGGACCGCATCGAGCTCAACCGCGCGAAGACGACGTTCGAAGAGACACTGCCGGGGTATGTGACCGAGAATACGAACGGCAACCCCGTGCATGTCTCGACCGACTTCCGTGGTGATTTCGACATCCGGAACGGCGATGTCGCGATCGCGTCCATCACCTCGTGCACGAACACCTCGAACCCCTCGGTCATGATCGCGGCCGGCCTCCTCGCACGCAACGCCGTCGCGAAGGGCCTGAGCCCCAAGCCGTGGGTCAAGACATCGCTCGCGCCGGGCTCGCAGGTCGTCGCCGACTACCTCAAGCAGGCCGGCCTGCAGGAGGACCTCGACCGTCTGGGCTACCAGCTCGTCGGTTTCGGCTGCGCGACGTGCATCGGCAACTCCGGACCGCTGCTGCCGGAAATCTCCGAAGCGATCAATGCGAACGATCTGACCGTGACCGCCGTGCTGTCGGGCAACCGCAACTTCGAAGGCCGCATCAGCCCGGACGTCAAGATGAACTACCTCGCCTCTCCACCGCTCGTCATCGCCTACGCGCTCGCCGGCACGATGGACTTCGACTTCGAGACGGAGCCGCTCGGCAGCGACCCGGAAGGCAAGCCGGTGTTC
This sequence comes from Bifidobacterium pseudolongum subsp. pseudolongum DSM 20099, assembly GCF_000771225.1. Taxonomy (GTDB): domain Bacteria; phylum Actinomycetota; class Actinomycetes; order Actinomycetales; family Bifidobacteriaceae; genus Bifidobacterium; species Bifidobacterium pseudolongum. The sequence goes on from NZ_JDTZ01000003.1 coordinate 161,990, forward strand.
CTCAACGACATCTGGCCCACGAACGAAGAGGTCGAGCAGGTGGTGGGCGGCAATGTGAGCCGTGAGATGTTCCTCAACGACTACGCGTCCGTGTTCGAAGGCGACGCGCGCTGGAAGGGCCTTGATGTTCCCGAAGGCGAGCTGTTCGCATGGGATCCCGAGTCGACGTATGTGCGCAAGCAGACGTTCTTCGACGGCATGACGGCCACGCCCGCGCCGGTGGAGGACATCCGCGACGCCCGCGTGCTCGCGTTCCTGGGCGATTCGGTCACGACCGACCACATCTCGCCGGCCGGCGCGTTCAAGGCGACGAGCCCTGCGGGCGAATACCTCGTGGAGCATGGCGTGCAGCCGAAGAACTTCAACTCGTATGGTTCTCGCCGTGGCAACCATGAGGTCATGGTCCGCGGCACCTTCGGCAACATCCGCCTGCGCAACATGCTGCTCGCGTCGGTGGGTGAGGAGATCAAGCCGGGCGGCTACACCTACGACTTCCTGGCGATGAAACCGACGACGATCTATGAGGCCTCGCGCGACTACATCGAGAACGGCACGCCGCTCGTCGTCATCGGCGGCAAGGAATACGGCACCGGTTCCTCGCGCGACTGGGCGGCGAAGGGCACCGCGATGCTCGGCGTCAAGGCCGTCATCGTCGAAAGCTTCGAGCGCATCCACCGTTCCAACCTCATCGGCATGGGTGTGCTGCCGCTGCAGTTCCCCGAAGGTGAATCGGCGGAATCGCTCGGGCTGGACGGCGCCGAGGTCTACTCGATCACCGGGATCGACGCGCTCAATCAGGGCGTGACGCCGAAGACCGTGCATGTCGAGGCGACGCACAAGGACGGTTCGAAGACCGAGTTCGAAGCCGTGGTGCGCATCGACACGCCTGGCGAAGCCGATTATTACCGCAATGGCGGCATCCTGCAGTACGTGCTGCGCAATCTGATGAGCGAGTGACGCATCGCGCACATCAAAGCGCAAACGCAAGAGGGAGGGCCCATCCACAGTCGTGTGGAAGGGCCCTCCCTCTTGGTATGTTGTGAGCCTTGAGCCTACTTGCCCTGCTCCTTGGCGGCCTTCGCCGCCTGCTTGCGCTGCTCGTCGGCTACGATCGCGCGCACACGTTCCTCCTGGAGCGCCTCGCGCTGCTCCTGCAGCTTGTCGTCCTTCGTGACGGGCGTCTTGATCCTGCCCATTTCACGCTCGGCGTCGATGATCCCGGCGCGCACGGCGGCACGAATCACGTAATACAGCACCCAGATGCTGATGGCGACGATGATGATGGCGAACAGGCTCGCATATAGTCCGGTCATGGTCCACACTCCTTAGTTGCTCTTTCCTCGGGTGATGCCATCGTTGGCAAGCACTGACGCCATTATAGGGCCGTGCGTCGGGCGTCCTGTTCTCTCGCCGCGCAGCGCAACGCTGCTGGGATCCTGCGCCAACTGCACATGCCAGCACCATGTCTGATAAGCGAAAGCCGCGGAATACCACGCATGGAAAGGCATGTAGCACGAGTTTGGCACGCACGCGGCATGCATTGCGCCGCGTGCTATAAAATGTGCACGTGGGAACGAACAACACAGCACTGATCATCGTCGACGTACAGCCAACATTCACGGAGGGCGGCGAACTCGCCGTTGAGGGCGGCAACGCGGTCGCCGAACGCATCCGTGGTTTTGTCGAGCGCAACCGCGGCCGGTATGCGCTCATAGCGACGACGCAGGACTGGCATATCGAACCCGGCGGCCACTGGTCGGACCATCCGGATTTTGTCGATACCTGGCCGGTGCATGGTGTCGCAGGCACGCCGAGCGCGCAGCTGCATCCGGCGATCGCGGCGCTCCGCGTGGCCCACCACATCAAGAAGGGGCAGTACAGTGCCGCCTACTCCGGGTTCGAAGGCGTCGAAGACAACGGCGAGGCCATCCCCACGCGCGCAGACGTCGATGAGGCGCTCGCCGCGGGGCGTACGCTTGACGCGCTGCTCACCGGCGCGGGCGTCACGCGCGTCGACATCGTGGGCATCGCACTGTCGCATTGCGTGCGCGACACCGCGCTCGACGCCACGTCACGCGGCTACACCGTGCGGGTATACGAAGACCTGAGCGTGCCGGTGAGCGAAGCGCTCGGCGCGCAGGCGGTCGACCGGATGAAGCGCGCCGGAATCACCATTGTTGAGGGGGATGAGTATGTCGATTAGTGCGAGCGAAAAACCGCTGTCCAAGGTATTCACGTCCGATTACCGCTTTGCCATACCGGCATTCCAACGGTCGTACAGTTGGCACAACGCGCAGATGAAGCAGCTCATCGAAGACGTCATGGACGCGTGCGCGGTGCACGACGGGCCATACTTCCTGGGCTCGCTCATCCTGGTGCACGACGAGCACGGCATGCACCAAGTGATCGATGGGCAGCAACGGCTCGTGTCGCTGTCCATCATCTTCTCGGTGCTGCTCACGCTTGAAGACGATCCGCAGCTGAACGCGAGCCTTGCGGGTCTGCTCACCGAGGCGGGGGACAAGCTGCGCGGCATCGAGACCGAGCCGCGGCTCCGTCTGCGCGAGCAGGACGAGGAGTTCTTCCGCGAATATGTGCAGCACGGCGACCTGGAGGCGCTGTTCGACCTGCGCGACACGGACATCGCCACACAGGCGCAGCGCAACATCCAGGTGAATACGCGATGCGCATACGACATCCTCGCGTCGATGGCCGACGACGAGCGCCGGCAGTTCGCATCCTATCTGGTCAACGATGTCATGTTCGTCATTGTCACCACAGACGACATCTCGGGGGCCTACCGCATCTTCGACGTCATGAACATGCGCGGGATGCCGCTCACGCCTTCCGACGTGTTCAAGGCGAAGGTCGTCTCGGGCATCTCGAGCGCCGCACGCACCGTCTACGCGCGCTACTGGGACGACATCATGGAGCCGATGGGCGATGAGAACGCGCGCATCGAGCGGTTTTTCGCCGACCTCGACCTCATCTTCACGCGCACGCCGATCTGCGAGTCGCTCATCGTCGATTTCACCGACCATGTGTTGGACAAGTATATCCGCAAAGGGCAGTGCATCGAATTCATCGACGATGTGCTGCGGCCGTACGCGATCTGTGATGAGATCCTGCGCCGGCCGGGCGAAAGCCTGCTGCCGCGCGAGGTCATCGACCTGCTTGCCGGGCTCGCCGATTACCCCTACGATGACTGGAAGCCGGTCGCGTTGTGGTCGCTCGTGCATACGCTCAACAACCTCAACGACCCGGACACCGTGGTGTTCGCACGCAGTGGCCGTGGGGGAGCCCGCGTTTCGCTCCATGACAGCGACCGTCTGGTGCAGATCCTGACGGCGCTCGACCGCGTGACCGGCATCGACTGCCTCAACGGGAAGTCGGAACTGGACCGGCGCACCCGGGCGGCGACGATCGTGCGCGACCTGAACAAGGGGATGCCGCTGCAGCGGATCGCCGGATTCAGCGTGAGCGGCGACGAACAGCGGCTTGCGATGCTGCATCTGCGTGGCGAGCTTTCGATTGACGCCGGCATGCGGCGGCTATTGCTCATCCGCGCGAACGAACAGCTCGCCGGCGAACGCATCACACGCCCGCGCAGTCTCAACGCCGTGCCGATCATCCCCGAACGGGTCTCCCCGGGTTCGCAGTTCGCCTCGTGGCCGGCGGGCGCATGCGATTACTGGGCGCAGCGGATCGGCAACTTCGTGCTCACACAGAAGGCGCCGCGGTACCTCGATGGCGTCGACGACTTCGATGCACGCCGCAACCTCATCGTGCACAATGTCAGTTCGCAGCGGTTCCCGCTGACGCGCACACTGCGCGATCTGGAGACGATCACCCCGCAGTTCCTGCAGCTGCGCCAAAAACAGATCATCGACCTCATCGCGCAGGCATGGCACATCGATTATGAGGATGTCATCATCGCCGAGCAGCAGGCGATGGTCGAGGCGCGTGCGGTGGGCGCCGACCACCGGTCCAAGCGCACGTCGAAACGTGTATCCGTGGCCGAGGTCGTGCGTGCGGGCCTGCTCAAGCCGGGGGAACGGTTTGTCTGGAACCGCCCGCGCAAACATGAGACATGGACCATCACCGTTGCCGAAACTGGGTTCCTTGGCGAAGACGGCACCGAGTATGCGACGCCGACGGCCGCGGCGCGCGCGGTGGGAGGCGCGAGCGTGAGCCTCAACGTCTGGAAGCGCGAGTCGGACGGCCGCGCACTGAGTGACATTTGGAAGGCGTACCGCGCGATGATGTAACGCCACATACCCAATGTGCGGAGGGTGGCCACCGTGTACACGGTGGCCACCCTCCGTGGATGTGAGGCTGTTTGCGGACCTTTTACGCTTCGGCGAGCTGGGTCGCGCCCGGGGTCGCCAGTTCGGGGCGTGCGCGGCGTATCTTCGAGAATGCGAGTCCCAGACAGATGAACGCCACACCAAAGAGCAGCACGAGCCCGTTGTTGGCAAGCCAGGCGCCCACGTCGATGTGGCCGTCCACGCCGTTGACCGCGTCGATGGATTGGCAGAACCACCAGCCTGGCAGCAGTTTGCCGATGATGATCATCACGTTGGGCATCATGTCGATCGGGAACGCCATGCCCGACGTGAACATGACGAGCAGGCCGAACACGTTCGCGACGGCGTTGACGGCGACGGCGTTCGCCGAAAGCATGCTGAGCATGAAGCCGCACGCCACCCCGACGAATGCATAGATCACAAGCGAGGCTCCGGAGTAGAGGATCGTCGGCATGGGGATGCCGTTGACAGACAGCCCCGCGGCCACGGGCAGCGCCATGGACACGACCCAATACAGCAGGCTGACGATGACGCCGAAGAGCGCGCAGGCGGCAAATTGCTGCATCACCAGATTGCCGGTGCGTTGTGGTGAGGCGTACAGCCTGCGCCGCACGTTCGACTCGGAGAACGAGTTCATCGCGAGCGCCGTGCACACGAGCATCGCCGCGAGCAGTGGGTACACGCCCATTTTCGCCGTGGTGACATAGGCGGTGCGCGCGGATTCCTGCTTGTCGGTGGCGGCATGCGGGTCACTTGCCACGCTGATGCTCGGATAGGTGTTGGCGGACGCGTCCATTGTCGTGGTGACTGTGCCGGCGGCGGTGTTGAGCGATGCCGCGGTCACGGCCTCGCCAGTCTGAGTATGCTGCGCGAGGGCCTCGATGCGGGTGAGCCGCAGGAAGTCGTCCACCTGGAGTTTGGCGAGCGAACCATAGGCGCCGGTGAAACTCACCACAACGTCGAGTTTCGGTTCCGTCCCTCCGCTGGCGAGCGCGTCGGCGAGGCGCTGCGTGTAACCGTCGGGGACGATCACAATCAGGTCCGCGTAGTTCGAGGCCACGGCCGTCTGCAGTTCCTCGCTCGTCGTGCCAACATCGACGAGGTCGCAGTCCTTGGCGAGGAACTCGCGCATCGCATCGGCCAGTTCGCCGCCGTGCGCGTCGCGGTTGACCACGGCCACGTCCGCTTTGGCGGACTCATAGTGGACGGAGCTGTCGGATTTGGCCAGATTGGAGATGATGCTCCAGCTCAGGCCGAACATCATCAGGCACAGCCACACCACGTAGATGAGGATCATGAGTTTCTGTGCGAGCAGGACCTTCAGTGTGGTTTTAAAGGTGTGCATAACGCTGCCTCCTGAGGAACACGGTCGCGAGCGCGAGCGCGAGGACGGCCATCGTCAGCAGGATGCCGACCGTCCGGAAGAATGGGGTATACGAGTCGTAGTAGAGGATGTCATAGAACAGGTTGGTCACCTGCTGGGTGGGGTTGATCATCGCCACAATCGGCGCGTTGCGTTGGATCCAGTCGCTCAACGCCATCGCGCCGGAGCCATACAGGCCGCTCAGGAGCGAAAGCACGCACGAGATGGCGGTTGTCAGGCCGATTTTGGTTCCGGCGGTCAGCTTCGGCAACGAGCCGAGCAGTGTGCCGAGCGCATTCGACGCGAACGACGCGACGACGATCGCGAGCATGGTGGCCGCCCAACGGCCGCCGAACGAGATGCGGCAGACGAAGTGGATGTACAGCAGCGCCACGAGCAGTGAACAGAATGTGCACAGCCAGCTCGCGAGGAAGCCTCCCATGAGCTGCCTCAAGCGGGTCAGTGGCGCCATCGAGCGGCGCATACCGAGCGCGGAGAGGTTCGCCTGCGTGGCGCATACGGTCGTCACGGCGAAAGACATGGCCATCAGGGCGGTCATCGCGAGCAACGCGTAGTAGTAGCGCGCGCTTTCGTCCGGCTTGAAGTTCGTTAGACGCACCTGATGTGTGAAGTCCGGCGTCTCTTGCACGGCGGCCGTAAAGTCGGCGTCGTGCAGCACGGCGGGATCGGCGCCCATGATCTGCGCCACGGTGAGCATCTGCCTGTTGAACATGCCTATCGCGCCGTTGAGGATGCTCAGGGAGATGGGCAGCCCCGGCGATCCCATCGCATCGTTCGCGTTCGATACGGTCGCGCGGCTGATCGTCATATGCACCATGCCATCGCCATCCACGGTCAGGAATCCACGCACATCATGGTCGTCATTGATCAGGTCGCTGGCATCGCCCACGGTATCCACCGCTGTCACGTCGAGCAGGTCGCGCAGATCCGTGTCGCCCGCATCCACGTCCATCGTGGCCGGTGCCGTCCCGCATGCCTGCGGCGCGACCGGCGTGCGCTGCATCGCGGCGATCAGTTGTTGCGCGCCTTCGGCCTTGCAATAGTCATCATTCGCCACCACGGCGAACCGCATCGTGGTGATCTCATAGGTCGCGCCGAGGTTGCCGAACATGCCCAGAAACATCGTCGAGAGCAGGATCGGAAAGCAGAACAGCCAGAACAGCGACGATTTTTCACGCAGATTGATGCGCAATGTGGTCAGGAATGTGCTCCACATCGTTTTCTCTCCCTTCGAAAACCTTCCCCTTAGTCGCGCAGTTCCGTGCCGGTGAACGCCAGGAACACGTCATTGAGCGTCGGTGTACGCGACGTGACATGCCCCACGGGAACGCCCGCCTGTTGCAGGGTCTGCAACACGTCGATCAGATTATGCGCGCCTTGTGCGCACGAGACGTCCAGCATGTCGTGCGCATACTCCACGTCGTGCACCGCAGGCAGTGCGCGCAGTGCGGCAATGGTGCGCTCGCGCGCGTTCGCATCCGCCGCGAGCGACGGCGCCTCGATGCTGATGCGCTCGCCCACGTCGATCATGCGCTTGAGCTCGTCGGCGGTGCCGAGCGCGATCTGCCGACCGTGGTCGATGATCTGGATGCGGTCGCAGATCTGCTCGACCTCCTCCATGTAGTGGCTCGTGTACACAATCGTCGAGCCTTGCGCGTTGAGCTGCTCGATGCCTTCGAGGATCGCGTTGCGGCTCTGCGGATCGACGGCCACGGTGGGCTCGTCGAAGAAGATGAGCTCGGGCTTGTGCACAATGCCGCACGCGATGTTCAGGCGGCGCAGCAGGCCGCCCGAGAGTTTGCGCGGGCGGTACGTGCGGTAGTCGTTGAGCCCCACGAAGGCGATCGCCTCGTCGACGAGCCCCTTGCGGCGCGCGCGGTCCGCGACATAGAGCGAACAGAAGTATGCGATGTTCTCCTCGACCGTCAGTTCATTGAACACGGCGATGTCCTGCGGCACGACGCCGATCCGCCGTTTGAGGTCGTAACTCGTCGGCCCCATCGGTTCACCGAAGATGCGGATCTCGCCCGAATCATAGGTGAGCAGGCCGAGGATGCAGTTGATCGCGGTCGTCTTACCCGAGCCGTTCGGACCGAGCAGGCCGTAGATCTCGCCACGGCGAACCTCCATGGTGAGGTAGTCGAGGGCCAGGTTGTCTCCATAGTGCTTGACCAGTTCGGTCACCCGGATGGCCGGGGTGGGGTGAGCGGTGCGCTGCGCGGCATGCGCCGGGGTTGGTGCTGTAGTGTTCATGCCAACCATTCTTCCAAGCGGGCGCATGCAGACACCGTGCCTGCCATCACCAGTTTCGTGAAACAGTGGTGACAAATGTCACGCTGCGCGTTGCCGAAGGGCCGGCATACCCGATAATGGAACCTGTACTATACACGCGCACGGCACGGAAAGGGGCGCAGCATGGCGGACATCGCAATCCATGTACTCATGGCCGTCATCTGCACGGTGCTTGCCCTGCTGTCCAGCTCCGACATCACCATGGCCACCGTGGTGGGGCTGCTTGTGGCGGTCTGTCTGGCGGCGCTTGCCACGCTTATCGAGGAGAAGACATGGCTCGCCTTGGGCATGGGGTTCTGCGCCGCCGCAATCGCCATGCCCACATGGTCCATGTTCCTGCCGCTCATGGCCTGCGATCTGGCCTACCGACTCGTCTTCTGCGCCACACCGCGCGCACGCCGCGCCAAATATGCGCTCGCCGCCGTGCCTTGCGCGGCTGCATGCGCGGTGACGGGCGGGGCGTTGATGAGCATCGGCGGCGTGTGGCCGCACGACGCGCGTGCGCTCGCCTGCATGCTGTTGGTGCCGCTCACTGTGCTGGCCGCCGTGGCGGGTTGGCTGCGTGCCGATGGCCTGCGCTCGCAGATGCGCTACCGTGCGCTTGCCGATGCACGGCGTGAACGGCTGCGCCTGTCGCATGCGCGCATCGCCGATGTCGAGGCGCAGCGCACCGCCGACATGCGGCAGGCCCGGCTCAACGAACGCACGCGCATCGCCCGTGAGATCCACGACAACGTGGGCCACGTCCTCACACGTGCGATTATGATGGCGCAGGCCGACCATGTCGTGGCCGCAACGGTGGGCGACGCCGAGCATGCCGCGCAGTTCAGCCAGATCGGCGCCACGCTCGACGAGGCGATGACGTTGATCCGCGCGTCGGTGCACGACCTGAAAGACGAGGGAACCGATTTCCACAGCATGGTCGAAGACGCCGCATCGGTCGACGAGGGTGTTCCGCTGGTGGTACATCTGGCCGATGGCATCAAGCACGCCCCGGCCGCGGTCGCGCGCTGTTTCGCCGCGGTCATCCGCGAGGCGCTCACCAATGCGGTGCGGCATGGCACGGCGAGCGAGGCCACGGTGAAGCTCATCGACCTGCCGGGACTTTGGCAGCTCATCGTGCAGGACAACGGCGGCAAGCCCATAAGCGCGGGCGCCACGCGCTCGGCGGGCATCGGGCTTGCCGACATCGAGGAACGCGCCCGCGCGCTCGGTGGCAACGCCACATGCGGGCCATACGGTGAAGGCTGGCGCGTGTTCGTCTCCATTCCCAAACAGGACCCGGCACAACAGACCACACAAGGAGCATGATGATTTCAGTGGCCATTGTCGACGACGACCCGATTGTGTGCTCGTCGATCGGCACGATACTCACTGCCACCGGCACCGCGCAGGTGCTGTGGAGCGCGCATGACGGCGAGACCGCCGTGGCGAACTACCGTCGGCACGCGCCCGACGTGTTGCTCATCGACGTGCAGATGCCGGGCACCGACGGCCTCGAGGCGGCGGCGCGCATCCTGCGGGGCGACCCCGATGCGCGCATCCTGATCCTCACCACATTCGCCGACCCCGACTATATCCGCCGTGCCATCGACCTGCACACCAAGGGCTATCTGATCAAACAGGACGTCGCCTCCGTGGTTCCGGCAGTGCAGGCGGTCATGGCGGGCCAGGTGGTGCTCGGCGCCGAAGTCCTAGGCCAACTGCCGTTGCATGTGGCGCCACGCGAAGGCGGGGCGCCGGGCGAAAGCGTGGGGGAGGACCCGCGGTTCGCGGTGCTTACTGACCGTGAACGGGGCATCGCAGCCCTCGTGGCCGAAGGATTGGACAACCGCGAGATCGCGGGGCGTTTGTATCTGAGCGAAGGCACGGTGCGCAACCGCATCAGCGACATCCTGGCCAAGACGAACATCTCGAACCGCACCAAACTCGCCGTCGAATGGCTCGCATGCCACTGATGAGCATCCGCCTTCACCGTGGGTGAGGTGGAATAGCGCTTTGCACGGCGGTGTTGAATGCAGTGGAGCAACCGTATTGGACCGTTCCCATCGTATTGTCAGAAGACTTTCAGATTGTAGGCGAATTCTTCGCGTACAATAGGGGCAGCCAAAACAGATAAGGAACAACGGATTATGACATATGGACAGCAGCCCTATGGGGGCTATCCCAATGGTCCGCAGTCGCAATACACCATGCGGCAGCAGGCGGGCCAAACCACAATCGACGCCACGCCCGCGTACGCGTACGAGCGTGCCGAGCATGTGTCGATCACACGCGCCTATGGCGAGATGACGATCGGCCTGCTCATCACCGCGGCAGTGGCCATCTTCACACAGATGAGCGGGTTCTATGTGTCGTTCCTGCGCGCCACCGGTGCGCTGGGCGTCTGGCTGCCGGCGATCGTGCAGATCGGCATGGCGGTCTACCTTGGCGTGCGCGTCATGAAGATGTCGCCGGCCGCCGCGCGCGTGTGCTTCTACATCTTCGCGGCGCTGATGGGCGTGACGATGAGCACGATCTTCGGGGCATACAACCTCGGCATGATCGGCTTCGCGTTCCTGATCAGCGCGGGCTTCTACTTCGCGCTCACGATGTTCGGCCTGACGACCAAGGCGAACATGCTCAAAGCCGGCCCGGTACTGATGATCGCGCTCATCGTGCTGATCGTGGCGCAGGTGATCCTCATGTTCGTGGCGCCCACCGACACGATGCTCAAGGTCATCTCGGCGATCGGCATCATCCTGTTCGCCGGCATGACGATCTACGACGCGCAGTTCACACGCGCCGCGTTCGCGCAGTACGCCGCGCAGGGCCCCGAGATGATCAAGCGCATCTCGATCCTGTGCGCGCTCAATCTCTACCTCGACTTCATCAACATGTTCCTCTACGTGTTGCAGTTGGTGGGACTGAGCCGGGACTAGCCCGCGCAGGCCTCACATACGGTGGTGGCCCCACGCTTGTTCAGCGTGGGGCCACCACCGTTTTGTTTGCCGGGACCGTGCGCGCGTCACGAGATCGCGTGCTGCAGCCCCTCGGCGTGCGGGGCCTCGCCGCTCTGCGGGGCGCCGTTGATGTCGCGGTGGATCGTCTGCATCTGCGTCTCCACGTTCTGCAGCGAGCGCGCGCAATCGAGCAGCGTCTGCGCGTGCTCCGCGTGCTTGTTGTCGGGCAGGTCCGTCTTGTACCGCAGCGCGTGCTCGAGGCTCGCCCAGTAGTCCATCGCGATCGTGCGGAACTGCACCTCCACCGGCGTGTAATGCGCGCCGTTCGACAGGAAGACCGGTACCGCGTAGATCACATGGAGCGACCGGTAGCCGTTCTGCTTGGGGGATTTAATGTAGTCCTTCACGCGCAGCACCTGGATGTCGGACTGCGCCGAAAGGTAGTTGGCCACGGAATACACGTCGTCGCGGTAATTGCAGATCACGCGGATGCCGGCCACGTCGAACAGATTGTCGCGGATGGCCTCGATCGTCACCGGCAGGTTCTTGCGTTCCAGTTTGCCCAGAATCGAATCCACGGACTTGAGGCGGCGCTCCATGTGATGGATCGGGTCGTGCGAAAAGCGCACTTGGAATTCGGAGTCGAGGATCTCGAGCTTGGTGCTGATCTCGTACATGGCGCCTTCGTAGACCTGCATCTGGTTGATGAACTCGGTCATCGTCTCCATGTCGCCCAAATGCCCCGGTTGGTTGTCGGGGGAGAATTGGTTGAGCAACACCTTGAGACGGGTGCGCAGGTCATTCGTGTTGATGCGGCTTTGGCGGTCAAGTATCACATTGTGCCATCCTAACCGATGCGCCTGAATGCGGCAATCGGCCTGCGGGTGCGTTCCATGGAGGTTCGATGGAGGAGCGGCGCGTGCCATGTGACCTGTGCCCGCCCTCCGTTAGCATATGCGGTATGAACGAAGACATGATGACCGAGCAGGAGCGCACGCTTACGGCCCCCGAGGCCGGGCAGGAGGGCCGTGGCAGGGGCGTGTTCCAGGTCCACACGCTGGGCTGCCAGATGAACGTGCACGATTCCGAGCGCATCGCCGGCGTGCTCACGAGCCAAGGGTATGTGCCGGCCACCGAAGAGCAGGAGCTCGACCACGACGTGGATCTGATCGTGATGAATACATGCGCGGTGCGTGAGAACGCGGCGGAACGCATGTACGGCACAATCGGCCTGTGGGCGCAGATGAAACGCGAACGCCCCAACCTGCAGATCGCCGTCGGCGGCTGCATGGCCCAGCTCGACCGCGAGCGCATCGCCAGAAAGGCGCCTTGGGTCGACGCCGTGTTCGGCACGAAGAACATCGAGGACCTGCCCGCGCTGCTCAATCAGGCCCGCCGCGAAGGCCGCGCGCAGGTGCGCGTCAAGGAATCGCTTGACCAGTTCCCCAGCCAGCTGCCCGCGGTGCGCGGGTCGCGCATCTCGTCGTGGGTCGCGATCTCGGTGGGCTGCAACAACACATGCACGTTCTGCATCGTGCCCACCACGCGCGGCAAGGAACGCGACCGGCGCCCGGGCGACGTGCTCGCCGAGGTGCGCCGTTGTGTGGATGAAGGCGCCAAAGAGGTCACGCTGCTGGGCCAGAACGTCAACTCGTACGGTTACGGCGTGGGCGACCGCTATGCGTTCTCGAAGCTGTTGCGTGCGTGCGGTGAGATCGAGGGGCTCGAACGTGTTCGGTTCACGTCGCCGCATCCGGCGGCGTTCACCGACGACGTGATCGAGACGATGGCGCAGACGCCGAATGTGATGCACCAGCTGCACTTCCCACTCCAGTCGGGCTCTGACCGCATCCTGCGCGCCATGCGCCGGTCGTACCGTTCCGCGAAGTTCCTCGACATCCTGGGCCGGATCCGCGAGGCGATGCCCGACGCGCAGATCTCCACCGACATCATCGTCGGGTTCCCGGGCGAGACGGAGGAGGACTTCCAGCGCACGCTCGACATCGTGGAGCAGGCGCGCTTCTCGTCCGCGTTCACGTTCATCTACTCGCCACGGCCGGGCACGCCCGCCGCGGCGATGGAACAGGTGCCGCGCGACGTCTCGCAGGAGCGCTTCGAGCGCCTCGTGGCCCTGCAGGAGCGCATCACCGCGCAGGAACTCAAGAAGTTCGAAGGGCGTGACGTCGAGGTAATGGTCACCGGCACGACCGGGCGCAAGGACGAGCAGACGCACCGCGTCACCGGCCGCGAGCGCACCGGCGTGCTCGTGCATGTCGGCGTGCCCGAAGGCATGCCCGCGCCGCAGGTCGGTGATTTCGTGACCGCCACGGTCACGCACGCCGGCAAACACAACCTCATCGCGGACCCGGACCCAGCCAAGGGGCAGACCTATGCCATCCGCCACTGAGTCCACGCCGCTCGTGGCGCCGCGTCTCGTCTCGATCGTCGGTCCCACGGCCTCGGGCAAGACGGGGCTGGGCATCGCGATCGCGCGGCGTCTCGCCGAACGCGGCGAACGCGCGCATATCGTCAATGCGGACGCCTACCAGATGTACCGCGGCATGGACATCGGCACCGCGAAGGCGAGCGATGAGGAGCAGGCCGCGGTGCCGCACCATCTGCTCGACGTGATCGACCCGTCCGACACGATGACGGTCGCCCGCTTCCAGCAGATGGCGCGCCATGTCATCAGCGAGCTGCAATCGCAGGGCATCCGCCCGATCCTCGTGGGCGGCTCTGGCCTGTATGCGCGCGCCGCGATCGACGACATCTCGTTCCCCGGAACCGATCCGCAGGTGCGCGCACGTCTCGAGGAACGCGCGCGCACAGAAGGCGCCGGCGCGCTGTTTGCCGAGCTCGCCCAGCGTGACCCTGAGGCGGCGGCGCGCATGGATCCGCACAATCCGCGCCGCACCGTGCGCGCGCTCGAGGTCATCGAGCTCACCGGGCGCCCGTATTCGGCCTCGCTGCCGCGCTACCGCTACGTCATCCCCTCGGTGCAAATCGGGCTCGACCTGCCGCGCGAAGACCTCGACGCGCGCATCGACGGACGCACGCGCCGCATGTTCGACGAAGGATTCATCGACGAGGTGGAGCGCCTGCGCCCGCATCTGGGCATGACGGCGGCGCGCGCGCTCGGCTACCAGCAGGTGATCGACTATTTGGACGGCCTGCGCGACCTCGACGAGACGATGGCCGACGTGGCGCAGAAAACGCGTCGTCTGGCGCGCAAACAGATGGGCTGGTTCGGCCGCGACCCGCGCATCCACTGGCTGCAGGCGCTCAACCCGCGCCTTGTGGACAATGCGATGGCGGTCATCGACGTGGCTGACCAAGGCGGCTACGACCACATCGACATGCACGCCGACGAATACGTGCAGCACCATCTCGGTGCATTGCACTGATGCGCGCGCATCGCGAACGCGCGCGAGGCGAGGTGAAACCCCTGCGATAGAATCTTGAGCGTTATGGCACGATCTACTTCCTCGAACCCAAACAAACCCCGCACCAGTTCGTCGGGCACGTCGCGGCAGACCCCGTCGTCGGGCGCCCCCACACCCGAGCCGTGGTGGAAGCGCGCCGCGCTCGCCGTGCCGCGCGCACTCGGCGCCGGCGTGCGCGGGGCAGGCGGTACCGGCGAATTCGACCCGGCGTACCGGCGTGACGGATTGTGCTTTGTGATGATCGTGCTCGCCGTGTTCTTCATCGGGTCCGAATGGTTCCGCGTGGATGGGGCGCTCGGCCGCGTGCTGCACGCCTTCGCCGCCGGGCTGTTCGGCGTGATGAGCATCGTCGTACCGGTGCTGCTGGTCCTTGTGGCCATACGCCTCATGCGCAATGCGGGCAAAGGGTCGGACAACCCGCGCGTCATCGCCGGATGGGCGATGCTGCTGTGGTCGGTGTGCTCGATCATCGACGTGATCATGGCGGCCGACACGAAGACATTCTCGTGGGGCAATCTGCAGCGTGCCGGCGGACTGCTCGGGTTCATCGTCGGTTCGCCTCTCGCCTGGGGCCTGTCGCAGACCTTCGCGATCATCGTGTTTGTCGTGTCCGCACTGTTCTCCGTGCTGCTGATCACACGCACGCATGTGACCGACATTCCAGACACCGTGCGCTCGCTCGCCGGCAAGGCGCCGCACAGGCAGACAGACTCCGACGACGACCGGCAGTTCCCCAACGAGGTGCGTGTGGGTGACGACACCCTCGCGTTCGCGGACGGCGTGCCCGCGCACGATGGCTCGGATGAGGAATCCGGCGGCGCGCGCAAGCCGGGGTTCTTCGCGCGGCTGTTCCACCGCCATAAGCATGATGGCAGCGACACCGGCCTCGACCATTACGCCGGCGACGAGGCGTTCCTCAATGCGGCGAGCCGTCACGGTGAGACCGCCGAAACACGGCTCGACGGCGGCCTGCGGTCGGTGAGCAGTGGTGGAGGCTACGGAGACGACGCGACGCGCAGCATCGATTCGAGTTCGTGGTCCGCATTGCCCGGGCAGCACACGCGCCCGATGCCGTCGGGTGCCGTGCCCGCCGTCGACCCATGGGCACATATGGATTCGCAGGAACAGACACTGCTCGTCGCCCCCGAAACAGGGGAAGTCATCTCCGAGCCCACAGCGGCTCCACGCGTCGCGCGTTCATCCGCACCCGCACCCGCGCCCGCTGCGGCGAGCTCGAGTGGTGCAGCATCGGCATCCGGCACTGCGGCTGCCGCAGGCGCGGCGTCCGCGGGCGCCGAAACCGATGACGGGCCCTACCAACTGCCCGACCTCGCCATGCTCGCCAAGGGCAAGCCCCACGCGACGCGCACACCGGAGAACGACAAGGTGATCCGCGCGCTTTCCAACACCTTCGAGCAATTCAAGGTCGACGCGAAGGTCGTCGGGTTCCTGCGCGGCCCCTCGGTCACACAGTACGAAGTGGAGCTTGGCCAAGGCGTGAAGGTCGAGAAAGTAACGAACCTGCAGAAGAACATCGCCTACGCGGTCGCCAGCTCGGACGTGCGCATCCTTTCGCCGATCCCTGGCAAAAGCGCCATCGGCATCGAAATCCCGAACGCCGACCGCGAGATCGTGCATCTGGGCGACGTGCTGCGCTCGCAGAAGGCGGTCAGCGACCCCAACCCCATGCTCGCCGGCGTGGGTAAAGACGTGGAAGGCCATTTCGTGACGGCCGACCTGACGAAGATGCCGCATCTGCTCGTGGCCGGCGCCACGGGCTCGGGCAAGTCGAGCTTCATCAATTCGATGCTCACATCGATCATCATGCGCGCCACGCCCGATCAGGTGCGCATGATCATGGTCGACCCCAAGCGTGTGGAATTGTCCGCGTATGCGGGCATCCCGCATCTGCTGACGCCGATCATCACCGATCCGAAGAAGGCCGCTCAGGCGCTCGAATGGGTCGTCAAAGAGATGGACGCGCGGTACAGCGACCTCGAGTTCTTCGGGTTCCGGCATGTCAAGGACTTCAATGAGGCGGTGCGTGCGGGCAAGGTGCATGCGCCGGCCGGCTCGCAACGCAAAGTGGCGCCGTACCCGTACCTGCTTGTCGTCGTTGACGAGATGGCCGACCTGATGATGGTCGCGAAGAACGATGTGGAAAGCTCGATCCAGCGCATCACGCAGCTCGCGCGTGCCGCGGGCGTGCATCTGGTGCTCGCCACGCAGCGCCCGTCGGTCGATGTGGTCACGGGCCTGATCAAGGCGAACATCCCGTCGAGGCTCGCTTTCGCCACGTCGTCGGCCACTGATTCGCGCGTCATCCTCGACGCGACCGGCGCCGAGACGCTGATCGGACAGGGTGACGCGCTGTTCATGCCGATGGGTATGGCCAAGCCGATCCGTGTGCAGGGGTCGTGGGTCAACGAGTCCGAGATCCGCGACGCCGTCGAATTCGTGAGCAAGCAGCGCAAGCCGCACTACCGTGACGACATCGAACAGATGGCGAAGGAGTCGGAGAAGAGCGCGCTCGACCCGACCGAAGATATCGGCGGCGACATGGACGACCTGCTGCAGGCCGCCGAACTCGTGGTGAGCTCGCAGTTCGGATCCACGTCGATGCTGCAGCGCAAGCTGCGCGTCGGCTTCGCCAAGGCGGGCCGCCTCATGGACCTGCTCGAATCGCGCGGCGTGGTGGGGCCGTCCGAAGGCTCCAAGGCACGTGAAGTGCTTGTACAGCCGCAGGACCTGCCACAGGTGCTCGCGTTCATCCGCGGTGAGACCGACTCGATCACACCCACGCCGGCCGAACCGGCGGATGGCGATGCCGGCATGTAGACGCACGTTGGCGGCGCGCGAGGACATGCGTGGCATGGAAAGTGACGGCTGGGGAGTATCCTGAAGCGCATGGAAAAGCAGACAGACGGAAAACAGTCATTGTGGGCTGGGTGGAGTTCGCCACCGAACCTCGTCACCTTCAGCCGCATCATCCTTGTTGTGGTGTTCCTGGGATTGTATATTGCGGCTGGCCCATGGGGGCTGCGCAATGTGGGCATGCGGTGGGCGGCCGCGGTCATCTTCTTCATCGCCGCATCGACCGACAAACTCGACGGTTGGCTTGCGCGCAAATACAATCAGGTGACCGAACTGGGCAAGCTCATGGATCCGATCGCCGACAAATTGCTCACCCTCGGCGCGCTTGTGGTGGCCGCCTGCTATGGCGAGCTGGGCAATGTGTGGGTCGGATGGATCGTCACCGGCCTGTTCCTGGTGCGTGAGATCGGCATCACCGTGATGCGCTTCTTCGTCATCGACCATGGAGGCAAGGTCATCGCCGCCTCGCAGATCGGTAAATACAAGACGCTCACGCAGTGCCTTGGCATCGGACTGCTGATGTTCCCGGTGTGGACGTTGTGGCGTGGGGGCGCGCAGCCACTGTGGCTCTCGATCTATTTCATTGTCACCTACACGCTGATCTACTTCTCGCTCATCCTGTGCCTGTATTCAGGCTGGCAGTATGTGCATGGCGTCATGGCCGCAAAGAAGCGCGCGGCCCGGTAGCCGGTCGGAGAGCTGCGTTCTGCATCCCGCGCGCATGACGGCCCTGCGCGCGGGATGTTCGTATATATGGAAGCAGTCCGCAACCGTGAGGTGGGGCCAAGGTGAAGAAAGAGGTGCGCGATGCGCGATGTGTCCACGAGCGATCCGAGGGATCTCGACAGCGTCGAGGAGCTGCAGGCCTATTGCGATGTGCAGGCCACTGCGATATTGCGATGGTGCCAAGCGCGGGATATGAAGATTGCGTGTGCGGAGTCGCTGACCGGTGGTCTGCTCGCCGACGCCTTTGTGCGCATCCCCGGCGCTTCGCAGGTGTTCCTCGGGTCGGCGGTCACCTATGACATCCATGCCAAGGCTTCTGTGCTCGGCGTAAATGCAGAACTCTTACGGAGGGAAGGGGCGGTGCACCCACAGGTGGCCATCGAGATGGCCCAGCGCACGGCACAACTGTTCAGCCAATCGGAATATCGCTCTCGGATAATCGGATTATCCACCACCGGGGTCGCCGGACCGGGGCCTGACGGCGGAAAACCCGCAGGATTGGTCTATATCGGCGTGTCTTTTCCTGAAATTCCTGCCGTCTCCATAGAATCTTCAAACTATGCAGTAGAGTTGAATTTGCAAGGTTCCCGGGAGGTTATTAGACATAAGACAATCGGGTGTGTTCTGGAAAACCTGAGGGAATTCTCAGGTTCTTCACAGGAATAATTCCTGATACTGGAACAGTAAAGAAGTGTAGGCAGAACAATGTGAAAGGGGTGTGACTGCCATGGAACGAATGACAATCACTGAAGTGCAAGCCGAGGTCAAGAAGGTAGAGGCGCCGGCACCCGCACGTTCGGGATCCGCTCGTATGCGTGAGCTGACCCCCGCACAGCGCCGGGCGGTGATGTTCGCCCAGCAGCAGGTGATGCGTGCGCGAGCAGCCAAGAAGGCCAAGGATGAGCGTCAGGCGGCGCTTGTGCGCATGTGGCAGGAGGAGGATTCCGAAAGCGTGAAGCCCCGGGCGCTGCTGCGCAAGCATGAGGCCAATGGGGAAGTCAAGGAAGTGTCGTTGCGCGAGGCGATCGGCCATGTGTTGCGCGACCTGCGTACCCATGACCATAAAACACTGCGCGAGGTCAGCGAGAAGGCCGGTGTATCGCTCGGGTACCTCTCCGAAGTCGAGCGTGGCCAGAAGGAGGCGAGCTCCGAACTGCTCGCGTCCATCTCCGAATCGCTGGGCTTGAGCACCTCCCAGATGCTGCGCATGGTCGCGGATTACCTGGATTCGGTCGAAGGCTGATTCAACTTACCGGTATGGCTTGGCGCCGTGCGCCCGGCCGGCAGTATGGCGGGAAACCGCACACTGCCGGCCGGGCACACGGCGCCAAGCCGTATGGTGGGCGGATGTATGCGATACAGTGGGGCTATGCGTGAACGTGAGTTTTGGCAATTGTTGGAAGAGGTTTTCGGACGCAGTTACGGGCGTGCGCTGGCGCACGACCAAGGGCTCACCAAGCTTGGCGGCGCCACCGTCGTTGAGGCGCTGGAACGCGGTGAGGAGCCGCGCGTGGTGTGGAATGTGCTGTGCGACCAGATGGACATTCCGGATGGCAGACGGTGGGGCAAAGACCACACGGCGCCCCCGCTGCCGGTCGATTTCCGCGGCTGATTCACGACTCGCCGCATATCGCGCGCATTCGAACAAATGTTCGCATTTCCGGGTATGATGGAATGCGGCATGCAGGGCATGGCGGAGTGCCGGTCGCGACCATTGTGGATGGGCGGGGCGTCCGACCACATACACCTGCACAGGTTGATGGCGGCCGCATACGTGCGTTAGCGTATGGGGCACAGCAATCAGCAGAACATGAAGGAGAACCAGGCGATGGCTACGCAGACGAAAGCAGATAAGACCAAGGCGGCGGCGCAGGCCGGCGAGGAGCCGAAGATCGATCCGCGCCGCCAGGCGGCCCTCGACACCGCATTGGCGCAGGTCGAGAAGAGCTTCGGCAAAGGGTCGGCCATGCGGTTGGGCGACCGGCCCGAACAGGATGTGGAGGTCATCCCCACCGGTTCGCTGGCGCTCGACATGGCATTGGGTATCGGCGGACTGCCGCGCGGCCGCGTGGTGGAGATCTACGGCCCGGAATCCTCGGGCAAGACAACCCTCGCGCTCCATGTGGTGGCCAACGCACAACGCAACGGCGGCGTCGCGGCGTTCATCGACGCCGAACACGCGCTCGACCCGGTGTATGCGCGCAATCTCGGCGTCGATACGGATTCGCTGATTGTCTCGCAGCCGGACAACGGCGAGCAGGCGCTCGAAATCGCCGACATGCTCATCCGGTCCGGCGCGCTCGACGTGATCGTCATCGACTCTGTGGCGGCGCTTGTGCCGAAGGCCGAGATAGAGGGCGACATGGGAGACAGCCATGTGGGTCTGCAGGCGCGTCTGATGAGTCAGGCGCTGCGCAAGATGACCGGCGCGCTCGCGCAGGCGAACACGACCGCGATCTTCATCAACCAGTTGCGCGAGAAGATCGGTGTGTTCTTCGGCAGTCCCGAGACCACCACCGGCGGCAAGGCGCTCAAGTTCTATGCCTCGGTGCGCATGGACATCCGCCGTATCCAGACGCTCAAGAACGGTGAGGATGCCGTGGGCAACCGCACCAAGGTCAAGGTGGTGAAGAACAAGATGGCGCCGCCGTTCAAGACCGCCGAATTCGACGTGCTGTATGGCGAGGGTATCTCGCGCGAAGGCTCCGTGCTCGACATGGCGCTCGAGACCGGCATCGTCAAGAAGTCGGGGTCGTGGTTCACCTATGAAGGCGACCAGCTGGGGCAGGGCCGCGAAAATGTGCGCAAGTTCCTCAAAGACAATCCAGGCGTGGTCGATGAGATCGAGCACAAGGTCAAGGTCTCGTACGGCCTGATCGCCGGTGAAGACGAATTCGCGCAAGGTGACACGGTCGAATCCACAATCGAGGGGCAGCCTGTGGAAGACGCCCCCAAGAAGAACTGACCGTAAGGTGCAGGCATGATCTCCGCTGAGGACTTCCTGCGCGAACATGGGGTGGCTGGGGCTTGCGCCGCCGAGGCGCCCGAGCCGGCCACCCCACATGCGCACGCATCCAGTGCCGCCCGCAGTGGCAAGCACCGTGACGGGGAAGGGCGCCATGCCAAGGGACGCCATGATGCCGTGCGTGTACGGCGGGGGAGTGGATTCGGCTATACGCTCACTGAGGCACCGCAAGACGAGGACGCCTGCAAAGAGGCCGCGCTCAGGCTTCTCGACGCCGCCGCGCGCTCGACCGGCGGATTGCGTGGCAAGCTTGCGGAGCGCGGATATGAGCCCCAAGTCATTGATGCGGTCATCGACCGTCTCGTCGAGTTGCGGCTGCTCGACGACGAGGAGTATGCGCGCATGGTGGTACGCGGCTGCGTCGGCCGCATGATGGGCATGCGAGGCACCGTCATGGAACTCACCCGCAAAGGCGTCGACCGCGCCGTTGCCCGATCCGTGGTGCAGGAGGCGGCCGAACAGGGGGTCTTCGACGAAGCCGCGTGGGAATTGGGCCGTAGCGTGGCGCACAAGGCGCGTGCGTGCGGCGTGGAGGTGCAGCGCCGCAGGTTCTGGAGCGCCGGTGGGCGCAAAGGCCACGATCCCCAAGTGCTGCGCGAAGTCGCCCACGCTCTGTTCGTGGCCGGTATGGACGACGAGTGAGTTGAGACCTCTCATACCCCGGGTTCTGTCGTGCCCTAGGGGCACGGATGGCCATCCATCTCGACCTGACGTCGCCGCCAGGCTCTAGCAGCCTACCCGAAGGCATCGGGCGAGCAGCCCTCAAACGCCTTCTGCTTGGCCTTGCTCCCGATGAGGCTTGCCATGCGGCCGTCTGTTGCCAGCGGCCCGGTGGTCTCTTACACCGCCGTTTCACCCTTACCGGCACATGTGCCGGCGGTCTGTTCTCTGCTGCGCTATCTCTCAGGTCGCCCTGGGCGGACGTTATCCGCCATCGTGCTCTGTGGAGCCCGGAAGTTCCTCAACCGCGCGAACGCGGTCGCGGCCATCGAGAGATCTCAACCTTTACATTGTAGCATTGGACCGGACGCGTGGTCCATATATTGGCGCCGATAGCCCCAAAACGGTTCAACCATGAGCATTGTGCGCATTTCGCCTTGGGTCGTCGGCTACAATGAGTCATATCCGCACGGCGGTTTCGCCGTATCGGTCCGTATATAGCGGCGAAAGCCGCTTGAGTCTAGGGAGGTCCACATGGATATCGTTCTTACCGGCCGTCACATTCAGATCAAGCAGAAGTTCCGTGACGTCGTCGAAAGCAAGATGAATCGTGTGACCGCAATCGCCCCCGACGCGCAGCGCGTGCAGATCGTGCTGTCGCATGAGGGCAATCCGCGTATGCATGACACCGCCATCCGCGTCGAGCTGACCGTCATCGCCGGCTCCACCGTGGTGCGCGCCGAGGCTTCGAGCGCCGACGAGATCAGCGCGCTCGACCTGGCCCTCGACAAGCTCACGCTGCGCCTGCGCCGCGCGCGTGACCGCCGCAAGGACCATCGCAAGAACTACAGCCCGGTCCCGGTGGACGCAGGCCAGTTCGTGCCGCCGTCCGAGGAAGAGGAAGACATCATGGGCGACGCCGCGGACGCCAACAGCCCGGCTGCCGCCGTCGCTTCCGACCTCGGCCCCGGCGAATCGATCGAGGTGCACGTCGGTGACACCCCGATCGTGATCCGCCGCAAGCTGCACGTCGCCGAGCCGATGAGCATCGATGAGGCGCTCTACGAGATGGAGCTGATCGGCCACGACTTCTTCCTGTTCGTCAACAAAGACACGATGCGCCCGTCGGTCGTCTACCACCGTCACGGCTGGAGCTACGGCGTTTTCGAGATCGACACCCCGGAGAATGTCAAGAAGGCCCAGGAAGCCAAGAACGCCTGAGTGGCCTGGTGCGCGTATAGGCGCATGGCATGAGCAACGCCACCCTGTGAAGGAGCGGGGTGGCGTTGTTGTATGCGAACCATGTCACTTCTGTCGCAAAATGCGCGGATTATGTGTCAACACCATCGTAATTTCGTAAAATGGCCGGTAAAATGGGAACAATTTCGCTCTCGGGATTATTGTTGGTGATGTCAGGCATTAGACCAAACACACCAAGGGAGTGAAATTGGTAGACATCGTAGATAAAGCCCTTCGTATGGGTGAAGGCCGCCAGGTGAAGCGACTTGAGAACGTTGCCAAAGAGGTCAACGCCCTTGAGGACCAGATCGCGGCGCTGAGCGACGAAGAGCTCAAGGGCCAGACCGCCAAGTTCAAGCAGAAGCTCGACAATGGCGCTTCGCTCGACGACATCATGGCCGAATCCTTCGCCACGGTGCGCGAAGTCTCGAAGCGTACGCTCGGACAGCGCCACTTCGACGTGCAGCTCATGGGCGGTGCGGCGCTGCATTGGGGCAACATCGCCGAAATGAAGACCGGTGAAGGCAAGACCCTTGTGGCCACGCTGCCGAGCTATCTCAATGCGCTTGAGGGCAAGGGCGTGCACGTCATCACCGTTAATGACTATCTGGCGAGCTACCAGAGCGAGCTCATGGGGCGCATCTACCGCTTCCTCGGCATGAGCGTCGGGTGCATCGTCACCGGGCAGAAGCCGCCGGAGCGCCGCAAGCAGTACAACGCGGACATCACATACGGCACGAACAACGAGTTCGGCTTCGACTACCTGCGCGACAACATGGCATGGGAGAAGAACGAGCTCGTGCAGCGCGGCCACCACTACGCCATCGTCGACGAGGTCGACTCGATTCTCATCGACGAGGCGCGTACGCCGCTTATCATCTCGGGCCCCGCCGAAGGCGACGTGACGCGTTGGTACCGCCAGTTCGCCAAGCTCGTGCTCAAGCTCACGCGTGACGAGGACTACGAGGTCGACGAGAAGAAGAAGACCGTCGGCATCCTCGACCCGGGCATCACGAAGATCGAGGACTACCTGGGCATCGACAACCTGTACGAGCCGAACAACACGGCCCTTATCGGCTACCTCAACAACGCGATCAAGGCCAAGGAACTGTTCCTGCGCGACCGCGACTATGTGGTGACGAACGGCGAGGTGCTGATCGTCGATGAGCACACCGGCCGCATCCTGCCGGGCCGCCGCTACAACGAAGGCCTGCACCAGGCGATTGAGGCCAAGGAGCATGTGGAGGTCAAGGCCGAGAACCAGACCTTTGCCACGATCACGCTGCAGAACTACTTCCGTATGTACGACAAGCTCGCGGGCATGACCGGTACGGCCGAGACCGAAGCCGCCGAGTTCATGGGCACCTACAAGCTCGGCGTGCTGCCGATCCCGACGAACCGTCCGATGATCCGCCAGGACAAGGACGACCTCATCTTCCGCACCAAGAAGGAGAAGCTCGCGGCGATCGTCAAGGATGTGGCCGAGCGCCACGCCAAGGGCCAGCCGGTGCTGCTGGGCACCGCGTCCGTCGAATCGTCGGAAGTCGTCTCGTCGCTGCTCGACGTGGTGGGCATCGAGCACAAAGTGCTCAACGCGAAGCAGCACGAGAAGGAAGCGGCCGTCGTGGCCGTGGCGGGCCGCAAGGGCGCCGTGACCGTGGCCACCAACATGGCCGGTCGTGGTACCGACATCATGCTTGGCGGCAACGTCGAGTTCCTCGCCGACGCCAAGCTCAAGGAAGAAGGCTATTCGCCGGAAGACACGCCGGAGGAGTACGAGAAGCTCTGGCCCGAGACCCTCAAGCAGATCAAGGAGCAGGTCAAGGACGAACACCAGGAGGTCGTCGACCTCGGTGGCCTGTACGTGCTCGGCACCGAGCGCCACGAATCCCGCCGTATCGACAACCAGCTGCGCGGCCGTTCCGGCCGTCAGGGCGACCCGGGCGAATCGCGCTTCTACCTGAGCCTCGAAGACGACCTGATGCGCCTGTTCAACACGCAGCTCGTGGCGCGCGTCATGGCCAAGGGCATGCCGGAAGGCGAGCCGATCGAATCGAAGAGCGTGTCGAAGGGCGTGCGCAATGCGCAGAAGGCCGTCGAATCGCGCAACTTCGAAATCCGCAAGAACGTGCTCAAGTACGACGACGTGATGAACAAGCAGCGCACTGTCATCTACGCGGAGCGCCAGGCGGTGCTCAAGGGCGAGGACATCCACGAAGACATCGAGATGTTCATCTCCGACACGGTCGCGAGCTATGTGCATGGCGCGAACCGCGGTTCCGACAAGCCAAAGGACTGGGACTGGGACGGCATGGTGGGCGCCATCAAGGAGCTGTTCCCGACCACGGTGACCGAAGACGACGCCCGCAAGGCGGCTGAAGGCCTCAAGGGCGACAAGGCCGCGGAAGCGGTGAAGAAGCTCTTCGTGGACGATGCGCTCAACCAGTACGACCAGTTCGAAGACAGGCTCGGCGAGGAGGGCCTGCGCACACTCGAGCGTCGCGTGGTGCTCGCTGTGCTCGACCGCAAGTGGCGCGAGCACCTGTACGAGATGGACTACCTCAAGGACGGCATCGGCCTGCGCGGCATGGGCCAGCGCGACCCACTCGTGGAATACCAGCGTGAAGGCTACCAGATGTACAACTCCATGATCGAGGCGATCAAGGAGGAGTCGGTGCAGCTGCTGTTCCACATCGACCTCGACAGCGTGGCCCAGACCGAGGATCACGAGGACATCCAGCAGGATGTGCGCGACGACCAGGCCGTGGACCAGGCGGAAGTCGCGATGGGCGACGACGTCGAGGAGCAGGACGAGGTCGAATCCGACGAGACCCAGCTGCACGAGCCGGAAGAGCCCGACCAGCGTGACGACCACGCCGACGAGGTGCTCACCGCCGCGAACGAGGCGTCGATCAAGGAAGCCTACGACGACAATGAGGCGATTCCGGAATCGGGTCTGATGGGCCCGGCCCCGATCTCGCACGCCGAAGGCAAGGTGCCGGCTTCGAAGCGCCCGAAGAACGAGGAGCTGAAGACCCCGTGGGCCGACGGCCGCACGTTCCCCGGCACATCGAAGAACGCGCCGTGCCCGTGCGGTTCCGGCCGTAAGTACAAGATGTGCCACGGCCAGAACGAGCAGTGAGCTGATCCGCCGGTGACCAGCCGCTGATCAAATCGCAGGAGGGTGCCGCAGCCAGTTGGTTGCGGCACCCTCCCCGTGTATTGTCAGCCTACATGGATGACCATGATATGGGCGTGGGAACATGCTTGTTGCACGGGTTTCCTAGACTGTGCGTAACAACGTCGGCATTGTGCCGCAAGCCGTAAGGAGCGCTATGGAACAGGTCACATGGAAGTCGAATCTGAGCAAACTCGTGCGCGGGGAGCATTTGACCGCGGAAGAGACGGAGTGGTTCGTCGATGACCTGATGCGCGGCAACGCCGATCCGGCCGCGGTGGGCGCCGTGCTCGCCACGCAGCAGCAGCTTGGCCTGACGCAAGAGGAGGTGGCCGGCGCCGCCAAGGCGATGGTCGCGCATGCGGTGCCGCTCGACGTGCAGGCGGAATGCACCGACATCGTCGGCACCGGCGGTGACGGCATGCACACGGTGAACCTCTCCACGATGGGCGCGGTCATCGCCGCCGCCGCGGGCGTGACGATCGTGAAGCACGGCAATCGTGCCGCCTCCTCGAAGTGCGGCGCCGCCGACTGCCTCGAGGCGCTCGGCCTGCCGCTCGACCTCGATCCGCAGGCCGTGGCCGCGGTGGCCGACGAGGTGGGCATCACATTCGCCTTCGCCAAGACCTTCCACCCGGCCATGCGTTTTGTCGGGCCGGTGCGCGCTGCCCTCGGCGTGCCCTGCGTGTTCAACGTGCTGGGCCCACTGACCAATCCGGCAAAGCCGAAGCATATGGCGATCGGCTGCGCGAACCGTGCGATGAGCCCCATCATGGCTGCCGTCTATGCGGCGAACGGGCAGACCGGCATGGTCTACACGTCGAACGAAGGGCTCGACGAGATGGCTCCCACAGGACCGATCAGCGTCTGGGAATTCGGTGATGGCGACGTGCGTGAAACCACGTTCGACCCGGTTGCGGAACTGGGCCTCGATCCGGTCGTCATTGAGGACCTGCGCGGCGGCGAACCTGCACAGAACGCGCAGGCCGTGCGCGACCTGCTCGCGGGCAAGCCGGTTCCGTTCCGTTCCACCGCGCTGCTGAACGCCGCCTCGGCGATTGTCGCCGACGGTCGTCTGGTGTCCAACGGCGCGCTCGCAGACCGTTTCCGCGAAGCCTACACAATCGCGCAGCAGGTGGTGGATTCAGGCAAGGCGGCGGCATTGCTCGACGAATGGATTGCCGTGGCCCAGTCGCACCGCGGCTGAACCACAGCGGTCACACGCGCGCGCCGTCGTCGAATTCGTCACGTTTCGTTTCGTCATGGCCTTTGTGCTGGGCAAACAGTCCGCCGGCACCCACGAGGATGCACAGCGCGAACACCACGCCCAGTACGGAGGCCATGTGCGGTATGAACACCGTGGCGATGATGCCGACGATGCCAATCACGAAGATGAGGCCGAACACAAGCCGTGAACGCTTGATGTCGGAAAGGTCCGGGTTCGGGGGAGTGAACCCGGCGCCGTACTGGTCCATCACGTCATCGGTGTCGAGCCAGCTCGAGCGGTAGTCGCGCGGGCCCCCACCGCCCACGAATGCGTCGCTCGTCAGGTCGTGCACCGAGACGAGCGTCTGCTTTTCCTGCCGTTCGGCGTGCTTGTTGAACTTGCGGGCGGTCTTCGACTGCTCGATGTCGTGCAGTTCATGCTGGTGTTCGGAGAGGAACGCCTCCCAATCATCGCCCGAGCCGCCCGATGACCCTGCGGCCCCTGCCGAGTCGCCTGTGCTGCTATTGTTGTGGTCAGTCATACGCACTACTGTAATCAAGCGGACAGTCAACCGCAGGGGAAGGAACCGACGCATGCTGTATTGGTTTTTCGTGAAGACGCTGGGGCCGATCGCACGGCATCGCATGCATCCGACCGCAGTGGGTCTCGAGAACATCCCACGTCAGGGCGGTGGCATCATCGCGGCGAACCACTTGGCCGTCATCGACGACGCGCTGTTGCCGCTGACATGTCCACGCATGATCCACTTCATGGGCAAGGCCGAATACTTTGAAGGCAAGGGGCTCAAGGGCAAGTTCAAGAAATGGTGGTTCACGTCGGTCGGTGTGTTCCCCGTGGACCGTTCCGGCGGTTCGAAATCGCTCGGCGCCCTCGAGCATGCGCGCGAGATCATCGAAAGCGGCGAGCTGTTCGGCATCCACGTGGAAGGCACCCGCAGCCCCGACGGGCGCCTGTACAAGGGGCACACCGGTGCCGCGCGCCTCGCGTTGGAGACCGGCTGCCCGATCATCCCCACCGCAATCATCGGGTCGCGCGAGATCCAAAAGCCCGGGCAGATCATCCCCGGCAAAGGCAAGAGCACGGTGATCTACGGCACACCGATCGATGTGCCGAAGACGACGTCCGACCAGGTGACCCACGAGATGCTGCGCGAACTGACCGACCGCGTCGTCAAGCAGATCCAGCAGATGAGCGGCCAGGAATACGTGCCCGAATACGCGCAGGTCGTCAAGAAGCAGATGCAGGAGGAACAGCAGACGCTTGACGCCGCTAAAGCCGAGTAGCCAAATGAAATTATGAACAAGAAGGTGCGGGAACAGTCAAAAAACTGTTCCCGCACCTTCTTACTTATTTGAACTATACAATTTTGATAGTAATAACGGTGGGGTCTCCATTAGTATCTCGTAGTCTGACTGAAGAATCTTTTGCGGGATTCTGTTCAATGACACGATGGAGCACTTCTATGCCCAACTTTTTCTCGACTTTGACTCGGAAGCCTGCCTCTTCAAGGATTTTAGTTGCCTCGCTCGGGGATTTATCAATCACATCTGGAACTGTCCCCATCTCAGGGCCTTTTGAGACCACGAGATGCACGGAGTTGCCCCAGTGCAGCTGGGCGCCGGCGTCTTCGGAGCTCGATATGACCTGCCCTGCGGGCACGGTATCGCTGTTCTCCTCGCTCGTCGTCACGGTGAGCTTGTCCTCTTCGAGCACCGCCTTCACGTCCGACGCGGGTTTGCCGACGACCTCGGGCATCGACACCGGCATCGGGCCCTTCGAGAGCACCACATCGACGGGCTCGTTGTGGTCGACGGTGGTGCCGGCTTCGGGCGTGATCGAAATGACCTCGCCTTCCGGCACGTCGAGCGACCATTCGTCGGTGTCGGCGCTATGCACGATGTTGGTGAATCCCGCGCGTTTGAGCGAGGCGAGCGGATCAGTCGAAGACATGATGTCCTCCGGTACCGTCGACTGCTGCACGCCTTGCGAGACGACGACACGGACCTTCTGCAGGTCGCCGCGTTTGCTCACATGCGCGTTCACGAATTCGGGGTCGGTGGAGATGATGTCGCCTTTCGGCACGGTGTCGCTGTACGATTTGGATGTCTCGTACGCAATGCCGGCGGCCTTCAGCGCCTTCTCGTAATCGGCCCACGGCACGCCGGCGATCTTGCACGGCGCGTTCTCCTGGCAGTGCAACGCCTCGATCTGCGGCATCTCGTAGTAGCTGCCCGGACCGGCGTAATACCACCATCCCCATCCCGCGGCGCCTCCCAGCGCCAACACCGCGGCGGCGATGGCGACACCGATCGCCCAGCGCTTGCCCGTGGACATGCCATGGTGCACTTGGGTCGGCGTGGCATCGGCGTTGGCGGCCGTGGGCCGCGCGGCCGGCTGTGGTGTGTACGGCGTCGAAGCGGCCGTCGCGGCACCCGCCATCGGCACGGCCTGTGTGCGGTCGTCCAGCTTCGCGGCGGTGGGTCCTGTCTGAGCCTTGCCGCCCACTGGCAGCACCGTTGTGGCGTTCGGTGCCGGCGCATCCGGGTCGAAGTGGTATTGCAGGGCCTGGGGTGAAAGAGTGCGCATGAGGGCGTTGAGACGGTCGAGGGCCTGCGAGGCGTCGGCGGGGCGGTCGTTCACGTCGCGGTTCGTCAGATACGAGATGAACCGCGCCACCTGCGGGTCGATCCCGGTGCAGACCGTGGCGACCGACGGCACGTTCTCGTTCACATGCTTGAACACCATCGTCACGGGATTGTCCGCGAGGAACGGCACCTGCCCGGTGAGCATCTCCCACGCCATGATGCCGACGGAATAGCAGTCGCCCTGCGGTGTGGCCAGATTGTTCTCGATCATCTCGGGCGCAAGGTAGGCGGCGGTGCCGAGCAGCATGCCGGTCGAGGAGAGCGTGGCCTGCGAGGCGGCCTTGGCCAGGCCGAAGTCGGTGATCTGCACACGCCCGCGGTCGTTGATCAGGATGTTCTCGGGTTTGATGTCGCGGTGCACGACGCCTGCGCGGTGCGCCGCGGCGAGGCCATTGAGCGTTTCGGAGACGACGCGCAGCGTCTCGCGCACACTGAAGGTGCGCTTCGTCTGCATCTCGTGCCGCAGGTTCACACCGTGCACATATTCCATCACGAGGTAGTCGAGCCCGTCGTTCTCTCCGGTGTCGTACACCTGCACGACGTGCGGGTTCGCGATGGCGGCCGCCGAGTTCGCCTCGCGTCGGAAGCGTTCCACGAACTGGTCGCGGTGCGGTCCCTGCGCGAGTTGGATGTGCATGATCTTGAGCGCCACATCGCGCCCCAACCGCACGTCCACCGCCTGATAGACCGTGGCCATGCCGCCGTCCGCGATTTTGCGCACAATGCGGTAGCGCCCGTCGATCAGCTTGTTTTCGGGCATATTTGCAGCTTCACTCATGCTTGCTGTGCCGTCCTTCACGAAGATGCGTACCGCACCACGAATCAATGGCCAATGTCGAAGGTCATTCTACATGGTGCCCGTGCCCCGCTCCGTGCGTGTTCCGGGAACAAACCGCGCGCAGATGGCCGTAAGCTGTTCCTCGCGCTGGGCGTCGAACCCCAGTCCGCCGATCGCGCTCACGGTCTGCTCCCATTTGTCACGGATGCGCGCATGGGAGGCGGCGATGGCGCCCGTACGCTCGAACAGCGCGATCACTTCGTGCACCTGCGCGTCGGTGCGGCTGGGCGCGGCATACAGCGCACGCAGCCGCGCGGCGTCGGCGTCGCTTGCCGCGGCGAGCGCGTCGGCGAGCAGCACGGTGCGCTTGCCTTCGCGGATGTCCCCACCCACCGGCTTGCCGGTTGCACTCGACGAGCCGACGACATCGAGTAGGTCGTCGGCGAGCTGGAACGCCACGCCGAGCGGCAGGCCGATGGCTTCGGCATGGCGCTCGGCGGGCGTCTGGTCCATGCCGGCGGACAGGAATGCCAAGTGCAGTGGCGCGATGGTGGTGTAGCTGGCCGTCTTCCATCGGAAGACCTCGGCCGAGGCACCGCGTAGCGCGTCTGGGTCGTCGAGCGGCATGCGTTCGATCGCCAGGTCGAGCACCTGCCCGATTTCCACGTCGTGGTGCATCGAGATGAACGCCGTGCGCACATCCTGTGCATGGGGCAGTGCGGCGGCGGATGCCTCCATGATTGCGATGCATGCGGTGGCGAGCAGGTCGCCGAGCATGAGGCCGAGCCCCATGCCGATCGATTCGTTGGTGCGCGTGGCAAGCGCGCGGTGTGCCGACGGTTTGCCGCGGCGCATGTCGGAATCGTCGATGATGTCGTCATGCACGAGCGCGGCCGTCTGGAACACTTCGATCGCGCATGCCAGGTCGAGCACCGCGCTGTCCTGCGCGCGTTGCGTCTGGGCGGTGCGCGGTCCGCCCGCGGCCAACGGTTCCATGATTGCGTAGGCGTCCATCATCAGCAGGGCGCGCAACCGCTTGCCGCCTTCGCTTGAGGCCGCGGCCTGGGCGATGACCATGTCCATGATTGGCTCGAGCGCCGCGGGCACGTCATGGTGCGCGCCAAGCCCAACATATTGGCGCACCAGCTCACGGATGCGGGTTTCGATGTGCTGCGGGTCGTGACGTGTGAGTGCCATAGAGGTTATTCACGCACAGTGTTGCGACATTGCCGGGGCTGGTTTGACGGCCGCCTCGGCATGGCGCCCGGTGGTGTTCGCCCGCGGAAAATGTGGATGGAGGGGGCGTCCGACCACAGAGGCCGATCGAGATGGACAAGGAGTGACGGGATGGGCGATAGTGGGGTCACGCGCGGCAACGGTGCCACGCGGGGCGACCGGCCGGCCAGCAGGCGGAAAGCGAGGCATACCATGGAAATCAAGGAATTGGGCATCCGCGTCACGGCGACGCCGCGCGAGCCCCTCAACGAGCGGCTCGTCGACGAACGCGACGAACTGGCATGCGAAGCGCTCGATGAGCGATTCAGGCAACAGCGGCGTGAACTCGGTGTCGCACAGGCGTCACGGCTGTGGTTCGAACCGGTGTTTGACACATGGCGCACATGGATCGAGGATCCGCGGTTCGACGAGTTGGACTGCGAGGCGCAGGCGTTGTGCGAACTGGCGGTGACGGTCACTGATTCGTTGGCGATGCGCGACGCGTTGATCATGGCGCTCATCATGGGCGCGGACCAATGGAGTTGCGAGGAGATCATGGAATTCGCCGTGCATCCACATACGCGGGCAAGCGGCGACGCGATGAGCCGCATGCTCACCGAGGCGTTCGACAATCCACAGTCCAGACCCGACTGCGTGCGCGTGGAGCGCGGCATTGCGGCGCTCGAGCAGTGTGCGCAGGTTGTACCGGACCAATACTGCGCCCAACCGCTCGCCATGGCGGCGTACGCATGCTGGTGGATCGGTGACGCCAGGGCCATGCCCATGGCGATGCAGGCCGTGGCCATGGACGACGACGCGACGCTCGCGGGCATTGTGATCGCGGCGCTGCTACGCGATATCCACCCGGCATGGCTGTGCATGGCGAAGACGCCACGCGAGGCGTGCACGGCGGGGAAGGGGATGTGATGGAACGCGGGAATAATCGTCCGCGTTGCATGGTTAACTCCAATAGTCAGCGATTTGCCTTTGGCGGGAGTATGCCTTGCAGCGGGTCGCTCAACCATGAATATGGAGGAGGAACAGTTTGGTCACGAAGCAAACGTCGAACGCCGCTAAGAAGTCTGAGGGGAAGGCCTCCTCCAAGGCCGCCTCCACGAAGGCGGACGAGGCGCAGCAGGAAGACGAGGCCACCACGGCCAAGAAGCCGGCCAAGCGCACGACCCGCAAGAGCACGGCGAAGAAGACAGCAAAGGCCGCTTCACAGACGAAGGCACCGAAGAAGACCACCGCGCGCAAGTCCACCGCGAAGCCCAAGGACGACGAACCCGTCGACGATGACGAGGTCATGATCGACGAGGAGGACATCGACCTCGACGACGATCTCGACGACGTTGACGACCACGACCGTTTGGACGACGACGAAGACGACGAGCACAACGCCGACGACGATGCGGTGGATGACGAGGACGACGACGAAGAGGAGCCCAAGCCCGAGGAGCCCAAGGCCAAGGGTGCGTTCGTAGTCCGTGATGACGATGACGATGAGACGCTCGCGCCGACCGGCAAGAACCCCAAGCGCCGTGTGGTCACATCGGGCGCCACTGCCGACCCGGTCAAGGACTACCTCAAGCAGATCGGCCGCGTCTCGCTGCTCAACGCCGAACAGGAGGTCGACCTTTCGGAACGCATCGAGGCGGGCCTGTATGCCCAGCACCTGCTCGACACCGAAGGCGACACACTCGACTTCAAGCGCAAGCGTGAGCTCAAATGGGCGGCATCCGACGGCAAGAAGGCCAAGGACCACCTGCTCGAGGCGAACCTGCGCCTCGTCGTCTCGCTCGCCAAGCGCTACACGGGCCGCGGCATGCTCTTCCTTGACCTGATCCAGGAAGGCAACCTTGGTCTGATCCGCGCCGTCGAGAAATTCGATTGGAAGAAAGGCTTCAAGTTCTCCACGTACGCCACGTGGTGGATCCGTCAGGCGATCACCCGAGCCATGGCCGACCAGGCGCGCACGATCCGCGTGCCCGTGCACATGGTGGAAGTGATCAACAAGCTCTCGCGCGTGCAGCGCCAGATGCTGCAGGACCTGGGTCGCGAACCCACGCCGGACGAGCTGGCGCGTGAGCTCGACATGCCGGTCGAAAAGGTGCAGGAAGTGCAGAAGTACGGCCGCGAGCCGATCTCGCTGCATACCCCGCTCGGCGAGGACGGCGATTCCGAGTTCGGCGACCTTATCGAAGACACCGACGCGATCGCCCCGTCTGACGCCGTGGCGTTCTCGTTGCTGCAGGAACAGTTCAAGCAGGTGCTCGAGACGCTGTCGCCACGCGAAGCCGGTGTGATCAAGATGCGGTACGGACTTGAGGACGGCCAGCCGAAGACACTCGACGACATTGGGCGGGTGTACGGCGTGACGCGCGAGCGCATCCGCCAAATCGAATCCAAGACGATGTCGAAGCTGCGCCACCCTTCGCGCTCGCAGACGCTGCGCGACTTCCTTGACCAGTGATGCCTTGCGGCATCGACATGGGCTGCGCCTACACGCGGCCAACACCAGGAGAGCGCGAGCCCACGGGCTGCGCTCTCCTTTGCATGAGACGTGGCATGCGCCATATGGATGGAGAATGAAGGCAATGGCGAAGAAAGACTATGGTGCGGATTCGCTGACCGTGCTCGAGGGACTCGACGCGGTCCGCAAACGCCCCGGCATGTACATTGGCACGACCGACAGCCAGGGGCTCATGCACTGCCTGTGGGAAATCATCGACAACGCCGTGGATGAGGCGCTCGCCGGCGCCTGCACGCATATCACCGTGACGCTGCACAAAGACGGCTCCATCGAAGTCGCCGACAACGGCCGTGGCATTCCGGTGGATGTGGAACCCAAGACGAAGCTCACCGGTGTGGAAGTGGTGCTGACCAAACTGCATGCAGGTGCGAAGTTCGGCAACGCCTCATACAACGCCGCCGGTGGCCTGCACGGCGTGGGCTCGTCGGTCGTCAACGCGTTGAGCTCACGTCTCGACGTGGAGGTGGACCGCAACGGCCACACGTACCACATGGCCTTCCATCAGGGCCATCCGGGTGTCTACACCGACGTCGACCCGCTGCACCCCTCGCCGGACGCCCCGTTCAAGAAGACACGCAAGAACAGGCCGACCGAACTGGAGATCATCGGCAAGGTGCCGGCGAAGACGACAGGCACGCGCATCCGCTACTGGGCCGACCCCGAGATCTTCAACGCCTCGGCGGCATTCGATTACGACCAGCTCAT
Organism: Bifidobacterium pseudolongum subsp. pseudolongum DSM 20099; assembly: GCF_000771225.1. Lineage (GTDB taxonomy): Bacteria > Actinomycetota > Actinomycetes > Actinomycetales > Bifidobacteriaceae > Bifidobacterium > Bifidobacterium pseudolongum. Next base: position 197,164 of record NZ_JDTZ01000003.1, read on the forward strand.
CGACCGTGTGCGCCAGACGAGCTTCCTTGTGCCCGGACTGACGATCACCGTGATCGACGAGCACATCGACGAAACCGGCGACGCGGCCGTGGACGAGCTTGTGGAGACGGATGCCGCGCAGGCCCAGGCGGACCAGGCCGAAGCCATTGACGACGGGCAGCGTGCACACGACGAGTCGCAGGAACAACTGGATTTCGCCAGCAACGATGCGGAGCTCGACCAGGAGCGCGCCGAAGCGGGCTCCGTGGTGGAACTGGAGCCGGTGGCCACCCCAGTGGACACGAGTGCGCCCACACCGGGGCACCGGCGCGTCGAGGAATTCTGCCACACCGGCGGCGTCGTCGACTTCGTCGATTTCCTCTCGCATGGCGAACCTGTGTCGACCATCTGGCGCATCGCCGGGCAAGGCACCTACCATGAGGAGACGCAGGTCGTGGACGACTCCGGCAACCTGCACGCCGAGAAGATCACGCGCACCTGTGACGTGGACATCGCCCTGCGCTGGATCAACGGCTACGACACGACGGTGCGCAGTTTCGTGAACGTCGTGGCCACACCCGGTGGCGGCATGCACGTCGACGGCTTCCTGCAGTCGATCACCAAGCAGATCCGCAAGGCGGTCGAAGACAACGCGCGCAAACTCAAGGTGAACCTCAAAGACACGAAGATGAAGATCGAGCGTGACGACATCCTGGCCGGGCTTGTGGCCGTCGTCACCGTGCGCATCGCCGAACCGCAGTTCCAAGGCCAGACCAAGGATGTGCTCGGCACCGCGCCGGTCAAGCCGGTCGTGGCGCGCATCACCGACAAGCAGTTCACCGAGATGATCACCGGCTCCAAGCGCGGGTACAAGGAACAATCCGCGCGCGTGCTCGAAAAGATCGTGGGCGAGATGCACGCTCGCATCCAGGCCCGCAAGACCAAAGAGGTCACGCGCCGCAAGAACGCGCTCGAATCGGCGTCGATGCCACCCAAGCTTTCGGATTGTCAGCCGGGCAATGACGACGTGGCGGAGCTGTTCATCGTCGAGGGCGATTCGGCGCTCGGCACCGCCAAGGCCGCGCGCAACTCCGCGTTCCAGGCGCTGCTGCCGATCCGCGGCAAGATCCTCAACGTGCAGAAGGCGTCGCTCGCGCAGATGCTCTCCAATAAGGAATGCGCAGCGATCATTCAGGTGGTGGGCGCAGGGTCCGGCGCCTCCTTTGACATCGAACAGGCGCGTTACAACAAGATCATCATGATGACCGACGCCGACGTGGACGGCGCGCACATCCGCACCCTGCTGCTCACGCTGTTCTACCGCTACATGCGCCCGCTCATCGAAGAAGGGCATGTGTATGCGGCGGTGCCGCCACTGCACCGCATCGCCCTGACCGGCCCGCGCAAGGGCGAATACATCTACACGTATTCGGACGACGAGCTCGCCGGCAAACTCGCCCAGCTCGACCGCGACCACATCGGCTACGCCGACGACATCCAGCGGTACAAGGGCCTGGGCGAGATGGACGCGAACCAGCTCGCCGACACGACGATGGACCCGCGCACGCGCCTGCTGCGGCGCATCCGCATGGAAGACGCGGAGCAGGCGAACAGCATTTTCAGCCTGCTCATGGGCGACGAAGTGCCGCCGCGCCGCCAGTTCATCGTCGACAACGCCGACGACTTCGACCGTTCGAAGATCGACACCTGATCGCTCATGCGCGGGCGCGGCGGTCCGCGATCGCGCGCGCATACACCTGCTCGACTTCGTCCGTCACCGCTTGCACGTTGTACCGGTCGAGCAGCGCCTCCTCGCGCGCATGCAGCCGCCGCGCCCACGGTGCGTCGGTCAGCGCGCGCTCGATGCGCTCGGCGAGCACACGCGCATGGTCGGGTCCCACGGAGAACAGCGCATCCTCATCGCCGCGCATCGTCCACCGGTAGCCCGGATTGTCGCCGGCGAGCGTCACCCCCGCGCCGGAAGCGATCGTCTCCGGCAATACGATGCCGAACGTCTCGCCGCCGATGGCCGGGAACACGGCCACATCGGCGCTCGCCAACAGGTCCGCCTTGCCCTCGTCGACCGTGCCTACGAACTGGACCGGCGTGCGCAGCCGGGCGGCGCGCTGAACGCAGTCGTCCATGAGCGGGCCGTCGCCGGCGATCGTGACGTGCAGTCCGGGCATCGGGAACATGCCGTGCCTCTCGCCGTAGTCGAGCGCGTCGAGGAGCAGTTGCGCGCCTTTGCGAGGCACCAGACGGCCCAGGAACACGATGTGCGGATGTGCGGCGTCGCGCGTGGCCCTGTGCGCGGCCGTGGCGAATTTCTCGACGTTCACCGGGTTGGCGATGATCGTGCCGTGGGTGTGGGAGGTGAACTGCGCGTATTGCGCGGCGACCTGCGACACGGCGATCACTTCGTCGACGCGCCGGTGCGAATGGGCGTTGACCAGTCCGAGCGCGCGCCCGCCGTAGCGCGCCCGCCGGTCGATGGGCGCGATGTGGTACGTGGCGACCACGCCCGTCGACTGCGGAGCGCATTCGAGCACACGGCCGCCGAACAGCGGGCTGTACGGGGCCTGGATGTGCAGGATGTCGTAGTTGTTGTGCGCGAGCGCCGCGCGGATCTCGCGTTTGCGTACAGGCAGCGGAATGCGCATGCGGTTGCCGTTGAACGAGACCATCACATTGCGTGCGAGCGAGACGGTCTGCGGTACGGGGGAGTGATGCGTTTCACCCACAAGATAGTGCACGTCGTGCCCCCGCCGGGCCAGTTCGGTGCCGATGGTGATGATGTGCTGCTGCACGCCGTCCAGTGCGTCAAGGGTGTCGTCGAACACGAATCCGATAGTCAGGGCCATATGGGCCAGTGTAGTGGCATGTGGCAATTTCGAGGCGAGTCGAAGCGCCGCCGGCATTTTCTTGCCGGAGGAATATTATTTGTGCGTACAGTGATTGCAATTCGGCGACGATGACGAGGAGACGCGCATGGTGAATCTGCTGCTTGCCATAATCTACTTGGCCTTCATCTCGCTGGGCTTGCCTGATGGCCTGCTCGGCGCGGCATGGCCCACGATGAGCGCGGACATCCACGCGCCGTTGAGCTGGGCGGGCGGCATCTCGATAGTGATCAGCGCAGGCACGGTGTGCTCCGCGCTGTTGAGCGATCGGCTGACATTGCGCTTCGGCACCGGGCGCGTGACCGCCGTCTCTGTGGCCATGACGGCCGCCGCGCTGTTCGGGTTCTCGTTCGCGCCGAACTACGGCGTGCTTGTGCTTATGGCGATTCCCTACGGACTGGGCGCCGGCGGCGTGGACGCCGCGCTGAACAACTACGTGGCGGTGCATTACACGAGCCGGCACATGAGCTGGCTGCACTGCATGTGGGGCCTCGGCGCGCTCATCGGCCCGTACATCATGGGCTTCACACTCGCACATGGCGACGGCTGGCAGTGGGGCTACCGCTCCGTGGGTATCCTGCAGGTCGTGCTGACTGCCGTGCTGATTTTCAGCCTGCCGTTGTGGCGCGCCCGCGGTTCGGCCGCACAGCTGGAAGAGGTTGTGACGATGCCGGACGGCGATGGCGCGGTGGAACCAAAGGAACCGGCGAAGCGCAAGCCCTTGGGATTTCTTGGCGTGCTGCGCATCCCCGGCGCGGTGCAGATCCTCATCATGTTCTTCTGCTATTGCGCGGTGGAACAGACGGCCATGCTGTGGGCCAGCAGCTACATGGTGGGCGTGGACCACATCGGGGAGAGCCAGGCCGCGAATCTGGCGAGCCTGTTCTTCATCGGCATCACCGTGGGCCGTTTCCTCAGCGGCTTCCTGACCATGCGCATGAGCGATCCGCAGATGATCCGGCTTGGCGTTGTGCTGTTATTCGCGGGCATTGTGGTCATGCTGCTGCCCATCCCCGGCATCGGCAACACCGTGGTTGGCTTTGTGCTGGTCGGCTTGGGGTGCGCGCCGATCTACCCGTGCGTGATCCATTCCACGCCCACCTATTTCGGGGCGGACCGCTCGCAGGCCATTGTGGGCGTGCAGATGGCATGCGCCTACATCGGCACGATGCTTGTGCCGCCGCTCTTCGGCGTGATCGCCCAAGCCACCACATTGGCGTTGCTGCCATGGTTCCTGCTCCTGTTCTCCGCGGCCCTCATCGTGATGCACGAGTGGCTGCGCGCCAAGACCCATGCCAAGTCCGACTCTGTGACCGACGCCGCCGCACACTGAGCAGGACTGCGCCGCCGGTGGGTCGTCGTTCGCACTGGGCGTGCGCGGGTGGGCAGACCGGCGCCGCCGCTTTACGATGGGCACCATGGCACACGAACAGATACATGGGGGCATCGTGCGCGCTGGCACGCCCGGCGTCTCGCTGCAGGTCATCCTTGGATTCCTGGCTATCGGTCTGCCCGAGGCACTGCTCGGCGCCTCCTGGCCGGCCATGGGTGCGGGGGTACACGCGCCGCTCGTGGCTGTGGTCGGCATCGCCGCGGTCCTCGCCGCAGGCTCCGCCGCGGCGGCGATAACCGCGGAGCCGGTGGTGCGCCGGTTCGGTTCCGGGCGCACGGTCGACATGGGCGTGGCACTTACCGTGCTTGCGCTGTTGGGGTTCTCATTCGCACCGCATTATTGGGTGCTGCTCGTATTCGCGCTACCGTATGGCATTGGATCGGGCATGCTTGTGGTGGCGTTGAACGCGTATGTGGCCGTGCGTTCGGCGAACGCGCGCATTACCTGGCTGCATGCCACGACCGCGTTCGGTGCGCTCGTGGGGCACACGGTGCTCGGCTGGATCATCGCGGACGGCGCCGACTGGCGCTGGGCGTACCGCACGATCGGCCTTGTGCAGCTTGCGCTCGCCGTGGTGCTTGCGGCAGGCACACGTCGATGGCGTGACCATCTGACCGCCGCCCAGATGGCCCAGCTGGGTGAGACGCCGTACGCGCAGGGGGATTGGCGGCACGACATGCGCCGGCCGCATGTGGTGCGTACGCTTATGGCCATGCCTGCGGCGGTGGCTGTGATCGTCTTGATGTTCGCCACCACCTCGGTGGAACAGACGACGATGCTGTGGGCCAGCAGTTACATGGTGCACGCCGGCGGTATGTCCATCCATACGGCGGGCGTCTACGCCAACCTGTTCTTTGTGGGGTTGGTCGCCGGCTCCGTGGTGGCGGGCGTTGTGGCCCTCAAGGTGCGCGATGTGTGGATGGTCGTCGGCGGCATCGCCGTGCTGCTCGGTGCGGTTGTACTGATGGTGGTGCCGATGGCCGGCCTGTGGCGCGCATTGACCGCGCCGGTACTGTTGGGCGTGGGCTGTGCGCCGATTGCACCGGCTGTAGTGCATGCCACCCCGCGCTTGTTTGGAGCGGCGCGCACGCCGGCGATGATCGGGATGCAGACCGCTGCGGTCTCGCTGGCCACCTTGGTCAGCCCTGTGTTGTTCGCCGGGGTAGAACGCGTGTCGGGGTCGATGCATGCCCTGCCGTGGTATCTGCTGGGATTCACGGTGATCGCACTTGCGGCATATGCGCGTGTGTTGCGCGTGGCGCGCTTGCATGCGCGCGGTGAGTGACCGATAATCGAACATATGTGCGAATGCTTGGAGAGTTTCACCGCCCCCACACGGGCATGGTTCGAACGTGGCTTCGGCGAGCCGACCGAAGCGCAGCGTCTGGCGTGGCCGGCGATCCATAATGGCGAGAACGTGCTCGTCATCGCGCCCACAGGCTCGGGCAAAACACTTTCGGCGTTTCTCGCGGCGATCGACGGCATCATCGCCCGCAAGGCGCGTGCGGCCGGTGGCAAGCACGGCTGCAAGCGCCCGCGCAAAGGCGTGCGTGTACTCTATATCTCACCACTCAAGGCGTTGGGCGTGGATGTCGCGAAAAACCTCGAAACGCCGCTCAACGGCATCCGTGAGGAGTATGCGCGCATGGGCCTGGCCGTGCCCGAGGTCTCGATCGCCATGCGCAGCGGCGATTCCACGCCGCAGGAACGGCGCGCAATCGTCAGCAGGCCGCCGGACATCCTGGTGACGACGCCGGAATCGCTGTACCTGATGCTCACATCGAAGGCCCGCACCGTGCTCGACACCGTGCAGACGGTGATCCTCGACGAAGTGCATGCCGTGGCCGGCACCAAGCGCGGGGCCCACCTCGCGTTGAGCCTGGAGCGGCTCGACGACCGGCTTGAGACACCACCACAGCGCATCGGACTTTCCGCCACCGTGAACCCGGTGGATGAAGCCGCGGCGTTCCTCGGCGGCAGCCGGCCCGTCACGATCGCCCAAGCGAGCGGCAGGCCGGCACTCGACCTCAAGGTCGTGGAGCCGGCAAGCTGCATGGGCGACGGCGGCGGCAAGACAGACGCCGCAAAGCCCCATACACCGCAGTCTTCCGGCTCTATCACCGGCGTCACGCCGGCAATGCAGCGGTTGGCGGAGCGCAAGGCCCGTGAAGCCGGTCGCCCGGCAGCCGCAACGCCATCGGCGGCCGTCCATCGAGGTGGGAGCACAGCCCGAGCCGGTAGTGGGGCGCCAGCGACGGTCGCTGCCAGCGCCGAACCCACCGCCTCGGTCTGGCCACTGATCCAGCGCAGCGTGCTCGACGAAGTACTTGCACACCGCACCACGCTCGTTTTCGTGAACTCGCGTGGACTCGCCGAACGGTTCACGGCCCAGCTCAACGACCTCTACTTGGAGCGGCAGGGTAAAAGCCCCGACCTGTCGAACGAGCCGGCGCATTACGGGTCGCTCATCGGATCGACGACGAAACTCGTCGGTCCTGTGGCGCCGCAGGACGCCATCGCGATGGCGCATCACGGCTCCGTGTCGAAAGACCGGCGCAAGCAGATCGAGGAGCAGCTCAAAGCGGGAAAACTCAAATGCGTCGTAGCCACAAGCAGCCTCGAATTGGGCATCGACATGGGTTCGGTGGATCTGGTCATCCAGTTGGCGCCGCCGCTGTCGGTGTCGTCCGGCCTGCAGCGCGTGGGACGAGCCGACCACCGCGTGGGCGGGGTGTCGCATGCACTCATCTACCCGGTGACGCGCGAACAGATCATCGGCGCCGCCGCGAGCGTCGAAAGCATGCTCGCCGGCGCCATCGAGCCGCTGCGTGTGCCCAACAGCCCACTCGACGTGCTCGCGCAGCAGACGGTGGCCGCCGCGAGCCTCGAGCCGATCAGCGCCGATGCATGGTTCCGCACCGTGCGCCGTGCCGCCCCGTACCGCACGCTGCAGCGCGACATGTTCGACGCCGTGGTGGGCATGGTCACCGGCGCCTATAACGGTGAGGAGTTCTCCGCGTTCCGGCCCCCACTCGTGTTCGAGGAGGAATCCGGCATGCTCGCCGCCCGCCAAGGGGCGCAGCGCCTCGCCGTGACCAGTGGCGGCACGATCCCCGACCGCGGTCTCTACACGGTGGTGCTTCCCGAAGGGGAGGCCGGTACGGGCCCGCGGCGCGTCGGTGAACTCGACGAGGAGATGGTGTATGAATCGCGCGTCGGTGACATCATCACCTTGGGCACCACATCCTGGCAGATTCAGGAGATCACCAACGACCGCGTGATCGTACTGCCGGCCCCCGGGCGCAGCGCGCGCCTGCCGTTTTGGCATGGCGACGGCGACGGCCGCGATTACCGTTTCGGTCTGGCGCAAGGCCAATGGGTGCACGACGTGGCGCAGGGGCTTGTGGGCGCCGGCCAGACGCACCCCGATGCCCCGCACGCCCCCGGCCCGCGCTTCACGAATGCCGTGCAGGCCCGCCTTGTCCAAGATGGCCTCGACGCCAACGCCATCGACAACCTGGCACGGCTGCTGGCCGAGCAGCGCGCCGCCACCGGCGTGGTGCCCGACGCCACGCATGTGGTGATCGAACGCTGCCGCGACGAGGAAGGCGACTGGCGCATCGTCGTGCACACGCCATTCGGCAGGCGCGTGCACGAGCCATGGGCGCTCGCGATCAACGCCCGGCTGTTGCAGCGCTATGCCGTTGACGGCCAGATCTATGCGGCTGACGACGGCATCCTCATCCGTCTGCCCGACGGCGACGGCCGCATCGACATCGCGTCGCTCATCGCGTTCGACCCGGACGACATCCAACGCATCGTCGAGGCGCAGGTCTCGGGCAGCGTGCTGTTCGCCGCGCGGTTCCGCGAATGCGCGGCGCGCGCGCTGTTCATGCCACGCACCGATCCGGGCAAGCGGGTCCCACTATGGCAGCAGCGCCTGCGGGCGGCGCAACTGCTCACGGCGGCGCGCGCCCACAAGAATTTCCCCTTGTTGTTGGAAACCGCGCGCGAATGCCTGCAGGACGTCTACGACGTGCCCGCCCTGCGTGAGGTGCTGACCCGCATGCAGGCGGGACTGATCGATGTGCATGACGCGGAGACGGCCGTGCCGTCACCCATGGCCGAGCATCTGCTGTTCGGGTTTGTGGGGTCGGTCATGTACCAATACGATGTGCCGCAGGCCGAACGCAATGCGCAGCTGTTGTCGATGGATCCGCAGGTGCTGGAACGTCTGCTCGGATCCGATGATGTGTCTTCGGTGCTCGACGGCGGCGTGATCGATGCGGTCGCGGCCCAACTCGCCGAGCGCACGTTCTGGAACGACCTCGACGACGGCGATGTGCGCGGGCGTGTGCACCGCTATGCGGTGACGCACGCGCCGTTCACCGCCGACCAGATGATCGCGGATCTCAGCGTGCCCGCACAGGCGGCGGTCCACGAACTTGACGAGCTGCACGCTTCCGGCCAGATGTTCACCGGCAGGTTCGACGACCGGCTTCCGGTGGATGTGCCGCAATGGGTGCACGCCGATGTGCTCAAGCGCATCCGGTCGAAATCGCTCGCCAAGGCCCGCAAAGCGGTCAAACCCGTGGAGGCGGCGCAATTCCAGTCCTTTGTGCTTGACCGGCAGGGTGTGGGATCCCTTGGTGGCGAACGCTACGAAGGCGTGGATGGCGTGATGCGCGTCGTGGAGCAGCTCGAAGGCGTCAGTCTGCCCATCAACGTATGGGAGGAATCGGTGTTTCCGGTGCGTGTGCGTGATTACCGGCCTGCGCTGCTGGACGAACTGATCGCCAGCGGCGAGGTGGTGTGGACCGGCGCCGGCCCGGCCGCCAGCAAGGAGCGGTTGGGAGCAGTGGCGTTCTATCCGTTCGATTCGGTGCAATTGCAGGTGCATTGTGCATCGCACGCCAACACACCGTCCGGTGAGGGGCTCCAGCCGGAAAACGAGATGGGTATGGCCGACGCCATTGTGCGGGTGTTCGAGGAAGGTGGCGCCTACGCGGCGAACCAGCTCGAACAGCGTGCCCGCGCGATATGGGAACAACACCCTGAGTCGATGATCGACCCCGCAACCGGCGAATTGGTGGCGGCGGGATGGTCGACTGCCGCGTTCGAAGACGCGTTGTGGGGATTGGTGCGCGAGGGCCGCATCACCAACAGCGCATTCGCCGTGGCCCGTGCAGCAGCCAGTGGCACGGTGAGCGCACGCATGCCATCCTCCTCGCGCAGGCGCGCACGCGTACATATCGCCCAACCCGTGGCGCTCACGGGGCTCTGGTCGCTGGTCACGGCAGTCGGAGAGCCGTGCACGCCGGAAGAGCAGGCAATCGACTTGGTGGATATGCTGTTGGACAGATACGGCGTGGTCAGCCAACCCGTCGTCGAGCAGGTGGGGATCCCCGGTGGATTTTCCGCCATCTACCCGGTGCTCAAACGCATGGAAGAGCAGGGCGTACTGGCGCGCGGCATGTTCGTCCGCGGGTTTGGCGCGGCCCAATTCGCCCAACGCGAGACGGTAGATGTGCTGCGCGAGTATGCGAACGGCCCGTCGAGCACGGTGTCCCTGGACGCGACCGATCCCGCCAACCTGTATGGGGCGGCGATGTCATGGCCTGATCCGGCAGGGATGGGCGATACGCACGACGATGCGTCGGCGTCCGCATCGCCGGAGGAGCGCAGCCCCGCCAAACCGATCCGCCGTGCCGACGCCTGCACGGTGATACGCGGCGGTGAGGCACTGCTGTACATCGGCGTGAAATCCGGCCGTCTCGTCATGTTCACGAGTGTGGAAGCGTTGCAGGAGCAGGCGTGCAAGGCGCTTGCGGATATGCTGCACCGCCATATGGGCGGCAGTGTGACCATCAAGGATTGCAACGGTGTGCCGCTCACCCAACGCGGTGGCGTCACCGTGGCCTTGCGTGCCGCGGGATTCGCACCGAGCCCACAGGGCATGAAGCTGTACCGGTGAGCACGCGGCCCGGCGGTTGCATGCTGTGAGCAAACCATGGCCTATGGTTGGTGCACGCCGCCGTACAATGACTGGCGCACCATTCGGTGGGCGATAGGGGTGGTGCACCGAACAACACGAGAGGACGAACGCCTTGACCTATATGCTGCTCGCGCTGCTACCAGCTGTGTTCCTTGGATCCAACAGCATCATCACGGCAAAGATCGACGGCAAACCGAGTCAGGGTACCTTGGGCACCACCATCGGTGCACTGCTGTTCGCCATTGCGGTGTCGCTGTGCTATGTGGTGCCCCACGCCGGCTGGGCCTTCGCCTACAATCCACGCATCTGGGTCGTGGGGCTGTGTTCGGGCGTGTTCTGGACAATCGGCTCGTTCGGGCAGTATTCCGCACTCAAACCCCTCGGTGTATCGGTCGCCATGCCCATCTCCACCGCTGGTCAAGTGGTCGGCAACGCGCTCATGGCCGCCATTGTGCTGGAACAGTGGACCACGCTCCATGTGTGGGCCGTGGGCATGCTCGCTATCATCCTCGTGACCGCCGGTGCGGTGATGTGCTCGGCGCGCGACCACACCGAAGGCGCCGTGCAACGCTCGCCGAAGGACGTGCGGGCCGGGCTCACCGCACTGTTGTTCTCCACGCTCGGCTTCATGATGTACTTCCTGTTCCCAAACCTGCTGCACAAAACCGGCTTCATTGGCGACGACATCTACAATGCGCCCAGCGGCGACGGCCTGTACTACATGACCTCGGTCATCCTGCCACAGGCGGTGGGGCAGGTGCTCACAGCGCTCGCGATCATCACGTTCATCGAAAAGAACACGCAGCTCATCGTGGCCAAGAAGACCGCCCTCAACATCATCACCGGCCTGGCGTGGGCCGTCGGCAATGTGCTCGTCTTCATCTGCGCGGCGAGCCCGCATGTGGGGCAGGCCATCGCCACCACGTTCTCGCAGCTCGGCGTGATCGTCTCCACGTATGGCGGCATCGTGATCCTGCACGAACACAAATCCAAACGCCAGATGGCGTTCATTCTTTTTGGCACGGTACTGATTACCGTGGGTGCCGTGCTCATGGGCATGTTCACCACGCGTTGATCGCATAACACAAGGGGGCCTGCGGCAGACTGCCGCAGGCCCCCCTCCTATATCATGCCACGTATGTGATTGGTGCCGTGAGCTCGGTGCCCGAGCCATCGCGGCGCATGTCCGGCTGTGGCAATGCCACCGGATGGCCATGCTCGGTGCAGGCCACGAGCGGATAGTCGCCCACATAGGCCTTGACGAGTGTGTTCTGGCCCTTGAGGAACCGCTGCGACCGCACGCCACCGGTCGCGCGGCCCTTGGTGGGGTAGAGGCTGAACGGCGTCAGCTTCGCAGATCCATTCTCGGTACCGGGCAACGCGTCGGCATCGCCGGCGACCGTGAGCACGACGGCGCCATGTGCGGCTTCGGTCACCGCGCCCTGATCATCGGTCTGCGCCTCATGCCATGCCACCTGCGCTGCAGGCACGATAGCGCATGTCAGGACCGTGCACCCCTCGGCAAGGCGGATGCCCGCCATGCCCGCGGCCGTACGCCCCTGCGGGCGCACCAGTTTGGCATCGAAGGTCAGCAGCGAGGAATCGGAGGAGACGAACACCACACGGTCGCCGTCTGCGGCCTCACGTGCGGTGAGCAGTTCGTCGCCGTCCTTGAGGTCGATGATGCTCCACGAATCCATCGTCGTGGGCGATTCGCGGTTCCACCGCTTGATCACGCCATGGCGCGTGCCGAGGGCCAGGGGGAGCGGATCGCCGTCTTCAGGGATGGCCACTGCCGCAATCACCCGTTCACCACGCACCGGCTCCATATGTTCGGTCGACGCCACCAATTCGGCCGCATCGATGCCGCCGGTCACACTCAACGGTTCGGAGACGGCGATGGACGGCAGTTCCACCGCGTGCGCCAACACAAAACGGCCTGCGGATGTCACGAGGCCATACGTGGCCCGTGTGCTCGTGTGGATCATCGAGACGATCACATCATTGCCGCTCTGCACGGCGGCGGGATCCCTCATGCGCCATGCGTCCGCGGCCTTCGGATCCATGCGGCCGATCAGTCCAGTGGCGCTCAACGCGATGACGCACGGTTCGTCCTCGATCTGCAATGCTGCGGCCATGCCGGCGTCGCTCGCCTTCTTGGCTGCGGCCACATCCGCGGCGGCGTCGGAGACCTTCGCGGCGTTGATTGCCGCCGTGTGCGCGAAATCGGCCAAGGAATCATCGCCGTGCGTCTTCACCGGCGTCAGTGAGCCGTCCTCGTTCTCGTCGAGCAGCACCGTGCGACGCGGCGATCCATAGGTAGCTACGGCATCGTCCATCTCCTGGATCACCACGGCGTCGAGCGATTCGGCGGAAGCGAGGATCGCTTCCAGCTCCTCGATGCGCCGGCGCAAGTCGTCGCGTTCGGCCTCCAGCTCGATGCGGCTCATCTTCGTCAGGCGGCGCAGACGCAGGTCCAGAATGTACTGCGCCTGGATTTCGTCGAGGTCGAATACCTGCATCAGCCGGGTCTTCGCCGTGTCGGCGTCTTCGGACGAGCGGATCACCTGAATGACCTCGTCGATGTCCACAAGCGCGAGCAGCAGTCCCTCCACCAAGTGCAGCCGTTCGAGCGCCTTGGCGCGCCTGAACTCGCTGCGCCGACGGATCACGCCGCGGCGGTGCCCGATCCACACGTCGAGCATCTCGCGCAGGCCCATCGTGTGCGGACGGCCGTCCACAAGCGCCACGTTGTTGATCGTGAAGTTCTCCTGCAGTGGCGTGTGCTTGAACAGCTGGCTGAGCACGGCGGCCGGGTCGAAGCCGGTCTTCAGTTCGATGACGATGCGCGTGCCGTTGTGTCGGTCGGTCAGGTCGATCGCATTGGAGATGCCTTCGAGCTTATGGTTCTTCACGCCTTCCGAAATGCGCTCGAGCACGCGCTCGGGGCCCACCATGTACGGCAGTTCGGTCACGACGATCGCCTTCTTGCGGGCCGTCACGTTCTCCACATGCGTCGCAGCGCGCGTGGTGAGCGAGCCGCGGCCCTGCGCATAGGCGTCGCGGATGCCCGCGCGGCCGATCACAATGCCGCCACCGGGCCAGTCCGGTCCGGGCACATACTGCATCAGGTCGTCGAGTGTGGCGTCAGGGTGGCGCATCACATGCTTGGCCGCGGCCACGACCTCGCCGAGGTTGTGTGTGGCCATGTTCGTGGCCATGCCGACGGCGATGCCCGAGGCACCGTTGACGAGCAGGTTCGGAATCGCCGCGGGCAGCACTTCCGGCTCCTTGAGCTTGTTGTCGTAGTTCGGCGTGAAGTCCACGGTGTCTTCGTCGATGTCGCCGTTCATGCCGAGCGCCGCCGGCGCCAGACGCGCCTCGGTGTAACGCGAGGCCGCCGGACCGTCGTCGAGTGAGCCGAAGTTGCCATGGCCGTCGACGAGAGGCAGACGCATCGCGAACGGCTGCGCGAGACGCACCATGGCCTCGTAGATCGCGGAGTCGCCGTGCGGGTGCAGCTTGCCCATGACCTCGCCCACCACGCGCGCGGACTTCATGTAGGGGCGTGCGGGCAGCAGGTTCATCTGGCCCATCTGGTAGATGATGCGCCGCTGCACGGGCTTGAGGCCGTCGCGTGCATCAGGCAGGGCGCGCGCGTAGATGACCGAATACGCGTATTCGAGGAACGACTTGCTCATCTCCTCACCGAGCGGCGTCTCGACGATGTGCTCCTTGACCGTGCGCGGATCATATGCTGTCGCTGCCTGCGACTTGCGACGTGAAACCATGCTGCCTGCTACTCCCTAGAACGACGTGAACCGTATTATTTTAGCAATTCGTGCGGTCCATGAGCGGTGCGCCGAGCGAACGCGGTGGAGTCGGGTGGCAAAGGTAAAGACACGCGCCACCGCGCCCAACGCGCGTCCGGCAACCGCGGCATCATGGAAAGCATGAGCATAGACGTCCCCGACATGCGAACCCTGCTGGAATTCGTGCCGACCGCGCACTACGGCGACACACTGGCCACACCGCCGCGCATGGACGTGCCCGCGCCATTCACACCGGCGAGTGTGGAACCCCGTGGCGGCGCGCTCCATATATCGTCGGTGCTGCCGGCGCTGTCCGCCGCGATCGGCGCGCCGGTCGAGACCACGGTGCACCATGACGCCGGTACGCTCCAACGCGCGCTTGGCATTCCGCAGGCGCGCGCCGCGGTTGTGGTGCTTGTGGACGGCCTGGGCTATTGGAACCTCGCGATGCGCCTCGCGCATGCGAACTATCTGCGCGCGTTGATGAAAGAGCCCATCAACCAGCGCCCCATCTCCACATGCGCGCCAAGCACGACGACCGCTGCCATGGCCACGTTTGGCACCGGCACTTGCCCGGGCTTGACAGCCATGACCGGCTACACACAGCGCAACGCGCGCACGGGCGTGATGAGCCAACTCATCCAGTTCCGCGACGCCGAGCCACCGGAGGAACTCCAGCGTGAGCCCACGGCGTTCGAACTGCTCGCCAGCCGCGGCGTGCGTGTGACGAGCGTGGGATTGAAGCGCTTCAAGTCGTCGCCACTGACCCGCGCCACCCTGCGTGGAGCGCATTACCTCGGTTTCGACACCCCGCTGGCCCGTGTGCGTGCAGCCGCGCAGAGCGCGCAGGAACCGGGGCTGACGTACCTGTATCTGCCCGATGTGGACAAGACCGGGCACGCCGAAGGCTGGGAATCCGAGGACTGGGTCGTGCAGTTCGAAAAGATCGACGACCAGCTCGACACGTTGCGCAGGCTCGCCCCGCGCGGCACGGCGATTGTGGTGGTGGCCGACCACGGCATGGTGGCCGCGGACCCGGCAGAACGCATCGACATCGCGCTCGACCCGCAGCTTACGCAAGACGTGGCGATGGTCGGTGGCGAGCCGAGGTCGGTCATGCTGTATGCGGGCGAGGGATGCGATGTCGCGGCGCTCGCCGAACGCTGGCGCACGCGGCTTGCGGGCAAGGCATGGGTGCGCACGAAAGACGAGGCGGTCAATGCCGGCCTGTTTGGGCCGGTTTCGGCGCATACGCGCGAAGTGCTCGGCGATGTGATCGTGCAGGCCGCGCGCAATGTGACGCTTGTCGATTCACGCACGCAGACCGAAGGCGCAATGAGCATGCCTGGCGTGCACGGCTCGCAGACGATGCTCGAAATGGATGTGCCGTGCATCATCGATATGGTGGACTGATATCGCGGTTGTGTGTCAGTCCTTCGGCGCCTTGCCGAACATGATCTCATCCCAGCTGGGGATGGGGGAGCGGCGCCCACGATGGGCCGGTTTGGCGGCCGGCCGCTCATCTGGCTGTTCCTGCTCGGCCTGCACGGCCTCGACATGCACATCATCCGGGGTGTCGGACGACGGTGTGTGATTATCGGTCGGCTCTGCCGATGTGCCAGCAGGCTGTTGTGCCGGTTTCTCAGGTGCGGTGGTGGCGGTCTCTTCGGTGGCGCTTGCAGGCTGGGCGGACGCGGTGCGGGACTCACGCTGTGCAGTCTGCGATTGTTCATTCCAAGCGGAGACGGTCATCTCGATGCGCGCGGACCGCGCGGAGTCACCCGGCAGATCGGCGGTATTGGGCAGTGCCTCATTGAGCGCCGCATCCTGGTCGCCGGTTTCCGCCGCCCGCATGGTATTCGCCTCGCCGATGAGCTTGCGCGCGGCGTTGTTGATGCACACCACGGTGTTGTCGTGCATGTTCCACGACCATTCGGCGTGGATCGGGTGTCCTGCGGATTGGAACGACGCGATGATGCACCATGGTTCGAGTCCGCGGCGCGTGGCCTTCCACTGCACGGATTCGCGTGGGATGCGCGCGGCCACAAGCGTGCGTTCGATGAGCTCGGCCAAGGTGTGCACGCGCGATTCCTTCGGGGCGCGCACACGCAGGAACTGTCCGATCGCATAGTTTTTCTCGGATTCCACGGGGGTGGCGAAGCGGCGCACGAGCGCGCTGTTGAGCGCGTATTTGCGCGCCACTTGATCGGGGTCCGCCCCTGCGCGGATCAGCGCTTGGATCTGCGAGATGGGCAGTGTGCTCTGCTGGTGCACAGGCTTGTCGTCATGCTGTTCGGCGCGTATCTGCTTGGCTTCGAGGATTGCGCGTTCCAAGGCGTCATTGAGCTCTACGATGAAATGGCCATGGTCTGTGGAGAAGACGAGCGCCCCTTCGCCGGTCACATGATCAAACTGGGCAATCGGGTATGATTCCGTTGGCACAGGGCACCTCGTTTCTTCCACAATGTGAACAGTTTCCATTGTGCCCCACGTGTCGGATTTTCCGTTTGCTCATAATCGTGTATCCTATGCGGGGAAAACCCGTGTATTGTGTGGCGAAGCCATACCAATCGAAAGGAATCGCAATGGCACAGGATTATGATTCCCCGCGCAACAAGGACGAGGACGAGGAGTCGCTGCAGGCACTGGGCAAGAGCTCGCAGAATTCCGCGGCAGACATGGATGATGACGAGAATGCCATCGCGGAGGACTATGAGCTGCCGGGCGCCGATCTGAGCAATGAGGACGCGTCGGTCACCGTCATTCCCATGCAGGGCGATGAATTCATCTGCTCGCAGTGCTTTTTGGTGAAGCACCGCAGCCAGCTTGCCTACACCACCGACGACGGCCAGCCGGTGTGCAAGGAGTGTGCGGCCTGATGACGTTCGACCCCGCATACAACGAGCCGGAACAGACTGAAGTGCTCGTGTGCGCCGTCGACCCGGCGCATCCGGTGCAGCTGCGCTATGCGCATGCGGGCGACGCGGGCGCCGACCTGAGTACAGCCGAACATGTGGAACTCAAGCCGTTCGAGCGCGCGCTCGTGCGCACCGGCGTGCGCATCGCGCTACCGGCGGGGTATGTGGGGCTTGTGCACCCACGTTCGGGGCTTGCGGCGAAGCAGGGCGTGACCGTGCTCAACGCCCCCGGCACGATCGATGCCGGCTACCGTGGTGAGGTCATGGTACCGTTGATCAACCTCGACGCCGAGCACACGGTGGTGTTCGAACCGGGGGACCGCATCGCGCAGCTGGTGATCCAGCGGTATGTGGAGGCGCGGTTCGTACCTGCTCAGGCACTGCCCGGTTCCGACCGGGCCGAGCGCGGGTTCGGCTCGACGGGCGTGTGAGCGGCGTGCGGCGGTGACATCCACCGGCCGCGCATGGCGCACGTGCGCGTACAATGATGACGTCTGAGCACTGCGTCTCGCGGTGTGCGCGTGAGGGAACAGAGGGACAGGAGGAGCATATGGCGGACACGGAGCATGAGATGCAGCCTGCGAACATGTTGGGGTGCGAGATCAGCGAGAACCCGCTGGATCCGCTGCTGCCGATCCTGTCAATATGCCGCCAGCACCATCCTGACGAAGATATGGAGATCCTCTCGCGCGCCTATGCGCGTGCGGTGCGCCAGCATTCCTCCCAACGGCGCAAATCGGGCGAGCCGTACATCATACACCCGCTCGCCGTGGCGCAGATTCTGGCCGATTTGGGCATGGGGCCTTTGGTCGTGGCGGCAGGCCTGCTACACGACACGGTGGAAGATACCGATTACACGCTCGACGAGTGCCGTGCGGAATTCGGCGATACCGTGACCGGTCTCGTGGATGGCGTCACGAAGCTCACGAAGATGGATTATGGCGATTCCGCGCAGGCGGAGACGATCCGCAAGATGGTCGTGGCGATGAGCCGCGATGTGCGCGTGCTCGTCGTCAAACTCGCCGACCGTGTGCACAACGCGCGCACCTGGCGGTACGTCAAGCCGTCGAGCGCGCAGAAGAAGGCGCGCGAGACGCTCGACGTCTATGCGCCGCTCGCCAACCGCCTCGGCATGAACGCCATCAAGACGGAGCTCGAGGAACTGAGCTTCAAGGTGCTCTACCCGAAGATCTACAACGAGATCGTCATGCTCGTGGCGCACCGTGCAGGGCAGCGCGAAGTCTACCTCAAGCAGATCATCGCCGAGATCCATGATGATCTGGAAGACCTGCACATCGAGGCCTATGTGACGGGCAGGCCGAAGGACTATTTCTCGATCTACCAGAAGATGATTGTGCGAGGCCATGATTTTTCGGACATCTACGACCTTGTGGGCGTGCGCATCATCGTCGACACCATTCAGGACTGCTATGCCGTGCTCGGTGCCGTGCATGCGCGGTGGAGCCCGGTGCCGGGGCGGTTCAAAGACTACATCGCCATGCCCAAGCTCAACATGTACCAAAGCCTGCACACCACCGTGGTTGGCCCGGGAGGCAAGCCGGTCGAAATCCAGATCCGTACGTGGGACATGCACCGGCGCGCGGAGTTCGGCATCGCAGCGCATTGGAAATATAAGGAGAACGGGCAGGCGGGCCGTGCGCTGAGCACGCCCGACAAGACCGACCGGCGGCGTGGCGAGAATCAGGAGCTCAGCGAGTCCGACAATCTGGCATGGATCCAGCAGCTCGCCGATTGGACGAGCGAGACACCGGATTCCAATGAGTTCCTCGGCTCACTCAAAGAGGATCTTGGGGCTGCCGAGGTCTACGTGTTCACGCCGAAGGGCAAGATCGTCTCGTTGCCGGCGGACGCCACGCCGGTGGACTTCGCCTATGCCGTGCATACGGAGGTGGGGCACCGCACGATGGGCGCGCGCGTCAACGGCCGTCTTGTGCCGCTCGACACCAAGCTCGAAAACGGCGACACCGTGGAGGTGCTGACGAGCAAGTCGGATACGGCGGGGCCTTCCCGTGATTGGCTCAGTTTCGTCAAAAGCCCCAAGGCGCGCAACAAGATCCGCCAGTGGTTCAGCAAGGAGCGCCGTTCCGAGGCGATCGAAGAGGGGCGCGACGAGCTGACGCGTGCGATGCGCAAACGCAACCTGCCCGTGCAGGCGCTGCTGACGTCCGAGGCGATGGTGGGGGTGGCCGACGACATCAACTTGCCGAACGCCGATGCGGTGTTCGCCGCGATCGGCGAAGGGCAGATCTCCACGCAGAACGTGATCTCGCATCTCGTCAAGGACGCGGGTACCAGCGAGGTCAATGAAGAGGCCGAAGAGGAGGTGCTGCCGCTACGCGCCTCGAAGCGCAAGCGGGACAATGGCACGCCGGGGATCTCAGTCAAGGGCGTCAGTGATGTGTGGGTGAAGCTCGCACGCTGCTGCATGCCGGTGCCGGGCGATGGCATCATCGGATTCATCACACGCAACGAAGGCGTGTCGGTGCACCGCGTGGATTGCCTGAACATGATCAACCTGCAGCGCAGGGAACCGGAGCGCGTGGTGGAAGTGGAATGGACAAGCGCCAAGGGCCTGTTCATGGTCAAGATCCAGGTCGAGGCACTGGACCGCCCGCATCTGCTCAGCGATGTGACGCGTGTGCTTTCCGACCATGGGGTCAACATTCTCTCGGGGTCGATCGCCACGGGCAGCGACCGTGTGGCGACGAGCCAGTTCAGCTTTGAAATGGCCGATCCACAGCATCTGAACACACTGCTTTCGGCGGTGCGCAAGATCGACGGCGTCTTCGACGTCTACAGGCTTACCGGGGCCAGGGATGCGGCGCAACCACGTATGCGCCGCATCCTTGGCCATGTGTCGTGACGCGCGGACACAACACGGTTTGGGTCAGACGAGCTCGATCGCTTCAATCATGACCGGCTCAAGCGGGCGGTCCTGGCCGTCGGTCGCCACGGCATCGAGCTTGTCGACCACGGCCTTCGACTCCTCGTCGGCCACTTCGCCGAAGATCGTGTGGTGGCCGTCGAGCCACGGGGTCGGCACCGTGGTGATGAAGAACTGCGAGCCGTTGGTGCCGTGCACCTTGCCATCGGCGCCGCGGCGCAGACCGGCATTGGCCATGGCGAGCAGGTACGGGCGGTCGAACTTGAGCGTCGGGTCAATCTCGTCGTCGAAGTCGTAACCCGGGCCGCCGGTGCCGGTGCCGAGCGGGCAGCCGCCTTGGATCATGAAGTCCTTGATGATGCGGTGGAACGTGAGTCCATCGTAGAACTTCTCGTGCGAAGGCTGGCCGGTGAACGGGTCGGTCCATTCCTTCTTGCCGGTGGCCAGGCCCAGGAAGTTCTCCACGGTGTGCGGAGCCTTCGTGTCGAACAGATTGATACGGATATCACCCTCAGAGGTGTGCATGATAATAGTTGTCATAGCCTCTCACCGTAGCACAATCCCTGTTGCGCGCTGAGCCCACTGGAAAACAGCCTGCCGGCGCGACGGTCAGATCACGCCGAAATGGCGCAGCGCCTGCGCGATGCCGTCGTCGTCCACGCTGCCGGTCACGTGGTCCGCGGCCTGTTTCGTCTCGTCGGTCGCGTTGCCCATGGCCACGCCGATGCCCGCATAGCGCAGCATGTCAATGTCGTTGCCGCCATCGCCGAATGCGATCGATTGGCTGCGCGTCAGGCCGTAATGGCACAGCATGCGCTCCATGCCCCGGTTCTTGCCCCCGTCGGCGGGAATCAGATCCACGAAGTCGGGGTGCCAGCGCACGCCGCGCACGGCATGGCACAAGGAGACGAGCTCGGCCTCGGCAGCGGCATCGATGTACGGGCTGATCTGGTAGACCGGATTCGTGCGCGTGCGCGTGCGCGGGTCGATGAAGTCGATGTGCGGCGCGGTCTTGCCCAGCGAGCCCCACATGGCGCGCAGCTGTGCGGAGTCATGGTTGAAATACGTGTCATCCGCCTCGCTGAAGCAGGCGACGACATCCGGATGGGTATCGAGCCAGCCGAGGATCGTGCGCACGTCGTCCGGATGCATCGGCTCAGCACCGATGACGCCGGTGGCGTCCCAGCAGTACTGGCCGTTGACGCCGACGATGCCGTCGAATTCCACCGGCAGCGTGTCAAGCACGACCGGCGTCTGCGAGGGCGCGCGCCCAGTGCAGATGAAGGTCTTCACGCCCTGCGCGCGCAGGGCGTGAAGGGCGTCCACCGTGGATTGGGGCACAGTGTGCGTCGTGAAGCTCGTGAGCGTGCCGTCGATGTCGAAGAACGCCGCGCGGATGTCGGGGGCGGTCTGGTCTGGTGCAGTGGTCATGGGTGCCACTGTAGCGCGCGCAGGGGAGTGGGCGCTCCGGGGATGATCATTGTACTGCCAGCATATGAGATGATTTTGTTCGAAATATGGCGCAATATGCGGGCGCCGTGATGTTCGGCACAAGCGCAATCGGCGCCATACCAAGGATTGAGTGGATTGTATAACCAAACCCTATATCCCCGCCCGCGTGTGGTGTGCGGCGGGCGCCGTATTGTTGGACACGTTGTTCGGCGCCCACGCCGGAAGAAGTGTAGAAGATACCCAACCCAGCACAGAGGAACACCATGTCATCCAACACCCCACAGTTCAATACCGAGGAACCGGTGCGCGTCAACCACCGCGTACGCAACATCGTGATCGCAGTCGTGGTGGTCGTGGCGCTCGCCGTGGCCGCGTTCTTCGGATACCGCGCCATGAACAAGAACGACAACGCGCCGAAGGGCTCGGAGACGAACCCGGTCGTAATCGGTGTGGTCGGCGCCACCGACCCGCAGTGGGTGGAATTCACCAAACAGGCCAAGGCCCAGGGCATCTACGTCGACATCAAGGATTTCCAGGACTACACGAGCGAAAACCCGGCGCTCGACGCGGGCGACCTCGACATGAACGAGTTCCAGCACCTGCTGTATCTGGCGAACTACAATGTGCAGAACAAGAAGAACCTGCAGCCGCTCGGCGGCGTGGCGATCTACCCGCTCGGCGTGTATTCGGCGTTCGACGGCGACAAGCCCAAGTACACCGACATCTCGCAGCTGCCCGCCGGCTCCACGGTGGCGATCCCGAACGACGAGACCAATCAGGCGCGCGCACTCGGCGTGCTCAAGGCGGCGGGACTCATCACGCTCAAGGGTGACTGGACCGCGTTCACGATTCCGCAGGACGTGGACACCGCGAACTCCAAGGTCAAGGTCGTCCCCATGAAGGCCGAACAAATCGCCAACACGCTCAAAGCCGGCTCAAGCGACCTGTCCGCCGGCGTGATCAACAACGATTACGTGGCCGACGCCGGCCTCAAGCCCACCGACGCCCTCTACCAGGACGACGCGGAATCCGAGGAATCCCGCCCGTACATCAACATCTTCGCCGTGCGCGCCGATGATGTGGACAACGAAGTGTACAAGAAGTGCGTCGAAATCTACCAGACGAAGCCGGTGCTCGACGCGCTGCAGGAGGAATCCGGCGGCACCGCCGTGTTCGCCGACAAGTTCACCACGGCGCAGTTGCAGCAGTACCTCAAGGACATCGAAAACGACATCAAGCAGCACTGACGCCCGTGCCCGCAGTGGGGCCGAGCGGCACCGTTCGCTACAATGGCGCACGGGCCGTTCGGCCCCACTGTTGTAGCATCGTCACACGTCGGCCGCGGCCTGCACACGCGGCCGGGCCATCAGGTGGAAGGCAGTATTATGACGCAGACGAGCGAACCGATCATCGTGTTCGACCATGTGAGCAAGGAGTTCCGGCAGCGCGGCTCCAAACAGCCGATGCGCGCCGTGGACGACGTGTCGTTGAGCATAGACGCCGGCGACATCTTCGGCATCATCGGGTATTCGGGCGCCGGCAAATCCACGCTCGTGCGCATGATCAACGCGCTTGAACAGCCCACAAGCGGATCGGTCACCGTGCTCGGCGAGCGCGTCTCGTCGATGAGCGAATCGAAATTGCGGCCAGTGCGCCAGAAGATCGGCATGATCTTCCAGCAGTTCAATCTCTTCTCCAGCAAAACGGTCGCACAGAACGTGGCCTACCCGTTGAAACTCGACCACTGGCGCAAGGATTACCAAGACAAGCGCGTGGCGGAGCTGCTCGAATTCGTGGGGCTTTCCGACCACGCCGGAAAATACCCCTCCCAACTCTCCGGCGGCCAGAAGCAGCGCGTCGGCATTGCGCGCGCGCTGGCGACGAATCCGAAGATCCTGCTCGCCGACGAGGCGACGAGTGCGCTCGACCCCGAGACGACGTCCGAGGTGCTCGATCTGCTCAAGCGCGTGAACGAACAGTTCGGCATTACGATCGTATACTCATCACGCACCAGATGAACGTCGTGCAGCAGATCGCGAACCGCGTGGCCGTGATGAGCGGGGGCAAGGTCGTCGAGCAGGGCGATGTGTATGACCTGTTCGCCGCGCCGAAGCAGGAGGTGACCAAGCGGTTCATCGCCACGGCCATGGACGGGCTGCCCGACCCTGCGCGCGTCGAGGCGATGCGCGAACAATGGCCCGGCCGACTCGTGACCGTCGTGATCCGCCAGCGTGACATCACCGACGCCAGCGGCGCCACGATTGTGCCGGCATCCGGGCAGAACATCTCCGAGCTCATCGCGCACTACGGCATGCACAGCAGCCTGCTGTACGGAGGCATCGACACCGTGCAGGGCGTGGCGATCGGCGCGGTCACGTATGAGTTCACCGGCGACGAGGCGAACACCGAGCGCTTCCTCGCGCAGCTTGCGCAAGACAGCGACATCGTGGACTTCGGCACACGCGCCGCCCCGGTCGACTATGCGCAGGCGGTGGCGCGCGCGCAGCTCGCCGTACCCGATGGGGGCACCGATGCGGACAGCGATGCGCGCACCCTTGCCACCGACGTGGGGATGCTCGAACAGGTCGATGACGTGGTGGAGATGAACCCCGAAGACGAGCAATCCGAGAACAAGGAGCGTGCATGATGCAGATGCTGACCATACAGACAGGTGTGGCGTTGGCGAGCCGCAGCGACTGGACCGTGCTGCGGCCGTTGCTGGCACAATCGGTTGTGCAGACCCTGCAGATGGTGCTGGTGACGATTGTGATCGGTGGCGCGCTCGGCCTTGTGCTCGGCGTCATCCTGTACGGCACGCGCCCCGGCAACCTGTTCGAGAACCGCGTCGTCTACCGCATCCTCGACATTCTGGTGAACATCATCCGCCCGATCCCATTCATCATCTTCCTGGCGGCCATGCAGCCGCTCACAATCAAGGTGGTGGGAACGTCGATCGGCACCACGGCGGCGATCTTCCCGATGATCGTGATGTGCACCTTCGCCACGTCACGCCTTGTGGAGCAGAATCTCGTGCCGGTTGACCACGGCGTGATCGAGGCGGCACGCGCGATGGGTGCCTCGAAGCTCACGATCATCCGCACCGTGCTCATCCCCGAGGCGCTCGCCCCGCTCATTCTGGCCTACGCGTTCCTGTTCATCGGCGTGCTCGACATGTCGGCCATGGCCGGGTACATCGGCGGTGGCGGTCTCGGCAACTTCGCCATCGCCTATGGCTACCAGAAGTTTGACCAGACCGTCACATGGACGGCCGTGATCATCATGATCGTGCTGGTGCAGGTCGTGCAAGCCCTCGCCAACGCCATCGCCAAGCGCCTGCTGCGCCACTGAGCGCGCCCATGAACCGCAGTCATCCACTGGCCGAAAGGACCCCATGATGGAATCCATCACCGCGCACATCGCGCTCACCGATGAGCTCATCGCCATCCGCCGCCACTTGCACGCGCACCCGGAACGCTCGTTCCACGAAGTCGAGACGAGCGCCTATCTGGAGCGCGTCCTGCGCGGGCACGGGGTGGATGTGCTCGCGAATCCGATGGAGACCGGCGTCGTGGCGCAGATCACCGGCGAGCACCCCGGCCCTACGGTCGCATTGCGCGCCGACATCGACGGCCTGCCGATCCACGAGGATTCCGGACTCGATTTCGCGTCCGTCAACCCCGGGGTCATGCACGGCTGCGGCCACGACCTGCATATGGCGAGCCTGCTCGGCGCGGTGTTCTGGTTGGGTGATCACCGGGATCTGATCGGCGGTACGGTGCGCATCATCTTCCAACCCGCCGAAGAGCTAGGACTCGGCGCGCGCGCCGTGATCGACGCCGGCCTCGTCGATGGGGTCGAAGCGATCATCGGCACGCACAACAACCCCAATTACGCGCCTGGCGTGCTCGCCGCAGGCACCGACCCCATGATGGCCGGTTGTGTGCGCTTCAGGGTCACCCTGCACGCGCAGGGCACCCATGCCGGTTATCCGCACAAAGGCACCGGTCCGCTCGAGGCGATGGCCGCGATGATCATGGGACTGCAGACCATTGTGAGCCGCAACGTCACGCCGTTCCACCCGCTCGTCGTCTCGGTGACCGAAGTGCACGGCGGCGATGTGTGGAACGTCGTGCCCGCAGAAGCCGGCTTCCAAGGCACCGTACGCTATTTCCACCGCGAGGACGGCGATATGGCTGCCGAGCGGTTCCGCACGATCGTCGAACAGACGGCGGCGGCATACGGCATCGGCGCAAGCGTGGACTGGGATGACTTCCAGGACCCGCTCGTCAGCGACCCCCTGCTCATCGAACCGGTGTGCATGCATATCCCGCAGTATGCGGACCCCGCGCCAATCATCCCGTCGATGGCCGGTGAGGACTTCGCCGAATACGCCAAGGTCACGCGTCCGGTGTTCGCGTTCGTCGGGTCGAACGGCACGCCCGGATGCGCCGATTGGCATAGCCCGCGCTTCGTGGGGTTTGACGAGACGGTGCGCACCGGCGCCGACTTCTATGCGAACGCCGCACTCGACGTGCTTGACGCCCTGCGCATAAGCGGCGCCCGGTGAGTCATTCGAAGCGCGTAACGCGTGGCGAGCGGATACACTAGGGGAGCATGAGCACAATACGTTTCGCGCTTGCGCAGATCGACACCTGCGTGGGCGATCTGGACGGCAACGCCGCAAAAGTCATCGCAACCACCCGCATGGCGCGTGAACGCGCCGACATCGTCGTCTTTCCGGAGATGACCCTGACCGGCTATCCGATCGAAGACCTTGCCCTGCGCGCCACCTTCCGCGAAGCCGCGTGGAACACGGCCAACGAACTGGCAGCGCAATTGGACGAAGAAGGCATGGGCGGCCTGTACGTGGTGGTGGGCACCGTGGGCACCGACCACGCCAACGGCAAGCCGCGCAACCGCCTTGTGGTGCTGCACGGCGGCTTGGTGTGGGCCGGGTACGACAAGCACTTCCTGCCCAATTACGGTGTGTTCGACGAATTCCGGATCTTCTCCGCCGGTGAGCGGCATACCGTGCTCACCATAGACGGCGTGCGCGTGGGATTGGCGATCTGCGAAGACATCTGGCAAGACGGCGGGCCGGTCGCCGAACTCGCCACGGAGCACATCGATGTGCTGCTGACGATCAACGGATCGCCGTACGAAGAAGGCAAAACCCAGACCCGGCTCGATCTGGCCCGCAGGCGCGCCGCCGAAGTGCATGCGCCGATGATCTATGTGAATCAGGTGGGCGGGCAGGACGACCTCGTCTTCGATGGCGGCACATTCGTGGTGGATGCGGACGGCACGCTGCTCCAACGCTCGCCGATGTTCATGGAGGACCTTGCATACTTCACCCTCGACACGGACCGCGACCGTCAGGAGGCGTGCAAGGTCGCGCCGCGCATGGACCCCGACGAAGAGGTGTACACCGCATGCGTGTTGGGTCTCAAGGACTACATGGCCAAGAACGGCTTCACGGGGGTGTGCCTGGGGTTGTCCGGAGGCATCGACTCGGCCCTCGTGGCGGCCATGGCGGCCGACGCCGTGGGAGGCGGCAATGTGTACGGCATCTCGATGCCGAGCATGTATTCGTCGCAGGGCTCAAAAGATGACGCCGCCGACCTCGCCGCCAACATCGGCGCGCACTACGACGTGCAGCCGATCAAGCCGATGTACGAGGCGTTCCAACGGCAGCTCGCGCTGGACGGCGTGTCCGCGGAGAACCTGCAGGCGCGCATCCGCGGCGTGATCGTCATGGCCTACTCGAACTCCAAGGGCGTGCTCGCGCTCGCCACCGGCAACAAGTCCGAGCTCGCCTGTGGCTATTCGACGATCTACGGTGACGCCGTGGGCGGCTATGCGCCGATCAAAGACGTATTCAAGACCAAGGTCTGGCAGTTGGCGCGCTGGCGCAACAGCGCCGCCGCCGCGGGCATGGGCGTCGGCGGATTGCGCATCGTGGGCAATGAGTCCGCGAATGCCGGCGTGCAGTTGCCCGACGGCGTGATGATCCCCGTCAACTCGATCACGAAGGCCCCCAGCGCCGAACTGCGCCCGGGGCAGAAAGACAGCGATTCGCTGCCGCAGTACGAGCTGCTCGACCGCGTGCTCGAGGCATACATCGAACATGCACATGGCCGTGCCGATCTGCTCGCTGACGGATTCGACGACGAAATCGTCTCGACGGTCATGCGCCTTGTCGACCGTGCCGAATGGAAGCGCCGCCAGTATCCGCTCGGGCCGAAGGTCAGCGCGCTCGCGTTCGGACGCGACCGCCGCCTGCCCGTCACGAGCGCGTTTCGTGAATAGCGCGGATAACGGACGTGCGGCCGCGCGTCCGTGTGGACATCTCTGAGGAAAGGACTCAATCATGACAGATGCACAGCAGTGGTATTACAACACGGCGACCGGCGAAGTGGAACTCGGGCCGCAGTCGCCGATGCAGAACCGGATCGGACCGTACCCCACGCGCGAAGCCGCGATGGACGCGTTGAAGACCGCCCAGGCACGCAACAAGCAGTGGGACGACGAAGACCACCAGTGGAACAGCTGGGGCACCAAGTAGGCCCCGGAGGAGCCTGACGCCCGGCATCCATGCCGTTCGTGAGCTAGCTCACAGCCAAAACAGGCGATTGTGAGCTAGCTCACGCGGTTTTGGCGCCTTTTTCACACGCCGGACGCGTACGATGGAAGTGTCGACGGCACGAAGACGCGCCGGGCAAAAGATAACCGATATCAAGGAGTACCAATGGCAGCAGTTGATGCGACCGCTCTCTCCCCAGAAGACGTCAAGGAGCAGGCCTGGGAAGGTTTTGTGCCGGGCAACTGGGAGAAGGACATCGACGTCCGCGACTTTATCCAGAAGAACTACACCCCGTACGAAGGTGACGAATCCTTCCTTGCCGACGCCACCGACAAGACGAAGCATCTGTGGAAGTACCTGGACGACAATTACCTGGCTGTCGAGCGCAAGCAGCGCGTGTACGACGTGGACACCCACACCCCGGCGGATGTGGACGCGTTCCCCGCTGGCTACATCGATTCCGCCGAGGTGGACAACGTGATCGTCGGCCTGCAGACCGATGAGCCCTGCAAGCGCGCGATGATGCCGAACGGTGGCTGGCGCATGGTCGAGCAGGCCATCAAGGAAGCCGGCAAGGAACCGGATCCGAAGATCAAGGAGATCTTCACCAAGTACCGCAAGACGCACAACGACGGTGTGTTCGGCGTGTACACCAAGAACATCAAGCTCGCCCGCCACAACAAGATCCTCACCGGCCTGCCGGATGCCTACGGCCGCGGCCGCATCATCGGCGATTACCGCCGTGTGGCCCTGTACGGCGTGGACGCGCTGATCAAGTTCAAGCAGCGCGACAAGGACGCGATCCCATACCGCAACGATTTCTCGGAGACCGAGATCGAGCACTGGATCCGTTACCGCGAAGAGCATGACGAGCAGATCAAGGCCCTCAAGAAGCTCATCAACCTGGGCAAGGAATACGGCCTGGATCTGGCGCGCCCGGCGATGAACGCTCAGGAAGCCGTGCAGTGGACCTACATGGGCTATCTGGCCTCCGTCAAGAGCCAGGACGGCGCTGCGATGAGCTTCGGCCGTGTCTCCACGTTCTTCGACATCTACTTCGAGCGCGACCTCAAGAGTGGCAAGATCACCGAGCAGGACGCCCAGGAGATCATCGACAACCTGGTGATGAAGCTGCGCATCGTGCGCTTCCTGCGCACCAAGGACTACGATTCGATCTTCTCGGGCGACCCGTACTGGGCGACCTGGTCCGACGCCGGTTTCGGCGACGACGGCCGCACGCTCGTCACGAAGACCTCGTTCCGTCTGCTCAACACGCTGACGCTCGAGCACCTTGGACCGGGCCCTGAGCCGAACATCACGATTTTCTGGGATCCGAAGCTGCCGGAAGGCTACAAGCGCTTCTGCGCCAAGATCTCGATCGACACCTCGGCCATCCAGTATGAGTCCGACAAGGAGATCCGTTCGCACTGGGGTGACGACGCCGCCATCGCATGCTGCGTCTCGCCGATGCGCGTGGGCAAGCAGATGCAGTTCTTCGCGGCCCGTGTGAACTCCGCCAAGGCGCTCCTGTACGCGATCAACGGCGGCCGTGACGAAATGACCGGCCAGCAGGTCATCGACAAGGGCCACATCGAGCCGATCACGCCGGAAGCCGACGGCTCCCTGGATTACGAGAAGGTCAAGGCGAACTACGAGAAGGCTCTCGAATGGCTTTCGGAGACCTACGTCGAGGCGCTCAACATCATCCACTACATGCACGATAAGTATGCATACGAGTCGATCGAAATGGCGCTGCACGACCGCGAGGTCTACCGCACGCTCGGCTGCGGCATGTCTGGCCTGTCGATCGCGGCGGATTCGCTTTCGGCCTGCAAGTATGCCAAGGTGTACCCGATCTACAACAAGGACGCCAAGGACATGCCGGGCCATGAGTTCGAGTACGTCGAGGGTGCCGATGACGACCTGATCGTCGGCTACCGCACCGAAGGCGAGTTCCCGCTCTACGGCAACGACGATGACCGCGCCGACGACATCGCCAAGTGGGTCGTTTCCACGGTCATGGGCCAGGTCAAGCGCCTGCCGGTCTACCGTGGCGCCGTGCCGACGCAGTCGATCCTGACAATCACCTCGAACGTGGAATACGGCAAGAACACCGGTTCGTTCCCCTCGGGCCACGTCAAGGGAACGCCGTACGCGCCGGGCGCGAACCCGGAGAACGGCATGGATTCGCACGGCATGCTCCCGTCGATGTTCTCGGTCGGCAAGATCGACTACAACGATGCGCTTGACGGCATCTCGCTGACGAATACGATCACCCCCGATGGCTTGGGCCGTGACGAGGACGAGCGCATCAACAACCTGGTGGGCATCCTCGACGCGGGCAACGGCCACGGCCTGTACCACGCGAACATCAACGTGCTGCGCAAGGAGCAGCTCGAAGACGCCGTGGAACACCCGGAGAAGTACCCGCACCTGACCGTGCGCGTCTCCGGCTACGCGGTGAACTTCGTCAAGCTCACCAAGGAGCAGCAACTCGACGTCATCTCGCGCACCTTCCATCAGGGTGCCGTGGAGGACTGACGCCTGACCGGCTGACGTGAACGCATGAGGGGCGGGGCCATTGGCTCCGCCCTTTGCGATTGGTTACGCAATCGATGAACAATACGCTGGCCCCCGTACGCCACCGTAAGGTGAAAAGGGGCCTTAGCGCCAATGGAGGTGACCGGCATGGAGAACAACGCGCAGGGCAACGGGTTCCGCACGACAACACAGCACATGCTCAAAACATCGAAGGAATACGCCAGCCAAACGCTTATGGGCGGCTTGTCCGGCTTCGAATCACCGGTCGGCCTTGACCGGCGCGACCGCATCCGCGCGCTGAAGACCGGCGACATCGGCTTCGTGCATTCATGGGACATCAATACTTCGGTCGATGGTCCGGGCACGCGTATGACGGTGTTCATGAGCGGTTGCCCATTGCGGTGCCAGTACTGCCAGAACCCGGACACATGGAAGATGCGCGACGGCAAGCCGGTGTTCCTTGACGCCATGATCAAGAAAGTGGAACGCTATGCGGATCTGTTCAAGGCGACGCATGGCGGCATCACGTTCTCGGGCGGCGAATCGATGATGCAGCCCGCCTTCGTCTCGCGCGTGTTCCATGCGGCCAAACAGATGGGTGTGCACACATGTCTGGACACCTCGGGGTTCCTCAACCGCAACTACACCGACGAGATGCTCGACGACATCGACCTATGCCTGCTCGACGTCAAATCCGGCGACCCCGACATTTATGAGAAGGTGACGGGCGGTGTGCTGCAACCCACGATCGACTTCGGCCAACGGCTCGCAGCCAAGGGCAAGAAGATCTGGGTGCGCTTCGTGCTCGTGCCCGGTCTGACCGACGGCGAGGAGAACGTGGACAAGGTGGCCAGAATCTGCCAGTCCTTCGGCGACAGCGTGGAGCACATCGACGTGCTGCCGTTCCACCAGCTCGGACGCCCCAAGTGGCATGAGATGCGCATCCCATACCCGCTCGAGGACCAAAAGGGGCCGTCGCGCGCGTGCAAGGATCGGGTCAAAGAGCAATTCGAATCCTACGGGTTCGTTGTGTATTAAACGGCTGTGCGCCCGGTGGCGCGCCCTGGGCCGATGCCATGGACTGTCGTGGAGTGGTTACATGATTTGTCTGTGACCAGTCCGATGCACCAACAAGGAGAGCGCGCGTGAACGACGAGCCCGTGTTGCTGCGGGAACCCCGGGAAGGCGTTCCGCAGGTGACCGACACCCTGAAAGGCTTCGAAGACTACTGCGACAGGCTGGCCGCGGCGCAAGGGCCACTCGCGGCCGACGCCGAACGCGCGTCGGGATACCGCTACGGCCACGACGATTGGCTCATCCAATTCAAACGCGATGGCGCCGGCATCGGATTGCTCGACCCGATGGCGCTCAATGCGCTCGGCGTGGACTGGGGCATGTTCAACAGCGCCGTCGGCGACGCCACATGGATCCTGCACGATGCAAAGCAGGACCTTCCCGGATTCGCCCAACTCTCGCTGACGCCCCACGCGCTGTTCGACACGGAGATCGCCGCGCGCCTGCTGGGCCTCCACCGCTTCGGCCTCGCCTATGTGACCGAGCATTATCTGGCCATGACACTGGCGAAAGAACATTCCGCCGCCGACTGGTCATACCGTCCGCTGCCGCGCGACTGGCGCAATTATGCAGCGCTCGACGTGGAACTGCTCATTCCGCTCGCGCACAAGATGACGCTCGACCTCAAACGCGCGGGCAAATGGGAATGGGCATGCCAGGAGTTCGAGTATGTGCTGCGCACGGAACTGCACCCCCGCCGCCCCCATGCGGTGCCTTGGCTGCGCATATCGCACATCAACACGATCCAACGCGACCGCCGCGCGCTCGCCATCGCCAAGGAACTGTGGACCGAACGTGACGAGCTCGCCCGTCGGTACGACATCGCCCCGAGCCTGTTGCTCGCCGATGCGTCGATCATCGAAGCCGCACAAGCCAAACCACACAACGCCAGACAATTCCGTGCCATCCGGTCGCTCAACGAGCGGGTGCGCATGCATCTGGGCACCGATCAAGACAAGATGTTCGAACGGTATGCGCCGATCCAGCGCAAGGTCAAGCCGAGCGTGTGGAAGCAGGCGATCCAGCGCGCGCTGGAATTGCCCGAGGACGAACTGCCGGTGATGCCGGCGCCGGAAGGGGCCACCGTGCAGGTCAATGCGCCGAAATCCATGAAACTCTGGCAAAAGCACCACCCGGACCGCTTCAGGCGGTTGCAGGCGTGCCGGGCGCTCATCAACCAAGTCTCCCAGGACACGCATACACCGCCGGATGTGCTGCTCAAACCGCAGATTGTGCGTAACCTGTGCTGGACCGATGATCCGGGTGCGCGCGATGTGGCCGGATTCCTGGAGGAACAAGGCGCCCGCCCATGGCAGATTCATCTGTTGGCAGCGTCGCTGACTCGCGGTATCATGTAACGGTTGCCTTCGGGCAGAGCATTGACAATACGTATCAGGAGCATACAGCGTGAAAATCAGCGTTAGGAATCTAGAGCCGACCAAGGCCAAGCTCACTATCACCATCGATCAGGAAGAGTTCGAGCCGTACCTCGACACCGCTCGCAAGGAAATCGCCGAGCAGATCACTGTTCCTGGCTTCCGTAAGGGCCATGTACCGGGCAAGCTCGTCGACCAACGCGTTGGTTTCGGCGCTGTCGCCGGCGAAGCCGTGAACAAGGCCATCCCGGACTTCTATTCGCAGGCGCTGCAGACCAAGGAGATCCGTCCGATGGCGCAGCCGGAGATCGAAGTCGTGGACACGCCCCAGAACGCGGGCGACGACACGAAGCTCAAGTTCACCGCGACCGTTGAGCGCCGCCCTGATTTCGAGCTGCCGGACCTTGACGGCATGACGATCGAGGTCGAGAAGGCCGAGGTCACCGATGAGGACGTGAACAACCGCCTTGAGGCCTTGCGCCAGCGTTTCGCCACACTCGTGGGTGTGGACCGGCCGGCCCAGAACGGCGACTTCGTGAACATTGACCTCGATGCCCAGATCGACGGTGAGTCCGTTGATTCGCAGGAGGGCATCAGCTATGAGATCGGTTCGGGCACCATGCTCGACGGCCTCGACGAAGCCCTCGAAGGCCTGTCCGCAGGCGAGGAGACCTCCTTCGAAAGCACGCTGGAAGGCGGCGAACACGAAGGTGAGAAGGCCCTCGTCAAGGTCAAGGTCAACTCCGTGAAGACCGAGGAGCTCCCGGAGCTCGACGATGACTTCGCGCAGGAAGCCTCCGAGTTCGACACGCTCGACGAACTCAAGGAAGAGATCAAGAAGAACATCGAATCCGATGCGCTCGGCATGCAGGCCACCAAGGCCCGCGACGCCTTCATCGCGCGCATCGAGGACGGCCTCGAGATCCCGGCGCCGAAGGGTGTCAAGGAGCACATGATCGAGCAGCAGCTGCAGAGCATGGGCACCGACAAGGACAAGGCCACCGACGACCAGAAGAAGGAAGCCGAAGAAGCCGTGGACAAGCTGCTCGAAGACCAGATGGTCCTCGACGCGCTTGCGGAGAAGATGGACGTCGAGGTGTCGCAGAGTGACGTGTTCAACTTCCTCGCGTCGATCGCCCAGCAGTACGGCATGGATCCGAACCAGTTCATCCAGGCCATCATGCGCAACGGCCAGATCGGTTCCGCCGTCGAGGAAGTGGCCCGTTCCAAGGGTCTGCTCGCCGGTATGCGCGCCGTCTCGTTCACTGTGGACGGTGAGCCGCTCGACCTGAGCGAGTTCCTCGGTGCCGAAGAGGCGGAAGCCGAGGTCGCCGTGGACGACAACGAATCCGTTGCCGCCGCCGCTGCCGCCGCAGCTGTGGCCGATTCGCTCAACGCTTCCAACCAAGAGAACGCCTGACCTACCGGCGGGCGAACCGCCGATCATGGTTGGCTGACTGCCGTAAGGCAATGGTCCCGCCCGCGCCAGCACAGCGCCGGCGGGACCATTGCATATCATCACCACAACAGCGAATGGAAAGGGACGACCGTGGCGGCAAAGGGAACGGCCATACTGCACTCCGGGGCGCATGCGGGCCATTGGGACAACGACGAATTCCAGATGGCCGATGCGCGCGGGGATGACCTCGATCCAGAACGCAGGCCGCTGGGGTCGCGCACCGTCGCATTGATCGTCACGGTGCTGGCGCTCGGTGTGCTCATCGGCGCATGCGCCGGCGCGCTCACATTGCTGCTCTACGCCATCGAACACCTTGCCTTGGGTTTCGTGGAAACACCCGAATTGCCCGGGCCGTTCACGACCCACCCAGTGCGTCGCGCGTTGTCGCTCGTCATCGGTGCCTCATGCGCCGCACTGCTATGGTGGCTGCTGCGCACCAGAACGCAGGCAGTGCCGTCCGTGAGGCAGGCGGTCCGGGGCACGCTGATGCCGGTATGGCAGACCGTGGCGCATGTGTTGCTGCAGATCTTCATCGTCGGCTGCGGACTGTCCGTCGGCCGCGAGGTCGCCCCGCGCGAACTCGGCGCCATGCTCGCGCAACGGCTCTGCCGGTGGACGGGGTTGCACCGTGCCGATCTGCAGACGGTCGTCGCCATCGCCGCGGCCGCCGGCCTCGCTGGCGTCTACAATGCACCGCTCGCCGGTGGGTTCTTCGCCGTGGAGATTCTGCTCGCCAATGTGAGCGCCGTGACCGTCGGCCTTTCGTTCGCATGCGCCGCGCTTGCCGCATGGGTCGCCACGCTGATCAAAGGCACGCACACGTTCTATGTGATCGGGCAGGTGGACGCCGTCTTCACGCCGGACCTCATGGGTTTCGCATTGATCGCCGGGCTTGTTGTGGGCGTGTGCGGCGCATGGTTCCGCCGCGGCGCGCAATGGGCCGAATCACACAAGGCGAGCGGTGCGGCCATCCTCTGGCAGCTGCCGCTCGCCGGATGCGTCACCGCGCTTATCGCCATCTGGATTCCACAGGTCATGGGCAATGGCCGGGCGACCGCGCAGATGGGGTTCGCCGGACGCCCCGAACTGGCATTCATCCCGCTCCTGCTGCTTTCGTTCGCCGCCAAGGCCGTCGTCACGCTGATGACAATCCGTGCAGGCGCCTCCGGTGGTGTGCTGACACCTGGCATCGCGCTTGGCGCATCGATGGGCTGTGTGCTCGGCATTGGTTGGCTGCAGCTGTTCGGCACCAATTCGATCGGCGTCTATGCGCTCATCGGCGCCTGTGCGCTGCTCAGCGCCTCGCAGAACGCCCCACTCATGGCGATGACGCTCGTCATGGAACTCACCGAGGCGCCGTCGAACCTCTATGTGCCCGTGGCGCTCGCCTGCGCCGTGGCCACGCTGGCCGGCGCACTCGTGGCGGGGCGCCATGCCGGGAATAGAAACGGGCTCCCGTCGTTTGAAACAAGTAATGTGTAACTGCACAACAACCGCAAAGGAGACAAGGTGAGTGGAATACTGACACCGACCATGGCCGAAGGCGATATGCCAGCCGGTCCCTCCGATCCGATTTTCAACCGTCTGCTCAAGGACCGCATCATCTGGATGGGCGAGGAAGTCAAGGATGACATGGCGAACCGCATCTGCGCGCAGATGCTCATGCTCGCCGCGGAGGACCCGAAGAGCGACATCTGGCTGTACATCAATTCGCCGGGCGGCTCGATCACCGCGGGCATGGCGATCTACGACACGATGCAGCTCATCGAACCGGACGTGGCCACGGTGGGCATCGGTATGTGTGCGTCGATGGGACAGTTCCTGCTGAGCTCGGGCACCAAGGGCAAGCGTTTCCTGACCTCGCACGCGCGCGTGCTGATGCACCAGCCTTCCGGCGGCATCGGCGGCACCACGACCGACGTGCGCATCAGCGCCGAGCTCATCATGAACATGAAGAAGACGCTCGCCGAACTGACCGCGGAACAGACCGGCCACACGGTCGAGGAAATCTACCGCGACAACGAATACGACCATTGGTTCACTGCGCAGGAGGCGCTCGATTACGGCTTCGTAGACAAGCTCGTCTCCACGCATGACACCATGAACACCGCCAAGGAGTGAGCATGGCATCTGAAGAAGCGAAATTCGTAGCGCGCGCCCAGCGTCTCGCCGGGCCGCAGAACCGGTATGTCGTGCCGGAGTTCGAAGAGAAGACGCCGTATGGCTACAAGCGCCAGAACCCGTACACGCGCCTGTTCGACGACCGCATCATCTTCATGGGTGTGCAGGTCGACGACACGACGGCCGATGACATCATGGCCCAGCTGCTCGTGCTGGAGAGCCTCGACCCGAACCGCGATGTGATGATGTACATCAATTCGCCGGGTGGTTCGATGACGGCGATGACGGCAATCTACGACACGATGAACTACATCCAGCCCGACGTGCAGACCGTGTGCCTCGGTCAGGCGGCATCGGCCGCCGCGATCCTGCTCGCGGCAGGCACCAAGGGCAAGCGTCTGATCCTGCCGAACGCCCGTGTGCTGATCCACCAGCCGGCGATCGACCAGGGCTTCGGCAAGGCCACCGAGATCGAGATCCAGGCGCGCGAGATGCTCCGTATGCGCGAATGGCTCGAGAACACGCTTGTCGAACGCACCGGGCAGCCGCTCGAACGCGTGCGCAAAGACATCGAAGTGGACACGTTCCTCACCGCCCAGGAAGCCAAGGACTATGGCATCGTGGACGAAGTGCTGCAACCGCGCGGCGTCAAGCAGTGATTCAATCCATGCATATGGCAGCATGATGTGTGGCGCGCCGGCCCGCCTATGAGGTGCCGGCTCGCCACACACCGGCAGTCCCACGGGAAGGACGGCATGACCAATGGGACGGGTGGTCAGCTACAACGACGGCGTGCAACGCTGCTCGTTCTGCGGCAAAAGCGAACACGAAGTGGGCCGGCTTGTCGCCGGCGCAGGCGTGGCGATCTGCGATGAATGCGTGGCGCTGTGTGTGGACATCATTGCCGAAGAGCGGTCGAAAGACGCCCGGCTCGAAGTCACACACCTGCCCAAACCCGCCCAGATCAACGAGGTGCTCGACCGCTATGTGATCGGCCAGCAGGCGGCGAAGCGCACACTCAGCGTGGCGGTCTACAACCATTTCAAACGCACTAGGATCGGTGCACTCGACGTGCATGATTCCGCCACGCGGGAGCCTGGGCTGCTCACCGGCGAGGCGCGCCGGATCATCGATCCGCTCGAAGACGTGCAGGTGGCCAAATCCAACATCCTGCTGCTCGGCCCCACCGGCGTGGGCAAGACCTATCTGGCGCAGACATTGGCCAAGGCCATGCAGGTGCCCTTTGTCATCGTCGACGCCACAACGCTCACCGAGGCCGGCTATGTGGGCGACGACGTGGAAACCGTGTTGCGCAGGCTCATTCAGGCTGCCGACGGTGATGTGGACAGGGCCCGCCGCGGCATCGTCTACATCGACGAAATCGACAAAATCGCACGCAAGGGCGGTGACAACACCGTCATGGCGCGCGATGTCTCCGGCGAAGGCGTGCAGCAGGCGCTGCTCAAGATCCTCGAAGGCACCACGGTGCATGTGCCGATGGACAGCGCGCGCAAACAACGCGGCGAAGCGGATGGCGTGGAAATCGACACGCGCGACATCCTGTTCATCTGCGGTGGCGCCTTTGTGGGCCTCGACGCCATCGTCGAACGCAGGGTCGGCGCGCGTGAGACCGGGTTCGGCGCCGCATGGCGCACCAGGGCATACGATCCCAAGGACCTGCTGACGATGGTCACCGCCGACGATTTGGCGGAATTCGGACTGTTGCCGGAATTCATCGGACGCCTGCCGGTCGTCACCGTCCTCGACGAACTCGGCATCGACGAGCTGCGGCAGATCCTGACCACGCCGGCCAATGCGCTTGTCAAGCAATACCGCAAACTCTTCGAAGTGGATGGCGTGGACCTGGTCTTCACCGACGACGCCATCGACCGCATCGCCCGAATCTCGCTCGACAAAGGAACCGGCGCGCGCGGCCTGCGTGCAATCATCGAACGCACGCTCGAGACCACGATGTTCGAATTGCCTAACCGCAGCGATATCGCGCAGGTCATTGTGGATGCCAACGCCGTGGATGGCAATGCCGAACCGCAGTATGTGCCTGCACAGCGTCCGCTCCTACGCATCAGCCAATAGGGGCGCCACAAGGTGCAATGCGAGGCGACACGCCGAGATTTGAGTTTTTTGTGAAAGTGATATATCTTTTTCGAGTTGCCTGAAACAAGCAACATGCGCGAGTAGCCCAGTGGATTAGAGCAGCTGACTACGGATCAGCAGGTCGCAGGTTCGAATCCTGTCTCGCGCACTTGGCCGTTGCAGTGGAGACGCGCATAGCGTCAGTCACATCGGACGCAGCGGTGCTGCGCGAGTAGCCCAGTGGATTAGAGCAGCTGACTACGGATCAGCAGGTCGCAGGTTCGAATCCTGTCTCGCGCACAATAACCCCTTGATCGCGTATGCGGTCAAGGGGTTTGCCAATTTCCGGGTCGTTCCACCGATTTCACACAAGCGCATTACACTGAAGGCGCATGCGGACGCATAGGGCGTGCGTATACGCGGGCAGACGGTCAGGAGGGCAGGGCATGTACGACTTCACGACACGTGTAGAACGACGCAACACCACATCGATCAAATGGAAACTGATCGAAGACGACATGGGCGAAGGCAATGACGACGTGATCGCCATGTCCGTCGCCGACATGGAATTCAAACCGGCGCCGCAGATCGTCCAGGCGATCGTGGACGCAGCCCGACACGATGTGTTCGGCTATGACTACGCCACCGACGATTATTTCGCAGCCCTCGCCGGTTGGATGGCGCGCCGGCACCACATGGAGGTGCGCCCGGAATGGGTCACGCTCTCCGACGGTGTGATGCCCGCTGTCCATACGGCCTTGCGCGCGTTCACACACCCGGGCGATGCGATCGTGATCCAACGGCCGGTGTATTACCCCTTCACCTCGGCCGCGCAACACAATGGGCTGACGATCCTCAACAACACACTCGTCTACGATGAGGCGACCCACACCTACGCGATTGATTGGGGCGATCTGGAGGCGAAGCTCGCCGATCCACGCTGCACCACGATGCTGCTGTGCAACCCACACAACCCGGTGGGCCGCGTCTGGACGGCTGATGAACTGCGCCGCATCGCCACACTGTGCCGCACATACGGCGTGCTGTTGCTCGTCGACGAGATCCATGCCGATTTCTCATGGCCCGGACATCCGGTGACGATGATGGGGGAGCTGGGCGATGACATTGCACGGCAGTGCATCGAATTCACCGCGCCAACAAAAACATTCAATCTGGCCGGCCTGCTGTGCTCGAACACCATCATCCGCGATCCGGAGCTCAAAACGCGCTTCGATGTGGCCGCCGAAAACATCGGCGGCATG
The DNA here is from genome assembly GCF_000771225.1 of Bifidobacterium pseudolongum subsp. pseudolongum DSM 20099. Classification (GTDB taxonomy): domain Bacteria; phylum Actinomycetota; class Actinomycetes; order Actinomycetales; family Bifidobacteriaceae; genus Bifidobacterium; species Bifidobacterium pseudolongum. The sequence goes on from NZ_JDTZ01000003.1 coordinate 237,028, forward strand.
ACGGTCAGCCACTTTGGACTCGTCGCGTGCATCGCCGCATACAACGAAGCAGAAGGCTGGTTTGACGAACTGCTTGATGTGATTGCCGCCAACCTCGCCACGGTGCGCGAGTTTGCCGCCGCACACCAGGGCATCGCACTCGTCGAACCCGAGGGCACGTATCTCGCGTGGCTCGACTGCCGCGGTCTGGGCTTCGCCGGCGCCGATGCGTTGCGTGATTTCATGCGCACCAAAGCCCGCGTGTATTTCGACGAAGGCGCGCTGTTCGGCGTGGAAGGCGAAGGCTTCGAACGTGTCAATCTGGCATGCCCGCCGTCGATGCTCGCCGACGTGCTGGAACGGATGCATACCGCGCTCGCCAATCGTTAAGAACCTGTGCATATGGCCACGCACCCGTGCATCTGGGAGGCGATTGCGGCATAATGGAATGGTTTGACGCACATCACAGGCGGTCCGCATCGGCCGCATTCGGGAGGCACAATGAGCACAGGCAGGAACGGCGCATGGGCAGCCATACGCAGGGTCGCGGCATCGGACCGCATTTCGGGTCTTATCATGCTCGGATTCGCGCTCGCCGGGCTCATCCTCGCCAATATCCCGGCCACGGCCGTTGGCTTCGAACACCTGTCGCATTGGCATGTGGGCATTCCCGGCACGAACATCGACATGGGGCTGGGGCATTGGGCGCAGGACGGCTTGCTCACCATATTCTTCCTGACCGTAGGACTTGAACTGCGCCAGGAGCTCACCACCGGCTCGCTGTCGAACATCCGCGCCGCCGCCGTGCCGATGCTGTGCGCGGTGGGTGGCATGATGGTTCCGCCAATCCTGTTCATCGGTGTCATCGCGGCGTTCTCCCAGTGGGGTGCAGGCGACCCGGGCAGTCTGCTCATCGCGAATGGGTCGTTCTTCCCCTTCGGTGAGACCGCGCACGGCTGGGCGATCCCCACGGCGACCGACATCGCGTTCTCACTCGCGGTGCTCGCCCTGTTCGCCAAGGCGCTGCCTGGTTCGATCCGCGCGTTCCTGATGACACTCGCCACGGTGGATGACCTGCTGGCCATCATCCTCATCGCCGTGTTCTTCTCGTCGCTCAACGCCTGGTATTGGTTCGTGGGTATCGCGATCTGCGCGGCTGCATGGTATTTCCTTGTGCGCATGCGTAAGGTGCCATGGTTCGGCGTGGCGGTCATCGGCATCCTCGCATGGGTCATGATGTATGAGGCTGGTGTGCACCCCACGCTCGCCGGTGTGCTTGTCGGCCTGCTCACGCCGGCGCGCTCGATGTACGGCGAGCGTTCGCCGCGCGCCGAACGCTACGCCGACAAACTGCAGCCATTCTCCGCGTTGCTCGCCCTGCCGATTTTCGCGTTCTTCGCCACCGGCGTGCACTTCGATGCGATCACGCCGATGCTGCTCGTCTCGCCGGTCGTCATCGCCATCATCGTGGCGCTCGTCATCGGCAAACCACTGGGCATCATGATTGTGGCGTGGGTGTCGACGCACCTCGGTTCGCTCAAGATGCCCAAGGGGCTGCGTGTGCGCGATATGTTCCCGGCCGCCGTGGCCTGTGGCATCGGGTTCACCGTCTCGTTCCTCATCGCGTCGCTCGCGTACGCCAACGCTGAGCTTTCGGCTGAAGCGAGGTTCGGCGTGCTTGTCGCCTCACTGATCGCCGCGGCGGTTTCCGGAGTGCTGTTGAGCCGGCAATCCAAACGCTTCGAGCTCGCCGAGGCGAACGAACCGGTGACACCGGCGAGCGTGGACAAGCCCAAGGACGAAAGCGTGACCACGTTGTCCGATGGTACTGTTGTGCTCAGCCAACGCATTGGAAAGGGCACGCATGAACACTCCACACACCACCCATCCTGACGACGGACGCTCGCCGCTCGGCGAAACCTACCGGCAAGGCCCCGTGCTGCTCCGCGGGCAGATGATCCCCGAGGAAAGCACAACCGAACGCCTGCTCAAAACGGATGAATCCATCGACTGGCTCCACCGCGACCCGTGGCGTGTGCTGCGCATCCAGGCGGAATTCGTGGATGGTTTCGGATCCCTTGCGGAGCTGGGACCCGCCGTCAGCATCTTCGGTTCGGCGCGCACCGACTCTTCCGATCCCGCCTATCAAGCGGCGCAAACCATGGGAGCACAGATCGCGCGGCGCAACGTTGCCGTCATCACCGGTGGGGGACCGGGCATCATGGAAGCGGCGAACAAGGGCGCCTCCCTCGAAGGCGGCAAATCCGTTGGCCTTGGCATTGAACTGCCACATGAACAGGGAATCAATGAATGGGTCAACCTGGGCATGACGTTCCGGTATTTCTTTGTGCGCAAGACGATGTTCGTGAAGTACTCGTCAGGCGTCATCGTGTGTCCGGGGGGTTTCGGCACACTCGACGAGACCTTCGAGCTGCTTACGCTTGTGCAGACGCACAAGGCGGCCACCATTCCGATTGCGCTCTACGACAGCTCATATTGGCAAGGCCTGTTCGACTGGGTCAATGGCACGCTCGCGCAGCGCGCCATGATCTCACCACTCGATCCAAGCCTCGTCACAATCACCGATGATGCGGACGAGGCTGTGGATGTGGCGTTGAGCGGAATGGCCAGTCAACGGTAGCCGGCAATCAGCAGGCCCGTGCCGGCTGGGGTCAGCGCGGTGACGAACCGTTCGTCTTCTTCGATGCGGTCGAGCAGGCCGCGCATCATCACGGCCTTCGCACTGCGGTCAGCCGGGTTGGTCAGGCCGCCCTTGGCTTGGGGTGAGGCCATGGCGAGCGCATCGGTGAAGACGATGGTGCCGCCGTGCTTGAGCAATCGCGGCGCCTGCTCATAGGCCGGCTCGTAGTTCGAGGCGTCGCCGCACACCACGATCAGGTCGTAGTCGGCGCCGTTGAGCCGCTGCAGGTACACGCCCGGCTGCGCGCTGACCATGCGCAGCGTGGTGCGCGTGTCGTCTTCCATCGACTTGAGCAGCATGCGCACCTGCGCGCCGCCCTGCACCGAGGAATCCACTGCCGTGAGCTTGCCTTCGCCGTGCAGCCCTTCGACGAGTTGGGCTGTTTCGACGAGCGAACCCGTGCCGATCACAATGACCGATGACGCGCGTGTGAGCGTCTCGTAGGTGTTGAGCAGACCGCCCACAGCCGCGGAGCATACAGGCAGTTGCGTCTGCTGCGCCAACGTGCGGGCATGGCGCACGAACGGGGTCTCGCGCGCGGCCTCATGGTCCTCGATGCACTCCCACGCCTTGGCATGGTTGATATAGCTGCGTTTGTCCATGAAACTCACACCTCGCGTTCTTTGACCTTGGCGATGAGCTGCCAGATCTCTTCGCCCACGTCGATGCCGACGGGGCATTCACGCGAGCAGGCACGCACCGATTGGCACGCTTGGATGCCGTCCGCGGAGTCAATCGCCTCGAGACGCCGGGCAGTGGCCGTGTCGCGCGAATCGTTGACGAACCGTGCCTGGTTGATGAGTGTGGCGGGGCCGATGAACGCTTCGCCGCCTGCATAGACCGGGCAGGCGCCTTCACAGACACCACAGGTGATGCACGTGGTGAGCGTCTCGTATTGCGCGAGTTGTTCGGGCTTCTGCAGGTATTCGAACACGTCGACCTTGCCGTCGACCGTGGTGGCGAGCGTGCCGTCCGCGATCAGATAGGGTTTGAGCCTGGTGATCTGTTCGAGCATCGAGTCGATGTCGGCGATGAGGTCGCGTTGCACGGGGAAACCGGGCAACGGCGCCAGTTCGATCGTGCCACCGGACGGTGCATCGACAGGGTGCGTCGGTGTGCCGGGTTGTGCCTCGTCATCGACGTCGCCGGTGCGGCGGAAGCCTTCGTCGTCGTGCGCGGCTCCAGACAGCTGTTGGATCCAGTCGCGCACTTTCGCCTTGCACAGGAGCGTCGGCGTGCCATTGACCGCCACGGCGTCCGATCCACACATGCCGTGCCCGCACGAATACCGGAATGCGAGCGTCGGATCGACTTCGCGTTTGATGGTGAGCAGGCAGTCGAGCAACGTGTCGTCGGGACGTACGATCAGCTGGTAGTCCTGCACCCACTGCTTGCCGCGCGCACGGCGTGCGGAGCGTGAGCCGGAATCGCCGAATGGTGAGCTTTTGCGCGCGAAGGGGCTGCCGCCGCGCGCACGGTCGCGGTCACGTTGTGGGCGTGGCGCGAACCGATGGATGCGCAGGGTCACTGTCTCGCTGCGCGAATCGTCGTGATGCATAGTCGCCTTTCCGGAAAAACCCTCACCAGTGTGCCACATGCGGTGCACGTGGTGGGGGTGGTATGTGTGGTCGTGATTAGGGCGTCAGTAGGCGCGCGTGCCCGGTTCGATGTTGACGATGTGCACCGGCTGCCACAGTGGCGTCTGCCCGGCTGCGGTCATCGAATGTGCCAGGAACCCGGTGTCGTCGCGCTGCGGGAAATCGGTGCGGTAGAGCGATCCGCGCGATTCATGGCGGGCGTTGGTGGCCGCGAGCATGGTGCGCGCCAGTTCGACGAGATGGCGCGCCTCCCAGATCGCGGTGATCTCCTGATTGAACGTGCGTGCGTCGCTGTGTGTGCGCAACGCGTGTGCACGCGGCTCGAGGTCCGTTTCCAGACGGTGCAGCGCCTGCGTGATGGACGCGTTGTCGCACGTCACAGCCACACCGGCTTCCATCACCGAACCCAGATCGGCCATGAGCTGGTAGGCGTTGTCAGTGGGCTGTTCGCTTGCCTCGACATCGTCGGGGGAAGTCGTGGCGAGCAGGGCGGTGATCTGCGCGTCTCGGCGCGCCTGCGCAGCATCGAGCGCCTCGGCCAGCGCAGGGTCCACGTCAGATGCGGCGGCAGGCTGGTCCAGTAGGCGCAACGCCACCATCGCGCCGGCGCGGGTGCCGAACAGGCAGGCGTCGAGCAGTGAATTGCCGCCGAGGCGATTGGCGCCGTGCACGCTGACGCAGGCGCATTCGCCGGCAGCATACAGGCCTTCGACGATATGGCGTTCGCCATCGGACCACGTGTAGACCTGGCCGTTGAGTGTCGTGGGGATGCCGCCCATCGTGTAGTGTGCGGTCGGTTTGACAGGAATATACTCACGGCTGGGGTCGAGCCCCGCGTAGTCCTCCACGGTCTGCACGACCTGCGGCAGTACGGCGCGCATATGTTGCGTGTCGAGCCCGGTCAGGTCGAGCCACAGACAATCCTTGGGGCCTTGAGGGTCCTTGGGGTCGGCTACACCGCGGCCCGCTTCAATCTCGGCGCGCATGGCGCGGCTGACCACATCTCGCGCGGCAAGGTCCTTGTGTTCGGGCGCATACCGCGCCATGAACGCCTCGCCGTCGGCGTTGCGCAGCACACCGCCTTCGGCACGTGAGGCTTCGGAGAGCAGGATGCCGGTATGCGCCAGACCGGTGGGGTGGAACTGCATGAACTCGATGTCTTCGAGCTGCAGCCCCGCCTGCAGGGCGAGCGCCATGCCGTCCCCAGTCAGGTCGTATGAGTTGGAGGTGGTGTGGAACAGGCGGCCTGCGCCGCCGGTGGCCATGATGACATGCGTGGCGGCGATGGCGTGTGTGGTGCCGGCATGGGTGTCGTAGGCCACGATGCCGGCCACACGACCGCCGGTCTCATCGAGCACGAGGTCGCTCACATACCATTCCTCGGCGAACTGCACCCCATATGCCACACACTGCTGCCAGAGAGTGTGCAGGATCTGGTGGCCGATGCGATCCGCGGAGTAGGCGGCGCGCTTGACCGGTTCCTGGCCGAATTCCCTAGTGTGGCCGCCGAAACGGCGCTGGGCGATGAGCCCGTCCTTGGTGCGGGAGAACGCCACGCCGGAACGTTCGAGGTTGATCACCGTCTGTGGCGCCTCCTGGGCGAGCACGCGTGCGGCGTCTTGGTCCACAAGCCAATCGCCGCCTTTGACGGTGTCAAAGTAATGCCAATGCCAGTTGTCCGGTTCCACATTGCCCAGGCTGGCGGCGATGCCGCCTTCGGCAGAACCGGTGTGCGAGCGCAATGGCTGCAGCTTGGACACTACAAGGATCTTCGGCGCCGACCCTTGGGCGCGCAATGCCTGCATGGCATCGCTCCGGTACAGTCCCAACGCTGCGGACAGGCCCGCGGCCCCCGCTCCTACAATGACGGCATCATATAACTCTTCGATGTGCTTCGGACTCATACTCGGTATTGTCGCACAAGGCGTGGCGAATGTATATGGCCATGTGCGGGGACTACTTGGCCGTGCACACGGCGATCCGGCCCCCTGCAGTACTGATGCGCCCCTGCAGTTCGAGCAGGCCGAGTGTGGCATGAACCTGTTCGAGGCTTAAGACGGCGCTGCCATCCGCCTGCAAGGCCTCGGCGAGGGTGTCCGGTGTGGCATGGCGTCCGGTGCGGTGCATGCGCTCAAGGGCGCCAAGCACGGCTTGTTCGCTTGCCATGCCTTCTGCGCCGGCGTCGTCGTGTACCGGTGCGTCTGGAGCCGGATCTGTCTTCGGTAGATGGGGCGTATGCGCGGCATGGCATAGGTCGTCGGCTGTTGTGCCGGCGAGCAGGATTGCCTGCTGGTTGCGGATGAGCTCATTGCAGCCCGCGTTGTCGGGGGCGGTTATGTTGCCGGGGACCGCATAGACCTCGCGGTTGAGTTCGGCCGCCCAATGCGCGGTGTTCAAGGCCCCTGATCGCCGGCGCGCCTGTGCGATCACCACGGTGGGGCATAAGGCGGCGATGATGCGGTTGCGCAGCAGGAACCGGTGCGCCTCCGGCACGGTCTGTGGGCACATCTCGCTGACAAGCGCGCCATGCTGGGCGCGTATGGCCTCGAACAACCGCTGGTTGCACGTCGGCCCCATATGGTCGAGACCACCGGCGAACACGGCGATCGTGCGGCCGGCCTGCCCGCCGCCCACGGTGTCCACAGCGCGCAGTGCGCCCCAATGCGCGCTCGCGTCGGTGCCCATGGCGCCGCCCGAAACCACGGTGTGCCCCTGCATGGCCACCTCGTGGGCGATCTCGCCCGCCACATGCCGGCCGTATTCGTTCACGCCGCGCGACCCCACAACGGCCACGGGCGACGAGCATGCCGCAAGCGCATGCCGGTCGCCGATGCCCCACAAGCACAATGGGGGAGCCCAATCCGAACGGACCGCCAAGTCGCCAAGGCGTTCGGGCCACAGGTCATCGCCCGGAATCACCACCCATTGCGTGCCCGCATGCGTCATCCATGCGGTCAATGCGTCATACTCCCATGTGGGGAGGGACTGCAAGCGGGCACGCCAGCGTTTGAGGGCACGATGGAAGGCCTGCAGCCCTTGGGGCTTCACATGGCAGCCCCACCGTGCGGCCCCTTGGCTGAACAGATGGTCCAATGCGCGTTCGGCGTGTCGGCGTTCGGTGTCGTCATGGCCATCAAGGCCCTCGACGAGCAGGGTGAACACCGCGAGCGCATGTGGCGCGCCTTTGAGCAGCGCCATCATCAGCGCGTCCGCACCATCGATGCAATACGTGAGCAGGCACCTCGCCATGCGCTCACCGCAGCGGTCGACCAGCCGCGTATGTGCCGCCACGCCGCTCATGTCAACTCCTTGGTGCGCAGGGCGATCGCCTGAGCCATATGGTCCACGGTCGGCTCGCCGCAATCGTCGAGGTCACATAGCGTCCATGCCAAACGCATCGAACGGTCCGCGCCACGCAGGCTCAACCGTTGCGAGGCAAGCGCCGCATTGACCATGGCGAGCACCGCCGACGGCGTATGCTCGCGCAGCCATGCGCCGGACGCCTGCGCATTGCACGTCCATCCCTGCGCACGGAAGCGCGCCTGCGCCACACTGCGCGCATGGACGACTTGCTCGCGCATCTGCGCGCTCGAAGGCCCCGGATCGGTGCACAACGCGCCGATCCGGCGCACCGGATTGACCTCCACCTGAATGTCGATGCGGTCGAGGATCGGCCCGGACAGACGGTTGAAATAGCGGATGCGGTCGCGCTCACGGCAAGTGCAGCGCTCGCCGGCGCCATACCCGAACCCGCATGGGCAGGGGTTGGCCGCCATGATCAACTGGAATCGGGCGGGGTAGAACGTGGTGCCTTTGGCCCGTGACACCGCGACCGCACCTGATTCGAGGGGCTCGCGCAAGGTCTGCAGCGCGCGTGGGGCGAACTCGGGGGCCTCGTCCATGAACAGCACGCCACGGTGCGCACGGGTGACCGCTCCCGGTTTGCCCAATCCGGAACCACCCCCCACCAAAGCGGGCACCGTGGCGGTGTGGTGCGGCGCCTCGAACGGTGGCACATCGCTGATGCCGAACGAGCGCAGGGTGCCGCTCAACGAGCGGATCGACGCCACTTCGAACTGTTCGTCCTCGGTCAATGGCGCCATGATGCCGGGAAAGCGGGAGGCGAGCATCGTCTTGCCGGTACCGGGCGGGCCCATCATCAGCACATGGTGGCCGCCGGCCGCCGCGGTCTGCAACGCTCTCTTGGCGCCATCCTGATCGACGACGTCGCGCATGTCGCCCACATCGGCTACGGGAGCGAAGGTCTGGTCTGCGCTGTCGGCAGGCACCGGGACGTGGGGCGCGGCGACTTTGGCCTGTGCGCCGTACATCTCCAACAGTTCGCCCACGTGCGAGACATAGGCCACATCCACACCGTCCACAAGCTCGGCTTCGTCACGGTTGGCGCGGGGCACCACAACGCGCCGCACCGCATGGTTGCGCACATGCAGCAGGATCGGCAGCAACCCGTTGATCGGCAGCACGGTGCCGTCGAGGTTGAGCTCGCCAAGCACCACCGTGTCGGTCAGGCATTCGGGGTCGATGATTCCCTGCGCGCTCAACACGCTTGCGGCGATCGCCAGATCATGGCTCGACCCACGTTTGGGCAGCGAGGCCGGCGACATGTTGACGGTGACCCGGGTCTGCGGCCATGCGACGCCGGCCGCGGTGCAGCCGGATTTGACCCGTTCGCGCGCCTCGCTGAGCGAGGCATCGGGCAATCCGATGATCGAGAAGTAGGGCAGCCCCGGCGAAATGAACGCCTGGAGTTGGATGATGAACGCCTTCAGCCCAATGAGTCCCACGGAAAGCGCCCCGCCGATTGCCATCAGAACGCCTCCGGAATATGGTGCATGTGCACTTCGTCGCCGTGCACCTGCACCGCCATGACATCGAAGCGGATGCCGATGTGCGGAACCTTGGGGGTTTGTTGGGTGAGCCATTGGGTGGCGGCGCGCCGCAGGTTCATCTGCTTCGCCGGATGCACGGCCTCCTGCGGCAGTCCGTACCGCGTGGTGCGGCGCGTCTTGACCTCCACGAACACGATGGTGCGGTGTGGGGTGAGCGCGATGATGTCGATCTCGCCATAGCGAGTGCGCCAATTGACGTCGAGGATATGCCAGGACCGTTCCCGCAGCCATTGGCATGTGGCGGCCTCGCCATAACGCCCCAATGTGCGGGCCGGAAGGGTGGGGTCGGTCAAACGGTGCGACCACTGCGCGAAGGTGAGGTCGCTGTGTGCGTCATCGAGCGTGCGGATGGCTGGTGATACTGGTGTTGCAATAGTCATGCAGCCCAGTTCAGCGCATGCGTGCACCCGATGCAAGCGTGGGGCGCCCCTGTGGTCGGACGCCCCGTTTCGGCTGCGCGGTGTGGACGGATCAGGTGTCGTCCACCGTTGTCCACAATGGGCGTGGACGGCCACAGGCCGCTGGGGTCAGTCGACGAGGTTGGTCAATTCGCCGAGGCACAGTTCGAAGCTCACGCCACGGTTCTCGTAATCAGGCTGGTGGCGTGTGCTGAGCATCGCATTGCACACGAACACGCTCGCGATGCGGCATGCGGCCGCCAGGTCGAGACCGGCCATGACGGCGCCGATCAGCGCCGAGGCGAATGCGTCGCCGGTTCCGTGGCACATGAACGGCAGTTTTTCGTTGACGATTTCTTCCTTGGCGTCCACACCCGCCTGCGCATTGGCCACGAAGTTGCGGATGCGCCCGTCGTTGCGGTCGATGCCCTTGAGCACCACGTTGCGTGCGCCCAAGTCGAGCAGCGCCTGCAGCAGATCGTTGACCTGCGCGTCGTCGAGGTCAGCGCCCGCATAGGCGGTGCCGGTCAGGATCGAGGCTTCGGTCAGGTTCGGCATGAGGATGTCGGCGCCGTCCGCGAGCGCGCCCATCGCCTCGCACAGTTCGGCCGTGTACGTGGGGTACATCTCGCCGTTGTCACCCATGACCGGGTCGACAAGGCGTAGGGCGTTCGGGTATTCGCGGTACAAGCGTTGGATGACGGCCACCTGTTCGGGGGCGCCGAGGAATCCGGAATACACGCCATCGAGGTCCACACCCTCCTTCTGCCATGCATCCAGGTAGCCTTCGAGCATGTCGGTCGTGTCGGTCATCGTGAACACAGGGAACTTGGTGTGCGCCGAGAACAGTGCGGTCGGCACCGGGCACACATCACAGCCGGCGGCTGAAAGGATCGGGATGGCCGCGGTCAGCGAGCATTTTCCATAGCCGCACATGTCGTGCACGGCGGCGATGCGCGGAATGTATTCACGGTTGCGGTGGTACAGGATGGTCTCGTTCATGATGCTGCTTTCTGCCGTATGGTTCCCGGTGGCTACGCCATCGGCTGTCAGTGCCGGATTATAGCCATGTGTGTGCATCACGCCGTCCGCCGCCCATCCGCGCCACCGGCGTGTCGCGATGGTGGCCGTGCCCCGCCTTGGCGCGGTCCGTCGCGCCATGATAGCGAGGTATAGGAAAGCGCGATAACGCCGCGCTTGCGTTGCGCCGCAACGGTTCCGTATCGTCATGTCCAGCAGTGCGGTGGCACCCCGCGCCGCACACACCCCAGACACCCATCCGAAGCAAAGGAACCACGCCATGAGTGAGACGAACGCCAAGCACCCCTACCATTTCGAAACGCTTCAGCTGCATGTGGGGCAGGAGCGGCCCGACCCGGCGAGCGATGCGCGCGCCGTGCCGATCTACCAGACCACGAGCTACGTGTTCCACGATTTCGACCATGCCGAGGCGCGGTTCGGGCTGGCCGACCCAGGCAACATCTATGGACGCCTGACCAACTCCACGCAAGGGGTGTTCGAAGACCGCATCGCGGCGCTTGAAGGCGGCACGGCTGGCCTCGCGGTGGCATCCGGCGCAGCGGCTGTGGATTACGCGGTGCGCAACATCACGCAGAGCGGTGATCACATCGTGGCCGCCAAGAACATCTACGGCGGCACCTACAACCTGTTGCGCCACACCTTGGAACGCGACGGCATCACCACGACCTTCGTCGATGTGAACGACCCACAGGCCTTCGAAGCCGCGATCAAAGACAACACCAAGCTCGTGTATTTCGAGACCTTCGGCAATCCGAACGCCGACTTCCCGGATTTTGAGGCGATCGCCGACATCGCCCACCGCCACCATCTGCCCGTCGTGGTCGACAACACGTTCGCCACCCCGTACCTGTACCGTCCGCTCGAGCATGGCGCGGACGTCGTGGTCGAATCGGCCACCAAGTTCATCGGCGGCCATGGCACGACGCTCGGTGGTGTAATCGTGGAGGGCGGCAATTTCGACTGGGCCGCCGTGCCGGGCAAGTTCCCCACGCTCACCGAAGCCGACCCCTCGTACCACGGCCTCAATTTCTATAAGGCGCTCGGCCCGGCCGCGTTCGTGACGCGCATCCGCGCGATCCTGCTGCGCGACACCGGCGCGACGCTTTCGCCGTTTGCCGCGTTCCTGCTGCTGCAGGGCACCGAAACGCTGTCGCTGCGCGTGGAGCGGCACGTGAGCAACGCGCTGGCGGTGATCGACTACTTGAAGACCGTGCCCGAAGTGGAGTCGATTTCGCACCCGAGCATCGAAGGGCGCCCCGACCATGAGCGCTATGCCAAGGCGTTCCCGCACGGCGCGGGGTCCATCTTCACGTTCGATATCAAGGGAGGCAAAGACGCGGCGCGCGTGTTCATTGACAACCTCGAGCTGTTCTCGCTTCTGGCCAATGTGGCCGACGCCAAGAGCCTCGTCATCCACCCCGCGTCCACCACGCATTCGCAGGAAAGCGAGGCCGAGCTCGAAGACCAGGGCATCCATCAGGGCACGATCCGCCTGTCGATTGGCACCGAGCACATCGACGACATCCTCACCGACCTGCGCCGTGGATTCGAGGCGGTGCGTGCAAGCGGGTTCGCCCAGTAATGGCACAGGGCCACTTCACCGCCATCCGCACGCATTGTGCCTGTCGTCACAACCAGCCAGCCACGTAGCCGTTGTCTGATATAACAGTGTCATTCGCTGGTATCGGTTCGCCGCTGCCTTACGCACATCTGCGCAAACAGCGGGCGGTTATCTGGATGGAGCATGTGTGGCCGACATTATCACTGTGATGAATCTGGGATGGCGGTATGCGGCGCCCGGTGGCGGGGGAGATCCGATCCAAGGGCTGCGTGACGCCAGCTGCTATGTGCAGCAGGGCGCGCTCGCCGGCGTCATAGGACCCACCGGATCGGGCAAAAGCACACTCGTCAAGGCGCTCGCCGGCATCATCCCGCACTGCACGAAAGGCTCGCTCAACGGGTATGTACGCATCGCCGACATGAATGTGAAAAGCACCACGGTGAGCGACCTCTCCCTGCGCGTGGGCTATGTGGGTCAGGACCCACGCGCCCAGCTCACGAGCCCCACCGTGGCCGAGGAGATCGCGTTCCCCTTGGAGAACCGCGGTGTGGAACCCGACGAAATCGAGGCGCGTGTGGATGACGTGCTCGCCATGCTGCACATCGGGGACCTGCGCGACCGCGACACCGCCACATTGTCGACCGGTGAGATGGAGCGCGTCGCCATCGGCGCGGCCATCGCCGGCGAACCGGATGTGCTGATCGTGGACGAGCCGGCGAGCCTGCTCGATGAAGAGGGGTACGAAGACCTCGTCAATGTGATCGACGTGATGCGCCGGCGCACGCGTATGACAGCCGTGCTCGTGGAACAGGACACGCGTTTCCTCGCGCAGCGCGCCGACGCGGTGTTCCTCATGGTCAACGGCGAGATCATCCGCCGCACCACGGCGGACATCTTCACCCGCGAGCGCTCGCTGCTCGAATCGGTCGGTGTGATTGTCTCCGACCAGGACGCCATGCCGCTCGTCATCGAATCCGACGAGCCGGGCGCGGCGGACAACCCCGCCGTCGTGTTCAACCATGTGCACGCGCGGTACGCGGATTCGCCTCCCAGCGATGCGCCACAACTCGACGATGTGGCATTCGCCGTGCAGCAGGGGGACTTCGTGGCCATCACCGGCGGCAACGGTTCGGGCAAGAGCACGCTCACGCGTCTCGTCAATGCCGAACTGCGCCCTGACCGCGGCCAGGTCGTGGTCAATGGCATCGACGTCGCGTCGCGCACCCCCGTGCAGATGGCGCAGCAGGTGGCCGTGGTCGGCCAACACCCCGCCGACATGTTCTGCGCGCAGTCGGTGCGCGAGGAAATCGGCTTCGGTCCGCGCGCGCTCGGCGTCGACGACGATGAAGTGGCGCGGCGCGTCAACGAGATGGTACGCCTGTTCGACCTCTACGAGGTGGAGGACATGCCCGCAGCCGCGCTCAGCAGCGGCGAGCAGCGCGCCGTGGCCCTCGCCTGCGCGCTCGTGATGCATGCGCCCGTGCTCGTGCTCGACGAGCCGGCGGCCGGACTCGACCACCGGCTCAAATCGCGGCTGCTCAACACCGTGGCCCGCATGAACCAGGAGGGCACCACGGTAATCATCGCCACCGAAGACGCCGATCTGATCCAACGCTATTGTTCGCATGCGGCCCGGCTTGACCAAGGCCGCCTTGTCTCGTACGGCCGGGTGCGCGCAAACGGCCAGCGTTTCCTCGCTCCGCCGCCCGTGCAGAGTTCCCATGCCGCATCGGACGGAAAGGGGGTGGCGCGATGAGCGGCCAGTTCTATGTGCCGGCCACGGGGTGGCTTCATGCGCTCGACATGCGCGTCAAACTGTGCATGACGCTTGTGGTGGTCGTGCTGTGCAGCGTGTGGGGCAACTGGATGTTCCTTGCCGCCACGCTGGTCATCATGCACGTCATGCTGCTCACCGGCCATGTGCCGGCGCGGCATGTGGGGCGTCTATGGGCGGTGCTCGCCCCGCTGTGCGCGTTTGTTGCCGTCGTCATGCTGCTGTCGATGAATGCCTACGGCACCGGTGTGCTGTGGCGGCTGGGGTGGTGGCGTGTGACATCGCAGACGCTGATGATGTGCCTTGTGGTGGTGCTGCGCATCGCCGACATTGTGCTCGCGTTGTTCCTCACGTTGTTCACCACGAGTCATGCCGACTGGGTTCGTGGCCTGACGGGGCTGCACCTGCCGTTGTCCGCCGCGCGCCGCATGGCGCGCGCGGTGAATGTCGTGCCGCAATGGTTCGCCATATACCGTGAACGCAGGCTCATGCGCGCGGTACGCGGTGCCGGCGGCGGGCTCGCCGCATTCAGTGACGCATGGACGGTGTTGCGGCTGCGCGAACGCCGGGCTTCGGTCGCTTCGCTGACCCGTGGTGCGCAGATGCACACCGGTTCGGCGAAACCGACGGTGATGCGTCCGGCGCATATGCGGCTGATGGACTGGCTCGTGCTGGGTATTGTCGTGCTCGTGGCCGCAGGGGTGGCCACGATGGTCGCGCTGGGCTGGTGAATCCGCGTTGATTGCTTGCGGTGGGTCTCATCCTTAGGGATGAGACCCACCGTTTTTTCCATCTCAGGCACGATACAAGGCGCACTGCCGTGCCGGTACGGTGACTGGTAGTGATGCGGGAGCGGCCCGCATTGATGGAAAGGACAAAGCAATGACGACGGCAATGCAGGCTGCGCCATCCCAGCGATTCGTGGAGCACGGCGACCCGGTGGCCATCCAAGCGGTGGACCTCGTGAAGGACTATGGCAAAGGCGACAGCACGGTGCATGCGCTGCGGCATGTGAACGTGGCGTTTGAAAAGGGCCGTTTCACCGCGATCATGGGCCCTTCCGGCTCGGGCAAATCGACGTTGATGCACACGCTTTCCGGCTTGGACAGCGCCACGTCGGGCCACATCATGTTCCAAGGTGTGGATGTGACCACATTGAACGACAAGCAGCTGACGATGCTGCGCAGGCATGACATCGGGTTCATCTTCCAAAGCTTCAACCTGCTGCCGATGTTCACCGCGAAGCAGAACATCCTCATGCCGTTGACGCTCGCCGGCAAAAAGCCGGATGTGCAGTGGTTCGACCAGCTCGTGCGCACCCTGGGCCTGAGCGACCGTCTCAGCCACCATCCGAACGAATTGTCTGGCGGTCAACAGCAGCGTGTGGCAATCGCCCGCGCCTTGATCACGAAACCTGAGCTCGTGTTCGCCGACGAACCGACCGGCGCCCTCGATTCGGCCTCAAGCGCCGAAGTGCTCAGCTTCCTGCGTAGCTCGGTCAAGGAGCTGGGGCAAACGATTGTGATGGTCACCCATGATCCCGTGGCTGCCTCGTACGCCGACCGAGCGATCGTGTTCGCCGATGGGCAGATCGTGGCGGATGTGAACACACCCACCGCCGCCCGGATGAGCGATCTGCTCATGCAGGAACGTGAACGCGCCACGCGCGGGCCGGTGCCGCCGGTGCCACCGCGGGCGTGACGAGAGACGAACGGAAAAGCAAAGGGATACCAACCATGTGGTCCATAACCATGCAAATGATGAAAAAGAATGTGAGGATGCTGATTCCCGCCGGCATCGCGATCCTCATCGGCACCGCGTTCATCGCCGCTACACTGCTGTTCAGCAATGCGTTGGACGCGTCGATGAGCGAAACGCAGACCGTGCAGTTCGGCGACGCCAACTATGCGGTGGCGCCCACACAGAACGCCCCTGACAGTGTGTATGAGAACACAGTGGGGGACTTCCACATCGACCGGCTTGAAGCGGTCAAAGGAGTGGAGGGTGCCCGCCCCAACGTGATGGGCGAAGTCACCTACGGTTCGCAGGACCGCCATGCGAGCGGCGTCGTGATCGCCACGAGCCGCGACACCGAACTGCTGCCGGTGTCCATCGTGCAGGGGCGTGCCCCGAAACCCGATGAGACCGACGCGTTCGCGGTGCCGCAGCGGCTGGCCTCGCAGTGGAACCTCAAGGTGGGTGACACGATGGTGGTCAATTCGCCTGCCAACACCGATGAATCCCATCCCGAAGGATTCACCACAACCATCGTCGGACTCACCGACGACCCCCATAACGCCTATGGATTCTACGGTGGAGCCTCGGTCGCATCGGACGGCCTGCTCGCCAAACTCGCCGGTACGGCTTCCTTCAATGAGATGAGCGCCACCGAGCTGTACATATCCCTCGACACCGCCAATGCCACCACACTCGGTGACGCCAAAGCCACGATCATCGGGGACCTGCCGCAGGGCTTTCGACTGCTTTCGCGCCAACAGGCGGCCGATGAGGCCATCAAGAAGATGAGCGGCGACGGTACGGATGTGACCAAGCAGTTCCTGCTCGCATTCGGTGTGCTTGCTCTCGTGGTGGCCGCCCTGGTGATCGCCAACACCTTCCAGGTGCTTGTGGCGCAACGCCGCAAGACACTGGCGTTGCTGCGCACCATCGGCGCCACCAAACGCCAGTTGTACGGCTCCGTGCTCGAAGAGGCTGCGATCCTTGGCTTTGTTTCATCGGCCCTTGGTGTGGCCGCGGGCATCGGCCTCATCGCCGCTGTGGGGGCATCGGGCGTGTTGTCCGCGGCATCCATGCAGATCAAGCTCATTGTGGACTGGCAGGTCGTGGTGGTGCCCATCGTGTTCGGCGTGCTGGTCACGGTGCTCGCCTCGCTTGGCGCCGCGCGTTCCGCGACGAGCGTGACCCCGCTTGAGGCCATGCGTCCGCTCGAACTGACCGACCAGCGCAAAGCCAGGATCGGCCGTGCCGTCACCGGCTTGTTCACCTTGCTGGTGGGCATGGGCCTTGTGGGCCTTTCCCTGTGGATGCAGAAAGACCATGGTGATGCCGCATTGCTCGCTGCAATCGGCGGCTGCATGTTCTCGTTCCTTGGTCTGGCGCTCACCGCGATCTTCTGGATGCCATGGCTCATGAAGGGCGCCGGCGCGCTTGTCTCGCTGTGTGGCCCTTCGGCGAAGCTGGCCGACGCGAACATCCAGAAGAACCCACGGCGTATCGCCGCGACAGGCACGGCGCTGCTCATCGGCGTGACCCTCGTCTCCACGATCGCCACCGGTGCGGCGAGTGCAAAGGCCACGATGAACCAGGCGCTCGACGAACGCTACAGCGTCGACGTGGTCGTGCAGGGTGGCAACGTGCCCCGGCAGGCCGCCGACAAGGCATCCAAAATCGAAGGCGTGAATCACAGCCTGTATGTGCCCACCGCATCGGCCACCTACCATACTCCGGATGGCAAGACCATGGATGCGCTTGTCGTCGGTGTGCCGTCCATTCAGACGCTGCAGGATGTCATGAACATCGATCTGGGCAGTGTCGACATGGCTCCCGGCCATGCGCTCATGCCGCAATACGACGCCTATGACGGCAAGCGGCTCACCTTCGCCGATGGACGTGTGGCGCTCACGGAACAGGTGGTCGACACCAACGCCGAGGAGGGGCGGATGCGTGACGGCAACCATGCCGACCTGGCCGTCACCCAGCGCGACTTCCGCCGCGTGACCCAGAGCGCACCCGTCGTGGCGTTCGTCAACGAGTCGATGTTCACCGATGGCACATTCCATGATTCCGGGCATATGCTGTTCCTCAAACTGGGCGCCGCCAATGTGCCGCCTTCCCAGACCTTCGACGACCTGACCAAGGTGTTCGAAGCGTATCCGAACGTACAACTCGGCGGACCGGTGCAGGAGCGCCAGATGTGGGAGACCATGGTCAACGCCATGCTCATGCTGCTTGTGGCGTTGCTCGCCGTGGCCATCATCGTGGCCGTCATCGGCGTGGCCAACACGTTGAGCCTCTCGGTCATCGAACGCACCCGTGAATCGGCCACCCTGCGCGCGATCGGCATGACGCGCGGCCAGCTGCGCACCTCCCTCGCCATCGAAGCGGTGCTCATCTCGGTTGTCTCGAGCGTCGTCGGCATGGTCGTCGGCACCTTGTTCGGCTGGCTCGGCATCGACATGGTGATGAGCTCGATCGCCACCGTGGTGTACCCAGTCGATTGGCGCACCTACGGCATCATCCTCGCGATCGCCATCGTCTGCGCGCTTGTGGCGAGTGTGTTCCCATCACGCCGCGCCGCCAAGACACCACCGGTGGAGGCGCTTGCCGAAGCCTGATCGCTGACCCCAATCCGTGCCTGCCAGGGAACTGTCTGCCCCTGGCAGGCACGCACGTAGCGCACTACTGCACGAGATGATTCTCATACGCGAACACGACCGCCTGCACGCGGTCACGCGCATTGATCTTCTGCAGGATGTGCGCTACGTGCGTTTTGACGGTGGGCAATGAGATGAACAGCTTGTCGGCGATCTCCTGATTGGACAATCCGTGGGCGATCTCCACGAGCACCTCGCGCTCGCGATCGGTGAGCGTCTCCAGTTCCGGATCGGTGTAGTCGGCCGATGGTGCCGGAGCGGCCGGGGTCATGTGGAAGTTGGGTTCAAGCATCTTCTCGATGAGCCGCTTGGTCGCCGTCGGCGCGATGATCGCATTGCCTTGGTACACGGTGCGGATCGAACGCAGCAAGGTCTCCGGTTCGGTGTCTTTGAGTAGGAATCCGGAAGCTCCGGCGTGGATGGCGGCCATCACGTATTCATCGAGGTCGAAGGTCGTCAGGATGATCACGCGGATCGGGCGTCCGCCGTTATCCATGCGCGTGATGTGCTCGGTGGCGGTGATGCCGTCCATGCCCGGCATACGCACGTCCATCAGCACAATGTCGGGCATGAGTCGCTCCGCCAGCCGGATCGCCTCGTCGCCGTTCGAGGCCTGTCCCACAACCTGCATATCGGGCTGTGAGTTGATCACCATGGTAAAGCCGGCGCGCACAAGCTCCTGATCGTCGGCGATCACAATGCGAATTCTCGAATCGTCACTCATACCCACCACTGTAACCGGCGGCGTGCATGAGCGCGCGGCCCTTAGGAGTCCGCGGTGTCCTGTCGCCGCGCCATCGCGTCGACGGGCGCGAGCGGCATCGTCATATGCGCGTCTACGTCGGCATGGTCGTCGCTGAACCCGGTCTCGCGCAGCACGCTGAGCAATTGCCGCATGCGCGCGAGCGCGGCGCGGCCCTGCGCGCCGATCGCGGCAAAAGCCGCATTGATCGACTCGGGCGACGGCGTCTCACCGGAGGCGATCTGCGCGTCCATCTCGTCGAGCTCCTGTGATGTCTGGTCGATCACCGTGTGCAGTGTCTCGCTGACCTCGCCCTGTATCGCAGCGCTGATGCGGTCGCGCTCGCGGTTCGCCGCGGCGATGCGCGCCTTCTCCTGCTCGGCGCGCAGCGCGTCGGCGCGCGCCTGCAGCACCTGCGGATTGGAACCGTTCACACGCACCCACATGCCGAACACCATGGCGATCATGCAGCAGACGAAGGCGATGGATGAGCCCATCACCAGAATCTGCTCCACGGACAGTCTCAGCGATACCACGCAATGTTCGGCGGGGGCGCCGCCGGCCAGCATACCGAAAAGCGTGTAGTGGCACCGGTTGAACGCGAGCACCTTGCATGCGAAGGCCACACTGTCGATTGCGCACAGCGGCACGAGCCATTTCCAGTTGCCGCGCCTGCCATGGACCGCCGCCGTATAGACGACGAGCGGGGCCGAGAGATTGGCCATGTACATCGAGGGAAGGAACAGCAGCTGGGCGAAGCAGATGACGGCGAATATCACCGCCACGGTCTGTGGGAAACGCCGCCGCAAGGCGAGCGGGGCCAGCAGCAGCACCGTCATGATGCGCTCGAGCCAGCCGAGTATGGGCGGATCGCCGCCCATGGTGGACGTGATGTCGGCGCCCATGGTGCAGAAGAACGCGATGAACGTGAATGTGATGAACGTGTCGGTGAGCACGTAGTGGTTCTCGAACCAATGGGATAGACGTACGATCCAGTTCGCGTGGACGTCCTGACGCACACTGTCGATCGGGGCGCCTTTCAGATGTCTGAACAGATTGGCGAGTCTGTGGACAAGAGGGCCGCGCACCGGCACCGCATGGCCGGATGTGCCATGCGCCTTGGGTGCGGTACTGGGCGTTCGCGATTCCTCGTCTAGCGGCATGGCCGCTTCCGTCGCGTGCGGGGACGCCTGCGTCTGTGTGAGGGAGCGCGATGGGATCTCCTCGCGCGCATGTGTGGCTGTCGGCGCGTCACGCAAAGGCACCTGTGCGCTCACCTCGAACCCTCCTGATAGGCGTGGTCCGCTGTCCACGGTGCCGCCGACCGCCTCGATGCGCTCGCGCATGCCGATGAGCCCATAGCCGGGCGTGTGTCCGTCGAGCGAGGCCGAAGCGCCGCGGCCATCGTCGTCAATCGTGATCGAGAGCGCGTCGTCGCTCCACTGCTCGGTGACTTCCACATGCACGGCATGGCCGGCGTATTTGCGGATGTTCGTGAGCGCCTCCTGCACGACGTGGTACAGCGCCTCGCTTGCGGCTGGGGAGAGCTCATCGGGTTGCGGCGTGCCGCTGACCGTGCGCGTCAGCTGCATGGCGGAGTTCACCGAACGCGCTTGGTTGATCAGTGCGTCGATGTCGTGGTAATCGGCGGTCGGGGTGTCGTTGAACACGCCGAGCAGCTGCGTCATGTCGTCGAGCGCGCGCTGTGACTCGTGGCGGATCGTGAGCATCGTCCCACGGGCGAGCTGTGGGTCGTGCACCGCTGCGTACCGGCCGCCGTCCGACTGGATGATGATGATCGAAAGCGTGTGTGCCACCACGTCGTGCATGTCACGTGCGATGCGCGCCCGTTCGGCGGACGCCGTGATGAGCTGCTCCTCCTGTTCGCGCGCGCGGATCGCCGCATTGCGCTCATGGAGCAGTGTGATCGTCTGATGGCGTGCACGCTGCCAGAAGCCGGCCACGATGGCGAACACGAGCACGATGGTGATGAGCACGGCGAGGGTGAGGGAGGTGCTGACGATGCCGCCATACGCCATGCTCTCGGAACACACCGTGCCGCCGTCCACTTCGGTGTAGTTCAGGCATTGGTAATCACCCCACAGCAATTGGTGCATCGTGGGCGCACCATACCGCGTCCAGTCATACGACACCACGAACTGCCGGACGGCGGACACCGCCGAGACGAGCACGTCGAACACCGCGGCGGTCACGAGGTACCTGCGCACCTGCGCGCGCGTGCCGTACACCAGTCCGGAATACAACATGACCGCCGCCATGAAGTCGGCCATGAACACGCCTGGGCCGACGATGAGCTGGGCCACAACCGTCACGAGGAACCAGCGAATCGCGATTGTGGGGCGTATCCGGTGCAGCGCATACGGCAAGGTCACCGCCACGGCCCACAACTGGTCCCACAATGGCTGCCAGTCATCCGGCACGCGCACCCATGAATACTGCGCGTCGACGAAACTGGATCCGGTGAGCGACCATAGGCCGCACAGCAATGCCACCACAAGGCAATCCACGGCGAACTGCCTGTTCCAGCCGCTCCAGCACCGGATGCGCCGCACGAGCGCGCTGATGCGGAGCATGTCATGCGTAGGTGCCGCGGGATGCTTCGTCATGGTTCTCACCCTAGCGCGTACCGGACGCAATGCAATAGTACTGTGGGATGAGCAGACAGCGGCGGTGCGGTGCATGCCCGCCGCGCAGCGCAACGAACAGGAGCCGATTCATGGGATTGCTTGACGAATACTATCTGCCCGGGTTGCATGTGCAGGAACACGCAATCGACGTGCCGTTGGATTGGGCCGGCCATGTGCCCGGCCAGGGGTTCGACGGACCCAGCACCACGCTGTTCTACCGTGTGGTGGACGCGCCGGAGAAGATCCATGCCGAGCTCCCGTTGCTCATCTTTCTGCAGGGCGGTCCGGGAGGTGCGGGCCCCCGCCCCCTGGGCCCACAGTCGGATGGCTGGATCGCCGAGGCGATCAGGCATTTCCGTGTCGTGTTGCCCGACCAGCGCGGCACCGGACGCTCCGCACGCATCGACTCGAACATGATCGGCACGATGGACGCGGCCGAAGGGGCGCGCTACCTCAAACACTTCCTCGCCGACTCGATCGTGCGCGACTTCGAACATCTGCGCCGCACCCAGTTCGCGGGCAGCCGGTGGGTGAGCCTTGGGCAGAGCTACGGTGGCTTTCTGACCCTCACATATCTTTCGCTGTTCCCGGACGCGCTTACAGCCAGTTTCACGACAGGCGGCATTCCGCACGTGCCCGCGGACGCGACCGAAGTCTATGAACACACCTTTCCGCGCATGGAACGCAAGACGGAACAGTTCTATGCGCGCTACCCACAGGACCGCGCACGCCTCGCCGTGCTTGCGGACCGCCTGTCCGCCGATCCTCTGCCATTGCCGAACGGCGATCCGCTCACCGTGGAGCGGCTGCAGACGATCGGCTCGTCGTTCGGCATGAAGCCGAGCTTCGAGCGCGTGCACTGGTTGCTCGACGAGGCGTTCGCCGCCGGCGACGGCAGCGCCTCGGCGAGCTCGCCGATCAGCGACGAGTTCCTGCGTGGCGTGGAGTCGGCCACCGCGGCGCATCCGTTGTACTGGCCGCTGCAGGAGTTCATCTACGCCAACGGCGAGCTTGAGCGCCCGATTGACTGGGCCGCCCAGCGCGTGCGCGACACGATGCCGCGGTTCAGCACGAACGCGCGCCCGTTGCTGCTGACCGGTGAGGCTGTGTTCCCGTGGATGTTCGAGCAGGAGAAGCAGCTCAAGCCCTTCCGTGGCGCCGTCGAGACGATGATGCAGGACACGCGCTTCGGTGTGATCTATGACGAGGGCCAACTCGCGCGCAACGAGGTGCCGCTGCGCGCCGCCGTGTATTTCGACGACATGTATGTGGATTCCTCGTTGAGCCTCGACACACTCAGCCGCATCGGCAATGCATGCGCGTGGGTCACGAACGAGTTCGAGCATGACGGCGTGCACGGTGCCACCGTGTTCCGGCGTCTGTTCGATGAGGCATGTGCGAACGGCGATTTGCAGGCCATGTTCTGACAAGTTCACGCGGTGTGCCTTACCATGGGTGGTGGCGCGGCGCAACTCCGCGCCCACCCATGGAGAACCGCACGCAAAGGACGTATATCATGACCGATTCAACGACCATCGGATTCATCGGCTTTGGCAATATGGGGCAGGCGATCGCACGCGGCCTCATCGAATCGGGCACCGTCGGCGCCGACCAGATCGTGGCATGCGCGGCGCATTACGACAAGCTCCTCGCCACCACCAAGGCCATGGGCGCTCGCGCCGTCCACGATCCGATCGAGGTCGCCGCGGCGGCCGACGTGATCATCGTGGCGATCAAGCCGTACCAGATGGAAGCGGTGATGAAGCCGGTCGTGCAGACGCTGGTGGACGACAACAAGTTCGTCGTGTCAATCGCGGCGGGGTGGACGCTCGAGAAGTTCCAGCGGATGCTCGGCGAGATGAGCGAGCTCATCCATGTGCAGTGCACGATCCCCAACACGCCGATGGCGGTGGGCAAGGGTGTGCTCGTCACCGAAGACGTCGACACGCTCACTCACGAACAGCGCAACCGTTTCGAGGCGCTTTTCGGTTCGATCGCGCTGATCGAGCGCGTGGACACCGCGCACATGGGCATCGCGATGTGCCTCGCCGGATGCGCCCCCGCCTTCACCGAGATGTATATGGAGGCCTTGGGTGACGCAGGGGTCAAATACGGGTTGCAGCGCGCCACCGCCTACCGTCTGGCGGCAAAGATGATCGAAGGCGTGGGTGCGCTCTATCTGAGCGAAGGCGAACATCCGGGCGCCATGAAGGACGCCGTGTGCTCGCCCGGCGGCACCACGATCAAGGGCGTGGCCTCGCTCGAGGAAAGCGCGTTCCGTGGCGCCGTCATCAAGGCCGTCGACGCGATCGAACAGGGCTGACGGCACCCCGGACAGTGTGGCGTTGTGCGGGGCCGGGCGTGCGTGCGCGTTCGGCCCCTCTTGACGAGCGGCGGCGCTAAGCTGAGTCGCATGTCTCTTACCATCGGAATTGTCGGATTGCCCAACGTGGGCAAATCCACCATGTTCAACGCATTGACCCGCAACAACGTGCTTGCGGAGAACTACCCCTTCGCCACGATCGAGCCCAACACCGGTGTGGTGCCGCTTCCCGACAAGCGCCTTCCAGTGCTCGCCGAACTCGTGCACACCGAGAAGATCGTACCCGCCACCGTCACGTTCGTCGACATCGCCGGCATCGTCAAAGGCGCCTCCGAAGGCGAAGGCCTGGGCAACAAGTTCCTCGCCAACATCCGCGAGGCGGACGCGATCTGCGAAGTCGTGCGCGCATTCGAAGACGACGATATCGTGCATGTGAACGGCCACGTGGACCCGGCCGACGACATCGACACGATCAACGCCGAGCTCATCCTCGCCGATCTGCAGACGATCGACAACGCGCTGCCCAAACTCGAAAAGGACCTGCGCGGCAAGAAGATCGAGCCGTCCTACATGGAAGCGGTGCAAAAAGCCAAGGCGATCCTCGAATCTGGCCGCACTATCGACCAGGCCGCGCAGGCGGGAGAAATCGATAAGGACGACCTCGCCGATTTGCATTTGCTCACCGCCAAGCCGTTCATCTACGTGTTCAATGTGGACGACGCCGAACTGACCAATGAGGCGTTCAAGAAGAAGCTCTCCGATTCGGTGGCTCCGGCCCCGTCGGTCTTTCTCAACGCGCAGTTCGAGGCCGAACTCACCGAGCTCGACGAAGCCGATGCCCGCGAGATGCTCGAAGACGCGGGTCTGAGCGAATCCGGCCTGGATCAGCTCGCCCGTGTGGGATTCGACATCCTCGGCCTGCAGACCTTCCTGACGGCGGGGGAGAAGGAAGTGCGCGCCTGGCAGATCCACAAGGGGTGGACCGCCCCGCAGGCCGCGGGCGTCATCCACACCGACTTTGAAAAGGGATTCATCAAGGCCGAGGTCGTCTCCTATGACGATTTTGTGGCGGCCGACGGTTCGATGGCCAAGATCAAGGAGGAGGGCAAGCTGCGCCTCGAGGGCAAGGACTACGTGATGCAGGACGGCGACATCACCGAGTTCAAGTTCAATGTGAGCAAATAGGGGCAGGCATAACGCGGGGTCTGTGGCAAAGACATTTTCGCCACAGACCCCGCCTCGTTATGTGGGACGCGTCACCGGCAGTTGCGGTAGGCGAAATCGTGGATTTGCCGCAGTGCGCGCTGGCTTTCGGCGAGCCAGCTCATGCATACGGGGAACACGTGGCCGAGCGTCTCGGTCGGTGCCACCTTGACATCGTGGAGTTCGAAATCGCGCCCGGCGCATGCCAGGGCCGTGGCGAGCCCGAGCGTCTCCGCCTGGATGAAGTCGTCGCTGCTCGTCAGCAGGTACAGTGGCGGCAATGCCGTCTGCGTGGCAGCCGCGAATGGGGCGAGCGGCATCGCGCCGCCGAGGCCGTCGAAGAATTCGCGGCCTACGGTCTGTTCCAGTTGTGTGCGTGCGCTGGGCACATCGGGTCGTTCCGTCAGATCGAACACGCCGCTGACGAGCGCGGCGCCGGCGATGGGGAGCCCCGATGGGGATGCGATGCCGAACGCCTGGGCAGCGTCGGGATTGCGCTCGATGAGCAGCGTGTACCATGCGAGTGCACCGCCCGCCGAATCGCCGGTCAGGAAGATGTTGTGCGGGCTGATGGGCCAATCGCCGGCATGGTCGCGGATCCATGCCAAAGCGTTCTGGACGTCCGCGAGCTGGCCGCGCAGGTCGGTCTGCGGTGCGGGTCGGTAGTTCAACGAGAACACGGCGAATCCCAGAGCCGCCAGATGCATGTTGAAATTGCGGTTGAGCTCTTTGTAGCCGTACGTGAAGCCTCCGCCATGGATGTCGATGAACACCGGCAATGTGGCGCCACCGCGCACCATGGCGCTGTGGGGCAGATACAGGTCGAGCAGATGGCCGCGCGATTCGCCGGCTTCGGCGTCATAACCGCCGTCGGGCAGGTATGGCATGTCGCAGATCGCGTCGATGCTTTCCGGGTCATGCCAATAGGCCGTGCGCGCATAGTCGAATTTCGCGATGCGGAGGCGGTCTTCGCGGATGCGTGCGGCACGGTCTGGATCCGTATCAGCCAGATCGTCGTCAATCTCGGTCCAATACCTGGCGATTTCGGCGATGCCGCGGTCGAATTCGACCGGGTCGATCGCGAACGGCTCGTCGTCGAAGCGGACAAGACGGTAAGGGATGGATGACATCGTGGGGCCTTTCTCTATGTGCGCGCCATGTTGCGGCAACGAATCACCCCCACCAGTATCGCACTGGTGGGGGTGATTCGTTGCCGCAACACGACCGCATGGTGTGTGGTGTGTCGCGTCGGGTCTGCTTACTCAGCCTGTTCGCCGCCGGCCTTGATGCCGGTGCCGTCGCCGCTGGGCTCCTGCGACTTCGGGAAGTCGTTGGAGGGGTCGGACTTGCCGCAGCCACACTTGCGGTCCTTGGTTTCCGCCTGTTCGCTTGCTTCGGTGTGATCGGCCTGACCCTGGAAGTCGAGGTCGCCATCCGAGGAAGCGCCGCATGTCGAGCCGCCATTGGCATGACCATTGTTCATGTTGATGGATTCTTCATTGGTTTCGGTGTTGTCAGTCATTGTGATGCCTTTCCTTGTGTATTAATATTCATCATACGCAGACATTATGGGGGAGTTGCGTGTGTCCGCTGAGAGTAGTCTGCCAATCCTCACAGGCAACAATCAGGTATATGTAGTGCACAGTGTGCCAAATTTGTTCGCTCTTCGGCAAAGCGGGGAATGCCGTCAGATGCTGGGAATCCAATGTTTTCCTATTCTTTTGGCGGCTTGGGGTGGTACTCGGTGTTTTGCGTGGGTCGCAAGCGGCGTATTTAAATAGGGCGTGTGAAAGAGTTTTGTATCAAATGGGGCAAACGCATTGCCACCAAGCAGATGCTGCTGATTGTCATCGTCACCCTGGCCGCCACCGGAATCGGCATGTGGCTCGCGCAGTTCAACGGGTTCAAGATTCTGGGCGCGTTGATCATCGCGCTGCTCATCGGCATGATCGTGCAGTTCCCGATCCGCGCGTGGTACACGAAAGACAACGCCGAGCGCAAGGCGGGCGTCAAGGACGCCGCAGGCCTGATCGCCAACAAGTTCCTGCGTCTGGGCATCATCCTGCTCGGTTTCAAGCTGAACCTGCAGCTGCTGTTCACCACCGGCGCCAAGTGCTTGCCGCTCGCAGCCGGCGTCGTGCTCGTCACCGTGCTGATCACCTACGGCATCTGCCGGCTGATGAAGGTCGACCCGCTCATGGCCATCCTTGTGGCGTGTGGCACCGGCATCTGCGGCGCGGCCGCCGTGATGGGCGTCTCCGGTTCGATCAAGGTCTCACCGACGCGTGAGGAGGAAAAGGAGAACGACGAGGTCACCGCCATCGCGATCGTCGCAATCATGGGCACAATCTTTGCGCTCCTCGAGATTGCCGTGCTCCCGCTGTTCGGGCTCACGCAGGCTCAGGAAGGCTTCGTCGCAGGCGGGTCCCTGCACGAGATCGCGCACGCCGTCGCCGCCGGCGAAGGTCTCACCAACGAGCGGCTCGCCGCGCAGCAGGGTGTTGTGGATGCGGCCACCATGGCTAACATCATGAAGCTTTCGCGTGTGCTGATGCTCGTCTTCGTCGCGATCATCGTGGCGATCTGGTGGGACAAGAAGCACGGTGAGGTCCCCGCCGACGGCGGTAAGCGCAAGATCGCGTTCCCGTGGTTCATGCTCGGGTTCATCGCGACCGCCGCGATCGGCACGCTCATGCTCAAGGCATGGCCCTCAACGGCTGAGCTCGTCAACGTGCTTGGCAACGATGTGGCGAAGGTCCTCCTCGGCATGGCCATGGCCGCGCTGGGCATCAACGTCAACTTCAAAGCGCTGAAGAAGGGCGTCAAGCCTTTCGGCGCCTCGCTCATCGCCTCGGTCATCCTCGTGGCGCTGTGCATCGGCCTCGCACTCGTGTTCTTCCCCGCGAAGTGAGTGGATTGGGTGGCCGTTGAGCGGTTGTCCGCGGGCGTGACGGCGCCATCGCGGGCTTTGTAACGACGCTCCTGCCCGGTTCGTGACGTGGGGGCTTTACAATGACGATGGCGTTTTTACGTAGGGCGCATGCATCCGCCTCCACGTGGCGCCGCGAGCAATACCGAGCAAGTCGGTATCGATCAGTCAAGGAGACCTTATGACCAACCTTTCGATGGCGGGCATGTTCCATTGGAAACTGCACGGCAATGGCAAGACCTTGGGACCGGGGGAGGTCGTCGAGCCCAACGAGCGCCTCACCTGGCCGCGCACGATTGAGATCGGCGCGCAGCATGTGGTAGCCATGTTCGGCGCCACATTCCTCGTGCCGATCCTCACCCATTTCGACCCATCCACCACACTGTTCTTCACGGCATTCTCTACGGCCCTGTTCCTGTTGATCAACAAGAACATCCTGCCGTCGTACCTCGGGTCCTCCTTTGGCTTCATCGCGCCAATCACGGCCGTGTACAGCTCCGGCAAAGGCATCGCCGTCGCAAGTTTCGGCATCTTGTGCACCGGTGTGCTTCTGGCCTTGATAGGCGTGGCCGTGCAATACGCAGGCGCCATATGGATCGACCGCATCATGCCGCCTGTGGTCAACGGCGCAATCGTCGCGATCATTGGCTTCAACCTGGCGCCCACGGTGTGGACCAACTTCCAGACGGCGCCAGACACCGCGCTCGTCACGCTGTTGGCGGTCGTGCTCGTGGCCGTGCTGTTCAAAGGCCTGCTGGGACGCCTCAATATCCTCATCGGCGTGCTGATCGGCTACGTGTACGCGTGCTTCCGCGGACAGGTCGACTTCGCCGCGATCTCCGACGCCTCGTGGATCGGCTTCCCTGAATTCCACCTGCCGCAGGTTGATTTCTCCGTGCTGCCGATGTTCCTGCCCGTCGTGCTCGTGCTCATCGCTGAAAACGTGGGGCATGTCAAGTCCGTGGCCGCCATGACCGGCCATGACTACGACAACCAGATCGGCACCGCGCTCATCGCCGACGGCCTCGGCACTACCGTCGCCGGCTTCGGCGGCGGCTCCGGCACCACCACATACGGCGAGAACATCGGCGTCATGGCCGCGACCAAGGTCTATTCGACCGCCGCGTATTGGTGCGCCGCCGCTTTTGCGCTCATCCTCTCGCTGTGCCCCAAGTTCGGCGAGGTCATCAACTCGATTCCCGCCGGTGTGCTCGGCGGCGTCACGACGCTGCTCTACGGCATGATCGGCATGATCGGCGTGCAGATCTGGGTGGACAACAAGGTCGACTTCAGCAAGCCGCTCAACATCATGACCGCCGCCATCGTCATGATCATCGGCATCGCCAACTTCCAGTTCGCGCTTTCCGACGTGCAGTTCAACGGCATCGCGATCGGCTCGATCGCCGTGCTCGTGCTGTACCACGGCCTCAAGGCCATCGGGCGCGCGACAGGCGCGATCCCCAAGACCTCGTCGGTCGTGCGTGACCAAGGCAAGCCGTCCGAACCATTGCACCCCATCCAGGAAGACGGCGACCAGAACCGCTGACCGGTCTGCCCTCCCTCTCACGGGCGCGCCGCGACATCCGCGTATGTCGCGGCGCGCCGCCGTATATGCGCCCCGAGGCGCCGCTGTGCGCGGTGTGTGGTTCGTAGCGGCCTTCGGATATAGTTGACGAGTTTGCGCATATCGCGCGAATTATTCAACGATTTTTATGAAAGGCCATTGTGCCCGATTTACAGATGACTTCCGAAGAACAGGCCGACTATGACGAGCCTGAGATGACGTTCGCCGAACTCGGCGTGCCCGGCCCGCTTGTGCATGCGCTGGCCGACGAAGGCAAACGAACCGCCTTCCCCATTCAGCAGGACACCCTGCCGGATTCGCTTGCCGGCCGTGATGTGCTCGGCCGAGGCCGCACCGGCTCGGGCAAGACCCTCGCCTTCACATTGCCGCTCGTCACCCGTCTGGGCGACGTGACGTACGACGACGGCGTTTCGATGGAGGATTTCCGCTCGGCGGTGCGCAAAGCGCAGCGCGACCGCGTCAAGGCTCTGCGCCACAGCGACGCGACGCCGCACCCGCGTGGTCTGATCCTGGCCCCCACGCGCGAATTGGCGAACCAGATCAACGATGTGGTGGCGCCGCTCGCCCATGTGTATGGCATGACGACGACGACCGTGTACGGTGGCGTGCGGTACAGCAGACAGATCAACGACCTCAAGGCCGGCGCCGACATTGTGGTGGCCTGCCCAGGCCGCTTGGAGGACCTCATCGAACAGGGCGCGCTGACCTTGGACGATGTGCGCGTCGTGGTGCTCGACGAGGCCGATGAGATGGCGGACATGGGCTTCCTGCCACCGATCCGCCGCATCCTCAAGCAGATTTCCCCCGACGCCCAGCACATGCTGTTCTCCGCGACGCTCGACCATGGCGTCGACGAGGTCGTGGACGAGTTCCTCAACGACCCCAAGGTGCACAGCGTCGACGAGGTGACATCCGCGGTCGATCTGATGACCCACCATGTGTTCCTCACCACGCGCAACGACAAGCCCGCCCTCGTGCGCAAGCTGGCCTCCGGGTCCGGACGCCGCATCCTCTTCACGCGCACGAAGTTCCAAGCGCAGAAGCTCGCCAAATCACTGACCCAGCAGGGCATTCCGGCGGCCGAGCTCCACGGCAACCTCAACCAGAACCAGCGTGACCGCAACCTGCAGGCCTTCGAATCGGGTTCGGTGAACGTGCTCGTGGCCACTGATGTGGCCGCGCGTGGCATCGACGTCAGTGGTGTGGAACTCGTGGTGCAGGTCGACCCGCCGGACGACCCTAAGTCGTTCCTGCACCGTTCCGGCCGTACGGCGCGGGCCGGCAAGGCCGGCGACGTGATCACCGTGATCACGCCGGACCAGCGCCGCTATGCGCGCAAACTGCTGCATCAGGCGGGCATCGACGTCAAGCCGCTCGAGGTCAAGCCTGATTCGCCGCAAGTGCTCGAGCTTGTAGGCACGCCTGCAGAGCCTGTCGAAGGCTGGACGCTGCCTCCGCTCAAGCGCGCCGAGCGCCAAGGCGCGCCGGGCAAGTCCCGCAATCGCCGCCGTGGACGCCGCGGCGAGGACCGTGGGGCGGAGCGTGAACCGCGGCGCTCACGCAGCCCGAAGGGCGGCAAGCGTTCGCGTTCCGAACGTGCGCAGGACCGCCGCGACAGCCAGCGGCAGCAGTTCACCGAGGAGCAGCGTGAGTTCGCGCAGCGGTTCCTCGGCGATGTACGCAGTATGCGCGACGACCACCCAGCGCATCATGACGCCGAACGGGGCCGTGATGGCGTACCGGCTGGCAAGGCGTCGAAGAAGCACAAGAAGCAGGGCAAGGGCAAGCGCAATTACGAGAACGGCGCCAAGCGCATCCAGCGCAAGGAGCAGCGTCTGGTGCGCGACGAGCGCGACGAAGCCGTGAAACGCCATGAGCGCCGGCTCAAGGCACGCGACGCGAGCCGCAAGGGCCGCCCCGCCGCGAACCGCAAGCGGCACACGAAGCACAAGGCTTCGGCGCCGTTCCGCACGCGCTCACGCTCGTAATCCCAAGACACGGCGAACCGCAACATGGCCGTACAGCCACACGATCACATGGCTGTACGGCCTTGTTGTGATGTCACCGCGCCGTGCGGCTGGTCTACCGTGACGTGTGCGGATCGCCGCCGTTCATATACGCAGCGCATCGTGCGGCAAGGCGCGTGGGCACACCGCGCACACCGAGCGCGGTCAGCTTGGCGAACGCCCCCGAATAGGCGAGTGCGCTGCCGGCCTGCATCTTGGCGTAGGCGAACCGCGCGACCGCCTGCGGTGTGGACGGTTTGACCATCGTGAAGAAATTCCTGCCGTGCATGTTGGCGGCGCGTTCGAATCCAGTGGAGACCGGACCGGGGCACACCACGGTGCAGGTGACGCCGGTGCCGCGCAGCTCGTAGGCGAGCGCCACACTCAATGAGCGCACAAACGCCTTGGTCGCGTAATACATGGCCATGTAGGGGCCCGGCAACGCCGCGGCGACCGACGCGATGTTGAGGATGCGCCCATGTCCGCGCGTGCGCATCCTGCGCCCGAAGCGATGGCACAATTCGGCGAGCGTGACCATGTTCACCTGCATCATCGCGCGCATGTGGTCGTCGTCCATGTCGAGGAATGTGTTCCAGTCCCCGAACCCGGCGTCGTTGATGAGCGTGTCGGTCGTTATATGGCGTTCCACGGTGTACTGTTCCAGGCGGGCGGCTGCGTCGGGCTGCGCGAGGTCCAGCGTGATTGCCGTGACCTTGCCGTGGTAGTCGCGTTCCAGATTGGCTTTCACCACCGCGAGTTTGTCGGCGTTGCGGCCGGTGATCAACAATTCGTCGTCATGTTGGGCGCACAGGAGCGCGAGTTGTGCTCCGATGCCCCCGCTGGCCCCGGTGATCAGTGTGGTCATGGTGGTGCCTCCTTCATGGTTCGGCTGGTTCCATGCACCAGCGTAGCCAGTGCATGCGGTGCGCCGGCGGTTTTCAGCTGCACGGCGACGTCCAGGCGTGGCACAGGCAACACGCGGGCGTGGAATACAGGGTGCGCCCGCGCTGCTGTACCAAGAAGAAGCATGCAAGACGTGCGCGTGATGTGCACGGTGCAACAGGAGGTGTCCGGTGATCAATGTCATCATCGTCGTGGTGGCGGTGCTGCTCAGTACGGCGCTCGTGTGGTTCTTCTTCGCGCCCCGCCGCGCCGCGCAGTCGGTGGAGGACCATGGCGTGCAGACAGCGCACATCACAGTGAAGGGCGGTTATGAGCCGGCGGTCGTGCAGGTGCCTGCGGGCAGTCCCATCCGCCTCGACTTCGACCGGCAGGAAAGCGGTGAATGCTCGTCGCACGTCGTGTTCCCCGACCTGGGCATCGACCGTGCGCTGCCCGCGTTCGATACCACGCAGCTCATGCTGCCGGCGCTCGCTCCAGGCACTTATCCGTTCGCGTGCGGTATGAACATGCTCCACGGCGAACTGCGCGTCACTGGTTCCGGTGACGAAGCACAGGGCATGCAGACACCGTCGCAGGCAACGGGTGTGCTGCAGGGACCCGAGCAGATCCGCGCCGCGCAACAGGCGGAGGACAACGAGCGCGCGTATGAGGCACATGAGCTCACCCGTAGGCTCATCGTCGGCGTGGCGTGTACCGTGCCGTTGCTGCTGGTGGCGATGCTGCCGATGATCCCCGCAGTCGGCGCGTGGTTCCACAGCACGCTGCCCGCGTGGGTCACCAGTCCGTGGCTGCAGTTGGCGCTCGCGCTGCCGGTCATGTGCTATTGCGGCTGGCCGGTGCACCGCACCGGTTGGATGGCGTTGGCACACCGGGCGCCCGAGATGAATTCGCTCGTCTCGGTCGGCACGGTCGCCGCATTCGCCTATTCACTCGTCGTCACGTTCTGGCCGGGCCTGTTGCCGCGGGGCGCGCGCGAGCCATACTACGAGGCCGTCGGCGTGATCATCACGCTGATGATTCTGGGGCAGCTGCTGGAGACGCGCGCGCGTGCCGGCACAGGCGCGGCGATCCGCGCGCTCATCGGGCTGCGCCCCGACACGGCGCATGTGGTGCGCGGCGGTG
This sequence comes from Bifidobacterium pseudolongum subsp. pseudolongum DSM 20099, assembly GCF_000771225.1. Lineage (GTDB taxonomy): Bacteria > Actinomycetota > Actinomycetes > Actinomycetales > Bifidobacteriaceae > Bifidobacterium > Bifidobacterium pseudolongum. Next base: position 270,845 of record NZ_JDTZ01000003.1, read on the forward strand.
CAGTGGTCGATGTCCCGACCGACGACGTGCACGTTGGTGACATTGTGGAGATCCGGCCTGGGGAGCGCATACCCGTGGATGGTGTGGTGACCGATGGCGCGACCGCCGTGGATGAATCGATGGTCACGGGCGAGTCGATGCCGGTCACCAAGCGTGCGGGGAGCGAGGTCATTGGCGCGACCGTCAACACGACCGGTGCGATCCGCTACCGTGCCACACGTGTGGGCGCCGACACGACGCTCGCGCAGATCATCACGCTCGTCAAGACGGCGCAGACGTCGAAGGCGCCGATCCAACGCATCGCGGACCGTGTGGCCGCCGTGTTCGTGCCAGCCGTGGTGCTGATCGCACTGTGGACCTTTGTGGCATGGCGGCTGTGGGGCCCAATGGGGCAGCACGCCTACGGCATCATCTGTGCGATCTGCGTGCTGGTGATCGCATGCCCATGCGCGTTGGGTCTGGCCACGCCGTTGTCGATCACAATCGCCACCGGCAAGGGCGCGCAATACGGCGTGCTGTACCGCAACGCCCAGGCGTTGGAACGCACCGCCGCCGTGGATGTGGTGGTATTCGACAAGACCGGCACCATCACCGCAGGGCATCCTTCACTCACGCATGCAGTGGCATACTGCGGCGCAGATGGCGCGGACGGTACAGACACACCGCTCGATGACGGCGCATTCGCGCTCATTGCGGCGGCGGAGGCACGCTCGGAACACCCCCTCGCCCAAGCCGTCGTGGAGGCCGCCCGCGCCCGGAGCCTTGACTTGCCCGACGCCAGCGCATTCACCAGTGCGCCCGGTCAGGGCGTGCTGGCCACTGTGCGGGGCCACGCCGTGCGTGTGGGCAACGCCGCGTTGCTGGACGGCGCCATACCCGCGCAGCAGATGGACGACGCACACGGGATTATGGAACGGTTCGCCGCCGCAGGCGCCACGCCGGTACTGGCCGCCATCGATGGCTCCCTTGTGGCGGTGCTCGCCGTGGCCGACACCGTCAAACCGGACGCACACGAAGCCATCGCGGCGCTGCACGCGCGCGGCGTGCAGACGGTCATGCTCACCGGTGACAACGCCACAACCGCCCATGCCATCGCGCATCAGGTCGGCATGAGCACTGTGGTGGCCAATGTGGCTCCACAAGCCAAGGAGCAGGTGATTCGCATGGTGCAGGACCAAGGGCATGTGGTGGCCATGGTGGGCGACGGCATCAACGACGCTCCTGCCCTTGTGCGCGCGGATGTGGGCATGGCGATGGGCACCGGCACCGATGTGGCCATGGAGTCCGCCGACATCACCCTCATGCACGGTTCGCCGATGGCGGTGGTGACCGCATGGGACCTCTCACGCGCCACCATGCGCAACATCCGGGAAAACCTCGGCTTCGCGCTGGGCTACAACGGACTCGGCATCCCCGTGGCCGCCGGTGTGCTGTATCCCGCGTGGCACATCCTGCTCAGTCCGATGATCGCGGGTGCGGCCATGGCGTTCTCATCGCTCTCGGTTGTGCTCAACGCTAACCGGCTGCATGCCTTCGACCCGACCTGTGCTAAGCCTAGACATACCACAGGGCGCCTTGCGCCCGTCACCATCGACGAGCAGGCGCTCGCCAAGCCGGCGGCAGGCAATACCGCCGGCACAACGAAAGGACACACCATGAACGATGTACATGAGGCGATTGACCCGGTCTGCGGCATGGTCGTCGATCCGGAGCACGCGGCGGACACGCGCGTCTTCCACGGCAAAACCATCTATTTCTGCAACCCCCATTGCGCCGAGGTCTTTGATCAGGACCCCGCGAAGTACGCGGACGAGGCGTGAGCGCCATGGCCGCGCATGATGCGGAGCCGGCCGCCGAAGCACATGTGGCATATATGGCCGGCGGCTGTTTCTGGGGGCTTGAACGTGCCATGCAGAACGTCGACGGCGTCACCGACACGACCGTGGGGTATGCGCAATCCAACACGCCCAATCCCACATACCGGCAGGTGTGTTCCGGCGCAACGGGTGCCGTGGAGACGGTGCGCGTTGCCTATGACCCGGAGCGCGTGAGCCTGCGGACGTTGACGCTGCTGTTTCTGGACATCATCGACCCGTTCAGCGTCGACCGCCAAGGCAACGACGTCGGTGCGCAGTACCGTTCCGGCCTGTATCCGGCCGGTGAGCGCGCCGCCGAACAACGTGTGGTGTATGAGGAGGCGCTGGCGCAACTCGCGCAACGTGCCGGCCACGAACCGGCTGTGGAAGTGGAGCAGTTGCGCAACTTCACACCTGCGGAGCCCGAGCATCAGGATTATCTACTCGTCAATCTGGGTGGTTATTGCCATATTCCGGTGGATGTGATCAACCATATGCGTGAGCGCCAACGCTACATCGAACGTATCTGGTGCCTAACCCCCGAACAATATGAGGTCACGCAGCACGCCGCCACAGAGGCGCCGTTCCGCAACGAATACGACCGTGTGTTCGAACCGGGCATCTATGTGGACCGCGTCAGTGGCGAGCCGTTGTTCTTCTCGACCGACAAATTCGATTCCGGATGCGGATGGCCGGCGTTCAGCGCGCCAATCGACCGCGCGTCGGTGCGTGAGGTCGAAGACTACAGTCTGCCGATGCACCCGCGTCTCGAAGTGCGCGCGACGGGTTCCAACAGCCACCTAGGCCATGTGTTCTCGGACGGTCCGCGAGAGCGCGGCGGTCTGCGGTACTGCATGAATTCGGCGTCGCTGCGTTTTGTGCCACGCGACCGGATGGCCAGTGAAGGCTATGGCGATCTGGTGGAGGCCCTGGACGCGCGGATTCGCGACCAATCCGAGGCCTGAGCCACGCCAGTGCCGGCCGAGTCAGCGTGCGCGCCGGCGTTCGGCGATGCTGATGGCGATGCCGATGACCAGACCCACTGCAGCAGGCGCGAGCCATCCCAGTGACACCTGCTGCAGGGGCAACAGCGCGCACGCGCGGTCGAGCCATTCGAGATGTGCGCCGAACACCGCGGCCAATCCGCGGATGGCGTTGGCGCCACTGGCGATGCCGGCGCCCAGAACGGTCCACAGATAGGCGCGTGGGAAGCGTTGCGTGAAGACGCGGCCGAACAGCGCCAGCGCCACGAGCACGATTGCGATGGGGTAGAGGAACTCCAGCACCGGCACCGAAAGCGCGATGATGGCGCTCAGGCCGATGTTAGCGATGGCCAGGCTGATCAGCGTGAACACGAGGCTCCATACACGGTAGCTGACACGGTGGCCGGCCATACGGGGGAACGTGGTGTGGAAGTACGAGCTGCAGGTGGAGATGAGGCCGGTGCACACGTTGAAGCATGCGATGACGAAGACGATGCCGATGAAGGCGAGACCGACCGGGCCGAATGCGTGCGACGTGAGGTTCGTCAGCACGGTGGCGCCCGTATCGGTCGTGGGGTCGATGGCGCGGAAGGTCTCGGACACGGCGCCCACGAATCCCAACACGCCGTACACGATGATGAGCATGGCGCCGGTCCATAGGCCGCCGATGCCGGTCTCCGCCCGGTTGCGTGATTCGTCACGCACACCCAGCTCCTTGATGTTCGCCGAGATGACGATGCCGAAATACAATGCCGCGATCAGGTCCATCGTCTGGTAGCCGTCAAGGAATCCCTGAATGAGCTGGTCGTGCTTGTAGACGCCGGTCGGTGCGGTGAACGGACCGTGCGGCACCACAAGGCACGCCACGAACAGCGCGGCGATCATGACCAGCAGGATCGGCCCCATGATCCGGCCGAGCACGGCGGTCAAACGGTCAGGATGCTGGGCCACCACAAACGCGAGGGCGAAGAACACCACGGAATAGGCGAATTGCGCCCATGGGCGCGCGCCACTGGGCAGAAACGGCACGACCGCCATCTCGAACGAGGTCGACGCCGTGCGTGGAATCGCGAACAGCGGGCCGATCGTGAGCATGATCGCCACGCCGAGGATGAGTGAGAAGTGGCGGGAGACGCGCGCCGAAAGATGCGCGAACCCACCGGCACGGGCCACCACAATCACCCCGAGGATTGGCAGGCCGACCGCCGAGATGGTGAAGCCGACCAGTGCGGGCACCGCCGCGTGGCCGCTCAACGCGCCGACGAGCGGCGGGAAGATGAGATTGCCGGCGCCGAAGAACATCGAGAAGAACGTGACGGCCACGACGAATCGCTGTCTGCCGGTCAGCTGGGTGCGCTCACACTCCGGCGCCTGAGCCAATCCGGATTCGCGGCTCTGCGCAAGATCTTGTGCCACAGCGGTGGGTGTTTCGTGCGCGGGGTCGTCGGTGTGCGTGTGCTGAGATGGGGTAAGCGATGCCATTGCCGGTGGTGTCCTCATGTGTCGTATGGGTAAAGCTGTGCACTAGGGTACCGCCGCCCCGCACCCGGCACACTGGGGTTGCGCGGTGAGGGCAAATGCCACCCTGTACGGTGGTGCGGTTCGCCTTGTGCGGCATACACTGTGTGCAGGCACATTAACGGATGTGCCCCATCAGCACAACGGACCGGGGCGGGGCATGGCATACGCAGACGATTGGGGTGGCGCCGACCCTCATGCGCATGGTCGTGCGCGCCGGCTCTTCCTCATGTCGTCGCTCGTCGGCATGACGCCGGCCATCCGCCGGCTCATCCCCGACTTGGGGTGCCGGCGCATGGCGTTCATCCCAACCGCGAGCTATGCGGCCGACTACGGTGTGGCGAACCGTCTGATGCACTGGTGGTGGCGTGCCTTGGGCGTGGACGTGCATGTGGTCGACCTGACCGATGCGCGCCGTTGGCGCATCCATGACGAATTACGCCGCGCTGGCGTGTTCTACGTGTGCGGCGGCAACACGTTCTACCTCATGCACTGCCTGCAGTCGAGTGGGGCGGCCGGCATCATCCGCGAGCGCGTGGCACAGGGCGTGCCGTATCTGGGGGAGTCCGCCGGCGCCGTGGCGGCTGCGCCGTTGATTGACTACATCGCGCCGATGGACGAGCGGCCCGCGATAGCGGGGGAATCGACGGTGCCCGTGCCTGGTCTCGCGCTCAGTGCATACCGGGTGGTGCCGCATGTGCACGGGCTGGCGTTGGGGCGCGAGGCCGCACGCATCGTACGTGCACATGCCGCAGATCCGCGCTTTGTGCCGCTGCGCAATGACCAGGCGCTTGTGGTGGCCGGCACACAGGCGCGGGTCTTCACGACGCGCGCGGTGCTGCCGCTTGCCATGTGAGCATGCGTTGCGCGAATTATGGCCATGCGCGGATACCTGACACGTTCGGCGCCCGACCCGTTAGAATGGGCACGGAAACTGTTGTATACGATGTGGAGGAATGGCATGACTGCACAAGCGAACGTAGGCGTGGTCGGATTGGCCGCCATGGGCGCGAGCCTGGCAAGGAATCTTGCCCGGCATGGCAACAAGGTGGCTGTGTTCAACCGGTCCTATGCACGAACTGAGCACCTCATCGACAATTATGGTGATGAAGGCACGTTCTACCCGGCCAAGACGGTCCAGGAATTCGTGGCGTCGCTCGAGCGTCCGCGCACGGCGATCATCATGGTCAAGGCCGGCGAGCCGACCGATGAGGTGATCAACGAGCTCGCCGACCTCATGGAGCCCGGCGACATCATCGTCGACGGCGGCAACGCGTTCTATCAGGATACGATCCGCCGTGAGAAGGAGATGAGCGCCCGCGGCATCCATTTCGTGGGCATGGGCGTCTCCGGCGGCGAGGAGGGCGCGCTGCTCGGGCCGTCCCTCATGCCCGGTGGCAGCGATGAGTCGTGGGAGCGCCTCAAGCCGATCCTCGAATCCATCGCGGCCAAGGCCGAAGGCGAACCCTGCGTCACGCACATCGGTCCCAATGGCGCCGGCCATTTCGTGAAGATGGTGCACAACGGCATCGAATATTCGGACATGCAGCTCATCGCCGAAAGCTACGACCTCATGCGCCGCGGCCTGGGCATGAGCCCGGACCAGATCGGCGATGTGTTCCAGGAGTGGAACGGCACCGAACTCAACTCGTACCTCATCGAGATCACCGCTGAAGTGCTGCACAAGAAAGACAAGAAGACCGGCCAGCCGCTTGTCGATGTGATTCTCGACCATGCCGGCATGAAGGGCACCGGCACGTGGACCGTGCAGACGGCCCTCATGCTCGGCGTGCCGGTCACCGGCATCGCCGAAGCCGTGTTCGCCCGCGGACTCTCTTCGGAGACCGAGCTGCGTGACGAAGCCGCGAAGCAGCATTTCGCCGGACCGCAAGCACTGATCGAGTTGGGCGACGACGAGCGCAAGGCGTTCATCGACGACATCCGCCATGCGCTGTATGCCTCGAAGATCATCGCCTACGCGCAAGGGTTCAATGAGATCACCGCCGCCGGCAAGGTGTACGACTGGCATATCGATCTGGCGGCGGTCGCGCGCATCTGGCGCGCCGGCTGCATCATCCGCGCCGAGTTCCTCGACCGCATCTCGGAATCGTTCGAGACCGGTCAGGCCGATGTCTCGCTGCTGTTCGCGCCGTATTTCAAGAAGGCCATCGAGGAATGCGAAGCCTCATGGCGCCGCATTGTGACCACATGCGCCGCGCACGGCATTCCGGACCCGGTGTTCGCCTCGTCGCTCGCCTACTTCGACGGATTGCGTTCGATGCGCCTGCCAGCTTCGCTGATCCAAGGCCAGCGCGATCTGTTCGGCGCGCACACCTATCAGCGTGTCGATGAGCCGGGTTCGTTCCATATCCTGTGGGCCGAACCGGGGCAGGAGGAGATTCAGACCTCGAAGTGAGGTCCTGATATAGGATTCTGAATACCGCTTGTGGGCGGCCACTTCATCGAGGAGCGGCAGCCCACAAGCGGTTTTTGGTTGGTGTACGCGATGCAGCCGCGTGCACGGATGTCTACTGCCGCTGTCGAATCCGCGCGGCGGAATCCCCGTCGCAGATCCACAGCACTTCCTGCGTGGCGTCGGCGAACGATCCGGGGAACGCGGTGTCGCGCCTCTGCAGGAACGTGCGCGCCATCGCCTCGGCCTTGCCGGGCCTCGACCCGCACATCCACACGCGTGCGCTGCGGGCGATCATCGGCACGGTCATCGTCAGGCGCAGCGGCGGTGGTTTCGGGGAATCCTGCACGCCCGTCACCAGCACGTCGTCTCCGTCCAGCCCAAGCTGCGGGCGGCCGGGGAACAACGAGGCGAAGTGGCCGTCAGGGCCCACGCCGAACATCATGAGGTCCATCGCGGCGGCTTCACCGAGCTCGTGCAGCAATTCCTGCTGGTACCGTGCCGCGGCGCGCTCGAGCGCCTCGCCGTCGTCGTGTGCGGTGGCGTGGGCGCGCGCGTCGGCGCTGCGGTCGTCGGCGGGCATCGCATGAATCTGCGCATCGGCCATGCGCCCTTCGGCGATGAGCTTGTCGAACAGTGCGGCGCGGGCCACGCGGTCGTTGCGTTCATCGCTGTCGGGCGGCACGAACCGTTCGTCGCCCCACCAGACATGCACGCGTGACCAATCCACGATGCCGAGCAGCGCGCTGGACGCCATCGCCTCAAGAATCGCAGTGCCGTCGGTGCCTCCGGTCACAGCGATATCGATCCGGTCCCGGCCGGGCGTGCCAAGGACCTCGTTCATGGTGAGCAGCGTGCGCGCCGCCACCGCCTGCGCAAGCAGGCTCGGATTCGGATACACGATCAACGTGCGTTCGTGCATGGTGTTCCTTTCAGTCGTCGTTCGGGTGGATTTTCTTCCACCCCTGCGTCACGACCTGCGCATAGATCTCGTCGGGGTAGAGGCGGCCGAGCTCTTCGCTCAGGCAATCGCCGAGCGAGCGGATCGGCAGCGGAATCGTCTGCGGGGACTGTCCGGGCACATTGATTGTGGCGATGCCGTCTTCGGCGGGGCGGCGCTGCAGGCTGAGCACACCGCCGTCCTCACGCGTCATCGTCACACCGGTGATCGCCGTGGCGTCCGGTTCGCGTTCGATGGAGACCGGCACGTTGAGCTGCAGGGTGAGCCATGCGGCGAGCAGGTCCATCGGCAGGTACGCGGTGGGGCCTGAAACGGTGACCGACGTGATCCTCAGATGCGGTGGCTGGTCGAGCAGCGAGGCGAGCATGGCACGCCACAAGGTCAGGCGTGTCCACGACATGTCGACGTTCTTCGGCGACCAGTTGCGGCGCAGATCCTCCATCGTGCGCAGCGGGTTCGATGAGCGCAGCGCATCGGTGATGCGGCTGTGCGCCATTGCTCCCACAAGGTCCTTCGACGGATTGGCCGGCGCCTCGGTGGGCCACCAAGCCACAACAGGCGCGTCGGGAACCAGCAGGGGGATGACGAGCGTGTCTTGGTGGTGGATGAGGCCGCCGCGCGGACGCAGGACGATGATTTCACCGGCACCGGCATCGGCCCCGATACGCACCTCGGCGTCGAGGTAGGTGCGTTCATCCTCGGGCTCCGTCATGCGGCGGGTGCTCGGGGTGATGGCGATCACCCGGCACGGGTGGTCGAGGCTCGCCTCGTTCGCCAGCTGCAACGCATCTTCGAGGTTGTCTTCATTGGTGAGAATGAGCAGGGTGAGCACACGGCCGAGCGCCACTTCGCCGCGCTCTTCGTGCAGTGTGTCGATCTTCTCGGCAATCGTGCGTGTTTGCGTATCGCGCAATGTAATGATCATGGCATCCTCCAACGGTGTCCATCACGGGCCAGCATCTCAACGGCCTCCTGCGGCCCCCATGTGCCCGAACGGTACGGCTGGGGCTGGCCGAGGGTCGACCAGAAATCCTCGATCGGGTCGAGGATCTTCCACGACAGGTCCACTTCCTGCGTGGTGGGGAAGAGCGGCGGGTCGCCCAGCAGCACGTCGAGAATGAGGCGTTCATAGGCTTCGGGGGAGGACTCGGTGAACGAGCGCCCATAGCTGAAGTCCATGGAGACATCGCGCACTTCCATGGATGTGCCCCCGGGGACTTTGGAACCGAAGCGGATCGTGACGCCCTCATAGGGCTGAATGCGAATCACGAGCGCGTTCTTGCCGAGCTCCTGGGTGGCGGTCGATTCGAATGGCAGATGCGGCGCGCGCTTGAACACGAGGGCGATTTCGGTTACACGGCGCCCCAGACGCTTGCCGGTGCGCAGGTAGAACGGCACGCCGGCCCAGCGGCGGGTGTCGATATCCAAGCGGATGGCCGCATAGGTCTCCGTGGTGGAATCCGGGCTGATGCCCTTTTCCTCCAGATAGCCCACAACTGGCTCGGACCCCTGCCAACCGGCGGAATACTGGCCTCGAGCGGTATGCGCGGCCAGATCCTTCGGCAGACGCACGGCGGAAAGGACCTTCGTCTTCTCATCGGTCAGGTCGCGCGCGGAGAACGAGACGGGTTCCTCCATGGCGGTCAGGGCCATGAGCTGGAGCAGATGGTTCTGGATCACGTCGCGCGCCGCGCCGATGCCGTCGTAATACCCGGCACGCCCGGCCACGCCAATGTCCTCGGCCATGGTGATCTGCACATGGTCCACGTAGTTCGCGTTCCAGATCGGCTCGTACATCGTGTTCGCGAACCGCAGGGCGAGCAGGTTCTGCACGGTCTCCTTGCCCAGGTAATGGTCGATGCGGAACACCGAATCCGGGTCGAAGACCTCCGAGATCACCGCGTCGAGCTTCTTGGCGCTCGCCAGATCGTGGCCGAACGGCTTTTCGATGATCACACGGCGCCATGCGTCGCCTTCCGATTTGGCCAGACCGCAGTTGGCGAGCTGTTTGGCCACAATCGGGAAATCTCGCGGCGGCACCGACATGTAGAACGCGTGGTTGCCGCGGGTGCCGCGATCGCGGTCGAGTTCGGCCACCGTGCTGCTCAGCCGTTCGAATGCGTCGGCGTCCTCGAACGTGCCCTGCACGAAGCGGATGCCTTCGGCGAGCTGCTTCCATGTGGACTCATGGAAATGCGTGCGGCAGTGCTCTTGGACGTTCTCTTTGACGAATTCACGGAAATGGTCCTCGGTCCAATCGCGGCGGGCGAAGCCGGTGAGGCCGAAGCTCGGCGGCAGCAGGCCGCGGTTCGCCAAGTCGTAGATGGCCGGAAGCAGTTTCTTGCGCGACAGGTCGCCTGTGACACCGAAGATGACGATGCTGCAGGGCCCCGCGATGCGCGGCAGGCGCAGATCACGCGGGTCACGCAGGGGATTGTGCCACTGCGGTTCGCATGGTGTTGGGGTTGTGTGTTCACTCATACTTCGCCATCCTAATGCCTTATGCGCCACAGGGGCGTGATTCACTTCGCGCTTTCCCCCGTCGGTGGAATGCCGCCGGTCCGCCGGTCCGTATGCCGGCGCGTGCGGAACCATGCGCGCCACGCCGGGGTGCGGCGCGCATGGGGTGCGGCGAGCGGGCAGCCCGCGCAGATGACCGAATCCGGGTCGGGTGTACACATGCCTTTCGTCACACATCCGCGGTCCAACACCACGAGGTCGAGCTCACCCCGCGCGCGGGCGAATTCGGCGATCTGCGCGATGAACGCTTCCGGTAAATGGTGTGCATCCGCGCATTCGCGCACGGTCATGCCCCGGCCCAGATCATGGATGACCTGGGCCGTGATGCCGGTGCGTGGGGCATGTGTGGACCTGAATCCGCTCATAGGATGAACCGCAGGGTCTGGAAGGCGAGCACCGCGAGCAGATAGGCGACGACAAGCCCCAAGCCAATCGATTGCATGGCGATGCGCATGTTGAATTGGCGTTTGAGCTCCGCCACCGTCGCCAAGCAGGGCGTGTAGGCGAGGGTGAACAGCATGAACGCCACAGCGGCCGCTTTGCCATGGCCGCCGGAGGCATGGTCGAAGGACTCGCGCATCGCAGCGCCGAGCGTGCCTTCGCCCTGCTGCTGCTCGTCCTCGTCGCCGGTGTCGATGCTGTACGACTGGGCCATCGACGCCACGACGACCTCTTTCGCCACAAAACCGGTCATGAGGGCGGCCGACGCATGCCAGTCGTCGAACCCGGCCGGAGCGAAGGCCGGGGCCACTGCGTCCGCGACCACGCCGTACACCGAATCATGCACGTCGTCGACCTGCGCGAACGATCCCGCGGCGGCCGTGGCGGGGATGGCCTGCAACAGCCACATCACCACGAGCATCGAGATGATGATCGAACTCGCGCCGCGCACGAATCCCCACAGGCGCAGCAGCACGCTGCGCGCGAGCACGATGAGGCGAGGCATCTGGTATGGCGGCAGGCTCATCGCGAACGGTTCGGAGCGCAGGTCGCGGAACTGCACGGCGCGCAACAGGATGCCGAGCAGCAGGATGAGCACGATTGAGCACACGTACATGAGGAACACGACGAGGCCGGCCTGTTCGCGGAAGAACGCGTAGGCCAGCACCAGATACACGGAAAGACGCGCCGTGCACGACGAGAACGGCACGAGCATGCCCACGAGCACGCGCTGGCGCGAATCGGGCAGTGTGCGCGTGGCGGCGAGCGCGGGCAGGTTGCAGCCGAAGCCGATCACAATCGGCAGGAATGCGCGCCCGTCGAGCCCCATGCAGCGCATGGCGCGGTCCATCACGAATGCGGCGCGCGCCAGATACCCGGAGTCCTCGAGCAGTGACAGGAGGATGAACATGATGCCCATCGGCGGAATGAACGTGCCGATTGTGATCACGCCATCCACCACGCCGTCGATGATGAACGAATGGAGCCAGGATTGGTCGGCTTGCGGGCCAAACCACGAAAACACCACGTCGATGAGCGAGGTGAGCCAATCGCGTACCGAGCCGTCGACCCAGTCCTGCGCGGGGCCGGCCAGGGTTGTGGTGGCTTCGAACATGCCCAGCATGATTGTGAGGAAGATGACGATGCCGAGCACCGGGTGCAGCAGCACACGGTCGATGCGGTCGGAGAACGTCACGCGGTCGCGCGCGTTGGCGCCGAGTCCTGCCAGCACGCGCGCAGCCCAGTCGAAGCGCTCGTCCGCGCCGTCCTCGACCCACCGTTGTACATCCACATGCCGCGGGTCGATCGTTTCGAGTCCTTCGGGCAGCGGCGTGCCGCCGAGGCTTGCGGCCACGGTGTCCATAAGCTCGCGGCCGCCCTCGCCCGTGCGTCCGTTGACCGGGACGACGGGCACGCCGTCCAATGCGCGCGACAGCAGTGCGGCATCGATGCCGGTGCCCTGCTTGGATGCCAGATCGTTCATCGTCAGGGCCACCACGGTGGGGCGTCCGAGTTCGAGCACCATCGACAGGAAATACAAGGCGCGTGAGATGTTCGTCGCGTCGAGCACCGCCACGATGAGGTCCGGGGCGGATTCGCCGTCGATGCCCATCACCGCTTCGGCGGCCACACGCTCATCAGGAGAGAGCGGCAGCAGTGAATAGGTGCCTGGGGTGTCGATGAGGTCCCATGGCTCGCCGTTGTGTGTGTATACGCCCTCCTCGAGCAGCACGGTGGTGCCGGGTGCGTTCATGACGCGCGCCTTGGCGCCCAGCAGTGCGTTGAACAGGGATGATTTGCCCACATTCGGGTTGCCGATGAACACGATGCGCGGCATGGTGTGGCCGCTGGGCAGCCGGTTGCCGCCGGTGTCGCAACATGGTTTGGCGGGGGCATGGCTGTGCGCCTTGCCGCGGGGAAGCAGCGCGGCGAAACCGCGCGAATGCGAGGAATGGTTGGTATTGTCCATCGGAATGGGCTCCAGAATAGTGGTGGGTTATCGGTTGGCGGGTGCGGTGGGGCTGGCGGGATGCTCGGCGCGGCGCACATGGATATGCGCCGCAGTCTGGCCGTCGAGGGCGATGCGTTCGGTGCCTTTGGCCACCACGCGCCCATGGAAATTGGAACGTTGGGTCACGCGGATTACGGTGCCGCGGCGCAGGCCAAGCTCGAGCATGCGGAAGCGGTGCCGTTCATCGATGTCGATCGCCGTGATCACCATGTCCACATGCAACGGGCAATCCTCCACGGTCATGCCGGGTGACACGTTGCTGGAATCAGAACTCATGCTGCCGATTGTTATGGCGAAATTGGGCGAAGTCAATACCCCGCGTCGGAAAAATGTGAACAAACGTCAAAGGGCCGATCCGTCCTTATGCGGGCGTCAGCGGGGAAAATCCTTGGTCTCCCGGCATGTCTGCCCGAGCCCACGGCTGAGTGACACGGTGTCGAGCAACCGGTCAATCTCAGTATGTGGAAGTCTGGTGTGCGCCTCCGCCGCCTCGCGCACCGTGCTGTGTTCCGCTGCCGCGGCCTGCGCGAGCGCGGCGGCGCGCTCGTAGCCGATTGCGTCGTTGAGCGCCGCGGCGATCGAGGTGGACCGTTCGGCATATGCGCGCCCGCGCTCCACGTCGACCTCGATGCCATCCACGCATTTCGTACGGAACATGTCCATCGCGTTGATCGCGAGCGTCATGCCGGTGAGGATCTCATGGATGATCACCGGGTCGAAGGCGTTGAGCTGGAGCTGGCCTTCCGCGGCGGCCCAATTCACCGTCGCATCCATGCCGAAGATCATGAAGCAGCATTGGTCCACGCATTCGGGGATCACGGGGTTGATCTTGCCGGGCATGATCGAGGAGCCCGCCTGCCGTGCGGGCACATGCAGGTCCTCGAAGCCGCAGCGTGGGCCAGAATTGAGCAGACGCAGATCGTCGGCCGCCTTCTTGAGATGGATGGCGAGGTTCTTCAGTGTCGCGCTTGCGGCGATGTAGGCGCTCATGTCGGTCACCGACGCCACCGGGTCGAGTGCGGCGTGCACCGGTAGGCCGGTCATCCGTGCCAGCATGCGCGTCACCGTGTCGCGGAACCGCGGGTCGGCGCAGATGCCGGTGCCGATGGCCGTCGCGCCGAGGTTGAGGTCGCATAATTGGTTCACAAGCGCGTCCATCGCCTGCAGGTCGAGTTTGAGGAACGTCGCCCACGCATGGAACTCCTGCCCGAAGGTCATCGGCACGGCGTCCTGCAGTTGCGTGCGTCCGATCGTCACATCGTTCGCATGCCGGTCCGCCAACTCATGGAACGCCACGCGCAGGCGCCGAGCCGATTCGGCGAGCGGGGCCAGTCCGCCGCATATCGCGAGCTTGCACGCGGCGGGATAGGTGTCGTTCGTCGATTGCGAATGGTTGACGTCATCGTTGGGATGGATATAGCCGTAGTCACCGCGCGGGCGCCCACAGATCTCGAGCGCGCGGTTGGCGATGACCTCGTTCATGTTCATGTTGAGGCTCGTGCCGGCGCCGCCCTGCAGCACATCGACGGGGAACTGGTCGGCGAGCGCGCCGTGCTCGATCTCCTCGCACGCCTGCTCGATCGCCCCGGCCTTGCGCGTGTCGATCAAGCCTAGCTCGGCGTTCGCGCTCGCGCATGCGCGTTTGACGACGGCGTAGGCGCGGATGAGCGCCTCGTGCGCGCCGTCCGGAATGCCGCTCACCGTGAAGTTCTCGATCGCGCGTTGCGTGTGGATACCCCAATAAACGTCTTGGGGAACTTCGAGCGACCCTATGCAATCATGCTCAATGCGCATACGTGGGGACGATGGTGCTGGTGATGACGTGCTCATGGCGCTCCTTTCGCGCACGGCGGGCGCGGTATGCGCATGTGCGGCAACAGCCGGGCCGTACGGCCGCCGCCAATATTGTAGCGGCGGCGTGCGCGGCATGGCGGGGGTATTATTGCTTACAGCCAATTCAGCCGTTCGTGTCAGCAGTGGAGGTTCAATAGAGCTATGGAAAACTTCAACGCCAATCAGCATATCTCCTTCACATCCTCCAAGCCCATCTACGATTTCTATGTCGCCGGACCGTACCAGACCGCCGAGCAGGTGGAGAGCATGGAGCGCCTTGAGCGCGTGCTGCAGCACCGCAAGCTGAGCGTGTACCGCCCGCGTTTCGCCATGGATGTCAATGTCTCGGGACCGCAGGCTGTGTTCGACAACCGCATCGAGGCCATCAAGAACTCTGCGGCCGTCATCGCCAATTTCGACGACAAGGACGCTGGCGCGATCTTCGCGCTCGCCTACGGTTTTGCGCTCGGCAAGCCGGTGTATGCATACTGCGAGGGCATTCTGCCCAATTCGCGCATCAGCCTCATGGTGGATCAGGCCGCGACCGCGGTGCTCGACGGGCCGGCAGCGCTTGAGGAACTGCTGGATTCCGGCCAGGTGCGTCCCCTCCAGCTTGACGAGCAGTGAGACTCGAACAACGTGTCCACTGAGGTTCCGTCGCCTGCCGTCGGCCCCGTCACGCCCATGACTCACAGCCATCCAACTGAATTCGAGCCGTCCCGCGCCAGTATTATCGAGCACGCGCAGGCGGTCCACAGTGATCTTGATGCACAGCTCCTCGCCTTCTCCGAGGAGTTCCGTCGTGTCGACCTCATCTACGGGGCGTACGGACGCCGTTGTGGGCTGTCTTCAGCGTGTACCTCATCTTCGATTACATCTGCGAGAACGACGGTACATCACAGAGGGAGATCTGCGCGTATACGTTGTTGCCGCGCCAGACGGTGAACAACGTCATCAATGCACTCATCTCCCAAGGTCTGCTGCGTTTGGAGGGCAGCAGGCACGACAAACGCGTCAAGCGCATCCATCTCACCGACGCGGGGGAGCGCTACCGCCAACAGGTGGTCACCCCCGTGCGCGAGGCGGAACTGCAGGCCATGGCAGCCCTCGAACCCAACGAACGCCGTGCGATGATCATCTATGTCGACAAGTTCATGAACGCATTGGAGCGGCGAATCGACGGCATCGAATCCTGATGCATGTCCGCGACGCCGTCCCTGCGCGGCGCATCATGCGTTCTTTTCGTGGGTGTCCTGAGTGTCGGCCTTCGTGAAGAGCCTCGCCCCCGCGTACGCCAGATTCACAAGCATCACGAGGATGACCACAATCATAAGCGCTATGTTGTTGGTGGGGAGAACGGTGAGCAGCGCGGTCAGCAGACAGACGTTGTTGGCCAAAAAGTGGTCACGTCGGCACGTGTCGTCTTGTTGTTCAAGGTGACCTCCTTGCAAATCCGTGGCTCCCATTGTCGATGAAGCCGCTGACCGTCGCGTTGATGGCCGCGGATGTCGTCGGCGCCCTGCTCGTGCCGACGCTGGCCGCGCGGCGGCTCAACGAGGGCACCGCCGCGATGTCGTTCCACACGATGACGATGACCGCCCTGCAGATGCTCGCCGTGTCGCTTGTGTCCGGCTGCTGTGCGATCGGTGCCGGCTATTGCTGTTCGGTGCTTGCCGCGCGCGTGGCCAAGGACATGCGTGACGCGATCTACGTCAAATCGCTCGACCTGTCCGTCTTCGACTTCCGGCGGTTCGGCACCGCTTCGATGGTCACGCGCACGATGAGCGATGTCGTGAACATCCAGGTGGCCATCACGAATGTCATCATGATGCTGCTGCCGGTGCCGTTCATCTTCGTCGTCTCGCTCACCTTCGCGTTCGGCATGGATACGACGCTCGCATGGTGGCTCGTGGGCGCGATGGTGTGCGTCTGCGTCATCGCGGTGTTCATCCTGCGTTCCGCCTCTCCGCTGTACCGCCGTCTACAGCGCCTGCTCGACCGCATCGGCGCCGTGCTGCTCGAAAACCTCACTGGTGTGCGCGTCGTATGCGCCTTCGGCAAGGAGGCGTTCGAGGGAACCCGTATGAACAAGGCATTCAGCGAGTATGCCGCCACATCCATCAAGACGAACCGCCTGTTCGCGAACCTCGACGGTCTGTGGTACCTGTTCATCACGCTGTTCATCGTGGTCGGTGCTCGCCATTGCGCGCGGCGAGCAGATCAGCGCCATCTGGTTCGTCGTCGTGGCTCTGAGCTCGTACGCGATCGCCTACCGGTTCTACGCGTATTACATCCAGATCAAGATCATGCGCACCGACGACGCCAACGCGACCGCGGCCGAACGCGTGCAGGACGGCGCGAACTTCGAAAGCGCGGACCGCCGCGTGCTCTTCGGCCAGCATTTCGCCGCGATTTCGGGCGCCGGCCCGCTCGTCGGCCCGATCCTCGCCGCGCAGATGGGCTATCTGCCGAGCGTGCTGTGGATCATCCTCGGCGTCATCTTCGCCGGAGCCGTGCAGGACATGCTCATGCTCTGGATCTCCGCCAAACGCCGCGGACGCTCGTTCGGTCAGATGGCCACCGATGAGATGGACAAGGTCGGCGTCCTCATCATCTCCGTGTTCCTCGTCGTCGTCACCGCCATCGCGATGGCGTTCCTCGCGCTCGTGGCGATCAAGGCGATGGCGTCGTCACCGTGGGCGGTGTTCTCGCTCGGCATGACGATCCCGATCGCCCTCATCATGGGCTGCTACGAGCGGTTCCTGCGCCCCGGCCGTGTGATCGAAACGACGATCCTTGGCTTCGTGCTGCTCGTGCTCGCGATCGTCGGCGGCGGCATGATCGCCGCGAACCCGGTGCTCGCACCGATCTTCACCCTCAACGCCAAGCAGCTCGTGGTGGCGCTTGTGCTCTACTCGTTCGCCGCCGCCGTGTTGCCGCATTGGCTGCTTGTCACCCCGCGCGATTACCTGTCCACCCTCATGAAGATCGGCACGCTCGCACTGCTCGTCATCGGCGTGGTCATCGCGAACCCGCAGGTGCAGGTGCCTGCGCTCACCACGCTCGCGTCGCGCTCCAACGGCCCCACGTTCTCAGGCAACCTGTTCCCGTTCCTGTTCATCACGATCGCATGCGGCGCCCTTTCGGGCTTCCACGGCGCCGTCTCGTCAGGCCTGACGCCCAAGGCGATCGAAAAGGAAAACCAGATCCGCATGATCGGCTACGGCTCGATGCTCGTCGAATCGTTCACCGCGATCATCGCGCTCATCGCCGCCGTCACCATCAGTCAAGGCGTGTATTTCTCGATGAACATGTCGCCCTCGCAGATCGAGGCGACGGCCGGCAGTGCCTACTCCGCCTCGGCGAGCCCAGAACAAAACGCGGCGGCCGCCGTGAGCCGGATGGATGTGCAGAACATCGAAGGCCAACGCATGCGCGTGGAATGGCAGTCCGACGGCACCGTATACACCGGTGCCGAGGCGCTCGACGCGGCCGCCCACGACGTGGGGGAGGAGACGCTCGTCTCGCGCACCGGCGGCGCGACGACATTCACGATCGGCATGGCGAACTTCCTCAGATCCTATCTGGGTGGAGAAGAATCCATGGCGTTCTGGTACCACTTCGCGATCATGTTCGAAGCGCTCTTCATCCTCACCACCGTCGACAACGGCACCCGTGTGGCCCGTTATCAGATCGGCGACCTGCTGGGCAATGTGCGCCGGCTCAGGAAATTCGCCGACCCCACATGGCGCCCCGGCAACCTGATCACGACCTTCGTCGCCACGGCCCTGTGGGGTACGATGCTCTACATGGGCGTCTCGGACGCCAACGGCGGCATCAACGCGATGGTGCCGATCTTTGGCATCTCGAACCAGCTGCTCTCCGCCGGCTGCTTCATGCTCGTCACCGTCTGCGTCGTCAAAGCCGGCTTGGGGCAGTACGCATGGATCCCCGTCGTGCCATTGGTATGGGACGTGGCGGTCACATTCACCGCCGACTTCGAGAAGATCTTCGACCCGCAGCTCGGGTATTTCGCCACCGCTTCGTCATTGCGCGCGTCGATCGACTCCGGGCAGCTTGAAGGCGAAGCGCTCGCCACCGCATACGCATCGCTGTCGAACGCGTACCTCGACGGTGTGCTTTCGGTGTTCTTCCTCGTCATGATGGCCGCGTTCCTGGCCGTGGGACTCAAGACCATCGTCGCCACCGTCCGCGCACGCGCCTATGGCGACCATCTGACCTCGCAGGAGCCGTTCCTCGAATCGAACTGGTTCGCCCCCTCGGGCCTCATCGCCACACGGCTCGAACGCAAGGTCCAGCGCGAGTTCGAGCAGCGCCATGCGCACCGGGCGGAACTCGGATGAGCGCGCCCGCACGGTTGCGCGCCATCGTAGCCCGCATATGACGCGCCGTGGTGTGGTATGTGCGGGAAGTGAGCGGCGAAGCGCGCTACGAGCACTACGTGGAGCGATTCACGCGCGAGCACCCCGGCGAGGAACCGCTTAGCGAGCGCGCCTATCTCAAGGCACGCGAGGAGCACGAGCGGCTGCACCCCAACACCGGCTGCTGCTGTTGAATCCAGCTAACCCGCCAACCCAAGGGCGAGCTTGAGCGCGACGACGCGGCGGGCCGATTGCGTCACCCGCTCGGCGAACGCGGCGTCGTCACGCGTACGCGCACGCAGGCCCTCGAGAATCGGCTGTGTGAACGCGGGGTCGTTCACACAGGCCAAGTCGCCACCGGCCTGCACGAGCCGCACGCCCAGGTCGGCGGGGGCGATCGCGCTGACGGCGCTCGCCGAGAGGGAATCGGAGATGACGACGCCGCTATAGCCGATGTCGCCGCGCACCATGCCGTCAATGACCGTGGGCGAAAACGCCGCCGGTGCATCCGGGTCGATGGCTGTGTACGTGGCGAGCGAAATCATGACCATGCCGGGGTCGGCGGCGCGGATCGTCTGGGCGAACGCCTGCACTTCCGGGCCATTGCGCGTGGTCGTCGTGTCGACGATGCCGTCCGTCGTGAAGTCGGTATTGCCGGTCACTGCGCCGAGCCCGGGAAAGTGTTTCGTCGCTGCTCCCACGCCGGCGGCACGCAAGCCCTCGACGAACGCGGCGGCATGCTGTGCATTGCCCGCGGCGTCGAGCCCATAATCACGGTCGAGCGCGCCGACGGGGGCGTTGGATGCGCGGTCGATCGTCACGGTGTCCACACACGGCGCCAGATCCACATGGACGCCGGCCATATGCAACTGTTCGCCCCACCTCCGGCTCGCTGCCTGCAGGTCGGCGAGGGTCATCGTTCCCTGCGCGACCTCGCTCGGCATGGTTTCGAATCCGGGCCCCTGCAGATGCTGCACCTGGCCGCCCTCTTGGTCGGTGGCCACGAGCACGCGCGTGGGGCCGCTCGCATAGGATTGCAGCATGTCCGTGGCTTCGCGCACTCCGGCCACGCCGCTTGTCCAATTGCCCATCAGGATGACGGAACCGATATGCTCGTCGGCGATCAGTGTGCGGATCGCCGAAGGAGCGGTGCCTGCGGCCAATGGTGTCATGACCAGTTGCGCCGCGCGTTCGTCGAGGCTCATGCCATCCACGATCGCCTGTGCCTGCTCTGCCGTGGTCGGGCTGGGAGAGGTGGTCGGTGTGGCGCTGTTGGGGGAGCCACCCCGGATGACGCCGGGGGATGACGCGGGTGGAGTGGATGTATGCGCCGAGGCGGAAGCCTGCGGGTGCGGGGCATGCGCATGGTGCGCCCAAGCCCACCAGATGGCGCCGCCTGCCAGCAGGACGGCGATCACGCTGGCCATGATGGCGATCCATGCGTGTGTGCGTTGCCGTTGCCCATTGCCGTGTCTGCTTCTCTGCCGCGGTGCCATGAACCCTCCTGTATTGATGTGATTGGTCTTGTGTCCGTTGCCACCAGTGTAATGAGGCGCAACAGGGCGGCGCGTTCCATGTCCGTGGCGAATTATGGAGCATTCATGGATGAATGTGTATGGCGCTTGATGCCATTCGTGGTATTCCAGTAAACTGAATGAATGTCTTTTTTCGATTTTGGCCCTTTGTTCGGCGCTACGCCGGGGGCGCGCAAACCCTCCAACCAGAAGGATGATGACGAGCCGGTCATCATCGACATCGAAACCAACGGCGACGAACCCCACGCTGCGGCTGGTTCGGGCGCCAAGCCACCTACCGGCGCGCCTCGGATCGCCCGCCAGGCGAAGCAGCCATCGCATGGCCGCGGCTCGCGTGTGCTGATCGCGGTCGTGGCGGTGATCGCCGTGGTGGTGGCGTTGTTCTTCGCCGTCGCCAACTTCGCCACCGACGTCATGTGGTATTCCCAGCTTGGCTTCCAGAGCATCGTGTGGACGCTGCTGGGCACACGTGTGGGCCTGTGGCTCGCGTATGCGGCGCTCATGGTGCTGGTCACCTTCATCTCGGCCACACTCGCGATCCGCGCACGGCCCGCCTACTCCGACGGCTCCACGATCCGCATCCACGGAGACACGATCGAAGTGGGCAAATCGGTGAGCTCGAAGACGGCGCGCCGCGTGGCCATTGTGGTCTCGCTTATCGCCGGTCTCGTGTTCGGTTCGCGGTTCAACGCCAACTGGACCGAGATCCTGCTGATGTTCAATGGTGAATCGTTCGGTGTGACCGACCCGCAATTCGGCATAGACAACGGGTTCTACGTGTTTGTGCTGCCTGGCCTGTCGCTGCTGCTTTCCGGCTTGTCGTTGCTGCTCGTCGTCGCGCTCGTGTTCTCGATCGGCACGCATATCGCGATGGGCGGCATCCGGTTCCGCATGCCCGTCCACGGGCGTGGCCTGTTTTCGATGACGACGCGCGCACGCCGGCAGATCGCCATCTGGTTCATGCTGTGGATGGTTTCGTGGGCGGCCAATCAGGTGCTGTCGATCTTCTCGACGATGACCGCGCAGGGAGACCGCATCACCGGCGCCACCTATACGACGGTGCATGCGCACATCCCGGTGATCATCATCATGGCGGCGATCACGGTGATCGTCGGCGTGGTGCTCGGTATCTGGCTCATGCGCACGCGCCTGTTCGATGAGGACGGCGGCGGCCGTTCCGCCGGATTCGTCACCGCGTGGAAGGCATGGCGCGTGCCGGCCATCGCCGTCGCTTCGGCCGTCGTCCTGTCGCTGCTGCTGTCCACGCTGTGGCCCATGCTGCTGCAGCGCTTCCGCGTCAATCCGAACGCGCAGGAGATGGAATCGACGTACATCCAGCGCAACATCGACGCCACGCGCGCCGCCTACGGGCTTGACGCCGTGCAGACCGAGGAATACAAGGCCACGACGAAGGGCACCGAAGGCGCGCTGCAGAAGGACGCCGAGACGACCGCGCAGATCCGCCTGCTCGACCCGCAAATCGTGGCGCCCACGTTCCGCCAGCTGCAGCAGATGAAGCAGTACTATACGTTCGCCGACACGCTTGCCGTGGACAAATACGACATCGACGGGGTGAACCAGGACACGGTGATCGCCGCCCGCGAGATGGACCTTTCGGGCAATGACAACCGCAATTGGGTCAACGACCACACGGTGTACACGCATGGCTATGGTGTGGTGGCCGCCTACGGCAACCGCGTGACGAGCGACGGCCAGCCGGAGTTCTTCGAATACGGCATCCCCACGCAGGGGTACCTGACCGAGACGCAGCATTACGAGCCGCGCATCTACTTCTCGCCCAATGCGCCGGAATACTCGATCGTGGGCGCGCCGGAAGGCGAGCGTTCCTGGGAGTTCGACTACCCGACGAGCGGTAGCGAAGGCGCGGTCACCACATTCAAGGGAGACGGCGGCCCGAATGTGGGCAACATGTTCGCCCGGCTGCTCTACGCGATCCGCTTCGGCTCCGACCAGATCCTGTTCTCCGACCGCGTCACGCCCGAGTCGCAGATCCTCTACGACCGTTCCCCGCGCGAACGCGTGGCCAAGGTGGCGCCATACCTCACCCTCGACGGCCGCGTCTACCCAGCCGTTGTGAACGGCCGCGTGAAGTGGATCATCGACGGCTACACCACATCTGACCGGTACCCGTACGCGCAGATGACCGACCTCGCCTCCGCCACGCAGGACTCCACAACGTTGAGCTCGGACTCGGTGCAGGAGCTCGGCAACAAGCAGGCGAATTACATCCGCAATTCGGTCAAGGCCACGGTCGATGCGTACGACGGCTCGGTCGACCTGTACACATGGGACGACCAGGACCCGGTGCTCAAGGCGTGGCAGAAGATCTTCCCCGGCCAATACCACCCGATGTCGGAGATCTCGGGCGAACTCATGGCGCACATGCGCTACCCGGAGGGCATCTTCAAGGTGCAGCGCCAATTGCTCGCCAAGTACCATGTGACCCAGGCGAACCAGTTCTTCTCGGGTGAGGATTTCTGGCAGACGCCGGTCGACCCCACCGAATCCCAGGAACAACAGGCGCGCGACGTATTGCAGCCGCCGTACTACCTGACGTTGCAGACGGGTGGCTCGCAGCAACCGGTCTTCTCCCTGACCTCGTCGTACATCCCGGCCGGCGCGAGCACGCGTGAGATCCTCACCGGATTCCTTTCGGTCGATTCCGACGCGGGGCGTACCAAGGGCGTGAAAGGCCCGGATTACGGCACGATCCGCCTGCAGGAACTGCCCAAGGACTCCAATGTGCCGGGCCCGGGGCAGGCGCAGAACAACTTCAATGCCAACGCCGAGGTGTCGAAGGAGCTCAACCTGCTGCAATCGGGTTCCACCCAGGTGGAGCGCGGCAATCTCCTCACGCTGCCGCTCGGCGGCGGACTGGTCTATGTGGAACCGGTATATGTCAAGTCCTCCGGCGCCACCAGCTACCCGTTGCTCAAGAAGGTGCTCGTGGCGTTCGGTGACCAAGTCGGCTTCGCCAATACGCTCGATGAGGCACTTGACCAGGTGTTCGGCGGCGATTCCGGTGCCTCCGCGGGCGACGCCTCGAACACGCAGGGCGGCCAACAGGACAAGGCGCCCAGTGGCGGCAGTGATGGTGGGTCGGAGCCGAGCGGTTCCGCATCGCAGGATTCCGCCGCGCTCAAATCCGCGCTCAACGACGCCGCCCAAGCGATGAAGGACTCCGACAAGGCGATGAAGAGCGGCGATTGGAGTGCCTACGGCGAAGCGCAGAAACGACTCGAGGAGGCCATCAACAAGGCGCTTGAACTCGAGTGAACGGTAGGGAACCGGGGCATGTGAACCCTTGGCTTCCCTCAAGGAGACAGGCGGGGCGCCGGTCCAAGCAGGGCTGGCACCCCGCCTGTCGCATGCCGTACGCCTATGGCGAGTGTCAGGCAGTAGCGCGCTACACTGGCGCGTATGACCGATTATTCGTACCATGCGGCCACCGACGCCGATTTGCCCGCGCTCACCGATATCTACAATGCCGCCATCATCCGGGGCGGCTCCACCGCAGATACGGAACCCGTCACCACCGAACAGCGCAAGGCGTGGCTCGACTCCTTCCGGGCGCCGTACGCCGTGTTCGTCATTGATGCCGACGCTGGTGGCACCGCCGAACCGATAGGGTTCGCGGCCATCAGCGCCTTCAACCCCCGGCCCGGCTATGACGGCATCTGTTCGCTCGCGTACTACATCACACCCCAATGGCAGGGCCGTGGCGCCGGAAAATACGCGTTGGGCGTGCTCATCGACGAATGCCGTGCCCGGACGATGCGCATGGCATGCACGGTGATCTTCGCCGACAACGCGGCTTCGAGCGGCCTTATGGAACGGTTCGGCTTCACACGCTATGGCCTGTTGCCGCAGGCGGCGTATGATTCCAAAGGCACATTGCACGATGTGGGGTTCTGGGCGCACACCTTATAGCGACATGGGCGCACGGAGAGCGCCCGCACACCACCCGTAAGAAAAGCAGGGGCATGCGCGCCCCACGGCACACGAAAAGAGGATGACATGGCTTCCGAATACTGGCTCATCGTAGGGCTGGGCAACCCCGGGGCGAAATACCGAGGCACACGCCACAACATCGGCTTCATGACCGTCAACGAGCTCGCCGAACGCTGGAGCGTGCATTTCGCCAACCACAAGGGGTTGGCCGATCTGGGCAAAGGCGTCATGGCGCTCGATGGGCGCAACGTCAAGATGTTCCTATGCAAGCCGTTGACCTACATGAACGATTCAGGCAACGCCGTCGCCTCGATCCGCGACTACTACCGCATCGGCACCGACCACATCATCGTCATCCACGATGACATGGATCTCGAATTCGGCCGCATCAAACTCAAGTCGGGCGGTTCAGCAGGCGGCCACAACGGCATCAAATCCATCGACCGCTGCCTGCACACCCCCGACTACGCGCGTGTGCGCATGGGCGTCGGCCATGCGAGCCGCGCGGGTGACCGCCACGACAACACCATCAACTGGGTGCTCGGCGAATTCAACGCCGCCCAGCGCAAACAACTGCCCGAATTCCTCGCCGACGGCGCCGACGCCGCCGAATCGATCGTGTTCGATGGATTGACGAAAGCGCAGGCCACATTCAATGCCAGCTGACCGAGATACGCATACCCACACCCCGGAAGACGAGCTCATCGCGGGCTCCCTAGGCGAAGTGCGTGAGGCGCTCGCCCGCGACCCGCAGTTCGCGGCGCTTGCGCACGGCGACATCGAAGCGCCCGACGACGCCACCGATCCGAGCCTGCTCATCGGTGCACCGCAAGGCATACGCCCGGCGCTCGCCGCCGCCACCGCCGAACGCGCTCCCGTCGTCGTGGTCGTCCCCTCCGGCCGTGAGGCGGAGGAACTCGTCGAAGACATCCGTTCGTGGTACCGCGGCGACCCGGCGGCGGTCGCCCAGCTGCAGTCGTGGGAGACGCTGCCGCACGAGCGGCTTTCGCCGCGCGCAGACACCGTGGCCAACCGCATGGAGGTGTTCCGTCGCCTGTGCCACCCGCGGCAGGGCAGTGCCATGTTCGGTCCCATCCGCATCCTCGTCATGCCCGTGCGTTCGCTCATCCAACCGGTCGTCGCCGGTATCGGCGACGTCGTACCGCTCGTCTTCACGCGCGGCGAGGAGATGCCGCTCGACACCGCAGCACAGCAGCTTGTGCGCAATGCCTATACCCGCGTCGACCTGGTCATGGACCGCGGCGAATTCGCGGTGCGCGGCGGCCTCATCGACGTTTTTCCTCCGACGGCGCCGCACCCCGTGCGCATCGAGTTCTTCGGTGACGAAATCGATTCGATACGCCAGTTCCATGCCTCGGACCAGCGCACCTACGGTGACGAGATCGACTCGATTTGGGCTACGCCGTGCCGCGAAGTGCAGCTGACGAGCGAGATCCGCAACCGCGCACGCGCGCTTGTCGGCTCCATTCCCAACGCCGACGACATGCTCGAATCCATCGCGCAGGCCATCCCCGTCGAAGGCATGGAATCGCTCATCCCCGCGCTCATCGACGAGATGCAGCCAGTCTCGTCGATGCTGCCCCTCGGTAGCGTCGTCATGCTCAGCGATCCCGAGAAACTGCGCCGCGCGGTCGACGACCTCGAGAAGACCGCGAACGAGTTCCTCGCGACCAGTTGGAGCGTCGCCGCGTCCGGGCACGGTTCTGGCGCGCCGATTACCTTCGACCAGGCGAACTTCCTCAACTATCAGGAGGCCGTCGCGCAGCTCATGTACAGCGAGCGCGAGGTGTGGCAGGTCAGCGGATTCACCGTGGACACCACACGGCCCGGGCATGTGCAAATCGCCGCACAGACACCGGTCGACTTCCGCGGCAGCGAGGCGAAAGCGGAACAGGGGCTGCGCGAACTGCTCGACGACGGGTATGAGCTGACCCTCACCGCCGCCGCGCACGGCACACTGCAGCGACTCAAGCGCATGCTGCACGGCATTGGCGTCGCCCGGTTCACCTGCGTGCGTTCGCAGGCGCAGGACGGATTCATCGACACCGCGGCCAGGGTCGCGCTGCTCACCGAGCGCGATGTGACGGGCCGTGCCAGCGCGGCGGGGGCGTCACGCACCCCGCGCAAACGCCATAAGTCGATTGACCTCATGGAACTCAAACCGGGGGATTTCGTGGTGCACGAGCAGCACGGCGTCGGCCGGTTCGTCGAGATGCGACAGCGCACCACCGGCACGGGCCGCAACCAGTCTACGCGCGAATATCTCGTCATCGAGTATGCGCCGAGCAAACGCAACGCGCCGCCGGATAAGCTGTTCATCCCGACCGATCAGCTCGATCAGGTGAGCAAATACATCGGCGCCGAGATTCCCAAACTCAACAAGCTCGGCGGGTCGGACTGGGCGCAGACGAAGGCCAAGGCGAAGAAACACGTCCACGAGATCGCACAGAACCTCATCAAGCTGTACGCGGCACGCCAGCAGGCGAAAGGGTTCGCCTTCAGCAAAGACACACCGTGGCAGAAAGAGCTCGAAGACGCATTCCCGTACCAGGAGACCGCCGACCAGCTCACCACGATCGACGATGTGAAGGCCGACATGGAAAAGCCGGTCCCGATGGACCGCCTCATCTGCGGTGACGTGGGGTTCGGAAAGACCGAAATCGCGTTGCGTGCGGCGTTCAAAGCGGTGCAGGACGCCAAGCAGGTCGCCGTGCTCGTGCCGACGACCCTGCTCGTGCAGCAGCATTTCGAGACGTTCAGCGAACGCTTCGAGGGATTCCCCGTCAAGGTGGCGGCGATGAGCCGCTTCCAGAGCGCCAAAGAGATCAACGAGACGCTCAAAGGGCTCGAAGACGGCACGGTCGATGTGGTCATCGGCACGCACAAACTGCTCAACCCAAAAGTCAAGTTCAAGGATCTGGGCCTCGTCATCATCGACGAGGAGCAGCGGTTCGGCGTGGAGGCCAAAGAGACACTCAAGGCCATCCGTACCAATGTCGATGTGCTCAGCCTGTCGGCCACGCCAATTCCACGCACGCTGGAAATGGCGGTGACGGGCATCCGTGAGATGTCCACCCTCGCCACGCCGCCAGAAGACCGTCTGCCGGTGCTCACGTACGTCGGCGCCTATGAGGACGCGCAAGTGACGGCGGCGGTGCGCCGTGAGCTGTTGCGTGGCGGCCAGGTGTTCTACATCCACAACCGTGTGCAGGACATCGACGAGAAGGCGGCGCACCTGCGCGAACTCGTGCCGGAGGCGCGCATCGGAATCGCCCACGGCAAGATGGGTCGCAAGCAGCTCGACCAGATCATCCGCGACTTCTGGCATCGTGACATCGACGTGCTGTTGTGCACCACAATCGTGGAGACGGGTCTTGATATCTCGAACGCCAACACGCTGATCGTCGACAACGCCGACAAATTCGGCCTCAGCCAGCTCCACCAGCTGCGCGGACGCGTCGGCCGAGGCCATGATCGCGCCTACGCGTACTTCCTCTACGACCCGAGCAAGCCGATGACCGAGCAGTCGCATGAACGCCTCGTCACCATCGCCCAGCACACCGCGCTCGGCTCCGGCTTCGACGTGGCGATGAAGGACCTTGAATTGCGTGGCACCGGCAACCTGCTGGGCGATGAGCAAAGCGGGCACATCGAAGGCGTGGGCTTCGACCTCTACGTGCGCATGGTGACCAACGCGATTGAGGAATACAAGGAACCGGAGCGCGTGGAGCCGGTCTCCGTGACGATCGACCTACCGGTCGAGGCGTCGATCCCCGTGGAATACATCGATTCTGACAAGCTACGGCTCGAGGCATACCGCAAACTCGCCGAAGCGCGCACGGACGAAGACCTTGAGGAACTGCGCGAAGAGCTCACGGACCGGTACGGCGAACCACCCCAGGTGTTCACCTCGCTGTTCGACATCGCACGGTTGCGCGCCCGCGCCCGTGACCTCGGCATCACGGAGATCGTGGGGCAGGGGCGCAAGCTGCGCGTCGGCAAGATCGATCCGCCGGAGTCGGTGCGCATGCGCATCGAACGCATCTACAAAGGAGCGCAATACCGGCCGCTCACCGAGACATACACGATTCCCACACCGTTCGAGGGGACCCTCGGGTCCGCCCCGATGGATTCCGATGCGGTGCTGCGATGGACCGAGCAGCTTCTCAACGACTTCGCCTGGACACCGAAGGCGGGGTCGCGCTGAGTGGTTACGCCCCGCGGAAAAACGTGGGGCGTAACCGGTCATGAGCACGAATAATGCGTTGTGAGCGCTCACAACTATTGATGGTTCCGGTGTGCACTCGTCCAATAAGCCCACTACTGTTAGAGACTGTCAACACAACCTATGCACATAAGGAGTAGTTGTGGCAGCAATTGAAAGCGTGTACGCACGCCAGATTCTTGATTCCCGTGGCAACCCGACCGTTGAGGTCGTTCTCGACACCGAGGACGGCGCCCGCGGCATCGGCCTGGTCCCCTCCGGCGCCTCCACCGGTGATGCCGAGGCTTGGGAGCGCCGCGATGGCGACAAGTCCGTCTACATGGGCAAGGGTGTCCTCAACGCGGTGAAGGCCGTCAATGAGGAGATCGCCCCGAAGGTCATCGGCATGGACGCCACCGACCAGCGCGCACTCGACGACCTCATGATCGACCTTGACGGCACCCCGAACAAGGGCCGTCTGGGCGCCAACGCCATCCTGGGCGTCTCGCTCGCGGCCATGTACGCCGCGGCCGAGAGCGCCGAGCTGCCGCTGTACCGCTACATCGGCGGCACCAACGGCCATGTCTTGCCGGTCCCCAACATGAACATCATGAACGGTGGCGCGCACGCCGACTTCGCCACCGACATCCAGGAGTACATGATCTCCCCGTACGGCTTCGAGACCTACAGCGAGGCTCTCCAGGCCGGCGTCGAGGTGTACCACACCCTCAAGAACGTACTCAAGAAGCAGGGTCTGGCCACCGGCCTCGGCGATGAGGGCGGCTTCGCTCCGAAGATGAAGACCAACGAGGATTCCCTCAAGTACATCATGGACGCCATCTCGGCCGCCGGCTATGAGCCGGGCAAGCAGATCGGCATCGCCCTCGATGTGGCTTCCTCCGAGTTCTACAACAAGGACAACGGCACCTACCACTTCGACGGTGAGGACCGCGACGCGGCCTACATGCTCGACTTCTACGAGAAGCTCGTGGACGAGTTCCCGATCGTCTCCATCGAGGATCCGTTCCAGGAAGAAGGCTGGGAAGACTGGGCCAAGATCACCAAGGCCCTCGGCGACCGCCTGCAGTTCGTCGGCGACGACCTGTTCGTCACCAACCCGATGCGCCTGAAGAAGGGCATCGACATGGGCGCCGGCAACTCGCTGCTCGTCAAGCTCAACCAGATCGGCACCGTCTCCGAGACCCTCGACGCGATCGAGCTGGCCACGAAGAACGGCTTCACCTCGATGGTGTCGCACCGCTCCGGCGAGACCCCGGACACCACAATCTCCGATCTCGCCGTGGCCA
The DNA here is from genome assembly GCF_000771225.1 of Bifidobacterium pseudolongum subsp. pseudolongum DSM 20099. GTDB lineage: Bacteria > Actinomycetota > Actinomycetes > Actinomycetales > Bifidobacteriaceae > Bifidobacterium > Bifidobacterium pseudolongum. The sequence continues at coordinate 300,802 of NZ_JDTZ01000003.1, forward strand.
AGAACACCGGCCAGATCAAGACCGGTGCTCCGGCTCGTGGCGAGCGCATCGCCAAGTACAACCGCCTGCTCGAGATCGAGGAAGAGCTCGGCTCGACCGCGCAGTACGCCGGCTACAGCGCGTTCAAGGCCTGCAAGAAGTACATGTGATCGTGAGCGGTGCGCCGCGCGCATGCATGACGCGCCGCTGAACATTCCATGCTTCGATTCACCGCTACCCGTCGTCGTTCTTTCGTCGAACGCGGCGGGTAGCGTCGTATCCATGAGCGCACGCACCAAGACCACAGCACCGAAGCCGCAGCAGCGCAAGCCCGAACGCGCTTCGGGAGCCGGGCCCATCGCGTTTTTCGTGGCGCTGTTCATCATCGCGCTTGGCTTGATCCAACTCGTCTCCACGTTCCACACCTACGCGCTCAACCTTTCGGAACTCAATGCGCTGAAGAAGCAGGAATCCTCGCTGGTGGCGCAGAAACAGGAACTCGAGAACAACATCGAGCGGTGGAATGACGACGCGTATGTCACTGCCCAGGCCCGTGAACGGCTGGGGTATGTGTTCCCGGGAGAACAGGCGATTCGCGTGGAGCATCCGGAGGCAGTGACCGGTGGGGTGCAGCGCACGCAGGAATCCAACGACACCGGCACATCGGGCGATTCGAAACTGCCGTGGTACAGCGAGCTCGCGTATGCGTTCGGCCAGTCCGACACCGACCGCCACGATGCACAGACGAAAAACGGCGGTACAGCGTCGGACGGCCAGCCGGCGGACAAGGCCGGCCAAGAGGAGCAGGCACCTACGCAAGGCGACGGGACGGCCGCACAATGACGTCCCGCCCCATGCAGTACGTGTGATGGAGTGTGCAAGAAGGAATGAGGAACGGATGATGCAATTCGACGCTGCCGAAATGGATAATGCCCAGATTCTGCTGGACCGCATTCTGGAGCATCCGGCGACCGGGCACGATGTGGCGGTCGTGCAGGAACAGCTGGGGCGCTATCCGCGTGGCATGATGGCGGTGGGGGCGCGCTGCGCGAACGGATGTCCACTCGCCGTGGTCACCAGACCGCTTGTGGACGGCAAAATCCCGTTCCCCACCACGTGCTACCTGACTGGCCCGGAGATTGTCAAGGCCGTCTCCCATCTCGAAGCAGATGGGGTGATGCGCGAATACAACGAAATGCTGTCCCAGGATTCGCAGCTGCGTGAACGCTATGAGCGCGCCCACCGCATGTACTTGGCGTTCCGCCATGCGCTGGCGCTCCATACCGGCGACAGTGAAGAACATATCGACGGCATCAGCGCCGGAGGCATGCCCACACGCGTCAAATGCCTGCACGCGCTCGTCGCGCAGAGCCTCGTTATGGGTCCGGGAACCAACCCCATCGGGGACATGGCGCTCGAACGTCTGCGCGGCGAATTCGACCCGGCGGTGTGCACATGCGCGCCAACCACCACCGGGCAGCGCGGCTGATCCGCCGACTGCTCACACGCCCCTATACCATATGGAGAGATCATGAGCGACCATGTTGCCACGCCGCAATCCGAGCCCAGTGTTGTTGTGGGCGGCATCGATTGCGGTACGAACTCGATTCGTCTGAAAATCGCCCGCGTCGACGCGCACGGCGTGCACGACATCGTGCCGCGCACACTGCGCGTCGTGCGCTTGGGCGAGGGCGTGGACCGCACGCACCGGTTCGCTGAAGAGGCGCTTGAGCGCACCTATGCGGCAGCGCGCGAATTCGCGCGAATTCTCGACGGGCACCCGGTGCAGGCGCTGCGGTTCGTCGCCACGTCCGCCACGCGCGACGCGCAGAACCGCCAAGAGTTCGAAGACACGATCGAGTCGATTCTCGGTGTACGCCCCGAGGTGATCAGTGGCGTGGAGGAGGCCGACCTGAGTTTTCTCGCGGCCACAAGCATGACGGCGCGCACCGACTTGGAGCCGCCGTTCCTCGTGGTGGACTTGGGCGGCGGATCCACTGAGCTCGTGCTCGGCGGCGATGGCGTGAAGGCTCCCGCTACGCGTGTGGATGCGGCGTTCTCGATGGACATCGGTTCGGTGCGCATGACGGAACGTCACCTCACCAATGATCCGCCCACCCAGACGCAGATCGATGCGGCCGTCGACGACATCGACGCGCATATCGACGAAGCGTTCACCCATGTGCCGGCCGGACGGGCGCGCACCATCATCGGCGTGTCCGGCACGGTCACGACGATGACGGCGTTGGCGATGGGCCTGACCGAGTACGATCACCGCGCGGTGGATGGCGTGCGCATGGACTTCGGCACGGCGTTCGCTGTGGACGATCGCTTTCTGCACATGACCCGGGCGGAACGCAGCGCATACAAGACGATTCACCCCGGCCGCATCGATGTGGTGGGCGGGGGCGCCTTGGTGTGGAGCCGCGTGCTCGAACGCATCTCACAGGCCGCACAGGCGGATCACGGGCAGCGCATCGATTCGTTTGTGGCGAGCGAGCATGGCCTGCTGGACGGGATTGTGCTCGATTTGGGGAACCGATTGCTTCATGAACGCTAGTGTGGCATAATACCCACGTGCTGTGCATGCTGTGCGCAGACGTGCCGCCCCCATGGCGAAACTGGTAGACGCATTCGACTTAAAATCGACCGCTACGGCGTGCGGGTTCGAATCCCGCTGGGGGCACCGATGTCAACATGCCGTGATGTCGCCGTAACACAAGATGACAATTCGACCATACACTGGCCGGCATGAGCGAAATGACTGAACGGATACCGATGACCACCAACCACACCAAGCAAAGCGGGCGCCGCTCGACCATCGCGGCACACCACGAATCCGGCGTGCCGATCATGCTCACCCAAGCAATCATCGTCGCATGCACGCTGTGTTTCTGCGAATTGCTGTGCTCGCCGTTGTACGTGAGTTTTGCACCCCGCGTGTTCCCGATCCTGCCTTGGGCGCTTGTGGCCATGTTGCTCGCGGTGATGTTCTCGTACGTTGTGGGCTTCGCGCTGCTGTGGTGCGCCGAATCCTTCGCCTACCGCATGAAGCGCAAGCTGCAGCCGGTCGTCTATGCGGTGACCGGTGCCATCGGCTTCGGTGTGTGGACGGTCTGGGTCGTGCTGGGAATCATGAACATGATCAGTGGCGGGATTGGCATGGGCACGGTGAGCGCCGACCACACCACCATCGCCGCAATCAACGGTGCAGTGCTCGGTCTGGCCTCGTTCTTTGCCGCATTCACGTTGGGGGAGCGCCTTGCAAAACACCGTACCGCAGTGATTGCATTGGGCGTGGCCAGCGTGCTGCTCGCGGTGGGTGGGGGCTATGTGCTTGCCTCGATGATGCACGCAGTCGCCTGAGAGCGTAACACTCCTAGCCTCCACGAGAGCGCGCACATATATTCATGTATATGTTCAGCGTCCTCGATTTGTATTCCATCGGTGTGGGGCCGAGTTCGTCGCATACCGTCGGCCCCATGCTCGCCACGCAGCGGTTCGCGGAAGCGGTTGTCCAGCATGGGATGATTGATGAGGTGACCCGGGTACGCGTCACATTGTATGGGTCGCTTGCGCTCACCGGGCTGGGGCACGGCACAGACCGCGCTTCGGTGGCTGGTCTGGAAGGCAATGATCCGCAGACCGTGGACACTGCGTACCTTGCGGATGTGCACCGCATCTGCGACGAGCGTGGCACCATACGCCTTGCCGGAGTGAAAACAATCGCTTTCGATTACAACCATGATATGGTCATCGATGTCTGGCACCGCCTCGCAGCGCACCCCAACGGCATGCGCTGCGAGGTCTTCGATGCGCAGGGCCGCACCGTCTACGAGCAGGTCTGGTATTCGGTGGGCGGTGGGTTCATCGAACCTGGACTCGTCACCGATCCTGTGGTCTCGATGCACGATCGTTCGCCTGAGTCGCAGGCAGATGCCCAGCGTGTGGATGCCGGAGAAACCGATCCCACGATGCAGACCGACGGCTGGCCATATCCGTTCAGCACCGCGAAACAACTCCTCGATATATGTGCGGAGCATGACATGAGCATCGCCGATGTGGTGTGGGCCAATGAATGCGCAATCCACGGCGCTGATGCGATCCGTGCGCATCTCGACCGGGTATGGGCGGCGATGCGCGCCAGCGTATATGAAGGGTGCACAAGCACACAACGCGTGCTGCCCGGAGGCCTCGATGTGCCCCGGCGCGCGCCGGGCGTCTATACACGGTTGCGGGCGAAGGGCGATGTGCTCAGCCAACATGCCTCGGGCAACCTGCGGCATTTGGAATCGTCGGAAGCAGCGTGGATCGATCTGTTCGCGCTCGCCGTCAATGAGCAGAACGCCGGGGGAGGGCGCATCGTCACCGCCCCGACGAACGGCGCGTCGGGCGTCTTGCCGGCCACGCTTATGTACTATTGGCATTTCCTGCCCGATGCCGATGAGGCGGGCGTGCGCACCTTCCTGCTCACGGCGGCGGCCGTGGGGTATCTCATCAAACGCAATGCGTCAATATCCGGTGCGGAGGTCGGCTGCCAGGGCGAAGTCGGATCGGCATGTTCGATGGCCGCGGCTGGGCTGTGTGCTGTCGTCGGTGGCTCGCCGGCGCAGGTCGAGAACGCAGCGGAAATCGGCATGGAGCACCATCTGGGACTGACATGCGACCCGATCGGCGGATTGGTGCAGATTCCCTGCATCGAGCGCAACGCGGTGGCGGCCAATACTGCGATCGGTGCGGTGCGCATGGCGATGCTCGGCGATGGTTCGCATATCGTCACGCTCGATCAGGTCATCGCCACGATGCGCCAGACCGGGCACGACATGATGGCGAAATACAAGGAGACCTCGCAAGGCGGACTCGCGCTCAACGTGGTGGAATGCTGAACGCGCATTGTGCGGCGCAACAGGCGCGGATGTGCTACGCTGAAATGCGTTGTGTCAACAGCAAGGAGGAAACATGGCTACGCAGATGCCCGAGGTACAGGGTGCATATGGTGACCTTCCGGTCATCGTGTTCCCGGAAGGTGAAGCCCCCAAAGGCCTCAAGGTCGTGGAACTCGAGGAGGGCAGCGGTCCGATGGTCCGTCGGGGCGATACCGTTACGGTGAATTACCACGGTCAGGTCTGGGGCAACGATACGGCATTTGACTCCAGCTTCGAGCGTCACCAGCCGGCGAGCTTCGGCATTGGCGTCGGACAGGTGATCAAGGGATGGGATCAGACGGTTCCGGGCCACAATGTGGGCTCCCGTCTGCTCGTGTCGATTCCGCCCGAGTATGGCTATGGTTCGCGTGGTGTTCCGCAGGCCGGTATTGGACCAGATGACACATTGGAGTTCGTCATTGACATCATCGCCACGCGCTGATTGACATTGCATGGAAAGACGGAGAGCACCGGCGGGGCGACGGCCGGTGCTCGATTGTTTATGTGATGACCACATGCACGCGCCGCACCCGCATGGAGGATACGCGGGGTGGCGGTGCACGAAAGGAGGCCATGATGGCCGAAGAAGAAAAGGTCGTGCTCCTGACTCAGGACGCCTACGACAAGTTGAAGGAAGAGCTCACGTACCGCGAGGGCGAATACCGCGACGAGATCACCCAGCGCATCGCCGCGGCGCGCGCGGAAGGAGACCTCTCGGAGAACGGCGGCTATCAGGCCGCCCGTGAGGAACAGGGCAAGAACGAGGGCCGTATCAACGAGCTTATCGTCAAGCTGCGCAATGCGAAGATCATGGAGGCGCCGGCCGCTGGCACTGTGGGCAACGGCTCCATCGTCACTATCGACATGGGTGGCCGTGAGATGGTGTACGTGCTCGGATCGCGTGACATCGCCGTGGCCACTGATTACGACGTGATCAGCCCCGAGTCGCCGATCGGCGCGGCCATCCTCGGCGCGAAGGAAGGCGACACCGTGTCGTACAAGGCCCCCAACGGCCGTGAGATCTCGGTGACGATCACCAAGGCGACGCCGCTGCAGTGATCCGTTGGCCTTCTTGCATGGCAATGGCCCGGCCCATCATATCGATGATGGGCCGGGCCATTGCCATGCAAGAAGGCCGCTACTGTGCCAACTGGGCCAGTCTGACGATCACCATGTAAATGGCCACCATATGGCATGCATAGCCGGCGATGGTGCCCAGATGGAAGATCTCGTGGAACCCGAAGACCTTCGGCCATGGATCGGGTTTGCGCAGCGCGTAGACGATGGCGCCCGCGATATAGCAGGCGCCGCCGGACAGCAGCAGCACGACCACGGCGGGGCCTGCCGCGGGCGACTGCCAGAACAATCCCATGAACGCCACGCCGGAGACACCGAAGATGATGTAGACGAGCACGTAGAGCCAGCGTGGTGCATTGATCCACACCACATGGATGATCAACGCCACAAGGGTGCAGCTCCACATGCCGATGATGATTGTGTTGCGCCAGAAGGCGTCGAGGGCGAATGCGACCGGTGTATAGGTGCCGGCGATGAGCAGGAAGATGTTCATATGGTCAATGCGACGCAACACATCGGTCACGCGGGGCGACCAGTCGCCCAGATGGTAGGCCGCGGAATTGCCGAACAGGATCAATGAGACCGTCATGAACACGGCGCACGCCCATTTGAGCCCCGTGCCGTGCGCGAGGCAGATCAGCACGATGCCGGCCGCCAAGGCCAAGGGGGTGGCGCCGGCATGCAACCACCCGCGGAGCAGCGGTTTTTCCCTGCCGTGCACGTCAAGACGCACTTTGCGCTCGACCTCCTGCGGCACAATGCCTTCGAGCTTGGCGGCCTTCGCCTCTCCTTTGGCGATGATGCGCTTGGCCCTGCAGTCGGCTTTGCGGCACACCTTGGCCGCCTTCGCCTGCGCGTTCGCGCGCACATTGTGCGCTTTCGCCTCGAGCGCCTCCTGCCGGGCGGCCACGACCGCCGCCCGCTTCTCCTCGATGTGCTGCCTGTCTTGAGTGGCCATATCATCTCGTATCACTAGAAGTTACGCAAACGTAAGCTACGTTACCGTAACTATATGACAGGCGCTCACCGGGGCGGTGCCGGCCGCTATGATGGTGCGCATGGCTGATTTTTCACAGATTCTCGCCACACGCCCGGATTTCGACGATTCCGACCGTGAATGGCTGCATCATCTCGTCGCTGATTGGCAGGTCATCGCGGACCTGAGTTTCGCGGACCTGCTGCTCGTGCTGCAAAAAGGCGACGGCAGTTTCGTCATCGCCGAACAATGCCGGCCCTCCACGGTGATGAGCCTGCGCGTCGACGACCTTGTGGGAAGCACGATGGACCCCGAGTTCACTGGGGAACTGACCGAAGCGATGCGCAGCGAAAGCATCTACCACTCATCGATCCTGCGTACCATCGGCGGCTCCACGGTGTGCAATGTCTATGCGCCGATTCGCCATGACGGCAAGACGTTGGGGCTTGTGGTGCGCGAGACGAATCTGGCCACGCGCGAATCGAATGGCAGGTATGAATCGGAAAGCATCAGTGCGGGCAAACGCCTGTTCACGATGATTCCGCGCGGGCAGTTCCCCTACAAGGACGCGGTACTCAACCAGAGGCACAACGCGCGCGTGGCGGACGGCTTCATCATCCTCACCGTCGATGGCGATGTGCAGTACGCCTCGCCCAATGGCATCAGCTGTTTCAGGCGCTTGGGCATGCTCGACACCATGGAGGGCGGTAACCTCGGGGAAATCGGCACCGGGCTCATCCACGAAAACGACCCGGTGTCCGAATCGCTGCCGATCGTCTTGCTCGGCAAAGCCGCGATGGACACGGAAATGGATGCCAATCGCTCGGCGGTTTCGATGCGCTCGTTGCCGCTCATGGATGACCAGGGGCGCACCGGTGCGATTGTGCTGTGCCGTGACGTAACCGAGCTGCGCCGCCGCGAAGTGGAGCTGCAGACGAAAGATGCCACCATCTCCGAGATCCACCACCGCGTGAAGAACAATCTGCAAGCGGTCTCGGCATTGCTGCGGCTACAGGCACGCAAAACCAAATCGGATGAAGTGAAGAAGGAGCTCAAGGAAGCACAGCGCCGCGTGCAGACCATCGCGATGGTGCACGAAGGGCTGAGCCAATCGGCGGACGAAGTGGTGGATTTCGACAAGGTCATCGCGAATCTGCTGCGCATGAGCGTCGATCTGGCGTCGATGAGCGAACAGCATATCTCCATCGATTTCGTTGGCAAATTCGGCATGATGCCCGCCCAGGACGCCACGCCGCTCTCGCTCGTGCTCACCGAACTGATCACCAACGCCGTCGAACACGGCTACGAGGGGCGCACCGAAGGGCATATCGTGGTCTCGGTGGGCCGTGAAGGCAATCATCTGAGCATCTGTGTGGAAGACGACGGCAACGGCATCGACCATGAGGAACAGAACGGCATGGCGCGCACTTCCGGGTCAGGTTTGGGCACGCAGATCATCAACACCTTCGTCACCAACGATTTTGGCGGCACGGTCACGTGGGAGCCGGCACGGGAAGGCGGCACCCGCGTAGTCCTCGACATCAAGCTGCGCGCCGCATAGCGGCGCACAGCATGGCGGAACCGCCCATACTGCGGTGCCCCAGCCACGGGATTGTGGCTGGGGCACCGCAGTATGCTGGGCGTGGGTTGTGTCAGATCTGCATCTGCATCGACTGGGAACGGCGGGCGCGCATGGCGCGGCGCTTCAGTGCACGGCGCTCGTCTTCGCTCAGGCCGCCCCACACACCGTAATCCTGGTTGGTGTCCAGCGCGCATTTGAGGCAGGCGTCGATGACCTTGCACGTGCGGCACACGGCTTTGGCCTCTTCGATCTGCTGGTATGCGGTGCCGGTGTTGCCTACCGGAAAGAACAGCTCTGGATCCTTGTCGCGGCACGCCGCCTTGGCGCGCCAGTCGAATGCACTGCTCATATGGATTGTGTTCCTTACTATGCTTATGAACGACTACCTTGCTTATGCTAAGCAATTTCCGTCCGTTTTTCAAGGGTTTTCCAAGGAATTCAGGAAGCATTGCGTGTGTTGGCGTCAACTGGCGGCCATGAGCTGCACAATCCGTGCCACACCGGAGTCGATATAGACCGCCCGCCCGGGGGTGCGCATATCCTCGCCGTCCATCGTGTTGAGCAATTCGGCGGGGATGCCGTCGGCCAGATCGACCGCGCGCTCGCCACAGGGCAGAATGAGGCGGCGTGTGCAATGTTCGGGAACGCGTAGGCGTCGCGTGGAGGAAAGCGCGAAAACCGTGAACGTGTGCGGGTTGCGTAGCTGCGCGCGCAATGCGCTGGCCCGCACATCCATGCAGAGCGGATCGAGCAGGTCGTCGGCGTCGTCAGTGCATGCCGTGGTGACGCCGTATGCCGGCGCCGCCTGCGTGATCCAGCGCAATAGCGCGCTTTTGCCCCGGCTGTGCTGGCCCACCACCGCGAGGGGGCCGGTGCGTGTGTCGATGACGAACGGTGCGACGGCCACCCCGTCATCGACGAGTCCGAGTGGAAGGTGCCCCGGCGCGCAAGTCTCGGGCAACGACTGCGGGTCCACACGATCGGGCAGCCCATCTGTGAACAGCGGGGGTGGCGCCGTGCAGGCGTGCACGCGAGCGCACCGCTTGATGTCGCCGATGAACGCATCGATGTCTTCGATGTGCGCGCACCTGAAGATGCGCCGTTCATCGTCTTCCATGAGGATTGCCATGCCGGGGGCGGCTGCGCTCAGATGGGCGGCCGCGTCGGAACCGATCATCTCTTGGGATTGCAGTGCATCGCGGACCCGTAGGCATATGCGCAGGCTCATGTTCGCCTTCATCGATGCGCTGATCTGCCCCAATGGGTTCTGCGTGCAGACGACCAGATGCATGCCCAGTGAACGGCCCAACGATGCGATGCGCACCAAACGGTCGATGTAATCGGGCAACTGTCCGTGCAACATATGGAATTCATCGACCACGATCACGAGCCGGGCCACCGGGCATGCGGCCTGCATGAGGTCGCTCACTCCGAGTGCGGCGGCGAGCCGCTCCCGGCGGTCGAGTTCCCGTTCGAGTGCACGCAGGGCGCGTATGGCGTATTTGAGGTCGAGGTCATTGACGCACCCGCGCACATGGGGGAGTGCGCATAGGCGTTCCATCGCCGACCCGCCTTTGAAATCGAGGAGCGCGAATTGCAGGGATTGCGGGGGATAGGTGGCGGCAAGGGCGAGGCACCAGTCCTGCAGCAGCACCGATTTCCCGGACCCTGTGGTGCCTGCCACAATCGCATGGGGCCCGTGGCGTTCCAAGTCGATGGACAGCAGTTGGCCATGGGGGTCGATGCCGATGCGCGCGCTGCATCCAGGTGGTTGGGGGCTGCATGCGGTACGGGTCCACGAGTGGCATATCGTGCGGAATGGCGCGGCGTCGTCAGCCATGCCGTGGAGATGCTCAAGCGTGGTGCCGGTGCATGCGCGGACCGGATTCTCCCCGATGGCGCCGGAAGCATACGCCGTTGAATGTGGGCTGTCCCCGCTGCTTTCGGACGGTGTGGGGCGTGACTGCAGCAGCATCAGCACCATGGTGGCCGCGGTGGCGCAACATCCCGATCCAATCATCAGGGCGAACAGCCATTGCTGACGCACGAGCAGCGCGATGAGCATGATGCATTGCGCGACCAATGGGGCGATATATGCGCACATGCGCAACGCGGTGGTGCGAGTGCGGTGGGTGGCTTGTGTGGTGCTCATGACCCTACTGTGCATGGGGCGCCGGCGTGGCGCAAACACCGCCGGCGCATGTGGTCGGACGGTCGGTGCTGTTCGCGCCTGGCGTATTCCGGGTCAGCCCATTTCGGCTGCGCTACCTACTGCACCGGGATCATGGGTGCCATCGGCGAGCTGGGCGAACAGTTCGAGGTTGCGTGGATTGTCGAGCAGCACGCAGGAGCCCACGCCGTCCACGTAGTAGTTGGGATCGCTCCAATAGAGGCTGCCGGTGACGCCGCTTGAGCCCGAAGCGTTGCGGAATGCGAGCAGCATGTCGAGCAGGGTCTTGGGGTTGGTGCGGTTGTCCACCGTGATCGCCTGCAGGACTGCGTCACCCACCTTGTGCACGGTGCCGAAGTTCATCAGTGTGGACGGGGAGACCGCCTTCTTGGCGATTGCGCCAATCACCTGGCGCTGGCGTTCGGCACGCCCGAAATCGCCCTTGGGGTCGGAATAGCGCATGCGCGAGAACGCGAGCGCCGTATGCCCGTCGACGACATGGCAGCCGGCCTTCCAATGCAGGTCGGAAAGCTCATCGTCCACGTCCTGGTCGTAGCACAGCTCGATGCCGCCGAGCGCGTCGACCACGCCGGTGAGGCCTCCGAAGGTGATCTTGGCCACATGATCGACCTTCTGGCCAGTGATGTCCTCAATCTGTGCGACAAGTTCCTGACGGCCATAGATCTGCATCACGGCATTGATTTTGAGCAGTGCGTCATCCACCTGCACGAGCGAATCGCGGGGCACTGAAATGAGCGAGCTGGGGCCGTGCCTCGGCTTGGTGAGGATGAGGATGGTGTCGGTACGGTCTCCGGGTGTGTCATCGCTGCCGGTGGTGCCATCGCGTTCATCGGACCCAAGGATGAGCCATGTCGTGGCCGGACCCGCGGTTTTGCCTGTGAGCCAGTCCTCTTTGCGCAGGCTGCCACTGACCCAGTTCCAGATGCCGAAGCCCGCGCAGAGTGCGGCGACGAGCACGATGACGAGTGCGGCGATGAGGCTGTTGCGCACACGATGGTGTGTGGTATGCGGGCGCGCGGCCGATGGGTGGGGCGTCGTCGCTGCCGCAGTGGATGCCTTGGAGGCTGCCTGTTGGGGGTGTTGGGTTGCCGCATGGCCTATTGTTGTGCCTGCAGTGGCGCGTGGTGTCCGGTCGCGTGGTGTCCGGTCGCGTGCCGCGCGCGGCGGAATGGAGGCGGGGGTGGGCTGCGTGGCGGACGCGCCCGATGATGAACGGCGGGAATGGGGGGCGAACGCCGGTGGTGCCGGTTGGGCCTGTGCATCTTGAGCGGCGGCTTTGCGGCGCGGCTTCGGGGCGAAGCTCGGTGGCGTGTCGGAAAGGCCGTGCCCCTCGTCGTTCGTCATGGTGACCTCCTGAAACAACGGCATGCCCTCGCGCATGACCGATCGGTGGGATGCTGGCGGCTGGCTACTGCTTGGTGGCAGGCACCGCGCACACGGTGCTGTTGAGATACTGGTAGGCGATGCCCACGTACTGGTTGGTGTCGGGATCCTTGATCGCACCGGTCTCCGGATCCACGATGCCACCCGTTTCCGGATCGATGAGCGTGCCGTCATGCTGCTTGATCAGGCCGGTCAGCGGGTCGATCGTGGGGGCTGGCGTCGCGGCGGGCGAGTCCTGCTGCGAGGGGTCGGCCGTTTCACTTGGCGCTGCGCTGGGGGTTTCGCTCGGCGAGGCCGGGGCATCCGTGCCATCGGCGTCTCCGTTGGCATCGGGTTGCGTGGTGTCCTCCGTGGAGAAGAGCGGCTTGTCCTCACGGAACTTGTTCCACACGTCGTCCGCGTCCGGTGCCCACACCACACGGTTCGGGTCTGTCGGCGCCGCGGTGATCGGCACAGTCTGCATGTACAGATGGTCGAGCGGCATGTTGCGCAGGCTCATCGCCAGACCCACGAGCGCCGCGGTGTCCGCCATGCCTTCACTGATGCTCAGCGAATTGATGGCTGCACGCACCAATTGGTAGAGCTGACTTGTCTGCGTGAACAGATTCTTCGAGATCGCCTCGTTGAACAACGATTTGATCAGGTATTGCTGGCGCGTGGTGCGCATGATGTCCGAACCATCGGTGCCTGTGCCGTAGCGCATGCGCGCATAGTTGGTGGCTGATTTGCCATCGAGGTGGTGCATGCCCTTCGGCAGATCCATGTCGGTATTGGCGTCCACGGTGTGCACGGGGACGCACACGTCCACGCCGCCGATGGCATCGATCATGGCGGCAAGGCCCTTGAAGTCGACGACGATGAAGTTGGAGATGTTCAGACCGGTCAGGGAATTGATGGCGCTCACTGTGCAGCTCGCCGCGGACGAAAGGTCTCCGCCCACAGCATAGGCGGTGCTGAAAATCGAGTTGAACATCACGCCGTATTGGGCAGGAATCGTGCCGTTGGACGTGGTGCAGCTCGGCACATCCACAAGCGAATCGCGTGGAATCGAGACGAGGTTGATGAACTGGCGGTCGGCGGAGATCTCGACGACCATCGTCGTGTCGGCATTGTGCACGCCGGCATTCTCGGCGCCGTCGCCGGCGATGTCGGCATTGCCGGCGTCGCGGGAATCCTGCCCGATCAACACGAAACGAATCGGCTGGCCGGCATTGGGGTCGAGGTATTCCTGATGTTCGATGAGCGAGTTTACGCTGCGCTCCTGCACCGCGTGGTCGATGTTGAACCAGGTGGCCGCGGCCACCGTGCCAACAAAGACGAGCACACCGGCGATGAGGCATGCGATGACCATGCGTGCGCGGTGGCGGATGGTGTAGGCGATCGCGCTATGGCGTGGACGGCGCGGCACCGTCGAGCCCAGATTCGTCTGTTGCGTGTCTTTTGTGCTATGGGAAGCCACCGGTTCGCCTTTCCGTGTCGACATCGGTCACGCCTCGCGGGAACACTGCGAGCAACACACCCACCGCCCCTTGTCGAGCCGCAATCTTCTGCGATTATAAGGCATGTATGTGAGAATCGGCTCGATTCCCATGCGCGCCAGCCACTATGAGCCCCTATATGCAGCAGTATGCGGGCGGGTGAATATACCCTGTTGCGTACACTGTCAACTATGACCCTCTCAGGCAACAGCGAGATCCAGCAAGTGATCGGCGAGGCGTTGGCGTCGCGCCCATACTCACACGACCAGCGGGCGGTGACGAACGTCACAGCGGTGATCACCGTGGAACGCGACCTGCGCTTCCTGCCGCGCACACTGGAATCGGTGCTGCGGCAAAGCGTATTGCCATCGACGATCGTCATCGCCGATTGCTCTGGGAACACCGTCCAGTCCGTGCAGACCGGTTTCGAGATCATCCCCACGGTGGCCGAGGTCTATCAGGAGGTGCCTGAACCGCAACACATCAGCGTGCAGCTCGTGCGCGTGACCCAGGCCAAATCGTTCGCGGATGCGGTGACCAAGGTGCTGCGCACCGCGCAGATCGATACGTCGACGAAGATGCTGTGGCTGTTGCACGATGATTCCCGGCCGGCTGACGACCGCTGCCTTGAGGCGTTGCTCGACGCGTGGCGCAACACCCCCACCGCCGCGCTGCTTGGCGCCAAGCAGCTTGACTGGGAAGGCACGCACCTGCATGCGGTCGGAGCCTATGCCGCGTTACACCGCGTGACGACACTCGTCGTGGATGGCGAACCCGACCAAGAACAATACGACACGCGCCGTGACGTGTTCGCCGTCTCACTCGCCGGCGCGCTCGTGCCGATGAACACGCTGACCGCCGTGGGCGGCGTCAACCCGTGGTTCGGCACCTTCGACGAATCCGATGACTTCTGCCGCAGGCTGTGCCGCAACGGCAAGCGTGTGGTCGTCGTACCGCAGGCCCGTATCGCGCACCGGCGCGCCCGGTGGGACGGCGTGCGGTCCAAAGGCGGCGAGCCAATCGATCAGGATGATGCGGCCAATACCTCGATGGCACAGCTTTCCGGCGAACAGAAGTACCGGTACACCGACATCAATGCCCTATGGTGGCCATTGGCCTGGATCGCCGGCCTCATCGTCGCGGCCGCAAGCGCCCTCCGCCTGCTGTTTCGCAAAAACCCATACCGGGCGTGGTGCACGCTGTGCATGCCCTGGATCGCGCTCTGTGGCATTCCCGGAGCGCTTGGCGCACGCCACCGCCTCAAGAAGGCGAGCACCGTGCCATGGCGTACCTTGGCGCCATTGACCGCCGACCGACAGCAGATCAGGCAATGGCATGCGCGCATCAACGCCTTCAACGACCAATGCAACAATGTGGTGCTCGACCCGCTCGCCACCGCCCATCTGCGCGCGCGCCTCATCCGGCGCTGGGCGCTTGCGGCCACGGCGGCGGCGCTTGCCCTGATCTGCACCGTCATCATGTACTGGGGCATCCTACGGTACGCGTTCGCCGATACCTCGATGTACTCCAACCAACTGCTGCCGACCGATGCGACATTCCGCCAACTGGTGGAATCAGCCACCACACCATGGGTGTTCGGCATCGGCACCGGCATCCCCGTACCGCCAACGCCATGGCTTCTGGTGCTCATGGTGTGCAGTGTGTGCACCGGCGGCCATGTGAGTGTGGCGATGGCCCTCATCTTCTTCCTTTCCGCGCCATTGTGCGTGCTATCGTTCTGGGCGCTCGCCGGCGTCGTCACCCGCTCCGATACGGTCCGTGTGCTGTGCGGCCTGCTGTGGTACGGCTGTGCGCTTGCGTTCGGGCTCTACGCCGAAGCGAACCTGCCTATGCTCACCGTCATGGTGTTCCTTCCCGGTGCTCTGGCGTTGTCGTTCAAAGCGGTCGGCCTGTACCGCACGGAAGCACCCGTCAATCCGCGCTCATCAATCCAAGCCGCTGCGGCGTCCGCCCTCATGTTCATCCCCGCCGTCGCGGCCGAACCGCAATTGCTGCTGGCTCTCATCGTGATCTTCGTGGCCTTCCTCGTCTTCGTGCGCAGGCACCGCCTCATGCTGCTGCTGATTCCGTTCCCGGCGGCCTTTGCATTGGCACCGACCCTCGTCAACGCCGTGCGGTACTGGGGAGACGGCATGTGGCGCCAACTGTTCGGCGACATCATGGTGCCGGTCGTCACGGTGAACGGCACCCCGGAGATCCTCAACCTCAACGCGCTCATCTGGCGCACCTTCGGCATCGACGCGCCGCAGACGTGGTCGGCATGGGCCACGCCTCACGGCATCCGCGACGCGTGCATCATCATCACGATGATCATGATCGTCATGGTCGCCATCATCGCCCTGTTTCGCCCATCCGTGTTCCGCGCGTGCCGGATCCTGTGGACGGTGGCGATCTGTGGATTCGCGCTCGCCATCGTCTCCGCGGCAGTCGTCGTGGCGGTCATGCCGTATGGTGTGGCCGGAGGCTCGGTCCTGCCGGGCGTTGCGCTCGCCGCATGCGGGCTTCTCGCTTCGGTGGCATTGATGGCAGGTTCGGCCGTCAAACCGTTCAACCGGCTCACGGAAGAGTCCGCATCGCCGTATTCCGCTGGCCGCATCGGGCGTGGCGCCATCGCTGTGCTGCTTGCCGTGGCCACGGCCACATGCTGTTGGTATGGCTGGTCCATCGCCACCCGTGACGGCATCGGCATCACCGGATCAGGCTTGCCGATGGTCGCGCGCGACTACCTTGACCAGCAGGGCGACCGGCGCATCCTCGCGTTGCGTGCGAGCGGCAACGGCACCGTCGAGTATTCGGTCATGCGCACGGGCCGCGGTGACCTGATCGACAGTTCACCGGCATACCGAGTGAGCGCGGCATACGGCCTGCAACATGACACGGACGATGAGCAATTGGCTCGGTTGAGCGCACATCTGCTGGCGAACAGTGACGACGACGCCATCGCCACCCTGAGCGACTTGGGATTCGGCGGCATCCATGTGGTCACTGGCGGATCCGGTGATATCAGCGCTCGCGCGAGCGAGCAATTGCTCGCCAACGTCACGGCGTCGCAAGGCACGCAATCGGTCGTGAGCAACACCGATGGCACCTATTTCCGTCTAACGCTCAACGCCACCCCCAGCCAGCACATCGACGCCAGCGCACAGCATCTGGTCCAGCACAGTCCATGGCGTTCCGCATGGCTCTGGTGCCTCGGCATCATCGTGGTGTTGTACTGCCTCGTGGCCATTCCGCGGCGCCGCACCGCCGCAAAGGAGGAACAGGAATGAACGCGCACACCAGCCGCAAGTCGATCGATCAGGCACACCATACACGAAAAGCGATCGTCACGACCGCCACCGGCGCCATTGTGGCGGCGCTCATTGTGGGACTGGCCGTATTGCCGGTTGAAGGCGTCGGCGCTGACACTGCGCAGGTCTCCAATGCGCAGGTGCGGGAGACGGTCAGCCCCAAACAGATTGTGCAATACTGCCCGGCCCAGATGGGTTTGGCTGATACTGAGGCCTTTGGAGACACGGAATTCCAGGCGAGTGTGGGCAATCTGCAATCGAGGCGCAGGTACGCCGCGTTCGGATCGATTTTCCATGCGCAGTCGCGCAACCTCACCGATGCCGATGGCGTGGATGCGGCTGTGCTCGAAAGCCCCACCCGGGACGACGGTGCGGTGGCCTATGTCTCATCGGCACAGAACGCGAACGACCCCTCGGTGCTGGAGACCCGTGTGCTCAGCGCGCAAAGCGGCACCGGCGCCACCGGGGCTCTGGCATCGTGGGCCACCGAAGGAGATATTCCGGGAGTGGCGGCATCGGCATGCGTTTCCACCCAATTGCTGCAGCGGTTCCTCGTGCCCGCCACAACCACGGGGAACACGCAGCAGCTCATGCTCGCCAACACATCCGACAAGCCCACATCCGTGGACATCGCCGCGTGGGGCACAGAAGGCGGGCAGATCGCGCTCTCCACGTCGAGCACCGTGACCGTGCCGGCCAACGGGCGCAGCACCGTCATGCTCAATGCGGCTGCCCCCGGGCAGCAGGCGTTGTATGTCACGGTCACGAGCCAGAACACGCCGGTCGGGGCGGTGATCCGGTCAGTGGCGATGGACGGTCTGACACCGAAGGGCAATGACTTCATCATGCCGTTGCGCGACGCCTCCACAGAGCAGGCCATGCCCATCGGTGAGGACTGGGACGGTGCCATGGTGTATGCCTTCGCGCGCCACGATACGAAGGTCACCTTGTCGTGGATCACCGACCATGGGCTTGTGTCCATGGATTCGTTCTCGATCGCCGCCGGCGCGGTGGCCACGCATGAGGTGGGGAAGGCCCCGCAGGGTGCGGTCGCCGTCTATGCGCAGAGCGATGACGATTGCATGCTGGCAATGCGTGTGACGGCCTCCGGTGACGAAGGGCAGCGGGATTATGCAGTGGTGAACGCTGAACCGGCCATGCATCAAGCCGCATTGGCGATTCCCGCGGATGTCTCGTCGAATATGGTGGTCGCCAACATGAAGGAGTCGCAGGACACGGTGACCTTTGTCGGTTACGATGCCTCCGGCAAGCGTGTGGGGGAACATGATGTGGATGTCGACGCCAATTCGGCCGTCACCCTGACCCCGGGTGAGATCGGCAAAGGCGTCGTGGCGGTGGAGACGGCCGGGAAGTCCGGATCGTTGGTATGGGGGGCGTTCCTTGCGAACGATTCCATCGAGAAGGGCGGTCTGGCCGGCATCGCATACTTGCCCGCCGCATCGCTTGAAGTGCAACGCCAGATCGTCACAGCCCGGAACGATGCGTCCATTGTGCGCTGAACAGAACGGTCATGCGCCGAAATCTGGGTCGATCTCGTCTGGTCTCCGTCCATAGAGTTCCGCGATGCGCACCACAAGCTCATCGCGGATGGCGAACTGCAGATCCATACGGTTGGGGGAGTGGGCCTGCAACGGCATGCGGTACAGCACCACGCGCGCCGGTATGCCGTGTTCGGCGGGGAATCCTTGCGAGAACAGCATCGGTTCCGATTCCCACGGCGCCGGCTCGGATGGCGGCACATCCTCGACGGCGAATTGGAGTGGGGCCACCAGATCCGGCCACGCTTCGGACAACCGTCGGATCTGGGCCACGACCATGTCGTCGAACATGCCGCTTCTGGTGCGGTACCGCGGCAGACGCGTGCCGAACATCGGACGGCGCAGCCCGCGTCCATGGCGGTTGCGGTAGACTTTGGCATTCCACGGAGGTTGTAACATGCCTCCAACTGTAAGCCATCGGCACGGCAATGCTACGATACAGCTACTGTACGGAAGACCTGCCGTCACCTAAGGAGGCAACATGGGCGAACCGGTGAGCGTGGATTGCGCGCAGGTGGACATCAACGCGCTATGCGAGAGGATGCGTGTGGCCGCCTTCGATCTGGACGGCACCCTCGCCCGTTCGAAGAAACCGATGCACCCGGACATGGCGCAGGCGCTGTCCACGTTGACGACCCTGATGCCGGTGGCCATCATCTCTGGCGGTGCCATGCCGTTGCTGGAAAGCCAGGTCACTGACGTGCTCACCGACATGGCCGACCGCACGCACCTCCACCTCATGCCAACGACCGGCACCCGCTACTTCCGGTGGTCCGGCGGGGCATGGGTCCCCATCTACCAGCGCGATCTCGCCACCGAAGACCGTCGGGCGGCCATCGCGTCGCTGGAACGCCACGCCCGCGCCATGGGATTGTGGGAGGAGCACACATGGGGAGACCGCATCGAGGACCGCGGAAGCCAAATCACGTTTTCCGCGTTGGGCCAGCAGGCGCCGGTGGACGCCAAAGAGGCATGGGACCCCACCAATGAGAAGAAGAACAGGCTCGCCCAGGCGGTGCAACAGGACGTGCCGCATCTGCTGGTGCGCTCCGGCGGCTCCACAAGTGTGGATGTGTCCGGCCGGGGCATCGACAAATCCTACGCCGTACGCGAGCTCGCCCGTATCCTCGATGTGCCGGTGGAATCGATGATGTTCGTCGGCGACCGACTAGACCCCGACGGCAACGATTATCCTGCGGCGAAAGCAGGGACGATGGCGATCCGGGTCACGGGGCCCGAAGAGACGCTGCGTCTGTGCACGGCGATCATCGAGTGGTACGATACGCACCGTCCCCGCATGTCATGAACAGGATGTCAGGCGCCGCTGCCGCCGTGACCGATGCCGTGCACGCTGCGCGCGATGTGCTGTTCTCGCGCGGCTGTGCGGGGTGTGGCGCTCCGGACGAAGTGCTGTGCGCCACATGCATGCGCGGTCTGGCGCAGCCGGTGCGCTTCGACCTTCCGGCCACTGTGTGCGGGGTCGGCATGGCGTGTGGGAGCTATCGCGGTCCATTGCGACGTGCGGTGCTCGCGTGGAAGGACCATGGCGACGCCGAATGCGACGGTCCGTTCAGTGACGCCATGGCTGCGTTGCTGCATTCCGAGCCACTCTACGGCGCACTTGCCCATGTAAAGGCCGTGGGCATTGTGTCCGCGCCGTCGTCATGGCTATCCATCTGTACGCGTGGCCGCAGTCAGCTTGACCCGATTGCCGATGCCTTGGCCGTGCAACTGCGCGCATGGGGAGTGGATGCGCGCGTGCACCGCGCATTGCAAGTCAGGCGAGTACGCACCAAATCGGTGCAGACGTCGTCCGCACAGGGGAGACGTGAGCGCGTCGCCGGCCATATCCGCTGCCGGAACAGTGTGCGCCTGCCTGCTGGCATGCCGGTCATCGTCATCGATGACATCGTCACGTCGGGAGCCACCATGCGCGAATGCATCGATGTCCTGCGTGCACGGGGCAATACGGTGCTCACGGGGCTGGCACTCGCCCATACGCCGCCGCGGGCACCGGATCGATCATAATTCGTCGTCGCCCTGTCCGGTGATCTGCGGATAGCGGGGGAGCACGATTTTAAAATTGACGCCGCGGGGGTCATTGATGACCTGCACGGTGCCGCCATGGAGCTGCGCCGCCCAACGCGCGATGGACAGGCCGAGCCCGGTACCGCCCGATTCGGTTCCCGGACCGGACTTGCCCTTGACGAAGCGGCGGAAGATGTCGTTGCGCACCGATTCGGGGATATGCGATCCAAAGTTGACCACATTGACCACGATGGTGTCATTGCTGTCGTCGTCGTGGGCCTCGATCAGAATCGCCGTATTGTCGGGCGAATGCTTCAGCGCGTTGGCGATGATGTTGGTGAAGAGCTGGTGCAGTCGCGCCTCGTCGCCCTCCAGATTGAGATCATCAGGAATCCGCTGTTCAATCGTGTGTCCATGGTCGGCGTCCGTATATTCGAGCGGTCCGGTGGTCTCACTGATGAACTCGGCGAGGTGGATGGGCACAATCTCCAGACTCGCGGCGCCCGCTTCCAGACGCGACAGGTCCAACAGGAACGAGATGAGGTCCGAAAGCCTGTGTGTCTGCGTGAGGATGCTCTCCATGTTCGCGGGGGTCGGTTCCACAATGCCATCCGCCATGTTCTCGACCATCGCCTGCAGCGCCGAGACCGGCGTGCGCAATTCATGGCTGACGTTGGCGATCATGTCGCGCCGCATCTGGTCGGCATGTTCGAGTTCGTCCGCCATGGTGTTGAACGCGGCGGCGAGTTCGCCCACTTCGTCACGGCTGCTCTTCTTGAGATGCACGCGCGCGGAATAGTCGCCTTCGGCCATGGCCTCCGCCGCGTCGATCATTTGGGCCAAAGGACTGGTCCGATGCCGGGATGTGACGTAGGTGAACACCAGTGTCGCGGCGATGGCGACTGGCAGCGCGATCCATCCGTTCAATCCAAGCATCGTGGCGATCCATGCGAGCACGAATGCCAGGACGCTCGAAACGACGATCAGAATGGTCAGTTCCGCACGTAAGGAGATGGGGCGCTTCGCATCACGTTGTGCTTCGTCGCGCCCCATCTTGGTCTTGGTGGTCGGCATCACTGCTCCGGCGGTTCAAATGCGTAGCCGACCCCATGCACGGTCCTGATGGTGCTGGAACCCAGCTTGTGGCGCAGGGCCTTGACATGCGAATCGACGGTGCGGGTACCGGAGGCGTCGACCCAATCCCAGACCTCCTCGAGCAGTTGCTCGCGTGTCAGCACGGACTTCGGCTTGCGCGCCAAGGTCGTGAGCAGGTCGAATTCGGTCGGGGTCAGGTGCACGGCTTCGTTGTTGAGCGTCACACGGCGTGTGGCTGGGTCGATCACGATTGAGCCGAAATCGAGGATCTTCGCGTCC
Source organism: Bifidobacterium pseudolongum subsp. pseudolongum DSM 20099 (assembly GCF_000771225.1). Lineage (GTDB taxonomy): Bacteria > Actinomycetota > Actinomycetes > Actinomycetales > Bifidobacteriaceae > Bifidobacterium > Bifidobacterium pseudolongum. The sequence continues at coordinate 322,665 of NZ_JDTZ01000003.1, forward strand.
TCGCTGTTCTTGGCGATCACTTTGGCGCGTTCCACGCGGCGCAACAGCGCCTTGCACCGCGCCAGCAGCTCGCGCATCGAAAACGGCTTGGTCATGTAATCGTCCGCACCGGCGCTCAGACCGATGATGACATTGGTCTCATCGTCACGCGCGGTGAGCATGAGCACAGGCACCGGGTGGTGCGACACGATGCGTTTGGTGGCCTCGACGCCGTCCATGCCCGGGAGCATCACATCCATGATGACGAGGTCGGGGCGCACTTGTACCGCCGCACGGACGGCGCTGATGCCATCCTGCGCCACATGCACATCCCATCCTTCAGACGAAAGCCGCTGAGCGATCGACGAGGCGAGTGTCGGTTCATCCTCGACGACCAGGACGGTATGCGAAGGTTTGTCATTTTTTGAAGCCATGACTTCTGGTCTTTACTCTCATTGGTTGTCCGGAACCAGGAATACGGCTCCCAGCGCCGGAACAGTGATACGAGTGGACCAATCACGTGAGTGGTACGCGCCCGCATTGGCTTCGATGTCGGTGTTGTGGATATCGGAACCGCCGTATTTCTTGTCATCCGTGGTGAGCACCTCACGCCAACGGCCGCCCTGCGGCAGCGGCACTTGGTATTCCTGCCAGGCGGTTCCAGAGAAGTTCACCACGACCACCATCTGCTCACCGTTCTTGCCGATGCGCATGAAGCTCAGCACATTGTGGTCGCTGTCGTCACTCGTCAGCCACTGGAAGCCGTCGGGGGTGAAATCCTGGCTCCACAAGGCAGGTGACTGCACATACAACTTGTTGAGGTCACAGACCAGCTCCTGCACCCCACGGTGGTTCGGCCAGTTCAGGCAGTTCCAATCCAGCTGGTTGTCGTAGTCCCATTCGCCGTACTGCGCCAGTTCATTGCCCATGAACGACAGGTTCTTGCCCGGATGTGCCCACTGGTACGCGAACAGTGCGCGCACGCCGGCATACCGCTGCCAATCATCGCCCGGCATCTTGCCGAAGAGCGATCCCTTGCCGTAGACGACCTCGTCATGGCTGATCGGCAGCACATAATGCTCCGAATAGGCGTACACCATCGAGAACGTGATCTCGTTGTGGTGCCATTTGCGGTTGATCGGCTGCTCATGCAGGTATTCGAGCGTGTCGTGCATCCAACCCATGTTCCACTTGAGGCCGTAACCCAAGCCTCCCTGGTCGGTCGGCGCGGTCACGCCCGGGTAGGCGGTCGATTCCTCGGCGATCATGACGATGCCGGGATTGTTCTTGTACGCCGTGGCGTTGGCTTCCTTGATAAAATCGATCGCCTCGAGGTTCTCGCGGCCGCCGAACTTGTTCGGGTGCCACTGACCGGGTTCGCGGCTGTAGTCGAGGTAGAGCATGGACGACACCGCATCCACGCGCAGGCCGTCGATGTGGTATTCGTCAAGCCAGAAGCAGGCGTCCGCCACGAGGAAGTTGCGCACCTCACGGCGCCCGAAGTTGAAGATGTACGTGCCCCAGTCCGGGTGCTCGCCGCGTGTCGGGTCCGGATCCTCATACAGCGGGGTCCCGTCGAAACGGCCGAGTGCGAAAGCGTCCTTGGGGAAGTGCGCCGGCACCCAGTCCATGATGATGCCGATACCCGCCTGATGGAACTTGTCCACCAGGTACTTGAAGTCGTCAGGGCCGCCGAGACGGGAATCCACCGCATAATAGCCGGTGACCTGATAGCCCCACGATCCGGAGTACGGGTATTCCTCAAGCGGCATGAACTCCACATGGGTGTAGCCGAGCTTGAGCACGTACGGCACAAGTTCGTCGGCGAGCTGGCGGTAGTCATGCACGTCGGAACGCCAGCTGTTGGCATGCACTTCGTAAATGCTCATCGGGCCTTCATGCGGGTCGGTCTGCGCGCGTTTGCCCATCCACTCGTCATCCTGCCATGTATGGGTGGAGTCGACGACGATCGATCCGGTGCGCGGCGGAATCTCATGCGAGCGTTCCATCGGATCGGCCTTCATCTCCCAATTGTTGTAGGTGTTGAGGATGTGGTACTTGTAGATCTCGCCGTCCTGCACACCGGGAACGAAGAGTTCCCAGACGCCCGAGGAACCGAGTTCGCGCATGGCGTGGCACGTGCCGTCCCAATTGTTGAAGTCGCCGACGACACGCACGGCATGGGCGTTCGGCGCCCAGACAGTGAATGCGGTGCCGACCACCTGACCGCCGTCGGTGCCATCCGCGGAGCCCATGGAGTCGTCATAGCGCTTCACATGGGCGCCCATCGCCTCCCACAGACGCTCATGGCGGCCTTCACCGAACAGGTAGAGGTCCATGTCGCCCACCGTGGGCAGGTAGCGGTAGGGGTCATCCTGCGTGCTCGTCGTGCCGTCTTCGGCGACCGTGCGGATGCGGTAGTCGGGAACACCGTATCCATCGTCGGTTTTCACGGCCGGCACAACGGCGACAAAGACACCGTTGTGCTCCGGCTGGGCCTGCGTCTCGCCGTCCTTGGTGACGATCGTCACCGACTGGGCCTTCGGTCGCAATACACGGATCGTGCACGTGTCCTCGTACTGGCCGGAGCCCAGATGGCCTCCGAGGATTTCGTGGGGGTTGTAGAAGGCAGCATGGCTCACTGCGTCCAGCTGATCGTCGTTGACGGGGACGATGGCCTGAATGTCAAATGTATTGTTTGTCATGTAATGAGAATAAGCCAGTCGCGGCGCTCGCGGGGCGCGTTTTGCGTAAATTAAGTCTGTTTTTCAACAAAACTTCACAAGTCCACCGAAAGTGCCATAATTGTTTGGGTTTTATGGTTATTCTCACGGAGGATTCATGGGTTACAAGGTCGGCGACATGGTCGTGTATCCACGTCACGGGGCGGCAAAGGTTCAAGCCGTGACCGAGCGAACGGTCAAGGGTGTGACCCGTGAGTACCTCAAGCTTTCGGTCCTGTCGAGCGACGATCTGGAGATCTTCGTGCCCGTCGACAACGTCAAGAAGGTCGGCGTGCGCGACATCGTCGACGGTGACGAGGTGGCCAAGGTCTTCGAGATACTGCGCACGCCGATCATCGAGAAAGAGATGAACTGGTCGCGTCGCTACAAGCTGAACGTTGAGAAGATCTCGACCGGCGACGTGAACAAGATCGCCGAGGTTGTGCGCGATCTTGCGCAGCGGGACGTGGACGAGCACGGTCTTTCCGCTGGGGAAAAGCGCATGCTCACCAAGGCGCGCAGCATCCTGACATCCGAGATCGCCCTTTCGGAGAAACTCGAAGAGGAGGAGGCCCAGCGTCTGCTCGACGTCAACCTCGGCTACTCCGAGCCGCAGCCGGGCGATGAGGACCACCACACCCAGGCCCCTGAAGAGGCCGCCTCCGACACGTTGGCCCGTCTGGAGTCCGAAAACAAGAAGTCGAAGAAGAAGTGAACGAATCGTTGCGCATAGGGCAGGGGGTCGACGCGCATCGGTTCGCCGACGAGCGCGATCCCCGGCCCCTTATGCTCGCAACACTTGCATGGGACGGCAATGGAATCGAGGGGGATTCCGACGGCGATGTAGTCGTGCACGCCATGATCGATGCGTTGCTCTCCGCCGCGCATCTGGGTGACATCGGCACATTGTTCGGCGTGGGGAAGTCGTCTCAAGGCGCGGGTATGAGCGGTGCCGCGATGCTCACCCGTACCATGGAACACCTGCATGCGCATCGATGCACACCATGCAGCATCGCGGTGTGCATCATCGGCAACCGGCCAAAACTCGGCCCCCGCCGTATCCAAGCGGAAACGCAGCTGTCCGCAATCTGCGGATGCCAGGTCTCACTGACCGCCACCACGACCGATGGCATGGGGTTCACGGGCCGCGGCGAAGGCATTGCCGCCACGGCCACCGCGCTTGTCGAAGTACGCTAGGCGCGCACATACCCGCTTACGCCGTGCGGTGGCGCGCCGCCTCGATGCCTTTCGCAATGCCCCAGCATAGCGTGGAGAGCGCGACGATGATGAAGCTCGGGGGAGCGGGGAACATCGCCGACAGCACAAGGCCACCCCAGATTGACACAAGGCAGAGGGCGGTGGCGACGACGATCGCGCGCATCGGCGTGGTCGTGACCATCGTGGCGGTGGCGGCGGGAGTGACCACCAGCGCGAAGATGAGCAATGTGCCTACCGCCGGCACGGCGATCGTGATCACTCCGGCGAGCACCGCCATGAACAGCACATTCATCAGCCCGATCGGCACGCCCTTTGCCTGTGCCACCTGCTCGTCGAGCGAGCTGAACAGCAGGGGACGGTAGGTGACGGCGAGCACGGCCAGCAGCACGACGTCGAACGCCGCGAATCCAACGATCTGCGCTGGGGTGACCGTGAGGATGGAACCGAACAGGATGGATTGGAACTGTTGCGAGGCGGAACTGGACATACGGGCGAAGAACAGACCAAGGCCAGTGGCGAAGGCGAGCACCGTTCCTGTGGCGATTTCGCGTTGCGACGCGCGTTTGCCCAGTGCCGCAATCACCAAGGCGCCGCCAAGCGCGAACGCGCCCATGCCGAATGAGACGGGAAGTCCCAGCAGCACCGCTCCCGTTGCTCCGGGCAGACCGATGTGCGCCAAGGCATGTGCCGCGAACGTCGAATTGCGCGCGATGGTGAAATACCCCACCACGCCGGCGGCGAGCGCGATGCACAGCCCGGCGATGAACGCGTTGAGCATGAAGGGGGACGTAATGGTCAAGACCCACTGCGGGTCGTAGGTGAGTGAATTCATGTGCACAGGGTCTTTCTACTGTCTACCGTGCGCGGTCGTGGTCGTATTCATGGTGGTGGAATTGCGCGACTTCATCGGTGCGGTGCGTGTCGGCGGATGCGTCCGGCTTGGTGAGCGCCGGGGTCACGAACATGTCGCCCTGCGGCGTGGTCACGACCTGCACTGTCGTGCCGTATAGGTGGGTGAGCAGGTCGGAATCGAGCACCTGGTCAAGACGGGCGTAATGCGGATGCCCGTCGAGCAGATACACCGCGCCATCCAGAATGGGAAGCAGCATGTTGAGGTCGTGGGCGACGATCTGGATCGTCATGCCAAGCGTTGAGTTGAGTTGCGCGAGAATGCGCACCGTGGCGCGTTGGCTCGCCAAGTCGAGGTTGGCGAGCGGCTCGTCGAGCATCAACAGTTCGGGATCGCTCACCAGGGCCTGGGCGATGGCGACGCGTTGGCGCAGACCGCCCGACAATTCGGACAGGCGCAGTTTCGCCTTGTCGGCGATGCCGGTGAACTCCATGGCCTCACGCGTCTTCGCCCGCTGGGCCCGCGTGACGGGGTGGATGCCGAACCGCGTGCCGGTCAATCCCAAGAGCACGGATTGTTCGGCGGTCAGGCTCGAGTCGATGTCGGACGTATAGCTTTGCGGCACATAGCCGATGCGCGCGTTGTTCGCGCCCGGCGCGCCGCCAAGCACACGCATGCTGCCATGCGACAGCGGAATCAATCCCAGTTCGGCGTTGAGCAGCGTCGTCTTGCCGGCGCCGTTCGTGCCGACGACCGCGGTCACGGTGCCACGGGGAATGGCGAAGGTGCCATGGCTCCATATGGTGGTGTCACCGCGGCGGATCGCGGCGTCCGTGCAGACGATGCACGGATCGTCCGCGGTGACGCGCGTGCGCGTCTGTTCCATCAGTACTCCTTTGTGTGCGGTGTTCGTGTGTCCCGGTGTCGCTCAGTCGGCTTTCGCGGACGAACGGGTGGTTGTGCTCGTCCGCGGGCTGGGGTTTTCGCTTGACGCGGACCCGTCGTCTTCGGCCGAGGGGACGAACGACGGGTCGACTTTCTCCGTGATCTGTGTGAAGAGCACGTCGATCCAGTCGGTAAGGGTCTTGTAGTTGCTTGGCATCTGTTCGGTGACGGCCTGCACCGGGATGTTCGCGCTTTGGGCGTCCTTGACGAGTCCATCGGTCAGCTCGGTGGCGGTCTGTACACCATTGACGAACAAGTCCACGCCGTCATCGGCGAGCATCGCTTTGAAATCGTGCATATCCGCGGCGGTGGGCTCGGTGTCGTTCATCATCGCCTGCGTGTACCCCTGCGGCGTGCGGTCCTCGAAGCCCATGTCGCTCATGAGGTAATACGCCACATCCTCGGTGGCGGCGTATGTTGTGTCCGGATGTGCCTTGCTGAACTCGTGGATATGGCGTTCCAACGTGTCTTCACGCTCCTGCCATGCCTTGAGGTTCTTTGAGAACGTCTTCTTCTCGCCTGGCCGTAGGCGGCTGAAGGTGTCGGCCAGTTCGCTCGCGATGGCGAAGCGGGCGTCGCGCGAGAACCACAGGTGGGGATTGTCGCCATCCATGGCACCCACGATGTCGCTCACGGAGATGCATGTGGTGGATGACGCCATGTTCTTGCTTGCCCACGTGTCGTAGCCGGCGCCATTGACAAGCACCACGTCCGCGTTGCGCAATGCCTTCACATCCTGTGCCGTGGGGTCGAAGTCATGGGCGTCGACTGTGGCCGAGGAAAGGATCGACGTCACCTTCACGTTGTCACCGCCAATCGCGGAGGCGAGCGACCCCCATTGGTTGAGGGACGCGGTGAGCGTGATGGGTCCGGTAGGGGTCTTCGTCGCGCTCGCGGTGGGGTGTTCAGGCTGCGGGTTGAAGCTGCAGGCGGCTGCCGCCAGCACCATGGCCATGGCGCACAGCGCTCCCATGGCCATGCGGATGCGTGAATGGAATCGTGCGTGCGTCATGGTGTGGTCCTCCGTTGATGCGATGCATCCCGTATGCCGTACCGTCGTGAGACGGTACGGCGGCGCGGGCTCCCCACGTCATACGATATGGCGAAGCGAATCGAACAGGAAAGGTGCTTTTCTCATGGCAATCATACTCGACGGCAAAGCGGTGGCGGCGCAAGTGAAGGCCGATTTGGCTGAGCGTGTACAGCGGCTGCGCGCTCATGGCGTGGTTCCCGGACTCGGCACGGTGCTCGTGGGCGAAGACGCGGGGTCGGTGAAATACGTTGCCGGCAAGCATAAGGATTGCGAGGAGATCGGCATCGCCTCGATCAGGCACGATCTGCCGGCGGACATCACGCAGGAGGAACTGCTTGGCGTCGTCGGCGCGCTCAACGCCGACCCCGCATGCACTGGATACATCGTGCAATTGCCGCTACCGAAGGGCATCGACGCCAATGCTGTCATCGATGCGATCGACCCCGCCAAGGACGCCGATGGCATGCACCCGTTCAATCTCGGCGAACTCGTACTGCATACGAGTGGCCCCTTGACCACGCCGCTGCCGTGCACACCGCGAGGTGTGATCGAACTGCTCGACCATTATGGCGTGGACCTGCACGGCAAAGAGGTGTGTGTGCTGGGGCGTGGCATCACGATCGGCCGCACCATCGGCCTGATGCTCACGCGGCGCGACGTGGATGCCACCGTCACGTTGTGCCATACGGGCACTCGGGACGTGTCTTCCCATATCCGTTCGGCAGATGTGGTGATCGCGGCGGTGGGCAAGGCTGGGTTCGTCACGCCCGAAGATGTCAAGCCCGGTGCGGTGCTCGTCGATGTGGGCGTCTCGCGTGTCTATGACGATGAGGCGGGCCGCATGCGCATCAAGGGCGACGTGGACCATGGCTGTTACGGCGTCGCGGGCGCATACACCCCCAATCCGGGCGGCGTGGGGCCGATGACGCGGGCGATGCTGCTGCGCAATGTGGTCGAGGCCGCGGAACGCTCCGCCGGCCTTGCCTGAACACCCTGCGACACGCCCGAAATCCGTGGAAGGATTTGGGCATGGCTGCGGTTAGTATAGGTGATTGGCTGACTGAAAGGCCGGCCTTACGCATAACTGAAGAACGAACCTATCCATCCAACTATTTGTAAGAACCACATTAATGGCACAGAACAATACAGAAGTCGAAAAGGTCGCCATCAACGACATCGGCACCGTCGACGACTTCATCAAGGCAGTCGATTCCACCATCAAGAACTTCAGCGATGGTGATCTGGTTGAAGGTACCGTCGTCAAGGTCGATCGCGACGAAGTCCTCCTGGACATCGGCTACAAGACTGAGGGTGTCATTCCCTCGCGTGAGCTTTCCATCAAGAAGGACGTCGATCCGGATGAGGTCGTCAAGGTCGGCGACACCATCGAGGCCCTTGTCGTCACCAAGGAAGACAAGGAAGGGCGTCTGATCCTGTCCAAGAAGCGTGCGCAGTACGAGCGCGCTTGGGGCGACATCGAGAAGATCAAGGAAGAGGACGGCGTTGTCGAAGGCACCGTCATCGAAGCGGTCAAGGGTGGCCTCATCGTCGACATCGGTCTGCGTGGCTTCCTGCCGGCATCGCTCGTCGAGATGCGTCGTGTCCGCGACCTGTCGCCGTACATCGGCCAGAAGATCAAGGCCAAGATCCTGGAGCTCGACAAGAACCGCAACAACGTGGTCCTGTCCCGTCGCCAGTACCTCGAGGAGACCCAGTCCGAAGTGCGCGAGACCTTCCTTTCGCAGCTCAAGAAGGGCCAGATCCGCGAAGGTGTGGTCTCCTCCATCGTCAACTTCGGCGCATTCGTCGATCTGGGTGGCGTTGACGGCCTGATCCACGTCTCCGAGCTGTCCTGGAAGCACATCGACCACCCGTCCGAGGTCGTCAAGGTCGGCGACAAGGTCACCGTCGAGGTGCTCGACGTCGATCTCGACCGCGAGCGCATCTCGCTCTCGCTCAAGGCCACCCAGGAAGATCCGTGGCAGCGCTTCGCGCGCACCCACGTCCCCGGCCAGATCGTGCGTGGCAAGGTCACCAAGATCGTGCAGTTCGGTGTCTTCATCTCCGTTGAAGACGGCATCGAAGGCCTCGTGCATATCTCCGAGCTCGCCAACCGCCACGTCGAGAACCCCGAGACCGTTGTCAAGCCGGGCGAAGAGGTCTTCGTCAAGGTCATCGATGTCGATCTCGACCGTCGCCGCATCTCGCTGTCGCTCAAGCAGGCCAATGACTCCGTTGACCCGAGCTCCGAGGACTTCGATCCGGCCCTCTACGGCATGCCGGCGGAGTATGACGAGGAAGGCAATTACAAGTACCCGGAGGGCTTCGACCCGAACACCAACGAGTGGATCCCCGGTTACGAGAAGCAGCGCGAGGAATGGGAATCCCAGTACGCCGCGGCCCACGATCTGTGGGAGCAGCACAAGGAATTCGTCGCGAAGGAACTCGAGAATGCCGAGGCTTCGGCCGCCGAAGACGGCCAGAACGCCGCCAACGAAGAGAAGGTCGAGGAAACCTCGAACTACTCGTCGGAGACCGAGTCCACCGGCACGCTTGCCGATTCCGACCAGCTGGCCGCTCTGCGTGAGCAGCTGCTGAGCGAGAAGAAGTGAGTGGCTGGGCATTAGCTTCGATCTAGGAGGCGCCATGCGCAACGCGCGCATGGCGCCTCCTGCCATATGGGTCTTGTGGGGCGTGTGCATGACAAGGAGGCAATATCATGCAGACCATTGGGGGGGAGCAGTGCATACGCGTCGCGCTCACGGGCGGCATTGCCGCGGGCAAAAGTACCGTCGCGTCCAGAATGGCTCAAGATGGAGCCGATGTGATTGACTATGACTTCCTTGCGCATATCCTGCAGGAACCATGCTCGCCGGCCATCAACCCGCTCGTGGGGGCGTTCGGCCCCGGTATTCTGAACGAGAGGGGTGGCATCGACCGCCGTGCACTGGCCGAGCATGTGTTCGGCGAGGGCGTGCCGCAAAACGCAGTCGCCACGCTGAACAGCATCATGCATCCGCAAATCTATGAGCTTGCCCGCAATAGGGAACGGCAGATCGTGGGCGACGGCCGCAAACACGTCATCGTCCATGACATCCCGTTGTTGGGAGAGGTCATGGAATCGATTCCGTTCGCATTCGACGCTGTGGCCTGCGTTGTGGCGCCGGAAGATGTGCGTGTACGCAGGCTTGTTGATACGCGTGGCATGTCCGAGGAGCAGGCGCGCGTGCGTGTACGCGAGCAGGGCGATGACGCTTCCCGGTTGCGGTACGCCGATGTCGTCATCGACGCAACCCAGCCGTTAGAACAGATGTTCGATTATGTTGATAATCTCGTTGAGGAATGGTTCGACGAGGAGTAAGGATCGCCATGGGATTCAATATCGAGCGCACCGACAAACCGTTCGTGGTCAAGTCACCGTACAAGCCTTCTGGTGACCAGCCCCACGCGATTGAAGAACTCGCCACGCGCATCGAGAACGGCGAGAACGACGTCGTACTGATGGGCGCGACCGGCACCGGAAAAACCGCCACCACGGCGTGGATGGTCGAACGGCTGCAGCGCCCCACGCTGATCATCGAGCCGAACAAGACACTCGCCGCGCAGCTGTGCGCGGAATTCCGCGAACTGATGCCCGACAACGCCGTCAGCTACTTCGTCTCGTACTACGACTACTACCAGCCCGAAGCGTATATTCCGCAGACCGACACCTACATCGAAAAGGATTCCAATATCAACGACGACGTGGAACGCCTGCGCCACGCCGCCACGGCGAATCTGCTCACGCGGCGCGACTGCGTGGTGATCGCCACGGTCTCGTGCATCTACGGCCTCGGCACGCCGGAGGAGTACGCCGGGCGCATGCTGTTCCTCAAGGAAGGCCAGCAGATCGACCGGGACACTTTGCTGCGCCAGTTCGTCGACATGCAGTACAAACGCAACGACATCGCCTTCGCCCGTGGCACATTCCGCGTGCGCGGCGACACGGTGGAGATCATCCCGGTATACGAGGAGCTCGCGATCCGCATTGAGTTCTTCGGCGACGAAATCGACCGCATCTCCACGCTGCATCCCCTGACCGGCGATGTGATCGGTCAGGAGAGCGAAGTGCACATCTTCCCTGCCTCGCATTACGTGGCCGGTCCAGAACGCATGGAGCGCGCGCTCTCGTCGATACAGAAGGAACTCGACGAGCGGGTGTCCGAACTGCGCAAACAGGGCAAGGAACTTGAGGCGCAACGCCTGAGCATGCGCACCACGTACGATCTGGAGATGCTCGCCCAGGTGGGCGTCTGTTCGGGCGTGGAGAATTATTCGCGGCATTTTGACGGCCGTGCGCCGGGTACGCCGCCGCACACCCTGCTTGACTTCTTCCCTGACGACTTCCTGCTCGTCATCGATGAGTCGCATGTGACCGTGCCGCAGATCGGCGCGATGTACGAAGGCGATGCGAGCCGCAAACGCACACTCGTCGAACATGGCTTCCGCCTGCCGTCCGCCATGGACAACCGGCCACTCAAATGGCCTGAATTCCTTGATCGCGTGGGGCAGACCGTCTATCTTTCCGCGACGCCCGGTGACTATGAGCTCGGCTTGAGTGACGGCGTGGTCGAGCAGATCATCCGCCCGACCGGGCTCGTGGATCCGAAAGTCGAGGTGCGTCCGGTCGAAGGCCAAATCGACGATCTGCTCGCGGAGATCAAAGACCGCGTGGCGAAGCGCGAGCGTACGCTTGTGACGACGCTGACCAAGAAGATGGCCGAGGACCTGACCGATTACCTGCTTGAACGCGGCATCAAGGTCGAATACCTGCATTCCGATGTCGATACATTGCGGCGCGTCGAGCTGCTGCGTGAACTGCGCGAAGGCAAGATCGACGTGATCGTCGGCATCAACCTGTTGCGTGAGGGCCTCGATCTGCCTGAGGTCTCGCTCGTGGCCATCCTCGACGCGGACAAGGAAGGCTTCCTGCGCTCGTACCGTTCGCTCATCCAGACGATCGGCCGCGCCGCGCGCAATGTGTCGGGCATGGTGATCATGTACGCCGACGAGATGACAGCGGCCATGGACAAGGCGATCGGGGAGACCGACCGGCGCCGCGAGATTCAGATTGCCTACAACAAGGAACATGGCATTGACCCCAAGCCGCTCATCAAGAAGATCAGTGATGTCAACGACATGCTCGCGAAAGAGGATGTGGATACGCAGACCTTGCTCGAAGGCGGCTACCGCAACGCCAACAAGGCCGGCAACTCCCATCTGGGGGTGCCTTCGATCAGCGCCGAGGAAGCGGACCGCCGCCATGAGGAGATCCTCAAGGCGGGGCTGCCGGCGCAGGATCTGGCTGATCTGATTCGCCAGCTTTCCGACCAGATGCACACGGCCGCCGAACAGCTCCAGTTCGAGCTTGCGGCGCGTCTGCGCGACGAGATCCGCGACTTGAAGAAGGAACTGCGCGCCATGACCGAAGCGAAGCGGTAGGCATACAGGGCGGCGGAACTGTGGTTCCGTCGCCAACGCTCCGTAAGCTTGGTGCTTATGGCTGAGACACCCGTAGCATTCATGATCGGCACATACATTGTGCTGGCCGTCTTCTTCATCGTCGACCTGTTCGTGCTGGGCCGGCGCCCACATGTGCCTTCCACCAAGGAATGTGTGCAGCATATCGTGTTCTTTGTGGCGATGGCCCTCATCTTCGGCGGGCTGATCTGGTGGATCGCCGGATCCAAGCCCGCCATCGAGTTCTATTCGGGTTGGCTCACCGAATATTCGCTCAGCATCGACAACCTCTTTGTGTTTGTCATCATCATATCGAATTTCGCCGTGCCGAAGAAGCTGCAGAAATTCGTACTGTCGGTCGGCATCACGATCGCGCTCGTGCTGCGCGGCGTGTTCATCCTCATTGGCGCCGCGCTCGTGGAGCGGTTCACATGGGTGTTTTTCCTCTTCGGCGCCTTCCTGATCTATACGGCCGTCAAAGTGGCGCGAGGCGAAGACGATGATGAGGAGTTCCATGAGAATGCCCTCATCCGCGTCTTGCGCAAGTTCTCGCGAATCACCAACGATTACGAGGGGGAGAAGCTGCGCGTCACGAAGAACGGCGTCAAGTACTGGACGCCGATGCTGTTCGTGTTCCTGACGATCGGCACGACCGACGTCATGTTCGCCTTTGACTCAATCCCTGCGATTTTCGGCCTGACGAAGGATCCGTTCCTCGTGTTCACGTCGAACGTCTTCGCACTGCTGGGCCTGCAGCAGCTGTACTTCCTGCTTGGCGCATTGCTCGACAAACTCGTCTACTTGCCGCTCGGCCTGTCCGTGGTGCTCGGGTTCATCGGCGTCAAACTGATCATGGAGGCGCTGCACGGCAACACGCTGCCGTTCATCAACGATGGACAGCCGATCACGGCGGTGCCCGAAGTGCCGACGTGGCTTTCGCTCGCGGTCATTGTGCTTGCCATCGGCGGCGCGGCCCTCGCGAGCGTCGTCAAAATGAAATCCGTGGAATCCAAATGACCCATGGTTGTGCCGCAATGTACCCACATGCCGGTAGAACAGAGAATGTGAGCGCTCACATATGACGCTCCGCGAAACCGCTCCAAAGCACCACCGTGGAGTAAGCTGAAATAGGCATTCGGGCAATCCCCGAAGAAACAACACAGAATAGGTAGGCATTCATGCGTAAAGCAAAGATCGTAGATACCATCGGTCCAGCTACTGAATCTCTCGAAAACCTCACCGCGCTCGTCGAAGCGGGGATGGACGTGGCCCGTCTCAACCGCTCGCACGGCACTCCGGAAGACCATCTGCGCGTGTACAACAACGTGCGCGAAGCATCCAAGACCACCGGCCGCAACGTGGCGGTCCTCGTCGATCTGCAGGGTCCCAAGATCCGCTGCGGCTGGTTCAAGAAGAACGCCGAAGGCGAAGACAAGGTGCAGCTCAAGGAAGGCCAGGAGTTCATCATCACGACCGATGACGTCGAAGGCGATGAACACATCACCTCCACGACGTTCAAGGGCCTGCCGGGCGATTGCCATCCGGGGGACCCGATCCTCATCGACGATGGCAAGGTCCGTCTCGAGGTGACCAAGGTCGAAGGAAACAACGTGCACACCAAGGTCGTTGTCGCCGGCCCGGTCTCGAGCCACAAGGGCATCAACCTCCCGGGTGTCGCGGTGTCGCTGCCTGCGCTGACCGAGAAGGATGAGAACGACCTGCGTTGGGCCATCCAGACCGGCGCTGACATCATCGCCATGTCGTTCGTGCGTTTCGCGACCGACATCGACCGCGCCCATGAGATCATGGACGAAGAAGGGCGCCGCATCCCGATCGTGGCCAAGATCGAAAAGCCGCAGGCCGTGGAGAACCTCGAGGATATCGTCAAAGTGTTCGACGGCATCATGGTCGCCCGTGGCGACATGGCTGTGGAAATGCCGTTCGAAGAGGTGCCACTGGTCACCAAGCGCTGCATCGAGCTGTCCCGCCAGTACGCCAAGCCGGTCATCGTGGCCACCGAAGTGCTTGGCTCCATGGTGCACTCCCCGGTGCCGAGCCGCGCTGAGGCGTCCGACTGCGCCAATGCCGTGCTCGATGGCGCTGACGCCACAATGACCTCGAACGAGACCGCCGTCGGCGAGTACCCGACCGAGACCGTGGTGACGATGAGCCGTATCTCCGGTTACGCCACCGAGCACGGTTTCGACCGTATCCCGAAGCTCAAGGACCTCGACATGTCGAGCACCGGCGCCGTCTCCTCGGCCGCCGTCGACCTTGCCGAGAAGCTCAACGCCAAGGCTATCGTGGCGTACACGCAGACCGGTTCCACCGTGCACCGCGTCTCCCGTGAGCGCCCGGCCACCCCGATCTACGGCCTGACGACCAACGAGCACACCTACCACTGGCTCGCGCTGAGCTGGGGTACCGAAGGCTTGCTGCTCGACGAGGACTACCATGACATGTCCCGCAAGGACCTCATGGTGTTCACCGACGAAGTGCTGCGCAAGGCCGGCAAGGTCTCCAACGGCGACAAGATCGTCGTGCTCAGCTCCGCACAGGGCGACCACAAGCCGGGCCGCACCGACACGATCTACGTGCATACGGTCGGCGCCTGCGACTGATTCCAAGCGCTGAAGGCATACCACATGGCTGGGATGCCCCGATAGCGGCTGTGGGCCGGGTATCTGCATGGTCAGGTATGCGGCCCACATCGTATTCGGGGCCTTGCCCGTGCCGTAAAATACGTCATCATGCGGTGTGTCAGTCGATGCATGTGGTATAGTCGTCAAATGTCGCCGCAAGGCGCACGCCCCTGTATCCCAATTGGTAGAGGAGACAGCCTCAAAATCTGTACAGTGTGGGTTCGAGTCCCACCGGGGGCACAACCGGAGGCCCGCTGAAAAGCGGGCCTCTTTGCATATGTGCCTATGGCGGCCATATGCGCGCCGTGTGCGCGGGAGCCATGGCGCAGGAAACGGAGACCATCGTGGAAGGACTGTGACGGAGATGATACAGCGCTTCGATGATTCGCATATCGTGGTGCATCTCGACCGCATCATGTTGGAACGTGGGGTGTCGTTGACCGAATTATCAGCGCGCGTGGGCATCACGCAGGCGAACCTGTCGAAAATCAAGAACAACCACATCAACGCAATCCGTTTTTCCACGCTTGCCGCAATCTGCGAAGCGTTGGACTGCACACCAGCGGACTTGCTGGAATACAGCCCCTGATTCCGTACGGACGTCCTGTCCGCGGTCCTGTTCGCTGCTGCGGAACGTGCAAAGACCCTGTGCGTACAATGGACACAGCTGTTCAAGGTTGAAAGGAACATCATGAGCAAAGCCACATACCGCAGGTTCGATCCTTGGCGCGCCGCTCCTGTCACTGAGGAATCACGTGAGACCATTCTGTCCGGCCATTACTTCGATATCGACCGCACGTCGTTCGATTCACGCGACATCGGCCATTTCGAACGCCTCATCCTGCATAAGAACAACGGCGATTCGGTCGGGGTCATTGGCCTGACCGACGATGGACTGATTCCGCTCATCGAACAATACCGCATTCCTGTGCACCGTTGGACACTGGAGATTCCCGCTGGGCACGCCATTAAGCAAGGCGAGCGTCCTCTGGATGTGGCGAAGCGCAAACTTGCGGAGGAAGTAGGGTATGAGGCAGAGCATCTTGCGCAGTTCTGCCGCTTCATCAACACCCCGAGCTATTCCACGCAATACACCGCGCTGTTCTTCGCATCGGGGCTCAAAGCGGTGCATGCCGGCAACGACGACGCCCTGATGTCGTCCGTACGCTATTTCACCCCGGAAGAAGCGTTCCACATGGTCAAGAACGGCACCATCCTCGACGCGAAGTCGATCATTGCCATCCAGCGTGTGTACTTCGCGCCCAACCACATGGTGGGTGACGAACATCTGAGCTGAGACCCGGATTTTCATGGTACCGGTGCAATGTGTGGCGCACGCAGGGTGTGCGCTATACTGCATGGAGACCACTTGATGCAATGGTGTTGCATCAAGATTGGCGGCGCAGTGCCAGACGCGGTGCGCGCACATGTACCGGCCTGTCCGTGAGGAATGGGCGGTACACAGGCGCAAGGCATGGCACCGGCCATCATGGTGATGGAACGATGAAACCCTCGGTTGGCGTGGTCCAGCCGGTTCGACAACGCGAAAGAGGCTGTTATGGCACTGGAACACAATGAGCAGGAGCATGAGCAGGAAGTGCTCACTGAAGAGGAACTCGACGATATCGCCCAGCAGGGGAATGGGGACACAAGCGAGCCACAGGCGCAGGACGACGCGCAGCCGAAGCACACCAACCCCACCGTCGTGGTGGCCGAAGACGAATCCGTCAACCGTATGGATCTGGTGGCGATGCTCGAAGACAATGGATACGACGTGGTGGGGCAGGCGGCCAATGGTGAAGAGGCGATTGCGCTGACCCGCGAGCTGCGTCCGGATGTGGTGTGCATGGACGTCAAGATGCCGCACATGGACGGCATCACCGCCGCCGGTGTGATCTGCGACGAGAACATCGCCCCGGTTGTCATGCTCACGGCGTTCTCACAGACCGATTTGGTCAAGCAGGCCATTGGCGCGGGTGCGATGGCATATGTGACCAAGCCGTATGAGGAATCGAAGCTCCTGCCAGCCTTGGCGGTGGCCATGGGGCGTTTCGCGGAGATCAACGATCTGCTCGACAGTGTGGAACGCAACGAGACCGAACTGCAGGCCACACAGGAAAAGCTCAAGGACGCCGAAGAAAAGCTCAAGAAGACGCAAGACACGCTCGAGGAACGCAAGCTCGTCGATCGTGCCAAGGGTCTGCTCATGGACAAGGCCAACTTCTCCGAACAAGGCGCATTCCGTTGGATTCAGAAGACCTCGATGGATCAGCGCATCCCTAAGAAGCGTTTGGCGATGGCCATCATCGAAAAGTACGGTGACGACACCGCGAACGACGACTGATCATCCGAGCCTGATTGGACACCATGGACACCTCACCAACCACCACGCACGGAACCTTGCTGGCCGTGGACGGCCATTCGCTGGCGTTCCGTGCGTTTTTCGCATTGCCGGTCGAGAACTTCACCACGAAAGAGGGGCAGCCCACCAATGCGGTCTACGGATTCCTGACCATGCTCGCGCAGGTCATCGAAGCCGAACACCCCGACCGCATCGGCATTGCCTTTGACGTGAAGGGCGGCACGTTCCGCAACAAAATGCTCGGCCAATACAAGGGCACGCGCGAAGCGGCGCCACAGGAGCTGCTCAGTCAGTTGCCGCTCATCCAGCAGGCATTGAAGGCATTGGGCGTACGGTACGTGGAGCAACCTGGGTATGAAGGCGATGACGTGATTGCCACCTTGGCCACCATGGGTGAACAGGCGGGGTACAAGACACTGGTGCTCTCCGGTGATCGCGATGCCTTCCAGCTCATTGATGACCACACCACAGTGCTGTATCCGGGGTACCATTTCAAAGACCTCAAGCACATGGACCCACAGGCGGTGCTCGACAAATACCATGTGACACCGCAACAATACCCCGACTTGGCGGCATTGCGCGGGGAGACGGCAGACAACATCCCCGGTGTGCCCGGCGTCGGCGATGGCTTCGCAGCCAAATGGATCAACCAGTTTGGTGGCTTGGAGGGCATCATCGAGCATGCCGATGAGATCGGTGGCAAGAAAGGCCAGGCACTGCGCGACAACATCGAGCAGGTCAAACTCAACCGCAAGGTCAACGCGCTCGTGCGCAACCTCGATCTGGGCGTGGACATGCAGGACTTCACCTTCGGCCATGTGCATCCGGATGCGTTGGAGTCGTTGTTCGGCCAACTGGAATTCGGCAGCCGTACACGCACCCGGCTGTTGAAGACCTTCAACAATGGGGGAGCCGGGGAAACCGAACTGCCCGTGGAACCACGGGACATCCCGGGCGTCATCGAGCCGGTCGTCGACACCGTGGACGATGCGGCCGCGTTGGAAGCATGGATCGAGCAGTATTGCCCGCAGCCTGACGTGCATGGCAGCGAACCCGCCACCACACTGAACATCGTGGGGCAATATAGGCGCGACCACGTGCAATGCGCCGAAGCGGTGAAGGAATCATGGACACTCCACGCCCAAGGGAGCGCGAAGCCGGGTCATGCCTCGGTGCAGATGATGGCGATCATGGCATCGGGCCATGCCATCGTCATCGATCCCGCCGATGACATGTTCCGTGCCACGGTGCAGGACCTGCTGAACACCCATGCAGGCAGCCTGTGCGTACACGGGTTCAAAGAGCATCTGCATATGCTTGACGCCGCAGGCATCCAGCTGCCCGCCGCATTGTTCGACACCAACCTTGCCGGCTACCTGATCGACCCAGAATTCCAAGGCGGCACACTTGAGGCGTGCGCCGAGCACTTCCTCAACGTCTCGGTCGATACGGCGGAACGCCCGACCCAAGGTACTTTGGCATTCGACATCGAGACCGAAGAAGGCGATCCCCTTCAGGAATGCATCGAACGGGCGGCGTTGGTGACGGCCCTCGCCCGGTATCTGGCGCCGGATGTGGAACGCCGGCACCAATACCCGCTGCTGCGCGACATCGAGCTGCCCACATCCCGGGTGCTGTTCCAGATGGAGAAGACCGGAGCAAGCGTGGACCGTGCGCGGTTCGGGGAACTGTATGAACAGTTCAGTGAGGAATCCGCGCATATGGAAGAGGTCGCATGGTCGAGCGCAGGTCATGAGGTCAATCTGCAAAGCCCTAAGCAGTTGGGCATTGTGCTGTTTGACGAAATGAAGCTGACCCCCACCAAGAAGACCAAAAAAGGTTCCTATACGACCAATGCCGCTGCCCTGACCACGCTGTTCGCGCAATCCGAGGAAGGCTCGAAGGCCAACGAGTTTTTGGGAGCATTGCTGCGCCACCGCGAAACGAACAAGCTCAAGCAGATTGTGCAGACGCTCATCGACGCGATCAATCCGCAGGATGGGCGCATCCACACGACGTTCACGCAGACGGTCACGGCGACGGGGCGGTTGAGCTCGGTCGATCCAAATCTGCAGAACATCCCAAACCGCAATGCCGCGGGCCGTGAGATCCGGTCCGGGTTCGTGCCGGGACCAGGGTACGAAGCGCTGCTCAGCGCCGATTATTCACAGGTCGAATTGCGTATCATGGCCGATCTGTCTGGCGATGAGGCGCTGATCGAGGCATTCAAATCGGGCGCCGACTTCCACAAATACGTCGCGAGCCTCGTGTTCGACAAACCCGTCGACGACGTCAGCGCGAGCGAGCGCAGCCGCGTGAAGGCGATGAGTTACGGCCTGGCGTACGGGTTGAGCACCTACGGCCTTTCCCAACAGCTCGGCATTGGCGTCTCCGAGGCGAACGCACTGAAGAACCAGTATTTCCAGACCTTCGGCAAAGTGCATGATTATCTGGAGTCACTCGTGGCGGATGCGCGGCGCACCGGATATACCGAGACGATTTTCGGACGCCGCCGCTATTTCCCGCAACTTACGTCAGCGAGCCGCAATGCGCGCGACGCCGCCGAACGCGGGGCCCTCAACGCGCCGATCCAGGGGTCGGCGGCGGACATCATGAAGATCGCGATGGTCCGCGCGGACCGCGCATTGCGTGACCATGGGCTCGCCAGCCGCATTGTGCTGCAGATCCATGACGAACTGGTTGTGGAATTGGCGCCAGGCGAAGTCGATGAGGCGACCGAGCTCGTCAAGGATGCGATGGAACACGCGGTGGACCTTGCTGTACCGCTTGACGTCTCCACCGGCATTGGCACCGATTGGCAGCGTGCGGCGCACTGACCCCACCACACATGGGAAAGGAATCCAGTCATGGCTACACTCAAACAGGTCGTGGATGTTCTGGAAACGCTCTATCCGCTGCGCTATGCGGAGGATTGGGACCACCCGGGGCTGATCGTGGGCGACCTGACGCATGAGGTCTCGTCGATTGTCTTCGCCGCTGATCCGACGATGGAGACGGTCGACGACGCCGTGCGCAACGGGGCCGATCTGCTGATCTGCCATCACCCGCTGTTCTTCCGCGCCGTGCATGAGGTTTCGGGACTCACGTTCCGTGGGCGGATCGTGCAAGCCTTGGCACAACATGGCTGTGCGCTGTGGGTGGGGCACACCAATGCGGATGCGTCCTACCGCGGTGTGGCGCAGGCCGCCGCCGACGCGTTCGGACTGATCGATCAGACGCCAATGGAACCGATCGACGACCCTTTGGCCGCGCACCCGGTCGGATTGGGCCGTGTCGGCAGACTCGCCGAGCCGATGAGGCTGCGCGAGTTCGCGGATGTCGTGGCACAGGCGCTGCCCGCCACCAAGTTGGGTGTGCAGGTGGCCGGATCATTGGACGCCATGGTGCGTTCCGTCGCGGTGCTGCCCGGTTCGGGCGATTCGATGTTCAGCACGGTCAATGCATTGGGGGTGGATGTCTATGTGACGAGCGACCTGCGGCACCATCCGGCCACCGACGAACTGCAGCAGTCCGCATATGAGGCTGCGATGCGTGACCAAGGCGTGATGCTCGGCATTGGCGATGCACAGTTGCGGCCGGCATTGATCAACACGCCACACAGCGCCATTGAATCGTTGTGGTTCCGCTATGCGCTTGAGGATGTGCCGAACGCGGTGGAAGTGGCCACCGGTCAACGCCCACAGGTGCGGTGGAATAAGACGAACACGGATCCATGGGCGCTGTCAGTCGGCGCGAACATGACGGTGGGAGACACCGATGGCCGATGAACTGCAACTCAACCGCACATTTGACGATACGTCGGATGGCGTCGACATGGATGTGCCTGCGTCTGTTGTCACGAGTGAGACCGTGTACACGGGGGCGATTTTCAGTGTCGAAGACCGGAGCGTCGCACTGACACGTAATGATGGCAGTACGACGACGATTCGCCGTCAGGTGATTCATCATGCGCCGTGCGTCGTCATGTTGGTGCACGACACCGTGCGCGACACCTACCTCGTGGAACGTGAGTACCGGGCGGGGTCGAACATGTATGCCGTGGGGCTGCCCGCCGGCCTGCTCGACGGTGATGAGGACCCGGAACACGCCGCATTGCGCGAACTGCGCGAAGAAACCGGTGTGGTGCCGCAATCCGATGCGGCTGTGCGGTTCGACCATGTGGGTGACTGGTATTCCTCGGAAGGCATGACTGACGAGCTCGCGCACATCTACGTGCTTCACCTCGATGCGTGGACACGCGAACACTGCGAGTTCGATGCCGATGAACATGTGGAATCGACATGGGTTGATTGGAACCAATTGCGCGCCATGCCCATCACCGCCTCGAACTCGATGATCGCGATTCTCCACGAGCAGATTCGACGTATGAGCTGACAACAACCACGCCTACCGGGCGCCATGCATGAAACAATGCCCCCGACAATGTCGCCCGAACTACTCATTGAACGAAATAATACGAGTTGACGACTGGTGTGCCATACTGGAACAATGCAAACAAGACCTGGTTCCATGTACCCGCTTGGCGCAAGCTATGACGGAGCGGGTGTCAATTTCGCGCTGTTTTCCCGTATGGCCGAGAAAGTGGAGCTCTGCCTGTTCGACGAACAAGACAACGAGACCCGCGTTGAACTCACCGAGCAGAACTCGTACGTTTGGCATATCTATCTGCCGGGCATCCAACCCGGCCAGCGGTATGGCTACCGCGTCTACGGCCCCTACAATCCGGCAAATGGGCAATGGTGCAACCCGAACAAACTCCTGCTCGACCCCTACGCCAAGGCCATCGAAGGCAACATCGATGGCGATGAAAGCCTCTATTCATACTGGTTCAACGACTCCGACAACCCCAACAACATGAACGACCTCGATTCGGCGGACCACACCATGAAGTCCGCTGTGATCAACCCGTTCTTCGATTGGGGCAACGACCAGCACCCCTTCATCCCGTATTCGGATTCGGTCATCTACGAAGCGCATGTGCGTGGCATGACCAACCTCAACAAGGACGTGCCACCGGAAATCCGCGGCACCTATGCGGGTCTGGCGCACCCCAGTGTCATCGAATACCTCAAGAAACTGGGCATCACCGCGATCGAACTGATGCCGATCCACCAGTTCGTCAACGACCCCTTCCTGCAGGAAAAGGGACTCAACAACTACTGGGGATACAACACCATCGGTTTCTTCGCGCCGCATAACGCCTATTCGAGCCAAGGCCAACGTGGCGAACAAGTCAACGAATTCCGTGCGATGGTCAAAGAGTTCCATGCCGCCGGGATTGAAGTCATCCTTGACGTGGTATACAACCACACCGCTGAAGGCAACCATATGGGGCCCACGCTGAGCTTCAAGGGCATCGACAACCAGGCGTATTACCGCCTTGTCGACGACGACCAGATGCATTACTTCGACACGACCGGCACCGGCAACTCCTTGCTGATGCGCTCGCCGCAAACCCTGCAGCTCATCACCGATTCACTGCGGTATTGGGTGCAGGAGATGCACGTCGACGGGTTCCGCTTCGATTTGGCGGCCACCCTGGCCCGCCAGTTCCAAGAGGTAGACAAACTGTCGGCGTTCTTCGACATCGTGCAACAGGATCCGATTATCTCACGCGTCAAACTCATCGCCGAACCGTGGGATTTGGGTTCAGGCGGATACCAGGTCGGTGGATTCCCCCCGAACTGGTCGGAATGGAACGGGCATTTCAGGGATTGCGTGCGTGATTTCTGGCGCTCGCAGCCGTCCACGCTGCCCGAATTCGCCAGCCGTATCATGGGCAGCTCCGACCTGTACCAGCACAACGGGCGCAAACCTGTGGCGTCTGTCAATTTCGTGACCGCGCACGACGGCTTCACCCTCAACGACCTGGTCAGCTACAACAACAAGCACAACGAGGCGAACGGCGAAGGCAACAGGGACGGCGAAAGTCACAACCGTTCGTGGAATTGCGGTGTGGAAGGCCCTACCACAATCCGTGATGTCAACGAGCTGCGCCACCGCCAGATGCGCAACATGTTCTCCACATTGCTGCTCAGCCAAGGCATACCGATGATCTGCGGAGGCGATGAAGTGGCTCGCACGCAGTTGGGCAATAACAATGGATATTGCCAGGACAACGAAATATCGTGGACGCATTGGAATCTCAAAGACTACCAGAAGGACATGCTCGCGTTTGTTTCGAAGCTCGTGCATCTGCGTTTGGAGCATCCGGTGTTGCACCGCCGCCGTTTCTTCACGGGGCGTGATGCGAACATGGCCGCTGATGCGTTGCCACAGGTGGAATGGTTCGACCACAACGGCAACATCATGGATTTGGCGGCATGGTCCAACACGCACGCCTTCTCGATCATGGTGTTCCTCAATGGCAGCGACATTCCCGAACCTGACTGGTACGGCAACACGATGGTCGACAACGACTTCATCCTCATCTTCAACGCGCATTACGAGCCAATCATGTTCACACTTCCAGATGAGCAATATGGGCGCAAGTGGAAGCTCATTGTGGACACACACAATCCGAAAGGTCCCGAACTCAACTACGAGGCAGGTTTCGCCATCACCGCGCAGTCGAGGAGCTTCATGCTGCTCATGAGCGATGAGAAGAAGGGACGGCATTCAGGTAACTGAGTTGGCGGATTATCGTCGCGTGAGAGGGGCGGGCCCTGTCCACACATTCGATGTGTGGACAGGGCCCGCCCCTCTCACGCGACGACATGTCACTTGGCCAGCGATTGGATGGTGTTCTTCGCCTCATTCGCCAACATTGGGCTGCTCATATCGGTGAGCACCGTGCTGAATCCGGCCTGTTCCTCAGCATCAATCATCTTGTCGAGCGCCGCGGGGTTGATGACCTGATGCGTGAGGATCTGCCGCTGGATGCGGTCCGCTTCGATGGCGGCGATCTGGCGTGAGAACCCGATGAACCATCCCAGGAAAAGCATGGCGGCGAGCGCTTCGACGTTCGTTAGCGTGTTGATGCCCATGAGCCACGAAACGCCCACAAGCGCGCAGACCACGATGGCGAGGTCGGAGATGGCGAAGAAGGCCTTGGAAAGCTGCGGGGCGAGCCAGGGGAGGGCCACGAGCATGATGAACATGACGACCGGCATACCACGTGCAAACACATTATGCAGGATCGGGTGGGGTGTGTAGCGGAACATGCCGATCCCGATGAATGCCACGCCAGACAGCACAAGCATGACGCTCAATATGGTGATGCGTACCTTGAAACGGGGAATCTTGTAGGATACGTTTGGTTGGCGTATGGCGATGTCGCCGTTCGGACGCACGATGCGGTATGTGGCGATGAGTTCTGATATGGCGAAGTACGTGATGATGATGATGCAGATGCCGCCCATGATGAGCGTGGTGTTGAACATGCGCGCCGCGAACGTGGTGCGGTCGCCGAGCTCTGAGAAATTGTTGCGGAACCAGTGGGGGTCGGTTGTCGTGGAGCTTGCGGTGCTTACGCCCGCGATCACAAAAAAGGGTAGGAGGGCCGAAAGTGTCTTGGCATTCATCAGCTCGGCCTGCACGAACGTCAGATATCCGCTCACACCGGCGAACGCGGCGGTCAACGCAGGGATGTACGACGTGAAGATCGCTTTGCCCATGATGGAGTTCACCAAGGAGAACAGCATGTACGACATGAGGAACAGCGTGGACGCGTAGACGATGGAGAGCGCGAGGATCTCGAAGGCGCGGCGCACGCTGTGCACCCATCCTTTCTGCACATCGAGCATACGGATGCGGTGGATGTAGCCGACGACGAACGAGATTACGCCGCAGGCTGCAACAATGGCGGCGCATGCCATGAACCGGCGTTGCGACAGTTGCCAGAACGCGGGGGCCGATTGCAGATACAGATACATGACGCCACACCCGACAAGGGCGCAGCAGACAAACGATATCAGTCCTAACGATTCAGCGCGTTGGTGCCTTCCCATACGCCCACCTTTCCACTCGACACCCCATTGTATCGAATTAGTCAACAACCATGGTATAGTTATCGCTTGTGCGTAAAAGCATCCTTTTGTGCATCGGGCTGTGGCGCAGCTTGGTAGCGCGTCTGCTTTGGGAGCAGAATGTCGCAGGTTCAAATCCTGTCAGCCCGACAAACATGCGGGGCCGTTGCTAACACGGCCCCGTTTTTCATGAATTGGCTTAGATCCACACGGCACCCATGCCGGCATTCGTGAGATGCGCGCCTCATGTTCAGACGTTGCCATTACGATGAAGCCTATGACCGAACATGATACCCAACCTTGGCCGGCACCCCTCGCCGAAGGACCGCTTGACGCCACCGTGACCATCCCCGGCAGCAAATCGCTGTCGAACCGTTTCCTCATCCTCGCCGCGTTGAGCACGCGCCCGGTACATATCCGCGGTTTGCTGTGTTCGCGCGACACCGAACTCATGATGAGTGCCTTGCAGACGCTCGGCGTGACATGTGAACGGCACAGCACTGACGGGACGGATGTCACGATCACTCCGCCCGCCGATGGCGTGTTCCGTGGCAACACGGACGTCTATTGCGGACTCGCCGGCACGGTGATGCGCTTTGTGCCGCCGCTTGTACTGTTCGCCAACGGGCCGGTGCGTTTCGATGGCGATGAGCAGGCATATGCGCGCCCGATGAAACCACTGCTTGACGGATTGTGCCGCTTGGGTGCGCATGTGGACTACCACGGTGAGGAGGGGCATCTGCCCTTCACCGTCATACCACCGACATCATTAGGTATGTCGGGCCGCCGTGCAGTCGTGAAAATCGATTCTTCCGCCTCGTCGCAGTTCATTTCGGGATTGCTGCTCGCCGCGTCACGTCTGCCGAACGGACTGACACTCAGGCACACCGGCCGCAAACTGCCGAGCCTGCCGCATATCCGCATGACCGTGGAAGACATCAATGCCGCCGGTGGTGCGGTCGAGATGACACAGCGCGGCGAATGGGCGGTCGAGCCGCGCGCATTGGCGATGGCGCAGGAGATCACTGTCGAGCCGGATCTATCGAACGCCGCACCGTTCCTAGGGGCCGCCTTGATTGCCTCGGGGTCGGTGAGCGTGCCGAACTGGCCTGCGCACACGACACAGCCCGGCGGCTTGTTGCCCGCGATTCTACACCGGTTCGGTGCCGAGGTAACGCTTGACGGCACTTCGTTCAACGAGCTCGCTGATTGCGAGGAATTCAATGACCGGTACTGCGGTACGCTGACGGTGCGTTCCGATGGAACCATCCGGGCATTGGGTGAACTCGATTTGTCAGCCGCGGGGGAGATTGCGCCGAGCATCGCCGCCATCGCTGTGTTCGCAGACGGTCCATCGGCACTCACCGGTATCGGGCATCTGCGCGGGCATGAGACTAACCGTCTGGAGGCGCTCGTGCAGGAGATTGAACGTGTGGGCGCCCATGCGCATGAGCTCGCGGACGGCATCGCCATCAATCCAGTCGCGCAGGGGCAGTTGCATGGCGCGGTCATGGAATCCTATGCTGATCACCGCATGGCCACGTTCGCGGCGATGCTGGGGCTGCGCATCGCGGATATAGCGATTGAGGACGTACAGACGACACGCAAGACAATCCCCGATTTCACCGGCCTGTGGACCGCGATGCTGGCACAGCATAAGTAAAACCGTTATGGAGTGGTTTATGTAATTATGTAAAAGGAATGCCATAGGAAAACAGTTGTGAACGTTTTGTCAATCTATATGGTTTTGGCACTGTGCCGATGCCACGTTATGGCAGAATGAATTCCTGTGGGGGGAAAACAGGAAAGAGGCCAGCCGAATCCGGCTGGCCTCTTTTTATCGCTGAGAGGAGCGTCTGGCGCGGAGCGATCAGGCGACCTTGTTGCCGTAGGTGTCTTCGCCCTTTTCGGCGATTGCGGCGGAACGCTGTGCGATCGCGAGCTCTTCGTTCGTCGGGACGACGGCGATGATCACCGAGGAATCCGGCGTGGAGATGATGCGTGGCTCCTTGGAACGGGTGTCGTTCTTCTCCATGTCGAGCTTGACGCCGAACGGTGCGAGCTTCTCGCAGACCATGCGGCGCACGATTTCGTCGTTTTCGCCGACGCCGGCGGTGAACGTGATGACATCGAGGCCGCCGAGCTGGGCGGTATAGGCGCCGATGTAGCTCACGATGCGGTGCACGTAGACGTCGAGCGCGAGCTTGGCGTTCTCGTCGCCTTCGGCGATGAGGCGATGGACTTCGCGCATGTCGCCGAAGCCGGTCATGCCCATCATGCCGGACTTCTTGTTGAAGAGGTCATCGAGCTCATCCACGTCCATGTGCGCATTGCGAATCAGGTGGAAGACGGCGGCCGGATCGATGTCACCGGTACGGCCGCCCATGACCAGACCCTCAAGCGGGGTCAGACCCATCGATGTCTCAATCGGCTTGCCGTCGAGTTCGGCGGAAGCGGAGGCGCCGTTGCCGATATGCAGCACGATCTGCTTGAGGCCTTCAGCGGGCTTGCCAATGACCTCAGGAACCTTCGAGGAGACATACCAGTGCGAGGTGCCGTGGGCGCCGTAGCGGCGGATCTTGTACTTTTCGGCGACTTCACGGTTGAGCGCGTAGGTGCTGGCGGCCTTCGGCAGCTGCTGGAAGAAGGAGGAATCGAACACGAAGATCTGCGGCACATCCGGCAGCAGTTCGCGCATGACCTCGGCGCCCTTGGCTTCAGGGCCGTTATGCAGGGGAGCGAGCACCGCAAGGTCCTCGACCTGCTTGATTGTCTCGTCGGTCACGAGGGCCGGGTCAGGGAAGGTGCTTCCACCCTGGACCACGCGGTGGCCGACGGCCACGATGCCGGCGCTTTCGAGGCTTGGGCCATACTCCTCGAAGAAACCGAGCACGCGCTTGAGACCCTGCTCGTGGTTGTCGATGCGCTCTTCGAGCTCATGCTTTTCGCCGTTGTATTCGTACTTGTAGTGGCCGTCGATCGGCTCGCCGATTTTCTCAACGAGACCCGAGGCAATACCTTCGCCGGTTTCAAGGTCGACAAGCTGGTACTTGATCGAGCTGGATCCGGAATTGATAACAAGGACGGTTTTTGCCATTCTGGGCATCCTCCATTGGTGTTTTGTGTTCACCGCTGTTGCGGCTTTCCAGAAGTACAGGGTACTCGCCATTTGCTACAAAACGATGACGGACGACACGATGCGGGCGTCGTGGCTCCAATCCATAGGGGAAGTGGAACCACGACACCCGCATCGTGTTCAGGGTTGTGCGGTGTGTCTCAGTCGTTCTGCTGGGCTTCGATGGCGGTGAGCGCGATTGTGTTGATGATGTCCTGCACCAGTGCGCCACGGCTCAGGTCATTCACCGGTTTGTTGAGGCCTTGCAGAATCGGCCCGATGGCCACTGCGCCTGAGGAGCGCTGCACGGCCTTGTAGCAGATGTTGCCCGAATCGAGATCCGGGAACACGAACACGGAGACACGTCCGGCGACGGGATCGCCGGGGGCTTTGACTGCGGCTACATCTGGCGACCACGCGGCATCGAATTGGATCGGTCCCACGAGTGCCAGATCGGGATCCTTTTCCCGTACGATCGACGTGGCCTGAACGACCAGATCGACATCGGGGCCTTTGCCGGAACCGAGTGTGGAATACGACAGCATGCCCACACGCGGTTCAATCGAGAACGCTTTGGCGGTCTGGGCGGACTGCAATGCGATGTCGGCGAGCTGCTCCGGGTCGGGGTCGAGGTTGATCGCGCAGTCAGCGAATACGGACACATGGTCTTTGAGGCACATGAGGAATGCGCCGGAGACGGACTTGGTGCCGGGTTTCGTCTTAATGAGCTGCAGGGCCGGACGCACCGTGTTGGCGGTAGAGCTGATGGCGCCGGAGACAAGGCCGTCAGCCTGCCCGAGCACAACAAGCATGGTGCCGAAGTAATTCGGGTCGCGCAAAGTCTTGCGGGCCACATCAGGGGTCATACCCTTCTTGGCGCGTATCTGGCACAGCTTGTCAATCATCTCGGCAAGCAGCTGCTCGTCTTCCATCGACTGGAACCGTGCTTTGTCGAGCGTCTTGAGGCCGAGTTTCTTGCCGCGTTCGATGATCTCATCGCGCTCGCCGATGATCACAATGTCAACCACGTTCGATTCGAGCAGGTAGTTCGCAGCGGTGATGATGCGGTCGTCGGCACCTTCGGGAAGCACAATCGTTTTGCGGTTCTTCTTGGCTCGCGCGAGGATGTCGTATTGGAACGCGTATGGCGTGGTCGGTGGCACGAAGGGGGAGTCCAGGGTGCTCAGCAGTTGGTCTGCGGGCACATGCGCGGCAAAAGAGCCAATGGCGTCGTCAGGAGTGGCGTTCTCTTCGAGGTCGAGGAACGGCACCGTCCAGACGGGTACATCGTAATCCTTGAAATAGGTGCGCAGCGATGTGCACTGGTTTTCATCACAGCCGGTGATGAACACGCCGATGACCTTGGTACCGGCATTGACGATGACCTCGGTGCATGCCTCAATCGTCTCATGCAACTGCTGTGGTGTGCGATGCAGTGTGCAGACGGTCAGCAGCACTGGCGCCTGCAAGTCCGCTGAGACATCGGCGTTGAAGCTGAATCGCTCCGGGTCGCCCACGCCATTGCGGTCGCTGCCGACAATCACACGGACCTTCGGGTTGAGCTGGGCGTTGGTGTCGATGAATTTGCTGACGATCTGCGCGCGGGCACTCTGCTTGTTGATGCGCGCATCGCGCAGTGTGACACCGATGGCCTGCTCCCTGGTCTGGTGCGCGGTCGCGTAGTCGAGTAGTGTGTCGGTGAAAGTCTCGTTGCTTGAGACCGCGGGGCGGAACACGCTGGTGACGTTGTTCTTGGCGAGCAGGGCAACCAGTCCGAGCGCGACCACGTTGCGTCCATTGCCGGGTTCTGGACTGATGATGCTCACATTCTTGAGGCTCACATTGACTCCTTATGATGCATGCTACGTTGCGTGCATGCGGGGTGGTGCATGGCAGTGCGTGTGGGAAAAGGCACGCACCATTCCATTGTACGCATTGGCGGTCATGTGGCAATTCATGCGGTCATGGGTCACGGCGGCGGCAATGAGCGCATGTCCGCATGATATGAAAAAGGCGTGTGGAAACGAATTTCCACACGCCCCATTCCCGGATGCTGATCACCGGGAAGCGTTAACCCTTAGGCTCACTCGTTGTCGCCTGCGGTCGCCGCGGTCGCGGAAAGCATCTGCGTCTCGTCGACCTTGACATCCGGGTACACCCAGTCGGTGAACTCCGGGATGTCGTAGCCGTTGTCGACAGCGAACTGGAACGCCTTCTTGCGGAACGCGTTGAGCTCGTCGATCTTGTCGGCGTACTTGTCGGCATCGATCAGCTTGAGGGCAGCGGCCTGGAGCGCATAGCGATCCATGTCGTTGACGCGGACCATGTCGAACGGCGTGGTCGTGGAGCCCTGCTCCTTGTAGCCGACGACGTGGAAGTTGTCGTGGTTCGGGCGGTCGTAGATGAGGCCGCGAACATCCTGAGCGTAGGAGTGGTATGCGAACAGAACCGGCTTGTCGGCGGTGAAGAGTTCGGTGAACTCCTCGTCCGTGAGGGCCTCGTCGTTGTTCTCGCGGGACTGCAGCTTCAGGAGGTCAACAACGTTGACGACCTTGAACTTGATGCCCATCTTGTTGAGGGCATCGGAGGCGGCCATGAGCTCCTGGGTCGGCACATCGCCAGCGGAAGCGAGGACGACCTGGACCTCATCGTTGTTCTCGGCGTTGGAAGCCCACTTCCACTCAGCGGCGCCGGCTTCGAGCTCGGCGCGGGCCTCATCGAGCGTGACCCACGTCGGAGCAGGCTGCTTGCCGGCGAAGATCGCATTGATCTTGTTGGTGGACTTGAAGCACTTCTCGGAGATCGCGAGCAGCATGTTCGTGTCGGTCGCGAAGTAGATGTTCGTCACGTGATCGTTGTTGAACGTCTTGTTGATCAGGAGCGAGGTGACACCCGGATCCTGGTGCGAGAAGCCGTTGTGATCCTGACGCCACACGTGCGAGGAGACGAGGAGGTTCACCGAGGAGATCGGCTTGCGCCACGGGATCTCGCGGACGGTGGCCTCGAGCCACTTCGCATGCTGGTTGAGCATCGAGTCGATGACGTGGACGAAGGACTCGTAGGAGCTCCAGATGCCGTGGCGGCCGGTGAGGAGGTACGCCTCGAGGAAGCCCTCGCACTGGTGCTCGGAGAGCTGCTCGGTGACCTGACCGGTGACCGCCATGTGCTCGTCGACGAGACCCGAAAGGTAGCCGTTGTCCCACTGCTTGTCGGTGACCTCGTAGGTCGCGTTCAGGCGGTTGGAAGCGGTCTCGTCCGGTCCGAAGATGCGGAACGAATCTGGGTTGTTCTTGATGATGTCGCGGCAGTATGCACCGAGGGCACGCGGAGCCTCGACCTGGCCCCAGCCATGGCCGTACTCCTTGACGCCGGTGACCTCGTACTGGTCGAGCTCGGGGAGCTTCAGGTCCTCGCGGATCACACCGCCGTTGGCGTTCGGGTTGGCGCCGATGCGGAGCTCGCCCTTCGGCATGAACGCGGTGACGTCATCCTTGATGGAGCCGTCGGCGTTGAAGAGCTCTTCCGGCTTGTAGGATTCCATCCAGCCCTTGAGGACTTCGAAGTGCTCTTCGGTGTCGCGGGCGGAAGCCAGCGGGACCTGGTGCGCACGCCAGGAGCCTTCGGTCTTCTTGCCGTCGATGAACTTCGGGCAGGTCCAGCCCTTCGGGGTGCGGAAGATGAGCATCGGGTAGAACGGACGGGTCATGTCGTCGGTCTGGGCCGCAGCCTTGATGTCGCAGATCTCGTCGAAGATCGTCTCGAACAGCTCGGCGAAACGACGGTGGATCGACATGTGGTCCTCGTTGTCGAAGCCGGCAACGAACTCGTACGGGTGGTAGCCCATGCCGCGGAAGAAGTCATGCAGCTCTTCGTCGGAGATACGAGCGAGGATGGTCGGGTTGGCGATCTTGTAGCCGTTGAGGTGCAGGATCGGCAGCACGATGCCGTCGGTGCGCGGGTTGACGAGCTTGTTGGACTGCCAGCCGGTGGCGAGCGGGCCGGTCTCGGCCTCGCCGTCGCCGATGATGCACGGCACGAACAGGCTCGGGTTGTTCATCACGGCGCCGTATGCGTGGGAGAGCGCGTAGCCAAGCTCGCCACCTTCGTGGATCGATCCCGGGGTCTCCGGGGCGAAGTGCGACGGGATGCCGCCCGGGTAGGAGAACTGGCGGAAGAACTTCTGCAGGCCAGCTTCGTCCTTGGTGATGTTCGGGTAGTACTCGGTGTACGTGCCGTCAACGTAAGACTGGGAGGTGCCAGCCGGGCCGCCGTGGCCCGGGCCCATGATGAACACGGTGTTCTGCTGGTGGTCAGCGATGAGGCGGTTGATGTGGGCGAGAAGGAAGTTCAGGCCCGGGGTGGTGCCCCAGTGGCCGACCAGACGGTGCTTCACGTCATCGCGGGTGAAGGGTTCCTTCATCAGCGGGTTGCTACGCAGATAGATCTGGCCGATGGACATGTAGTTGGTGACGCGCCAATACTTGTCCATGCCTTCGATGGCTTCTTCGGAAACCGGGCGATCCAGCTTCTGCCACGGGGTGCCAATAACAGGATTTGTCATGTGTACTCCTGTACTCCTGCACAATATGTGCGATTGTTTGTTCCAATGTGGCCACGGGATCCGCATGTCCTCCCACTGGAGAGGAACCCCGTGTCCAATCGAGAATCATGTTACGTGAACTCTCTGACTTTTTGCTTCTTTTTGGGCATGTGTGTGCGTAAATGTGATATTTCTTACCTCTTTTGCAAACTTTACCAGTTGAATTGTGCATTCCGGAATTGCCTCTCAACCCTCGTGGAACGCTGCAATAGCAATGATTGCAAGCGTATGTGCATGGTTGATCCCGTTCGATTGGACACAATGCACGGCGGCGTGTTGCAGTAAACCGCACATTGCGAGGAATCAGGCGTCGCAGTAGCCCTGCAATCCGATGTCGGTCCTGTATGGGCCGGCTTGTCTACTTGCATGCCCACAATGGAGTATGTCAATTACACGCCACAACATACCTATGTATTAAGGGGTTCAACTTATGGCACAAGGGCCTGTACTCGTCGTTGATTTCGGCGCCCAATACGCGCAATTGATTGCCCGTCGCGTGCGTGAGGCCAACGTCTATTCGGAGTTGGTACCACATTCCATGCCGGTCGAGGAGATGCTCGCCAAGGACCCACAGGCGATCATTCTTTCCGGTGGCCCCGCCTCGGTGTTCGAGCCCGGCGCCCCGTCCATCGACAAGAAGGTGTTCGAGTCCGGTGTGCCGGTGCTCGGCATCTGCTATGGATTCCAAGTGATGGCGCATGAACTCGGCGGTGATGTGGACAAGGCCGCACTGGGTGAATACGGTAAGACCGAAACGGTCATCGACGATCCTGACGGCATCCTTGCCGGCTCGCCATCGGAGCAAACCACATGGATGAGCCACGGTGTGGCTGTCAAGGAAGCCCCCGAGGGCTTCGAGGTGCTCGCACACACCGAGGGTGCGCCAGTGGCCGCGATGCAGGACCCGCTGCGCAAACTCTACGGCGTGCAGTGGCATCCAGAGGTCAAGCACACCCCGAGGGGCCAGGCGCTCATCGAACGCTTCCTGCATGATTGTGCTGGCATCGGCCGTGACTGGGACGCCGCGAACATCATCGACGATCAGGTCAAGAAGATCCGCGAGCGGGTCGGCGACGCGCAGGTCATCTGCGGCCTGTCGGGCGGTGTCGATTCCGCCGTCGCCGCGGCTCTCGTACACCGTGCGATCGGCGACCAGCTCACCTGCGTGTTCGTGGACCACGGCCTGCTGCGCAAGGGCGAGGCGGAACAGGTCAAGCACGATTTCGTGGCGGCCACCGGCATCAAGCTCATCGCGGTCGACGCCTCCGAGGACTTCCTGAATGCGCTCAAGGGGGTATCCGATCCCGAAACCAAGCGCAAGATCATCGGTGAGAAGTTCATCCGCACGTTTGAGAAAGCACAGCGTCAGGTCATCGAGGACGCAGGCAGCGAAGGCAAGGAAGTGAAGTTCCTCGTGCAGGGCACGCTGTACCCCGACGTCGTCGAATCCGGTGGCGGTGACGGTGCGGCGAACATCAAGTCCCACCACAATGTGGGCGGCCTGCCCGACGACCTCAAGTTCGAATTGATCGAACCGCTGCGTTCGCTGTTCAAGGATGAGGTGCGCGCGATCGGCACCGAGCTCGGCCTGCCGGACGAGATCGTCTGGCGCCAGCCGTTCCCCGGTCCGGGCCTCGGCATCCGCATCATCGGCGATATCACGAAGGAACGACTCGACATTCTGCGTGACGCCGACGCGATCGCCCGTGAGGAACTGTCGAAGGCCGGTCTGGACCGCGACATCTGGCAGTGCCCGGTCGTGCTGCTCGCCGACGTGCACTCCGTGGGTGTGCAGGGTGACGAACGCACGTACGGCATGCCGATCGTGCTGCGCCCCGTGAGTTCCGAGGACGCGATGACGGCCGACTGGTCGCGCGTGCCGTACGACGTGCTCGCGGCGATCTCGACGCGCATCACGAACGAATGCCGCCAGATCAACCGTGTCGTGCTCGACTGCACGTCGAAGCCGCCGGCGACGATCGAATGGGAGTGAGTGCGACGCTCTGGGCATGACGAGGCCTGCCGAAGTACGTTCGGCAGGCCTTTCTTTTTGGATGAATGCGCACTGTGACAGGCGCCGTCTGGAACGGGAATTATATATTCGTCGATGGCTTGGTGCGGTTGGTTGCCGGTGCTTCATCGGAGGAGGCATGGCGTTCCAGAAGTGAGAACAGCACGGTGCAGCATACCGCGAAGAGCACACCAATCATGTTGTCGTAGATCCGCAACGTCACAGATCCGGAGACGCCGTAGACGCTCTCGGCAAGCAGGAGGGGCGCCGAAACAATTGAGGGCGTTGTTTACCATGTACTTGCTGGGGAATCCCATACAGATGCCTGCGATGGGGCCGAACAGGATGCGGGACCCGGCCGGTACCACAAGCGAGAATCCGGCATATAGCAATGATCCCACGACAACCCCGCCTATGCGCTGCAGCGCTCGCATTGGCAGGCTCGTTCCCGCTTCGCCGAAGGGGAGAAGCACCGACATGCAGGCATAGCCCACCCATACGCCTCGGGGCAGTCCTGCCAGTTCCCCGATGAGCAAAGCCATGGCCACCCCTGCGGACAGTCTGATCTGCCAGAGTCCCTTTGCGCTGGATACGCTGAATGCAGCCAGCATGTCATACAAACGAACATTCTGGAACTTCCCGTGGTGCTTGTGCAGGAGCACGGCGCTGCATGCCAGCCACAGCAGCAACGCCAGCGCACACCGGCTTGCGAGCGCTTCCCCGTTCACAGGCGTCTGGCTCACGAACAGGTATCCGAACACATAGAGCCCGGCGTTGCCCATCAGTGGCTCGTCGGCGACGAGTATCAGGATGACGGTGATGAGCAGGACGTTCACCATCAGGCAGGGGACTGGCGGCCATGCCTGGGCCGCCAGCCCCCCCACACCATGGCCGCTAAGACGAACGCCAGAGCGATGGCACTGTCCGTTGCGCGGTATCCATAAGGAACATGCTTGATGCCGAGCAGGATGCAGAATCCCGCCACGGCCAGCCCGGAGTTATCGGGGCCGAACACCGCCGACAAACCGCCGACAAACCGCCGATGAACACGACGGCGAAGGAGACGAGCAGAATGCTCCTGATTGACATGGCGAAGATGAGACGAGCCTTTGTTCGCGGTTCCGTGGTCGCCTTCACTTTCGCCCATAGCCCATGGACATCCATCTGAAGAAGCTGATAGAAGGATGGTTCGTTGATGGCGCATCTCCTGTTCTGGGTGATTTTGGCAATGAACGATACCCGGTATGCATGATGGTGCTGAGCGGACTGTATATGCATTGGTTTGACCAAGAATACAAGCAACGTCTCGAGGAGGCCACTGACATGCCCACATGTGGAGATTACGAGGATTATCTACGCAAAGGCATTCCTTTCCTGACCGATCACGACAGGAAAATCACGGTGGTCGGGGAGATCGAACTGTTCCCATTGTCGGTATACGGCCGGGCGGAAGAACTGTGCAATGATGGCCATCCTTCACAACCAGTGGAATATGATGATAGGGACATCTACATGGGCGGCGTGGTGACCGTGCATGCGGGATTCGATGAACACCGGTATTATTACTGTGATTTCATCACCGGTGATGGCGTCAAATTGCCTTACGATGCCTGGAGCGGGACGCAACAGGGTTTGGTGCTGAATCTCAGCAGGCAATATGGTGATGCACTGCGCGGAATCATCACTGACGCATCGATGCATCATATGAGATTGTTCATTGATGCCGCTGCAGAGGAATGATCAGAGTCCACGCTCCATTCGCCATGCGGCGAGTTCCGCATGGAGCTGCGCCTTGCGCCCATCCGAAGCGAACGACGCGTCGATCGAGTTGCCGGCGAGCGCCGCCAATTCCTCCATCGACATGCCGATGTCGGCGAGCGCGGCGTAGTTCGCTGCAACATAGCCGCCGAAATACGCCGGGTCATCCGAGTTGATCGTGCACATGACTCCTTCATCGAGGAATCGGGGGATCGGATGCTTGCGCATATCGTGCACGACCTGCAGCCTGAGGTTCGACAACGGGCAGCAGGTGAGCGGGATCCCATCGCGCACGACGCGCTCGAGCAGCTCATGGTCGTCCTGGATGTGGATGCCGTGGTCGATGCGCTCGGCATGCAGCAGATTGAGCGCATCGCGAATATACACCGCCGGCCCCTCTTCGCCGGCGTGCGCCACGCAATGCCAACCAAACGACCTTGCCCGCTCGAACTGGTCGACGAAACGGTCCGGCGGATAGCCCACTTCCGCCGAATCCAGGCCGATGCCGAGGATCTCGTCTTTCCGCGGCTGCGCCAGATCGAGGATCATGTTCGCTGAATCGATATCCATATCGCGCACGATGCTGAGCATCAGACCGCCGGTGATGCCGAAGCGCTCGCGGCCAATCGCCATGCCTTCAAGCAGACCGTCGAGCACCGTGTTGAAATCCAACCCATTCGTGCACACATGCACCTGCGGATCGAAGAAGATCTCCGCGTGCTTGACACCATCCGCGTTCGCCCGTGTGAGATAGGCGATCATGAGGTCCTTGAAATCATCCTTCGTCTTGAGCGTCCTCATCAACGCATAGTAGAGGTCGAGGAACGACTGCAGGTCTTCGAACTCGTATTGCGCGCGCAGTTCGTCGATGCTCGCCCACGGCAATGCGACACCGTTGCGCTCGGCCAAGGTGAGCGCCAGATCCGGTTCGAGCGTCCCCTCGATATGCAGGTGCAGCTCGCATTTCGGCATTGTTGCGAGCGCCTGTTCCTTTGCTCTGTCCACCATGATTCCTCGTTCCCTGACGACATCGGATACGGATTCCCATAATTCTACCTTCGATACGCGTCCGTCGCGCCGCCGCAGCCGAGGTGCACCATCCGAAACAGGGACGTAATAGGCACGTCATGGAGACGAATGCCGAATGTGAAGTATCCATCCATGCCGAACGAAAGCAGAGAGGATGCCCATGAGACCTACGATCGCCGTGATGCCGCTCGTCGACGACGAACGCGAAAGCCTGTGGATGCTGCCCGGGTATATGGATGCGCTGCGCGAAGCCGGTGCCGTGCCGTTCATGCCGGCGGTGACGACGGATGATGACGAGATACAGCAGATCTTCGCGATGTGCGATGGGTTACTGATGACCGGTGGGCATGATGTCGAGCCGCGGCAGTATGGGGAGGAGCCAAGGTTCGACAACGTCGTGCCGAACGCCGAGCGCGACACGATGGAGCTCGCGTTGCTGCGCCTCGCGCTCGCGCATGACAAACCCGTCTTCGGGATATGCAGAGGTCTGCAGATCATGAACGTAGTGTGCGGTGGCACGTTGTATCAGGATCTTCCGAGTGAATCGATTCCGATGTCGACCATCATCAGCGACCCCCATACGACCGGCCGGTGCACGATATACATATCGAAGTAGGAACGCCGCTAGCCGCCGGAATCGGCGTCGACGACCTCGCGGTCAACAGCTACCATCATCAGGCGATACGCGTGCTAGGGGGAGCGACTCGTGCCGATGGCAATCAGCGAGGATGGCCTCATTGAGGCGATCGACAGGCCGGAGAACACATATTTCCGCGCCGTGCAATGGCATCCCGAATTCCTCTACACAGTGGATGGGCCGAGCCGGCGACTGTTCCGTTCGTTCGTCGCCGCCTGCGCGAGACAAAGCGCAGAGCCACGCTACGGGCGTAGCGGTGTGTGCCGCCGCTAGCATGGAATCCGATAAGGCACACACGGATACTGACGAAGGAACACGCGGATATGACGGCCGGCACAGCGAATCACGAGACGATGCTGCAATGCTTCGAATGGTATCTGCCCGACGATCATGGGCTATGGAACTGGATCGCGGCGCAGGCGCAGGATCTCGCCGCCGCCGGGTTCACGATGACATGGCTTCCACCGGCGTACAAAGGCCAAGCGGGGGACTCTGACGTCGGCTACGGCGTCTACGACATGTATGATCTGGGTGAATTCGACGCGAAGGGCTCGGTGCCGACGAAATATGGGTCGCGTGGTGATTATCTTGCCGCAATCCGTGCATTGCGCGCGCATGGACTGCGCGTCATCGCTGACATCGTTTTCAACCACAGGATGGGCGCCGACGGCAAGGAGCGGGTCGCGGCGCATGTCGTCGACGTGGATGACCGCACAGTGAGCGACAGCACGGTGATCGAACGTACGCTCGACACTGTCTATGAGTTCCCCGAACGCGGCGGCGCGTATTCGACGTTCCGTTGGAACTGGCGTGACTTCACCGGCACCGACTACACCGCCAATGACGGCAGCATCGGCATCATGCGCTTCGCCGGCAAACAATGGAGCGGCAACGTAAGCCAAGAGCGTGGCAATTTCGACTACATCATGGGGGACGACGTCGATGTCAATGAACCCGAAGTGGCCAAGGAACTGACCGATTGGGGCATCTGGTACACCGAGACGACGGGTGTCGACGGCTTCCGTCTCGACGCCGTCAAAAGCATAGACGCGACGTTCTTCGCACCATGGCTCAATACAATGCGACAGTATGGCAACCATCCCGATTTCGCGGTCGGCGAGTACTGGTCAGGCGATGTGGATGAATTGGTCGGTTACCTCAACGATTGTGGGCACTGCATGACGCTGTTCGACGTCGCGCTGCACTTCGCATTTGAACATGTCTCGCAGGAACCTCAGGCATATGATCTTCGCGAACTAGCCGCGCATACGCTTACGGTCGATGAGCCAGAGTACGCGTGCGCGTTCGTGGACAACCATGATACACAACCGGGTCAGGCACTCGAATCCTGGGTGCAGCCTTGGTTCAAACCGCTCGCATACGCCTATATTCTGTTGCGTGACAGCCCGTATCCGTGCGTGTTCTTCGGCGACTGGTACGGCATGCCGCACGACCTATTCCCACCACTGGCGCTGCTCCATGAGATGGTGTGGATCCGTGCGCATCTGCTCGGCGGCCGTGTCGTTCCGCAGGGCGGCAACACCGCGCATTCATTGTGTTGGGTGGTGCGGGGCGGCCATCCGGTATGCGTTGTGCTCAACACCGGTGATGCCGCAGTGGCCCGCCCTATCCAAGAGGATTTTCTTGCAGCGCACACGGTTGTAGACATCTGCCACCCGGATGCAGCGGTGCGGATCGACGCGTCCGGCCGGTGCGTGCTGCATTGCCCACCGCGGGCCTGTAGCATCTACATTGACGCCGGCGATTATGAGTTGATGCGGGAACGCTCAGCCGATATGCAGTAGCGTCTTGCCATTCGAGCCGCCGCGGCGCACACGAAGATGAACGCATAACGTTGGCCGCGCCTGTGACCCAGACGGTCGTTCCTCATGCCGGCCGCGTCGAACAGGAGACGCTTGTACCAAGGCAATCCGATGCGTCTGGCGAACGCGCCGTTCGGTGTGCCACGCAACGAGACCAGGATTCCGCCGCGTTTGAGAATGCCCATCTCCTTGCCGATCTCACGGTCACCCACTGTATCGAGCACATAGTCCATGCCCGACAGCATCGTGGCGTAGTCCTGAGTCTTGTAGTCGACGAAGGTCGTCACGCCCATGTCGAGCATGCGCCGCCGGCTGGAAGCTCCACCACTGACAGACACCTCGAGGCCCAAGTCGCGTGCGATTGCACCGCCATCGCGCCCAGGCTTCCCGTCGTCCCGGAGATGAACAGACGGCCGCCTTCGGCCACATGCATGAACTCGTACGCTTGCCATGCGGTCAACGCCGTCAACGGCACACAGGCCGCCTCCTCGTCGTTCATGTACTCCGGAGTCGCCTCGAGCGCCGACTGGGGGATGGACACGAACTGCGCGAACGCGCCAATGGAATCCAATGGCATGCGCCCATATACACGCTCGCCCGCGGAGAATCGCGTGACCTGCGTGCCGGTCCTCTCCACCACGCCGACGAACTCATTGCCTATCGTCAATGGCATGGGGTACGGCACGATGAGCTTCACCTCGCCGCACACAATCATATTGTCCAGTGGATTGACACCCGCGAACGTGACTCGCACGAGAACGTCATCCGGCCCGACCGTCGGATCGGGTATGTCGCACACCCGCAATGGAGTTCCCTGACGGTCATATTGGTCCAATATCGCTGCCTTCACGATTCTTCTTGCATCGGCGTGGGATTTGATGCGATTCTATGGCAGCGGGACGTGATTCTCCGATGGAGATATGCGGGAATATGGGAGCATGCGCGCATGCCGCGGACTACACTGGCCGTAAAGAGGATGATGCGGGAACAATGGTTGGCATATGAATCGAAACGGGTATGGAGCGAACATGAATGGAACGCAACGAATGAACACGGACAGGGGCGGCTCGGACGCTGGGACAAAGGAATCAAGACTGCAGCAGATCGCCGCCCATGGCGACCACTTCGGCTATGACGCACACATGCGCCGACGCGCGTTGCGTATCGCGAGCGGTGTGGCCGTCATCATCCTCGGTTTTGCTGTCGGCAGTTTCTTCGCACTGCTGCCGGAACGCAACACGGCCGACGTCGAAGAGATCGTCAAAGGGCTCAACCGCCTCATCGGACTCATGACACATGAGATCGTGGAACTGCCGGAAGTACAGAAACACCCGGAGACGTTCATCATCGAGATCATCGCCATCCTCGTCGGGTACACGATACTCAAGCACACAGCGGAGGACCACGATGACTACAGACGCGCGTTCCGTCGCATCGAACAGTTCTACACCCCGCGCGCACGCAGGCAAGGATGGGAATTGTGCGCGGTATGCGTCATTCTCGCCACGGCGGTCATCGTCGCCGTGCATGCGGTAATCGCCGTGTGGGGCATGCATTGGCCCGTGTCATTCGCCTCGGGCCTCTCACGCACGGGGCTCGCAGTGGGATGCTGGCTCTATATTTACGGGCTTGTCATGGGCGTGCGCACGAACCTCTTCCTGTACAACTTCAAGGCGCTGCGCCTCATCAACATCTATGAGCTCGGCGTGAAGGAGTCCGATACGCGCCGAGGCACTCAACTCGCCGAGAAGAAGCTGTGCGATTTCTCAGTGTCATTGACGAGCTTCGCGACCATCTTCGGTGTGCTCGGCGCGCTCGCGTTGTACTTCCTGCCGACATTGAGGACGACGTATTTCTGGATTCCACTCGCCGCCACGCTCGGCGTGACGTTCGTCATCAAATGGATTGTTGTCCATTACGCCAAAACCAAATACGAGCCGGATTTTGACTGAGGATCCTCAGTCCGTCTGGGCCGGTGTGGCGAGGAAACGTTCTTCGCCGGGCAGCACCAGATTGAGCACCACAGCCACCACAAACGCCACCGCGATGCAGTTGTGCGCGAAAATCGACTGGAACAGCGGGGGAAAATGCACAAAGATCGCGGAGACCTGCGTGAAACCGATGCCGATTGTCAAGGAAAGCGCGGCGATTGTGATGTTGCGTTGCGTATACCCGGCGTCGGAGATCATCTGGAAGCCCGAGAGGATGATGTTGCCGAACATCATGATTGTGCAGCCGCCGAGCACCGCCTGCGGCATGGAGTTGAAGACCTCGGACACGGCCGGTACGAAGCTCGCAAGCACAAGTAACAGGCCACCGGAGAGGATCACCTTGCGGTTGACGACCTTGGTCATGGCCACCAGACCGATGTTCTGGGCGAACGAGGTGAGCGGCAGGCAGCCGAACAGGCCGGAGACCGATGAAATCAGGCCGTCGCCGGCGATGGCGCCAGCTGTCTCTTTCTTGGTGGGGGTGCGGTTGAGACCGACCTTGGTCAATGCCGCGGTGTCGCCCAGCACTTCGACGGATGAGACGACATAGAGCAGGCCGATCGAGATGATGGCACCCCAATCGAATTCCGGCTTGAAAGGCATGAATGTGGGCAGGCTCACCACCTGCAGGTGTGCGAATCCGCTGAAATCCACTTTGCCGAGGCACAGTGCCAGCAGGTAGCCCACCACAAGGCCGAACAGCACGGAAAGCTGCTTGGCCACACCTTTCATGAGCAGTTGGAATGCAAGGCAGGCCGCCAACGAGACCACACCGAGTGTGAGATTCTGCCAACTGCCGAAATCCGGGGCTCCCGAGCCGCCACCGAAGCTTTCGGCACCCACGGAAAGCAGCGAGAAGCCAATCGATGTGACCACCACGGCGGACACCACCGGTGGTACAAACCGTGCCCAATACTGGGCCGTGAGTCCCAAGGCGACTTCGAGCAGGCCGCCGACGAGCACAGCCCCCACCACGGCCCCATAGCCCTGCTGGCCCACGATGGCGATCGCCGCAGCCACATAGGTGAACGAGATGCCGGTGACCATCGGCAGGCGCGATCCGATGCGCCATATGCCGTAGAGCTGCAGGCATGTGCCCAAGCCCGCCACAAGCAAACCGGACTGGATGATGCGCGCGGAATCGACGGCACTCATGTGTCCTGCGGCCGCCACGAGGAAGATGGGGGCGAGATTGGCCACGAACATGGCGAGCACATGCTGCAGTCCAAACGGTATGCCGCGCCAGAACGAGACGGGTGCGTCGAGCGACGAAAGCGTGGCGAACGAGACCTCACTGTGGTGCTGCTTCACCTTGGATTCCTCCTGTGTGGTCAGTGGCGGAAGGTCACGGTGCCATTGTCGGCATCCATCGACTCGACGATGGCGAGGGAATCAAGGTCGAAGCCAGCCTCGCGCAGACGGTCGCCGCCGCCTTGGAAACCTTTTTCGATGGCGATGCCGATGCCCTCCACCGTGGCGCCGGCGTCCTCGCACAGCTCGATGAGCCCTTGGAGCGCCTTGCCGTTGGCTAGGAAGTCGTCGATGATGAGTACATGGTCGCCTTCAGACAGGAATTTCTTGGCCACGATCACAGGGAATTCACGCTGCTTGGTGAATGAATACACCTGTGTCACGTATTGTTCGCCGTCGAGGTTGATCGATTGCGCTTTCTTGGCGAACACGACCGGAACATTGTCGAAATGGCGTGCGGCCACGCATGCGATGCCAATGCCGGAAGCTTCGATGGTCAGGATCTTGGAGATCGGCTTGCCCCGGAAATGTTCGGCCCACGCCGCGCCCATGGCGTCGAACAGCGCCACGTCGCACTGATGATTGAGAAAGGCGTCCACCTTGAGCACATTGCCCGGCTTGACCGTTCCCTGCTGCCTGATCCGCTCCTCAAGTTCCAGCATCTGCATCCTTCCATCTGGGAATGCGGCACCGATGGCGGCACATGGTCTCCAGAATGGTGCGCGTGTTGTTGGGTGATATGTCGCATCACTGTACGCTGTGCAACTGACCACGGCATACAGTGATGGCGCATGCCGTCGCGACGTGACCAATCGATGTGCTAGATATGGTAGCCGGCCTGTTCCCGGGCCCATGGTTACGAAAGGAAGCGACGTGCAGCAAGATCCCGACGTCATCGCCCGGCCACCAGAGGCGCTGATTGGCGATTTGAACCCCCAGCAGGCCGAAGCGGTCCAA
The DNA here is from genome assembly GCF_000771225.1 of Bifidobacterium pseudolongum subsp. pseudolongum DSM 20099. GTDB lineage: Bacteria > Actinomycetota > Actinomycetes > Actinomycetales > Bifidobacteriaceae > Bifidobacterium > Bifidobacterium pseudolongum. Next base: position 367,076 of record NZ_JDTZ01000003.1, read on the forward strand.
TACCGCGGGCCGGCCCTGCTCATCGGCGCGGGCGCCGGTTCGGGCAAGACGCGCGTCCTGACCCGACGCATCGCCTGGATCCTCACGCAGTTCGGCGCTTGGCCGAGCCAGGTGCTTGCGATCACCTTCACCAACAAGGCGGCCGCGGAGATGCGCGAACGTCTCGAATCGCTCATCGGGCCGGTCGCGTCGCGCATGTGGGTCTCCACGTTCCATTCCGCGTGCGTGCGCATCCTGCGGCGCGACGGCGAGCGCATCGGCCTGAAATCCGGCTTCACCATCTACGACACCGCCGACTGCGAGCGCCTCATCAAGCTCATCGCCAATGATTTCAACTTCGATGTGAAGCGTTATACGCCCCGCTCGATCCTTGCGCGGATTTCGGATTACAAGAACAACCTGACGAGCGCGCGCGAGATGCTCTCCCAATACGCGCCGGACTTCAAACCCGGGCAGCGCGGGTACCGTGTGGGGCGCATCGGCAATCCGGAGGAGCTGTATGCGGTGGTCTATGCGGAATACCAGCATCGGCTTGCCGCGGCGAACGCCGTGGATTTCGACGACCTGATCGTACGCACGGTGGAGCTGCTGCGCGCCTGCCCAGACGTCGCGGAGTACTACCACCGCAAATTCCGCTACATCCTCGTGGACGAATACCAGGACACGAACCATGCGCAGTATGTGCTCATCCGTGAGCTCGCAGGCGTGGACGCCGGCGAACACGCGGACATGGGCGCCGTCGGCGCGGGGCGCGTGGGGCCGGCGTGGATCACCGTGGTGGGTGATTCCGACCAGTCCATCTACGCGTTCCGCGGAGCCGACATCCGCAACATCCAGGATTTCGAACAGGATTTTCCCAACGCGAAGACGATCATGCTCGAACAGAACTACCGTTCGACGCAGACGATCCTCGACGCGGCGAACGCGGTCATCGCGCACAACGAGGGGCGCAAGCCGAAGCGCCTGTGGACCGCGGCGGGCGCGGGGGAGCAGATCACCGCATACGCCGCGGACACCGCGCAGCTCGAAGCACATTGGATCGCCGCGCAGATCAAACGCCTGCACACGGACGACGGCGTGCGCTACAGCGACATCGCCGTCATGTACCGCGCGAACGCGCAGTCGAGGTCGCTCGAAGAGGGGCTGATCCAGGCGCGCGTGCCGTACCAGCTCATCGGCGGCACGAAGTTCTACGAGCGGCGTGAGGTGAAAGACGCGCTCGCCTATCTGCAGGCGATCGTGAACCCGGCTGATGACATCAATATGCGGCGCATCCTCAACGTGCCCAAGCGCGGCCTTGGCGCGCGCGCGGAGTCGCAGGTCACCCTGCATGCCCAGCAGATCGGGGGCACGTTCTGGGACGGCGTCGCGCACGCGGACCAGATCGAAGGAATGACGGCGCGCACGCTCAACCCGCTCATGCGCTTTGCCCAGATGATGCAGGAACTGCGTGAATTCGCCCAAGAGCATGATGCGAAGCCTTCGCAGATTGTGGCCGAGGTGCTCGAACGCAGCGGGCTGCTCGAGGAACTCAAGAAGTCGCAGGACCCGCAGGACCAGTCGCGTGTGGAGAACCTGTCGCAGCTGCAGTCCGTTGCCGCCGAATACGAGCAGAACACGCCTGACGCGACGCTCGCCGGGTTCCTTGAGACGACGGCGCTTGTGGCCGACTCCGACCAGCTGCCCGATGAATCGCAGGATTCCGGCAAGGTGACGCTGATGACGCTGCACACCGCCAAGGGCCTCGAATACCCGATTGTGTTCCTGACGGGCATGGAGCAGGGCACGTTCCCGCATGCCCGCGCCATGGAAGACACCAGTGAGCTGTCCGAGGAACGCCGTCTGGCGTATGTGGGCATCACGCGCGCCAAGCGGCATTTGTTCGTCACGCGTGCCGCCGTGCGTGCGCAGTGGGGGCGTTCGGCCGAAATGATGCCGAGCCAGTTCCTCGACGAGATCCCGGCCGACCTGATCGACTGGAAGCGCAAGGAGGCTGGCATGGAGCGCATGCGCTCCGGCTGGCGTGCGAACGCCTCTCATGACTTCGGCGCGCACGGCGGCTGGAACGACGACGAGTTCGACGCCTCGAGCTCGTTCGGTGGGTCGTCATACGGGTATGGCTCACGCTCGTCGTATGGGTCACGGTCGACCTACGGGTCCGGAGTGCGTGGTTCCGCGGCGCATGCCGGCAAAGTCACCACGCGCCGGGCGCCGGTGCGCCAGCCGGTGCAACCCGCGTCGTCGCTGAAGGCCGACAACCACCTGCGTATCGAGGATTTTGCCGTCGGCGACAAGGTGACCCACGACAAATTCGGTTTGGGTACCGTGGTAGACGCCCAAGACAAAGGACGCAACTCGGTGATCACTGTGGACTTCGGTTCGAGCGGTGTCAAGCGGCTCATGCTGCGTGTGGCGCCGATCGAAAAGCTCTGAGGGGCCTTACGTCCATAGGGCCGGTGTAGACTATTGCGCTGGTGCCGATCCGCATAGGATTGGCATCGTCTGGAGCCTTGGCCCGTCGATGGGTCGGCGGCGCGGACCCGCGCCGTTCGTGCATGGCACGACGAAGCATCGGAGAGGCTGGCTCAACACGACGCCGCAGGCGTTGTGTTCCGTTCAGACAACGACAGAACAACCAAAGGAACAAACAATATGACGAACGTTCAGCGTTCCCGCCGTCAGGTGCGTCTTTCGCGCGCCCTCGGCATTGCACTGACCCCCAAGGCCCAGCGCCTTTTCGAAAAGCGTCCGTATGCTCCCGGTGAGCATGGCCGCACCCGCCGCCGCGCCGAATCCGATTACGCGGTCCGTCTGCGCGAAAAGCAGCGTCTGCGCGCCCAGTACGGCGTGTCGGAGAAGCAGCTGCGCGCTGTGTACGAGAAGGGCACCCACACCGCCGGCCAGACTGGCAACGCGATGCTCACCGATCTCGAGACCCGTCTCGACGCCCTCGTGCTGCGTGCCGGCATCGCCCGCACCACCGCGCAGGCCCGTCAGTTCGTGGTGCACCGCCACATCCTCGTGGACGGCAACATCGTCGACCGTCCGTCCTACCGCGTGAAGCCGGGACAGACCATTCAGGTCAAGCCGAAGAGCCAGACCATGGTGCCGTTCCAGATCGCCGCCGAAGGCACACACCGTGATGTGCTGCCGCCGGTCCCTGGCTATCTCGACGTCAATCTGGCCTCCCTCAAGGCCACGCTGACCCGCCTTCCTGAAGCGGAGGAGATTCCGGTTCAGGTCAACATCCAGTACGTGGTCGAATTCTACGCCCGCTGATCTGGATCCACTTACTGTACTGATACAGTTCAAGGACATACACAACGAAGCCCCGCAATATGCGGGGCTTCGTTGGTTGGGGGAACCGGGCGGCAACGAGGAGCGGCTCACGAGCCGATCGCCGCGCTGACGATTCCGGAGACGATCGACATGATGATCGAGCCGAGCGTGGCCCACCAGAATCCGTCGATTGTCACGCCCACATCGAACAGGCTCAGCGAAAGCCATGATGCCAGTTCCATGAACAGCCAGTTGATCACGAGCGCGAGGATGCCGAACGACAGGATGGTGAACGGCAAGGCCAGCGTCTGTACGACCGGCTTGATGGAGGCGTTGAGCAACGCCATGAACAACGAAAACGCCGCGATGCCCAAGATGGGAGGGTGCCCAACGGCATGCATGCCGGGCAAGAGCAGCACCATGACGGCGGCCGCCACTGTGAGCACGAGCCACCGGATACAAAATGAAGCCATGGTATTGATTATGCCGGTGCGGTGCGATAATCGTGAACCATGATCATTCATCTTCATCTCGTCCGCCACGGGCAGACGTTTTTCAACCGATACAACCGCCTGCAGGGGTGGTCCAATTCTCCGCTCACCGAAGCCGGCCTCTCCGATGCCGACCATGCGGGCTCCCTGCTGGCTGGCATTGATTTCGCCGGCGCCTATTGCTCGGACACCACGCGGGCGCAGATGACCGCCGAGCGCATCCTCGACGCCAATGAACAGGCGGGGCATACGCGCCCTACGCTTGTGGCGGACATGCATTTCCGGGAACAGTTCTACGGGTATTACGAAGGTCAGGACATGTCGATGGCATGGCTTGCGGCCGGTGGGCCACACGGTGCGCCGACCTATCAGGCGATTGTGGCGCGGTACGGGCTGGCGGCCACACGCGACTTCCTCAAGGAGGCTGACCCCTTCCACGACGCCGAATCGGATGACGAATACTGGCGCCGTATCGCCGGCGGGTATGCGCTCATCGCCGCGAACACCGGCCTGCACGACGGCGACCATGTGTTGCAGATATCGCACGGCAACACGTTGCTCAGTCTCATGCAACGCTTCGCGCCGGCCGGCTACGACCTGAGCGAACGGCCCGCGAACGGTTCGGTGACCGTCTTCGATTTCGATACAAGCGAACCATTTGATTCCGCGCTGCGGGTCGTCTCATACAATCAGCGTTGAGCTTGGCTGGTCTGGGTGATTGGTTACGCTAATGCGGGTAAGAGTCGTCGTGGCGTATGCCGTGACCAAGAAAGAGGTGCACATCCATGGGTGCTGGTGAAATTGCAGGACTAATCGCGGCGATCGCCTTCGCCATCCTTGCCGGATTCCTGATCTACCCGTTGATCCGTCTTGGCAAGCTGTTCGACCAGATCGCCGACACCGTCAAGGAGACCGGCGACCATGCGCTGCCGGCGCTCGATGAGGGCGTGACCACCGTGCAGCAGGTCAACAAGTCGCTCACCGACGTGAACAAGATCTCGGCCGCCGCTTCGAGCACGGCCAACAACGTCGGCGCATTGACCAACCTCTACGGCTCGTTCCTGGGCAAGCCGGTCATCAAGCTGGCCTCCACGTTCTACGCGATGAAGGTCACCGCGCAATCGTTCCTGCATAAGAACCAGGCCAACAAGGCCTCCGTCGTCGTCGAAGAAGCCAAGGGGGAGTGATGTTCAAACGTCTGTTCTGGGTGGGGCTCGGTGTGGTCGCCGGAGTCGTCGCCGTCAGCAAGGCCCAAGCGTATGTGAAAGCCAACACGCCCGACAAGGCGCGTCAGTTCCTGCTGGGTCCCGATCAGGAGAACGTGGGCATGCGCACGCTCGAAGGCCTCGTCAATGAGTTCACACAGGTGCGCCGCACGCGGGAAGCCGAGCTCAACAACCGTTACATCGACAAGCTGCAGTGACCCCAACCGCAGCCAACCCACAACCACATAGGACTTACCAAGGAGCGTCCCTTTACATGCGTACCGCGCAGATCGCACAGACCTATCTCAACTATTTCAAGAAGCACGACCATCTGGTCGTGCCATCGGCTTCGCTCATCTCGCCGAACCCCACCACGCTGTTCACAATCGCCGGCATGGTGCCGTTCATCCCGTACCTGATGGGGGAGCAGACCCCGCCGAGCCACCGCATGGCGAGCAACCAGAAGTGCGTGCGCACGCTCGACATCGAAGAGGTAGGCAAGACCACGCGCCACGGCACCTTCTTCCAGATGCTGGGCAATTTCTCGTTCGGCGACTACTTCAAGGAAGAGGCCATCCACTACGCCTACGAGCTGCTCACCCTGCCGGTGGAGCAGGGCGGCTACGGCTTCGACCCCGAAAAGCTGTGGATGACCACCTACACCGACGACGAGGAAGCCCGCGCCATCTGGCGCAACGAGGGCGTCGACCCCGAGCACATCCAGATCCTGGGCATGGAAGACAACTTCTGGACGACCGGCGGCCCCGGCCCCGGCGGCCCCTGCTCGGAGATCTACGTGGACCGTGGCCCCGAGTACGGCAAGGAAGGCGGCCCGATCGCCGACGAAAACCGGTACATCGAAATCTGGGATCTCGTGTTCGAGAACTACATGGTCGACAACGTCAAGTCGAAGACCGACCTGCACATCGTCGGTGAGCTCAAGCACAAGAACATCGACACGGGTGCGGGCCTTGAGCGTCTGGCCTACCTGCTGCAGGGCAAGCAGAACATCTATGAGACCGATGAGGTCTTCCCGGTCATCGAGGCGGCGGAAAAGCTCGCGGGCGTCAAGTACGGCGAGAACGCCGAAGCCGACGTCAAACTGCGTGTCGTCGCCGACCATGTGCGTTCCGCGCTGATGATCATGAGCGATGGCGTGCGCCCGAGCAACGCCGGCCGCGGCTACGTGCTGCGCCGACTGCTGCGCCGCACGATCGAAGCGATGCGCGTACTTGGCGTGGTTACGCCGGTGATGCCGGAACTGCTGCCGGTCTCCGAAGCCGCGATGGAGCCGAACTACCCCGAGCTCGCCAACACCTTCCACGATGTCTCCGAAGCCGCCTACGGCGAGGAGGACGCCTTCCGCCGCACGCTGACGAACGGCATCGAGATCTTCGATGTCGCCGTGAAGAAGGCCAAGGAACAGGTGGCAGGCAAGCAGGACGCGCAGCCGGTGGTCTCCGGCGACGCCGCGTTCACGCTGCACGACACCTATGGCTTCCCGATTGAGCTGACCCTCGAAATGGCCCAGGACCAAGGCGTTAAGGTCGATGAGGCCAAGTTCCGTGAACTGATGAACGAACAGAAGTCGCGCGCTCGTCAGGATGCGCTGAAGAAGCGCCACAACGTCGATCTGAGCGAATACGACGACTTCAAGAACAAGATGCAGGCGCCGATCGAGTTCCTCGGATACACCGACATGACATCGCGCAGCCGTGTCATCGGCATCATGCAGGAAGGCGTCGGCTCGGTGCCGGCGGTCTCCGCGCCCGCCACCGTCGAGGTGATCCTGGACCGTACGCCGTTCTATGCGGAGGCCGGTGGCCAGCTCGCCGACCAGGGTGACATCGTCTCCGACGATGGCGCAGTGCTCGAGGTGGATGACGTGCAGAAGCCGATCAAGGACCTCATCGTGCACCAGTGCCGCCTCATCGAAGGCACACTCGTCGTCGGTGCCGAAGTGACCGCCGAGATCGATGTGGAGCGCCGTGGCGCGATCGCGCGCTCGCACACCGCGACGCACATCGTGCACAAGGCTCTGCGTGAGGAGCTCGGCCCGCAGGCCACCCAGCGTGGTTCCGAAGATGCGCCGAACCGCCTGCGCTTCGACTTCCAGTGGTCCAAGGCCCCGACCAAGTCGCTCATGAGCGCTGTGGAAGCGCGCGTGAACGACCGTCTGCGCGACAATCTGCGTGTGTCTACGCAGGAGATGAAGTTCGACGACGCCATTGCGCTCGGCGCCATGCACCTGTTCGGTGAGAAGTACGGCGATGTGGTGCGTGTCGTGACGATTGGTGACGACGGCTGGAGCCGTGAGCTGTGCGGGGGCACGCATGTCGACTACGCCGGCAAGATCGGCATGGTCAACATCCTGTCCGAAGCCTCGGTGGGTTCGGGCGTGCGCCGTGTGGACGCGCTCGTGGGGCAGGGCGCCTACGATTACAACGCACGTGAACATGCGCTTGTCTCGCAGCTGTCCGACACACTCAACGCGCGACCCGACGAACTCGCCGAGCGCGTGAACACGCTGCTCGCCAAGCTCAAGGATTCCGACCGCAAGCTGGCGTCGATGTATGAGGCTCAACTGGCCGCCTCGGTACCGCAGATCATCCAGGACGCCAAGGAATCGAATGCGCCGGTTGTGGTGGCCGCGAAGAATGTGGGCCACTTCGGCTCTTTCGATGTGCTGCGCAAGACCGTCATGGACATCCGCAACCGCTTGGGTGACGACAAGCCTGTTGTGGTGGCCCTCGCCGGCGTGAACGAGGATGACCGTCCGATGGTGGCCGTGGCCACGAATGAGGCCGCGCGCAAGGACGGTATCAAGGCCGGTGACTTGGTGCGTGGAGCATCCAAGATGCTCGGCGGCGGTGGTGGCGGCAAGCCGGACTTCGCCCAAGGCGGCGGCTCCGACGCGGCGCAGATCGACGCCGCGCTCGAAGCGCTGCAGCGCGAGGCCGTGAAGGCCTGATCGCATATGGTGTGGCTTGGCGTTGATCTAGGGAACGCACGGGTCGGACTGGCATTGTCCGACCCGGAGCTCACGCTGGCACATCCCGCCGGCAACATCACGGTTCGACGGGATTATTTCGAGGCGTTCGATGATGTGCTCAACGTCATCGAAGACAACCGGGTGGATCGAGTGGTCATCGGTTTGCCTCTGGACATGGACGGGACCGAGGGACGCAGCGCGAAAAAGGCGCGCCGCTGGTCCACCAATCTGGTCACACGGCTTGAGCGTGAGCGGGATGACCCACAATCTGGCATCACATGGATGCCGGATGTTATGCTCATAGATGAACGGCTGACGACGGTCGCCGCACATCGGCAGCTGTTCGATGCCCAAATCGACAGTCGCGGCCACAGGGTGCTCGTCGATCAGCAGTCAGCGGTGACCATCCTCCAGATGGCACTCGACCGACCATGAGCATAGATGAAGTTACGAGGAGCAAGCGTGTCAGACGACATCCATGATTTTTTCAATGACGATGATTCATGGGGGAATGCGCAACAGGACGATGTGGGGGCGCCCCCTGCACCTCCCCGTTCACGCCGCGACATGCGCATGAAGCGCAAAAGCAAGCAGCGCCACCGGATGGCGAAACTCATCATCGCCATTGCCGTGGTTATCGCGCTGATTGTCGGTGGCGTCTACGCCTACCGTGCCGTCAAGCAATGGCGGCACAACACCCTTGCGGATTCCTCGGTCGTCGAGGATTACCCAGGCCCGGGCTCCGGCAGCGTCGCGTTCACCATCACCACCGGGGAAGGCGTTGCGGAGATTGCCGAGCATCTGGTGCAGGACGGCGTGATCAAATCCGTGGATGCGTTCACCGGCGTGGTTTCCGCGAACGATATGACGTTGTATCCGGGCACCTATGAGCTCAAGCACGAGATGAAGGCGTCACAGGCCGCGCAGATCCTCTCCGACCAGGGCAATGCCAAGGGGTTCGTGGAAGTGCGGCAGGGCGAACGCCTGCAGGCGGTGCTCGAACGTGCGTCCGAGGCGTCCGGCATCGAACTGAAGGAATTCGAGGCCATCACCACCAACGCCGCGGAGGCGTCGAAGCTCCTGCCCGCGGAGGCCAACGGCAATTTCGAAGGCTGGCTTGAACCGGGTGTGTACAACGTCTCGGCAGACCCCAACGCCGCGCAGATTCTTACAGACATGGTCAAAGCGCGCATCAGCAAGCTCGATGAACTGGGTGTGCCGCAAGGCGCGGACCGTGAGCGGACGCTGATCATCGCCTCCATTGTGGAGGCGGAGGTCAATTCACCCGAATACTACGGCATGGTCAGCCGCGTCATCCAGAACCGGCTCAATGACGACATGTCGCTCGGCATGGACAGCACAGTGGCCTACGGATTCGGCATCAACGGTACCGAACTGACGAACGACCAGCTCAACGACGGCAGCAATCCATACAACACGCGTGTCAACAAGGGATTGCCTCCCACTCCGATCAGCAATCCGGGCGATGACGCCATTGAGGCGGCAATGCACCCCAGTGACGGCAATTGGCTGTATTTCGTCACGACGAACCTCAAGACGGGCGAGACCAAGTTCACCGATAGCTACGACCAGTTCGAACAGTACGTGCAGGAGTACAAACAGAACAACGACGGCGCGAACTAACCCAAGAGCGCGATGGCGGCGACCCCCGCCGCCACGATGACCGGTGCATACGGCGCTTTGCAGTGCGCGCCGGCCATCGACGTATGCCGCAGCGCCTGCCATAACAGGAGCCACGCTACGCCGATAGCCGCCATGCACATCCACCACAGCACAAAGGCAGCGGGGGAGTGTCCGCCAACTGCGCATCCCACCAGCGCGCAGAGTGTGACATCGCCCAACCCAAGCGCGCCGGGACGGATCAGCGCAAGTGCCAACTGGATGCCCGTGCCCGCCACCATGCCGATGAACGCTCCGGCGAGCGCGCCCCATCGTCCCGCGCATGCCGAAGCCGCGGTGAACGCCGCCAGTTGGCATAGCACACCGCACACGATCCACGCGCGCGGAATGCGCCGCGTGCGCACATCGTGCGCGCTTACGGCGATTCCGAAGAGCAGACTCGGCAGGTAGCAAAGGTACGGCATACCGTTAAGATAGTCGCAGTATTCACCGAGATAAAGGAGCGGGCATGTTGCGTTGGCAGACGGCGGGCGAATCGCATGGCGAGGCGCTTGTGGCGATGATCGAGGGGGTTCCGGCCGGGGTTGAGGTCACGAGTGACGACATTCGCGGTGCCCTCGCCCGTAGGCGGCTGGGGTATGGCCGTGGCGCGCGCATGAAGTTCGAGCAGGATCAGGTGCGCCTGCTGACCGGCGTACGCCATGGCAGTACGCTCGGTTCGCCGATCGCCATCGAGATCGGCAACACCGAATGGCCCAAATGGACGGAAGTGATGAGCGCCGACCCGCTCGACCATGAGATCGCGCGCGAAGGCCGCAATGCGCCGTTGAGCAGGCCCCGTCCGGGGCACGCCGATCTGACGGGCATGCGCAAGTACGGCTTCGATGACGCCCGTCCGGTGCTCGAGCGGTCAAGCGCACGCGAGACGGCTTCGCGTGTGGCCTTGGGTGAGGTGGCTGCGCGGTTCCTCGACCAGGTGGCGGGCATCCGTACCGTCTCCCACGTGCTGTCCATCGGCGGCGTAGGCGTGGATGGGCGGTCGGAGGATCCGACACCCGACGATGTGGAACGGTTGGATGCCTCTCCGGTGCGTACCTTGGACGGTGATGCAGAGGCGCGGATGGTCGCGCGCATCGACGAGGCGAAAGCCAACGCGGACACCCTTGGTGGCGTGGTCGAAGTGATCGCCTACGGCATGCCGGCCGGTGTCGGCACGTATGTGGAATCCGACCGCAGGCTCGACGCCGCCTTGGCCGCTGCCGTCATGGGTGTGCAGGCCATCAAGGGTGTCGAGATCGGCGATGGGTTCCTTGAGGCGATGCGCCCCGGTTCACAGGCGCACGATGAGATGGTGCCGGGCGATGATGGCCATATCGACCGTCTGACGAACCGTGCCGGCGGCATCGAAGGCGGCATGTCCAATGGGCAGCCGATCCGCGTGCGCGCGGCGATGAAGCCGATTCCGTCAATCCCCAAGGCGCTGCGCACCGTGGATGTGGCCACCGGTGAGGCGGCGCAGGCGATCAACCAGCGTTCCGACAGCACCGCGGTGCCAGCGGCGGCCGTTGTGGTCGAGGCGATGGTGCGCCTCACCTTGGCCCGCGAACTGCTCGAGAAGTTCGGTGGCGACAGTGTGGACGAGACACGGCGCAACCTTGAAGGCTATCTGGCCTCGTGGCCAGAGCACATGCGGTGATCGCCATGGCCACCACAGCACATGATGGGGCGGTGCGTCCCCTAGCCGTCATCATCGGCATGATGGGTGCGGGCAAGACCCGGCTCGGCAAGGAAATGGCGCAGATGATGGGCCTGCCGTTCCGTGACGCCGACATCCAGATCGAACGGCGCATCGGCATGTCGATCCCACAGTATTTCGCACAGCAAGGCGAGCCCGCGTTCCGCGACGTGGAGCGTGAGGTGATCCTCGAGACACTCGAAGGCTTCGACGGCATCTACGCATTGGGCGGCGGCGCCCCGATGACGCCGGCCGTGCAGCAAGGACTGGCCGCATACGCGCGCGCCGGCGGCAAGGTGATTTACCTGCAGGCGGACCCGCATGAGGCCATGACCCGAGCACGCCGCGCCGGCGGCCGGCCGATGCTCGACGGCGACGCCGACGCGCGCTGGATGGCCCTCTACGAACAGCGCGACCCGACCTACCGCGCCGTGAGCAACGTCGTGGTCCGCACCCACGGCATGACCCCCAAAACCGCAGCGAGGAAGATGATCGAGATGACAGATGAAGGCATCGTGCATGTGGACGGATCCGGTATCGAACCCTACGACGTGCGTATTGGCGAAGGCGCGTTGAACCACCTGCCGGACGTGCTTGGAGAACAACCGGTGCGCGTGGCGCTCATCCATACGCAATCCGTGCAGCGGCACTCCGACCGCGCCCGTGCGATCCTGCGCAAGGCAGGCTACGATGTGAGCGACATTGTGGTGCCCGACGCCGAAGCGGGCAAGACCGCGCACGTGGCCAACGGCATCTGGGAAAGGCTCGGCAACGAAGGCTTCACACGGTCCGACGCGATCGTCGGCCTTGGCGGCGGCGCGTGCACCGACCTCGCCGGGTTCATCGCGGCCACATGGATGCGCGGTGTACGCTATGTGAACTGCCCGACCTCACTGCTGGCGATGGTCGACGCGTCGACGGGCGGCAAGACCGGCATCAATACGCCGCAGGGCAAGAACCTCGTCGGTTCGTTCTACACACCCGCTGGTGTGCTCGCCGACCTGCGCGCACTCACGTCCCTGCCCAACGACATCTTCATCGAAGGGCTCGGCGAAGTCGCCAAATCCGGATTCATCCGCGATTCTGAGATCCTGGCGATCCTCGAGAAGCATGCCAGCGACCTGCGCGCGTTCAACGGCAAGACATTCCTCGACTCGCCGCTCAAACCCGTCGTCGCCGAACTCATCGAACGCACCGTGCGCGTCAAGGCGCACCATGTGTCCGCCGACCTCAAGGAAGCCGGCCTGCGCGAGTTCCTCAACTACGGGCACACCTTCGGCCACGCGGTCGAACAGCTCGAGCATTTCCGCTGGCGTCACGGCAACGCCGTGGCCGTCGGCATGATCTACGCCGCCGAACTGTCGAACCTGACCGGGCATCTCGACCGTCAGACCGTGGAATACACCTACGACCTGCTCGACCGGCTCGGCCTGCCCACGTCATGGAATGGCGCCGACTTCGACGCGGTGCTCGCGCTGATGCACCGCGATAAGAAGGCGCGCGGCAATACACTGCGGTTCGTGGGGCTCGAAAAGATCGGCAAGCCGTTCCACCTCAACGACCCCGATGCTCAAGCGGTGCGCGAGGCGTTCGAACGCGTGCGCCAACAGGCGTGACGCGCAGACGGTATTATCATAGGGCTGGGAAGCCCGCAAAGGATTGGAGTGGATATGGCCGAAGCTGAGCCAGTCAAGGTGATCGTCGTCAACGGGCCGAACCTCGGTCGTCTCGGCGTACGGCAGCCGGACGTGTACGGCAGGCAGGACCTCGAGCAGCTGCGCAGGCTGTGCACGCAGTGGGCGCAGGAGCTTGGTCTCGATGTGGACGTGCGACAGACCGACGACGAGGCGCAGATGGTGCAGTGGATGCACGAGGCCGCCGAAGGGCAGAAGGCGGTCGTCATGAATCCGGCCGCGTTCACGCATTACTCATATGCGCTCGCCGACGCGGCGCACATGGTGCTTGATGCGGATATGCCGCTCATCGAAGTGCATATCTCGAACCCGGCCGCGCGCGATGAGTTCCGCAAGCGTTCCGTGATCAGCCCGGTCGCGACCGGCACGATCACCGGACTCGGGTTCTTCGGGTACAAACTCGCGCTTGAGGCGGTGGCCGAGCTCACCCAATGAACTGGGATGTCCACTGGCTGGACAGCTGAGATACCCGCAAAACCGGGTGAAACCGTGTGGATCCCCTCCGTTCCTTTGGACGGAGGGGATTTGTTGTGCCGCACAATGTGAACAAAGTGCGACGAAGTTGTGCAGAAATAGTGTAAAATATTCCTGATTTCACTGCAAACGTGTGCAAAGCTCGTGGCTGAGCTCCTCGGAAATCCATGCAAGAGAAGCATGTGAGGCTTTTGCATACTTTGGCATGCTGGCTCGTTGATGGAGTGGTGGAGGTTTTACAAAGCGCTCCATGGATGGACCGGCCCAGGGAAAAGAGAAATGGAACATCTATGGTGATTCAGCAGGTTAGAGACTGCATGCGCCGGACCACAGGCATAGGCGTGGCCATTGCCATGGTCGGCACGGGCGCCCTGCTCGCAGTGCCGATGGCGGCGAACGCCGCGGAGGACACCGGGCAGACCACCCTCCCCGCGAAAACGGACGTGCAGGTGATCGCATTCCAGCAGACATGGAATTCGATCGCCAAGGAATGCACGAACACGTACGGCCCACAAGGCGTGGCGTACGTCGAGATCTCACCGCCACAGGAATCGATCCAGGGCACCGAATGGTGGACAAGCTACCAGCCGGTGAGCTACAAACTCGATTCGAAGCTCGGCACCGAAGCCGAATTCAAGAACATGATCACGACATGTGATGCCGCGGGCGTCGGCATCATCGCCGACGTCGTGCTCAACCAGACGACCGGTTTGGATGTCGCTGCAGGCGAGCAGACCGGTGTGGCGGGCACGAAGTACAACGGCTTGACCGGCGACTATCCGGGCTTCACCGGCGAAAACGGCCAATATCCGCAAGGTGTGACCGCCGCCGACTTCCATGACTACAACAACGGCGCAAGCATCTCCGATTACAAGAACCAGCAGGAGGTGCAGGAAGGCCGCCTGAACTCGATGTGGGACTTCGACACGTCGAGCGAGAAGGTGCAGGACATCCAGTCCGACTATCTCGCCAAGCTCTACAAGATGGGCGTCAAGGGCTTCCGCATGGACGCCGTCAAGCACATCAACAACGAGGACATCAAGGGCATCAAAGACAAGATGGCCCAGAAGGTCGGCAAGAACGCCAACGACATCTACTGGATCCAGGAAGTCATCGGCAATGCGAGCGAAGCGCCCGGCATCCAGCCGCGCAATTACCTGGAGACCGGCACCGTGACGCAGTTCGACTACAAGTCGGACCTCAACGCGAAGTTCAAGGGCAAGATCGCCAAACTCAAGGACCTCTCGACGCGCATCGGCGACCTGTCGTCGAATCCGAACGCGATTGCGTCCAAGGACGCGAACGTCTTCGTGACGAACTGGGACACCGCTCGCAACGACGGTGCGATCACGTACAAGAACGATTCGATGTACGCGCTCGCGAACGCATTCATGCTCGCCTATGACTACGGCACGCCGCGCCTGCTGTCGGACTATAAGTACGACGTCAACGACAACGGCGCCCCGGGTGCGACCGCGGCCGAAGTGCCTGACGTGGACTTCGACGAGGCGTGCTCGACGAAGGATGGCGAATGGAACTGCCAGCAGCGTTGGACGACGACGCGCGGCATGATCGCGCTCCACAACTACGTGGACGGGACCGCCGTCGAGCAGTGGCAGGACGACGGCGCGAACAACATCGCGTTCTCGCGTGGCGACAAGGGCTTTGTCGCGATCAACAACTCGACCGAAGACAAGACGGCCGAATACGCGACATCGATGCCTGACGGCGAGTACTGCGACGTCTACGGAGTGCAGGACTGCTCGAAGACCGTGACCGTCTCCGGCGGCAAGGTCAAGGTGACCGTGCCGGCGATGCAAGCCATCGCGATTTACGGCGGTGCAACGAAGACGACGCACCCCGTGTCTGACGTGGCCGTTGACCCGAGTACCCCGGACGTCGTCATCCCGGACAACACCGTCAAGCCGGACGACCAGACGACGACCGTGTGGTACAAGCCCGCCAACACGTGGGACAAGGTCTTCGTGCACCATGGCGCTGGCTCCGATTGGACGGCCGTTCCCGGCGAACAGATGGAAGGACCGGACGCGCAGGGCTACTACACGAAGACGATCGACACCAAGGGTGAGGACCATCAGATCTGTTTCAACAATGGCGGCGATGACTGGGACAGCAACAGTGGCAAGAACTATCTGATCCGCAAAGGCATCACGCAGGTGGCGGTCGAGGATGGCGCGCTGTCGGTAGGCAATCCGGAGGCGATCGGCGGACAGACCCGCATGCTCGTGCACTACAAGCCCGCGGCCGACGAAGCGGGGAAGAACCGCGGTGTCTATGTATGGGGCAAGGATACGACTGGTGCCGACATGGAGGCCAAGAACCATCCATTCACCGGCGAGGATTGCTACGGCAAGGTCGCCGAACTCACATTCGACGGCAAGTACGAGGACCTCGGCTTCATCATCACGACCGAAGGCTGGGACAAGTTTGGCGGCGACCGTAATGTCAAGGTCGGCAAGACCGGCACCATCGAGGTGTGGATCGACGGCACTGGCGACGCTGACACGACGCTTACCGAAGCGCCCTCCGACTACAAGTGCAAGGCGGACAAGGTGGATGTGACCGTCCACTACATGCGCAACGACGGCCTGTACTTCAATGCCGACGACACCGAGACGAAGGACCCGCAGTGGGACCTGTGGATGTGGAATTCGAACAGCAACGGTCTTGCCGCGAAGTTCACGAACCATGACGACTGGGGCGAGCTCGCCACAGCATCGTTCTCGAAATACACCTACCAAGCGTCCAATGGCGAATCGGACTTCGGCCTGCTGCGTCGTTACGGCGTCGATGAGTGGAAGAAAAAGGACGGCTCCGACGGTGATATCAGGATGACCGCCAACGCCCTCGTTTTCAACAACGACGGCACCGCGAAAGCCGAAGTGTGGCTCATGCAGGACGACCCGACCGTCTACACGGCGCGTCCGGCGCTTGGTGCGCGCATTTCGACGGCCGAGATCGCCAAGAAGAACACGATTGACACGAAGCTGACAAAGCCAGCCGACGTCAAGGCCGGGGATGTCAAGGTGACCGACGCCGACGGCAATGCCGTTGAGATCGACAATGTGAAGACCGACGGCACCGTCGTCACGATCATGCTCAAGAACGATCTGGACCTGGCCGCGAAGTACACGGTCAAGATCGAGGGATTCGGCTCCGCCGACGCCGTGGCTGGCTCCGTGGTGCGCACTGACGAGTTCGATAAGGAATTCGCCTATGACGGCGATGACCTCGGCGCCACCTACGCCGCTGACGGCACGACCTTCAAGCTCTGGGCCCCGACCGCAAGCAAGGTCGAGCTCGTGACGTTCAAGGACGCCAAGACCGCCGACGCCGAAGCCGCCGACACCATCGCGATGGACCGCGGTGAGAAGGGTGTGTGGAGCGCCACGGCCAAGGTCGCCGACGGCACCGCCTACATCTACCGCGTGTCGTTCGCCGATGGCACCGTTAACGACTCTGCCGACCCGTACGCCCGCGCATCCGTGGTCAACGGCAAGCGTTCCGTGGTGCTGTCGCCGGCCAAGACGACGGTCAAGGACTCGGGCCGCATGGCGCCGTTCTCCAAGAACACCGACGCGGTGATCGCGGAAACGCACATCCGCGACCTCACGAAGAACGAGAACTCCGGTGTGGACGCCGACAAGCGCGGCAAGTACCTCGGCATGATCGAGAACGGCACCACGAACTCCGCGGGCAAGTCCACTGGCGTGGACTACCTCAAGGAGCTCGGCATCACGCATGTGCAGATCCAGCCGATGTTCGATTACGCGAGCGTCGACGAGACGAAGCCGCTCGATGACTCCAACTACAACTGGGGTTACGATCCGCTCAACTACAATGTGCCGGAAGGCTCCTACGCCTCTGATCCGACCGACCCTGCCAACCGCGTGGTCGAGGCCAAGCAGATGGTGGACGGCCTGCACAAGAACGGCCTGCGCGTGGTCATGGACGTGGTGTACAACCATGTGGCCGACGCTGCGACGAATCCGTTCGGCCTGACGGTGCCGGGATACTATTTCCGCTACCAGAACGGCTCACTCGTCAACAACTCGGGCTGTGGCAACGACACCGCGTCCGAGCGGGCGATGATGCGCAAGTACATTGTGGATTCCGTCACCTATTGGGCGAAGGAATACAACATGGATGGCTTCCGCTTCGACCTCATGGGCCTGCATGACCTGGAGACGATGAAGCAGGTGCGTGCGGCCCTTGACAAGATCGACCCCTCGATCATCATCGTCGGTGAAGGCTGGGATATGAACACCACGATGGACAAGTCCGCGATGTCGATCCAGCCCAACGGCTACGAGCTCGACACCCCGGCTTCCACCGTCTCGTTCTTCAACGACTCGATCCGCGACCAGCTCAAGGGCTCTGTGTTCTCCGAGGAGGACAACGGCTTTGTCTCGGGCAAGCAGGGCCTCGAGCGTGTGATCCTCAACAACATGCTCGGCTGCCGCAACACCGACGACTTCGACGGTGCCTATTGCACGAACGGCAATGCGAACGTCAAGTACGCGAACGCCGGTCAGGTGGTCAACTATGTGGAGATCCACGACAACCTGACGCTCAACGACAAGCTCGAGAAGTCGCTGTTCGTACAGGGCCGCAACGAAGGCCTTGACGAAGCCGGCCAGAAGGAGAAGGTCATCGAGACCTCGAAGCTTGCCAATTCCGCCGTCTTCATGGCGTTCGGCATCTCCGAGTTCCAGGTGGGCCAGGAATTCCTGCGCACCAAGGGCGGCGACGAGAATAGCTACAAGTCGGGCGATTCGGTCAATGCCGTCGATTGGGACCGCATGAACGACGCCGGTTACGGTGACCATGCCCAGTACGTCAAGGACCTCATCGCGATCCGCAAGAAGACCTCCGCGCTGCGTGTCGAGAGCTATAAGAAGATTTCGAGCGGCACGAAGGAACTCAAGGCGGCCGACAATGTGGTGGCCTACGAGATTGTGCGCGACAACGGCACCTATGTGGTGGCGCTCAACGCGGGTGATGATGCCGCCGCGGTGCCGGGCGTGACCGCCGGCGACTACGGCGTGCTCGTGTCCAACGGCCGTACCTACCTGCATCCGGCTGAATCCCAGGCCGTGGCCTTGGCCGATAATGCCGAGGGTGTGGACGCCTCGGTGGCCGGTGCCGCGATTGCGGTCAAGGATGGGCAGAACGTGGTGGTGCCCGCCCATAGCGCGGTGCTGCTCGCCCCGGTCTCCGACCTCGGCCAACCGGACACCCCGGATACGCCGGACACCCCGGACCAGCCGGTCAATCCGGCCAATCCGGACGAGCCCGGTGACACTGACAAGTCGGCTGCCGGCGAACAGCCGGGCGGTCAGACCTCCGGTGGCGCCACTGGCCCGCAGGCGTCCGCTGGCGCCGCGCAGCAGGTGGCCGGCATCGCCTCGACCGGATCGGCGATTGCACTGCTGGCCGCCATGGCTGTGGCCCTCGTGGCTGCAGGCAGCGGTCTGCTGATGTTCCGCCGCCGTGGCTGAATGATACGGCAGACGCCATAACGGTGCATGCACTGGTTGAATCCTCGAGGAGGATGCCCCACTGGGCATCCTCCTCGTGTGTTATGGCCCCTGCGCGCCCCAATGTGAGAACACGGAGTGGTTCGGCACTTGGGGCGGTTACAGTGGGGAACGAGTGCCCATGCCGCCGCTGGTCTGGGTGATGCTTGAGGAGGAAGGACAATGGTTCGATGACAACGAGGACACCTCACACCGCACCATTTATATTGCGCGGACCCGTTGGCGGGATGCGCCGCACGATGGGCCGGGTGTGCGCCGCCTGCGCCGGCATGGTGCTTGTGCTCGTACCGCTCGCCGCATGCGGGCAGGCCGACACAGGCAGCACGGCGTTGCCCCGTAAAACCGATGTGGAGGTCATCGCGTTCCAGCAGCCATGGAACTCGATCGCCCGGGAATGCACGCAAACCTATGGGCCGGCTGGCGTCGCCTATGTGGAGATCTCGCCACCGCAGGAATCCATCCGTGGCACCCAATGGTGGACCTCATACCAGCCAGTGAGTTACAAACTCGATTCCAAACTCGGTACCGAGGAGGAGTTCACCCACATGATCCAGGAATGCTCCGCCGCGGGCGTGGATATCATCGCCGACGTGGTGCTCAACCAGACAACGGGCACGGGTGAAGACACGCAGCTCACCGGGGTCGCCGGAACGCCATACAACCCGGGCACCGGAAACTATCCGGGGTTCACCGGCAATGAGCACCAGT
Source organism: Bifidobacterium pseudolongum subsp. pseudolongum DSM 20099 (assembly GCF_000771225.1). Taxonomy (GTDB): domain Bacteria; phylum Actinomycetota; class Actinomycetes; order Actinomycetales; family Bifidobacteriaceae; genus Bifidobacterium; species Bifidobacterium pseudolongum. The sequence continues at coordinate 386,856 of NZ_JDTZ01000003.1, forward strand.
ACCCGAACGGCGTGGATCACCATGATTTCCACGACTACAACAACGGCGCTTCGATCAGCAACTACCGCGATCAGGACGAAGTGCAGCGGGGGCGGTTGAGCGGTATGTGGGACTTCGACTCATCCAGCGAGAAGGTGCGCGACCTGCAATCGGATTATCTGGCCAAACTCTACCGTATTGGTGTGCGGGGTTTCCGCATGGACGCCGTCAAGCACATCGACACCGAAGATATGAAAGCGCTCAAACAGGCCATGGCCAAGAAGATCGAAGTGCCGGAGCAAGACATCTATTGGATTCAGGAGGTCATCGGCAATGCCGGCGAAGCGAAGGGCATCCAACCATCCAACTACTTCGACACCGGCACGGTGACCCAGTTCGCGTTCGCTGGCGCCATGAAATCGAACATGCCCGGTTCGCTCAACGCATTGTCGGATTTGCGCGAGCGCCTCGGCGACACCAAACGCAATCCCTACGCGATCCCGACCGGCAAGGCGAACGTGTTCGTGACCAACTGGGATACCGAGCGCAACGGCCAGTCGCTGTCCTACAAGGATGGCGCAGCCTATGCGCTCGCCAATGCGTTCTCGCTCGCCTACGACTACGGCACCCCAAGGCTCATATCCGACTACCGGTTCACGGACAATGACGCCGGCGCTCCGGGCGCCACGGAGACGAGTGTGCCCGACGTGAATTTCAATGAGGCGTGTGCCACGAACGACGGCCCATGGAATTGCGAGCAACGGTGGACGTCCACACGCGGCATGATCGCGTTCCACAACTATGTGCATGGCACGGCGGTGGATCATTGGCAGGAGGGTGCGGACGCCTCCGTCATCGCCTTTTCCCGTGCAGGCAAAGGATTCATCGCCATGAATGGCGGGGACCGGGCCTCCGATGTGGAATTCACCACGTCGATGCCTGACGGCGAATACTGCAATGTCTATGCGGTACAGGACTGCTCGCAGACCGCACGTGTGCGCAAGGGAAAGGTGCGCGCGTCGATTCCCGCACGATCCGCGGTTGCACTGTACGCCGGGGCGACGGCGAAGGCGCATCCCTCATCACCCTTGGCGGTAGATCCGAGCACCCCTCCACAGGATTGACAGTCCGTGGATTCTCCTTGCAGTGCAGATGGTGGTGTCGCGAAAAAGACGCACATATAACTCGCTCTTGGAGATATTATATACTGGCCAACGGTAGCAGGAATGTCGTATATAACTATATGGCTGCGATGACATCCGTGATGTCCGCGGCACATCGATTAGGGGGGTAGATGAATACGAAGGATATCAGGCGAAAACTCACGGCGGCGATTGGTGCGGCCACGGCGTGCGCGACACTCATATGTGGGGGAGTCGGTGCAGCGCAGGCGATGGAACGCGACGCACTCGGCGGCTCCGTGCTCAATGCATACAACGCCCTCAACGGCAACGGCATGCGCTTCGAGAAAGTCAGAGGGCGGATTGCGCGCCCCCGACGGCGTGGTCGATTATATCGGCGACGGTATGATCGCCGAAACGGACAAGGGCCAAGGCGACCGCGGCCAGTCCTACAGCTACGCCGCCGCGTCCCATGGCGACTGGGTGTACATCGGCGCCATGTATGGCGGTCTTGGCGTGCAGGCGATCCTGAGCCACGGCATGGCGGTCCAACATGGGCATGTCCGCTGAAGCGGCGAGCAACCTCATGCAGACGATGTACGCGGGCCACATGTATCTGGGCGAACCCGACGGCAAAAGCGCCGGCGGCATGCTGTTCAAATTCAATGTGAAGACCGGCGAGACGAAGATCCTCATGTCCAAGAGCGCCGGCATCGAAGGCGGCAAAGGCATCATCCCCACATTCCGCAGCGCATTCGAGATGAACGGCAAACTGTATTTCGAGGGCATGGTCATGGACACGGCGAACCCGGACCTCGACCAGCGCGAGATCCAGACCGCCATCGCGATGCAGAACGGCTTCCCGTGCATCTACGAGATCGATCCGTCCAACGGCGACAAGCTCACGCTCGTGCACAACAGTGTGGACACGGAAGGGTTCCGCACGCTCGTCAAGCAGAACGTGTTCACCTCCACGCGTGCGATCGGCTCATTCAACGACACGCTGATCACCGGAGACCTCAAGATCGACGAGAACGGCAACGGTGCGGCCTATCTGGTGGCGTCGGACACGCCGTCGGTCCCCGGATCGTACAAAGTGATCGCCGACATGGCGAGTTTCGACAACCTGCCGGCGATTCACCGTTCCGACGTCAACGGTGGCGGCGGCATCTACCAGATGCTCGAATTCAATGGCAAGCTCTACGTCGTGGTGTGCACCGGCAGCACGGACACGCGCAACGAGCAGACCGGCACATTGCGTTCCTTCGCCATCTACGTAGGTGAAAACAACGGCGACGCGACGAACAAGGACGATTGGAACTGGCGGCCGCTCGTCGGCGACCCCACCAAGGGCGCCAAATACTTCTACGGTCTTGACTCCAGCCGCGTGAGCGCCGGCGCCTGCACGCTGCAGGTCTTCGGCGACCACCTCTACATCGGCGATTACAACGATGTGTCGAGCGCACTGCAGGGCTTCGCGATGAACATGGACTTTCGTGACCCAGGCCACGAACCTCGAACAGTCGATCAACCTGTACCGCATGGATGCCAATGAGAACGTCGAAATGCTCGTGGGCGACGCCAACAAGACCTTCCCCGATGGCGGCAGTACCGGTTTGGGCAGCGGCTACGGCAACAATATGAACCAGTACACATGGCAGACCGCCGTGCACGAAGGCAAGATGTACCTGTCGACGATGAACACGACGACGCTGCTCGAGCCGATTGCCCAGTTCACCAATGGCGACATCCTGCACATGAGCGCGCAGGAGTGGAAAGACACGGTGAAATATCTGCGCGCGTTCCTCGAAATCCTGCTCAAGCGCGATGATACCGCCGCATTCTCACGCACCCGTTCGGTACGCCCATCGGCGGATGACCCAGATGCGCTTGTCGAATGGGCGTGCCGGCAGGCGAGCGAACGTGCCGCCGCTGACACCCCGGCCCAGATCGATGGCGACGGCGGCACCCAGGAGGAGGTCGCCCTGACCGATGCCCAGCGCGAGTCGCTTGTCAAGGGCATCAAGGACGGCGGCATCGTGCCGGAAAGCCTCGATGACGCCAATACCGCAGGGGAGCTGTTCGCCATCAACGGCGCGTTGAGCTCCCTGGCCCCGCAGCTGGACGAACAGGCATCCGAAGGGTTCGTGGACTCCTATGGTGATCTGCTTGCCGCGTTGGGCGCGTTGCCGCAGGTGCCCGAAAACCTGAAGAAACTCTACGAGACGCTCCTCAAGCTCGCCTCCAAGCAGAACATGCAGGCGTTCTTCAAGTCCCTGCCGTATCTGGCCAAGTCGAAGCGCGGCTTCAACCTGTTCGAGATCAGCGAAGACGCCCAGGGTGGCGTGGCCGTCGCCAGCGACAACACCTTCGTCATGCCGTCGCACAGCAACCGAGCCGGGCTCCACAGGCAACAGCACCTCTGCGGGAGGCAGCCAGCAGTCGGTCGACCTCGCGTCCACAGGTGCATCGATCATCGCCCTGGCGATGGCCGCGGCAGTCGCCATCGCTTCGGGAGCCACGATGATCGCCGTCAAGCGCAAGCGCGCCTGACCTGTGCCCCATAAGGGGCAGCCATACGACACGCCGACACCAGAACGTTGGAATTCCAACGATGCTACGGAACGTAGCATGGAAATCCACTGGTGTCGGCGTTCGTTGCTTGTGGGCATTGGTGCGGGCCCATACGGTGGCCTCATCGACGCGGCGCCAGCTGGCCGCCTCCCTGGACCACGAGGAGCAGATACCATGGCACAGCATCAGCCACCATCCGGCGACGCGATCATCAGCGCACGGGGATTGACCCAATCGTTCTGTACGGTCGACCACGAACAAACCGTGCTCAACGGCCTTGATGTGGACATCCGCCGCGGGGATTTCACCGCGATCATGGGTCCCTCTGGAGCAGGCAAGTCAACGTTGCTCTACGCGCTCGCCGGACTTGAGCGTCCGGCCGCCGGCACCATCGCTTTCGACGGCGAAGACCTGACGGCCATGCGTGACGACGCGCTTGCCGTGTTCCGCCGGTCCCATTGCGGGTTTGTGTTCCAACAGCACCAGTTGCTCGAACGCATGAGCCTCATCGCAACGTCATCGTCGCCGGTGCGCTCACGATGCGATCCAAGCCACGGATCGCCGCCAAAGCGCGCGAACTGTTCTCGCTCGTGCACCTAGACGAACGCACGCAGACGCGCACAAGCGCACAGGTATCCGGCGGTGAGGCCCAACGCGCAAGCATCGTGCGCGCCCTGATCAACGACCCCGAGCTCGTGTTCGTGGACGAACCGACCGGTGCGCTCAATTCGCACAATTCCCAAGCGGTTCTCGACGTGTTCTGCACGCTGTATGCCAGCGGGCAAAGCATCGTCATGGTCACGCACGACCGGCACAGCGCCCTGCGCGCCAACCGCGTGCTGTTCCTGCGCGACGGCACGATCGCCGGCGAATGCGCGCTTGGCGCGTGGACTAGCGGCGAGCCGTACGGAGAACGTGAACACAAGCTTGCCGTGTTTCTCGACGAGATGGGGTGGTGACCAGATGCGCATGCTCGCCCTGCACCAATGGCGCCGCAATACGGGGACCTTCCTCGGATTCGGCGTGATCATCCTCATCGCCGCCTGCATGCTGGGTTCGGCACTCACCCTGCTGTTCACCGTGGGGCCGCGCTATACCGCGCTCGCGGACGAACTGCGCACCGCGGACGTGGACATCGTGGTGCCGCGCGCCGCCGCCACCGCTGACGTACGCGAATTGATCGACGGCACCGCCGGCGTGGTCGAAGAGATGGAATTCGGCAACGCCGGATCGCAGATCCTCGCGTTCAGCGCCCCAGCCGCACGCTTCACCCAGCTTGAACGCGCGTATCCGCAGGCGCGCATGACCGAATACGCGGTGAGCGTAAGCGCCGGCGCCGATCCGCGCGCCGTGCGTTCACACATTGATCGGGCGCTCGCCGACGCAGGCGTACCCGTGGCCGCCGCTATCGACTGCGACAGTGTGCGCGCAACCCGTACGATGGTCAGCCGGCTCATCATCCTCATCCTCGTGGTGTTCGCCGTGCTCGTCACCGTGGTCAGTCTGGCATTGTGCACATTCCACATCAGGAACATCGTGAAGACCGACCGTACCGACATGGGCGTGCTCAAAGCGCTCGGCTACACCAGCCAGATGATCTCGCACGCGATGATGGCACCGTATCTGCTCGTGTGTGGGCGCGACGTTGGCCGGACTCGCCCTATCCACACTCGCCACCCCAGCGATCGGCTCACTGATCGCGCTGCAGGCCGGCTTCACGTTCCATGCGCAGGCCGACGCGCGCGCTTGGCTCATCACCATCGCGGCGCTCGCCGGCGTCACGCTGCTGTTCGCGTGGATTGGCGTACGCTCCTTGCGTGCACTGCAACCGATCGAAGCGATCCGCGGCATCAGTGCGCGCAGCCAGCGCCATACGGTACGCCCACTCAACCGCATGCCGGGCAATGCGCGCACGGCGATCAGCCTGCAGCAAGCCGCCGCATCCCCCTCGCGCAACCTGCTCGTGGGGTGCATGCTGTTCCTGATGACCCTGATCGTCAGCTTCGCCGCAGTGCTCACATACAACGCCACGGTCAAACCGGACAACCTTTACAACACGCTGTCCACGGAGACGCCACAGGTTGTCGCCACACCAGCCCAAGGAGAAACCACTGAGGCGATGCAACGCATCCGTGCGATTCCGTCGTACAGAACGTGATCGCATACACCACGGCGGCACCGCGCTCGGCTACACCGTGGTGGGCTACATCCAGAGCGTCAACGACGGCGGCTCCGTCTGCGAACTGACCAACGCGGGCTATACACGCCTCGACCCTGACTTCGCGCACAGCCCACGCACGCTTTACGTGCACTGCGACGGAGACGATACCGCACGCATCATCCGCGTGATCAACGACACCTGCGCCGGCCTCGTGACACACACCGCCGACATGGAGCGCATGCGTGACACAAGCCAACAGATGTACGGATCGGTCATGTCAACCGTCAGCCTCGCCATACTCATCCTCGCGGTCGGTCTGACAGGACTCGTGCTGATGATGGTCATCCGGTCCACCATCGTGCGCGAGCGCCACCGCTTCGGTATACTCAAGGCCCTCGGATACACCAGCGGACAGCTCATGCGCCAGATCGCCGCCATGCTCATGCCCGCCACCGTGATCGGCGCCGCCCTCGGCGCGGCAGTCGCGAGCATTGCCCAACCGGTGACCGATGCGCTCTTCGCGACCGTGGGCGTCATGCGCAGCCAATTCGACCACCCTGCCCTGCTGCCCGCAGTCGCCGCGCTCGACCTAGCCGCAGTGCAAGGTGCGCTCGCACTGGCCCTCGCCACTCCGATCTGCGACATCAGCCCCTACCAGCTCATCACCGAATAGGAGACCACTATGGACGAACAGACAACCACACCCAAAGTGCGCACGATGGAATTCTCCACACGCCTCAAGGACCTGCGCGCGCAATCCGCGTCTCGCAGGAACAGCTCGCGCGGCGCATCGGCGTCTCACAGCAGGCCATCACCAAATGGGAAAGCGGCGCAGGCCGCCCGGAATTGGAAAGCCTCGTCGCGCTCGCCGACGTTTTCGCGGTGAGCGTCGACGCCCTGCTCGGTGTCGATGACGCGCATGCGGGGCCGGCGCGCGGCGAATACCGGTACGAAAGCGCCACGAACTACGACGTCGACGGCGGCAAGCATTTCGACATCGACTGCGGGTCGGTCTACGCGTGCATGATCCGTGGGTACGACGGCGAATAGCTGCGTGTGCGTGTCGTGTCGAACACCGTGGCCAATCTGGCGCGCCATTTCAAGGTATCGGTCGACGACAGGCCGAAACGCCTGGACGTGCAGGTGCGCCGTGGCCCCGGCGTCAGCGAGACACTCGCGAAAGACGACGTCACGGTGATCATCTGGGTGCCGCAGCGGTATGTGACCACGGTCGAATGCGCGGCGAAGGCGCATGAGGCGCATGTGCGGGGCCTGACATGTGACGGACTTGAACTCGATGTGCGCACACCGCGGCTCAATCTCGATGACGTGCACGCGCATGTGGAGATCAATGGCAACCTTGATATGGAGGTCGACTGTGCATCGATCGACGGGCGTATCGACGTCAACCAGCTGTCGTCGACATCGCGTATCACCGTGCCGAAGGGCGTGTCGATCGCCGTGCTGACGCACGGGCCGCGTACGCGCACGATCGTGGGTGCAGGTGTACGTCAGGACGAGGATTCGCCCAACATCGTCGAGCTCAACGGCGTGGCGAGCGAACTGATTGTCGAAGGCAGATGAAGGCCGCGTATCGCTCCGCCATGTCACGGCGGAGCGATACCATGAAGACCCATGGTTAGAAGACAACATGGCAATGCTCAAGAACACGTCACCAAGCACATTTTCGTCACCGGCGGCGTTGTTTCCTCCCTTGGCAAGGGGCTTACCGCTTCCTCCCTCGGACGTCTGCTGCGCAGCCGTGGCCTGCGTGTATTGCAGCAGAAGCTCGATCCGTACATCAACGTCGACCCGGGCACGATGAACCCGTTCCAGCACGGTGAGGTCTATGTGACCGAGGATGGCGCGGAAACGGATCTTGACATCGGCCACTACGAGCGTTTCCTTGACGTCTTCCTTTCGCAGAAGGCGAATGTCACGACTGGCCAGATCTACCAGGAAGTGCTCCGCAAGGAGCGCGCCGGCGAATACCTCGGCCAGTGCGTGCAGGTGATCCCGCACATCACCAACGAGATCAAGTCGCGCATGCGTGCCCAGGCCTCCGACGATGTCGATGTGATCATCACCGAGATCGGCGGCACGGTCGGTGACATCGAATCGCAGCCGTTCATGGAGGCGGCGCGCGAGGTGCGCCGTGACCTCGGCCCTGAAAACTGCATGTTCATCCATGTGTCGCTCGTGCCGTACATCGCGGCCGCCCATGAGCTCAAGACAAAACCGACCCAGCACTCCGTGATGATGCTGCGCCAGCTGGGCATCTCGCCGGACGCGCTTGTGCTGCGCAGCGACCGCCCGCTCAACCAGTCCATCAAAGACAAGATCTCGCTCATGTGCGACGTCGACACCGAAGGCGTCGTGAATTGCGTGGACGCCAACAGCATCTATGATGTGCCGAAGGTGCTGTTCGACGAAGGCCTCGACGCCTATGTGGTGCGTGAGCTCGGCCTGCCGTTCCACGATGTGGATTGGGACGAGTGGGAGGACCTGCTCGAACGTGTGCACCACCCCAAGCACGAAGTCAACATCGCCATCGTGGGCAAGTACATCGACCTGCCCGACGCCTACCTTTCGGTCACCGAGGCCATCAAGGCGGGCGGATTCGCCAATTGGGCCAAGGTCAACGTCAAGTGGGTGGCGGCCGACCGTTGCGAGACCGAGGAAGGCGCCGCCGCGGCGCTCGACCAGGTGGACGGCATCGTGGTGCCCGGCGGCTTCGGCATCCGAGGCATCGACGGCAAGATCGGCGCCCTGCGCTACGCCCGCGAGCACGGCATCCCGGCGCTCGGCCTGTGCCTGGGCCTGCAGTCCATGGTCATCGAATACGCCCGCGACGTGCTGGGCATCGCCGACGCCGGTTCCACCGAGTTCGACCCGGATTGCCCGAACCCGGTGATCGCGACGATGGAGGAACAGAAGGACATCGTGGCCGGCAATGGCGACATGGGCCACACGATGCGTCTGGGTTCCTACCCGGCGGATCTGCTCGAGGATTCCCTCGTGGCCGAACTGTACGGAACGACGCATGTGACCGAACGCCACCGCCACCGCTACGAGGTGAACGTGGCTTACAAGCAGCAGCTGCGCGATGGCGGCCTCGTCATCTCCGGCCAGAGCCCGGATGGCGAACTCACCGAGTTCGTGGAACTGCCACGCGAGGTGCACCCGTTCTATGTGGCCACCCAGGCGCACCCGGAGTTCAAGTCGCGCCCCACCAAGCCGCATCCGCTGTTCGCGGGGCTCGTCAAGGCCGCGCTCGAGCACAAGGAGGAGCGCCTCCACATCGCACAGTAAGTGCGCAAACCCCGTGCAATGTGGCATACGCCACATTGCACGTGCACGTTTTGTAGGTATCATGGCCGTGAGCACTGTGGTGTTCACGGCCATGTTGCATAATAAGACTCGCATTATCAGTATCTGAACAGCACAAGGAAGCCAATGTCTTTGCACGATGGAAACCAGCCGTTGCCCCAGGACGGCGGCACCACGCCGAATGGACCTGTCCACCGCACCGAGGGGGAGCGGACCCAGGCGTTCACTCCATTGCCTTCCGTCGAGCCGATCGACGGGTTCAACGCGACGGCGGCCCCCGCGGCGCCTGCCAAACGGCATCATGTCTGGCCGTGGATCGTGCTCGCCGTGGTCGTGCTGCTTGTGGCGGCGGGGTTTGGCACATTCGCGTTCTTCCAGAGCCGTGCATTGCCGGGTACCACGTTGTGGGGGCATGATGTGTCCGGCAAGACACAGCAGCAGATCGCCACGATGATCGACGACCAGGTGAACACCACCAAGGTGCCGGTGGCCTATGGCGACAAAACCGCCGAAGTGAGCGCGAAAGACCTCGGGATGAGTGTCGATGCACAGGCGATCGCACATGATGCGGTGGATGCCAAGCGCAACGCCCCTGTATGGGACCGCTATGCGTTCTGGAACAAGAAAGATGTGGCGCCTTCCATCGATGTGGCGCAGGCCGACCCGACCGTGCTCGACGAGCATCTGGGCACCAACAGCGTCAAGCCCGTCAATGCGGAGCTGACCATCAATGAAGACAGCGGCGAGGTCGAGGTGACCCCCGCGTCCAATGGCAGCGGAGCGGACCCCACCCAGACCGCCGAAGCAGCCGTCGCGGCCATCGAATCGTTCGGTGACACCAAGCCGCAGAGGGTGACGGTCGAGCTCAAGGACATCGAACCGCGGGTCACTGACGCCGTGGCCACACAGGCCAAGCAGACGGTGGACGAACTTGTGGCGAACAAGGTGGGCATCGCGGTCGGTGATCACGAGATCGCGCAGTTCTCCGCGCCGATGCTCATCGCCTCCTCGCGCATCGAACCCGACACCGAGGCGGCCCTCGGAGAGGGCGAGGCACGCAATGGCGTGCTTGTGTTCAGCGCCGACAAACTGCAGCAGCAGTACGATGATACGATCAAGAATTCGCTCGCTTCCACCAAAGAGGACCGCGAGGTCATCGTGAACGGCAACGGCACCGAGACGGAAGTGATCAAGGAAGGCCACGACGGCGTCAAGATCAAGGACGGCGCCGACACCTCGATCGGCACCGACGCGCTGCCGGTGCTCGCCAAAGGCAAGGGTACGGTCAACGTGGCCGGCGAAGTCGACCCGATGAAGGTCAAGCAGATCAAGCGCCATGTGGTCGTCGACCTGTCGGACCACAAGGTCTACGCGTACCAGGACGACAAGCTCGTCAAGTCGTTCTCGATGTCCGCGGGGCAGGGCAACGACTATGCGACCGGCGCGTGCAACCCCTCGGGTGACATGTGCACGCCGCTCGGCGATTTCGAGGTCTGGCTCAAGTACCCCACGCAGGACATGTCCGGCACGCTCACGCTCTCCGATGGCAAGAAGGAGACTTGGGATGTCAAGGGCGTGGGTTTTGTGAACTATTTCTCAAAGTCGGGCTGCGCGATCCACCGCATCGCCACGAGCACGCCATATTCCGACGCGCAGATCGCCGCGATGGGGGCGAACACATCGCACGGCTGCGTTGGCATCGGCTGGGATGTGGCGGAGTGGTTCTATGACTTTGCTGGCATGGGCACGAGCGTGCATGTGCAGCAGTGAGCACTGACCTGATGGCGGGACAGACTCTGGCGTGTTTGCACGCTGGTCTGTTACGTTAGGTTAGGAAGTGTTATTTTCCGGTAGTTTGTGAATGGAGGCGGCGACCTGTGGCGGAACATCCTTTGCCCAACGCAGCGTCTGACGTGGAGATGAACCAGTATGTGGCTGATCGAGGACGCGTCAATGAAGACAAAATAAGACAAGACGACGAGATCATCGAGCAATTCGGCGAATACTCGTACGGCTGGCACGATTCCGACGCCGCCGGCGAAGCCGCCAAGAAGGGCATCAGCGAAGAGGTCGTCCGCGAGATCTCGGCGGACAAGCACGAACCCGCTTGGATGCTCGACATGCGTCTGCGTGGCTACAAGGCGTTCGTAGAGCAGCCCATGCCCAAGTGGGGTGTGGATCTCTCCGGCTTCCATGCGCAGGACTTCAAATACTACGTCAAGCCGGTCGGCAAGCAGGCCGCCACATGGGAGGACCTGCCGGACGACATCCGTGAGACCTACGATCGCCTCGGCATCCCGGAAGCGGAGAAAAGCCGACTCGTGTCCGGTGTGGCCGCGCAATACGAGTCCGAGGTCATCTACAACTCAATCCAGGAGGACCTCGCCAAGCAGGGCGTGATTTTCGTCGACACCGACACCGCGGTGCGCGAATACCCCGAGCTCGTCAAGAAATACTTCGGCACTGTCGTCCCCCCGGAAGACAACAAGTTCGGTGCACTGAACACGGCCGCCTGGTCGGGCGGTTCGTTCGTGTACGTGCCGAAGGGCGTGCACGTGGACATCCCGCTGCAGGCCTACTTCCGCATCAACACCCCGAACATGGGACAGTTCGAGCGCACGCTCATCATCGCCGACGAAGGCTCGTACGTGCACTATGTGGAAGGCTGCACCGCGCCGATCTACTCGACCGACTCGCTGCATGCGGCGATCGTCGAGATCATCGTGGAGAAGAACGCCCGCGTGCGCTACACGACCGTGCAAAACTGGTCGAACAACGTGTACAACCTCGTCACGCAACGCGCCTATGTGCGCGAGGGCGCGACGATGGAATGGGTCGACGGCAACATCGGTTCGAAGGCGACGATGAAATACCCGGCGTGCATCCTCGCCGAGCCGTACGCGAACGCCTCCACGATGTCGCTCGGCTTCGCCGGCCAAGGCCAGTACCAGGACACAGGCGCCAAGATGATCCATCTGGCCCCGCACACGAGCTCGACGATCGTGGCCAAATCGATCTCGCGCGGTGGCGGGCGCAGTGCCTACCGCGGACTCGTCAAAATCGTGGACGGTGCGGAAGGCGCCAGCTCGAACGTGGTGTGCGACGCACTGCTCGTGGATGATTTCTCACGTTCCGACACCTATCCGCATGTCGACGTGCGCGAAGACGATGTGTCGATGGCCCACGAAGCGACCGTGTCCAAGGTCTCCGAAGACCAGTTGTTCTACCTGATGAGTCGTGGCATCGAAGAAAAAGAGGCGATGGCGATGATCGTGCGTGGATTCGTCGAGCCGATCAGCCGCGAGCTTCCGATGGAGTACGCGCTTGAACTCAATCGCCTTGTCGAACTGCAGATGGAAGGATCGGTGGGCTGACCGATGGCAGACCGCAAAGAAATCAACATCCCCGTCGCGGATCCCAACGATCCGTACGCCGTGCCCGCGGCGATGCCGTCGAGCGCGGACACGAACCCGCGTTCATTCGATTTGTCCGATTTCGCCATGCCGACGCGCAAGCAGGAGGATTGGCGCTTCACACCCATCGAACGCATCAGCGAGTTCTTCGATATCTTTGAGCCCAGTGGGGCCACCGAGGTGCACGTCACGTACATCGACGGCTCGCCGGTCGACGACGCCACGGTGCAGGTGCGCCGCGTGCGGATCGGCGACGGCCTGAGCGGCACGGTGAGCAAACCCAACGACCGCGTGTCCGTGGTGGAGTGGAACAGCGTGGCCACTGCCACGGTGGTGGACCTGTTGCGCGAACCCGAGCAGCCGGTCCTTGTGCAGGTGCACGGCAATGGCCTGGAACTCGACGCGCTGCACCTCGTGATCAATGCGCGTGACCGTGTGCATGGCGACGTCGTCGTCGAACACGACGGACAGGCGCGTCTGGCTGAAGGCATCGAAATCATGACAGGTGATGACGCGCACATCAGCACGACGTTCGTGCAGGAATGGACCTCGGATTCGAAGCATGTGGCCTCACACCGCATCCATGTGGGCAACGAATCGTCGTTGCGCCATTCGGTCGTCACCCTCGGCGGCGAGGTCGTACGCATTCGCATGGATCAGGATTTCGGTGGTGAGCATGGCGACCTCAATATGCTCGGCATCTATTTCGTCGATCCGGGCGAGCACATCGAACACCGCACGATGGTCGTGCACAACCACCCCGAATGCCGTTCGCGCGTGGTCTACAAGGGCGCGCTCAGCGGCAAGGGCGCGCACTCCACATGGGTCGGCAACGCGCTCATCGAACCCACCGCACCGGGCACCGACTCCTATGAGCTCAACCGCAACCTCGTGCTCACGCCAGGCGCGGTCGCCGATTCCGAGCCGAATCTGGAAATCGAAAACGGCAACATCGTCGGCGCCGGCCATGCAAGCTCGGTCGGCAGATTCGATGACGAGGAGCTGTTCTATCTGCAATCGCGCGGCATTCCCGAACGGGAGGCGCGCAAACTCGTGGTGCGTGGCTTCTTTGGCGAACTCGTCGAAGAGATCGGCATCGAGCAGATCGCCGGTCATCTCATGCAAGCAATCGACCGCCGTCTGGCGCGCGGCGAATCCAGCGCCATGCAGACCGTATTGGAGGAGAAGTAAGCGATGTCCACTCTTGAAATCAAAGACCTGTATGTCTCGGTAGAAACCAAGGAAGGGAGCAAGCAGATCCTGCGCGGTGTGAACCTGACCGTCAATTCGGGTGAGACACACGCAATCATGGGGCCCAACGGCTCGGGCAAGTCGACGCTCGCCTACACGCTCGCCGGCCACCCCAAGTACGAGGTGGATTCCGGCCAAGTGCTGCTCGACGGTGAAGACATCCTGCCCATGACACCTGATGAGCGCGCCAAGGCGGGCCTGTTCCTCGCTATGCAGTACCCGGTCGAGGTGCCGGGCGTCTCGATGACGAACTTCCTGCGCACGGCGAAGACCGAAATCGACGGCAAGGCCCCGGCGATCCGCACCTGGACCAAGGAGCTCACCGAGGCGATGAAACGCCTCAAGATGGACCCGAAATTCGCCACCCGTTCGGTCAACGAAGGCTTCTCCGGCGGTGAGAAGAAGCGCGCCGAAGTGCTGCAGCTCGAACTGCTCAAGCCGAAATTCGCGATCCTCGACGAAACCGATTCCGGCTTGGACGTCGATGCGCTGCGCATCGTGTCCGAAGGCGTCAACCGCGCCAAGGAAGCGAACGATTTCGGCATCCTCATGGTCACGCACTACACGCGCATCCTCAAATACATCAAGCCTGACATCGTGCATGTGTTCGCCGACGGCCATTTCGTCAAGACCGGCGGACCGGAGCTTGCGGATGAGCTTGAGGAGCGCGGGTACGACGAATACCTTCCGGAAGGCTCGGACTCCGAGTCGGCCCTGGCCTGACCTTGGAGCGAACGATGGCGGATTTCGAGGCGATTCGACGGCAGTTCCCGATTCTGGGCCAGCAGGTCCATGGGCGCCCGTTGGTGTATTTGGATTCGGCGGCCACGGCCCAGAAGCCGCAGGCCGTGATCGATGCGGAAAGCGGATTCTACGAGTCGATCAACGCCGGCGTGCACCGCGGCGCCCATGAGCTCGCCGCACGCAGCACGGTGGCGTTCGAAGATGCCCGGGCCGCCATGGCCCGTTTCGTTGGCGCTTCGGCCGAAGAGGGGCGTGAAGAGCTTATGGTGACCGCCGGTGCCACCGCGGGCCTCAATCTGCTGGCCACCGCCTTCGGCTACGCGTCGATGGGCCGCGGTCCGGCGGCCGCACAGCGGTTCGCGCTCGGTCCGGGTGACGAGATCGTGGTCTCCCAGGCCGAACATCATTCCGTGCTGCTGCCGTTCCAAGAGCTTGCCGCGCGCACTGGTGCCACACTCAAATGGTTCACGCTCGACGATGAGGGGCGTATCCGCACCGACACCGCCGATGAAGTGATCACCGACCGCACGAAGGTCGTGGCGATGACCCATGTGGGCAATGTGACCGGTGCCATCACCGATCTGGCACCCGTCGTGCGCCGTGCCCACGAGGTGGGTGCCATGTTCGTGCTCGACGCCTGTCAATCGGTGCCGCATCTGCCGGTGGATTTCCACGCGCTTGACGTCGATTTCGCCGCGTTCAGCGCCCACAAGATGTATGGTCCGACCGGTGCGGGGTTCCTGTACGGGCGCCGTGAGCTGCTCGAAGCACTGCCACCGGCATGGTTCGGCGGGTCTATGGTCGAACTGGCGTGGATGGACAAACCAGCGCAATACATGGATCCGCCGGCCCGGTTCGAAGCCGGTACACAGCCGGTGGCGCAGGTCGTGGCCGCGGGTGTGGCCGCCCAGTGGCTGCAGTCCATCGGCATGGACGCCGTCGCCGGACACGAGCACGCCCTGACAAGCGAACTGCTGCGGCTCGGGGAGATCCCGGGCGTGCGCATCCTTGGTCCCACAAGCGCCACTGCGCGCATCGGCACAGTGGCGTTCGAAGTCGAGGGCGTGCATCCGCACGATGTGGGGCAGTACATCGACGCGCAGGGCATCGCGATCCGCGTCGGCCACCATTGCGCGCAGCCCGTGCACCGGCATTTCGGCGTCTATGCGTCGAATCGTGCATCACTCGGTGTGTACAACACCATGGACGACGTGCATGCGTTGCTCGACGCCGTGGCCGGTGTGCGCCCGTTTTTCGGGGTGGACGGCACGCGCGCGGAATAGTGCGGCGCGGGGCCGGTTGGACACAATGGAACAATGTTGCATGCAGGAAAGGCGGGCATGATGCCAATGGCACAGGACGACGGGTTGGAACAGATGTACCAGGAGGTCATCCTCGAAGCCTCGAAGCACCCTTCGGGCCGTGTGGCATTCGCTCCCGACCTCACGGATGAGTCCGCGAGTGCGGGGGAGAGCACGGTCATGGCCGCCCATGAGGCATGCGCGGCCGGCGAATCCCACCAGTTCAACCCGACATGCGGCGATGAGGCGACAATCCATGTGGACGTGTCCAGCGATGAACCACACCGCATCGAACGGGTGGTGTGGGACGGCCACGGCTGCTCGATCTCGCAGGCGAGCCTGTCGATCATGGTCGACCTGGTGGAGGGACGCACCGTGGACGAGGCGATGGATCTGTTCCGCACGTTCCATGCACTGATGGAGTCGCGCGGCGCCGGGCTGGCCGATGACGCCCAAGCGGATGAGCTTGGTGACGCGATTGTGTTCCAAGGCGTTTCGAAATACCCGATGCGCATCAAATGTGCATTGCTGGGGTGGGAAGGCCTCAAGGATTCGATGGCCAAGGCATTGGCGCAGGCGTGACGCCTGCTGTGAACTTCGATAACTCAACCATGTGGGCACGCCATGCACCGGTGCGTCCACGTTACAGGAAATGGGGTGCGCGATGAGCGACAATCTGGTGCCCGGGCCGCAGGCGACGATTTTCGATGCGGTGAACAGTGTGGTGAACGACGAGCAGACGGCGCAGGCGATCATGGCCAACCCGTCGTTGGCGAAGGATGTGGATGCGAACGGCGTGCGCGCCCACGGCCAAGACGACGGCTGTTGCGGCGGACAGGGGTGTGGTTGCCAAGGTGATGGCGAGATTCCACTCAAAGCCGTCGATGAGATCGGCCGTGCCACGGCCGCCGATGTGCGTGAGGCCCTCCATCAGGTGATCGACCCGGAGCTCGGCATCGACGTCGTGGATCTGGGCCTGGTCTATGGCATCGAGATCGATGAGTTGGGACGCGCGATCATCACGATGACGCTGACGACACCGGCATGCCCGCTCACCGATCTCATCGAGGACGAATGCGCGAGCACACTGGCCGGCCTTGTCGAGGAATTCCGCATCGATTGGACGTGGACGCCGCGTTGGAGCGTCGAGAAGATCACGCCCGAGGGCCGTGAACAGCTCGCCGCACTCGGGTTCAACCTCGACTCGATGCCCACGTACTGATCAGTCCTGCCGCACGCGGGTGCTGTAGAACGCCACGGCGCTCGACGCGGCCACATTGAGCGAATCGACCCCATGGCTCATGGGGATGCGTACGGTGAGGTCGGACTGGGCGATCGTATGGTGCGACAGCCCGTCTCCTTCGGTGCCGAAGATGAGCGCAAGCCTGTCGACCGCATCCGGTGCGCCCGCAGGCAGATGCAGCCGGCGCACGAGTTCGTCGAGGCTAATCGAATCGTCGTCGAGCGCCATTGCCGCCGTGGTGAAGCCCAGGTCATGGAGTTCCTTGAGCCCCTGCCATGGCCAGTAATGGGTGTCATCACCGCCGATGCGCGTCCATGGCACCTGGAACACGGTGCCCATCGACACGCGCACCGCACGCCGGTACAGCGGGTCAGCGCAGGACGGCGTCACGAGCACCGCGTCCACATCAAGGGCCGCAGCGGAACGCATGATGGCACCCACATTGGTGTGGTCCACGATGTTCTCCAACACCGCGATGCGCTTTGCGTGCGCGGTGACCTCGGCCACGGACGGCAACGGCCAGCGGCGCATCGCGGCGAGCGCGCCACGGTGCAGCCGGTAGCCGGTGAGTTGGCGCAACTGGTCGGGGGAAGCCACGAACACCGGCACGTCGGGCCCCCAATGGGCGTCGATGAACGCGAACGTGTCCGCCATGCCTTCAAGCCAAGGGCGTTCCACGAGCAGTGACAGCGGTTCGCGGCCTGCGGCGAGCGCCCGGTCGATCACCTTGGGGGATTCGGCGATGAAGATGCCCTTTTGTGGTTCGAGCCTGTTGCGCAGCTGCAGTTCGGTGAGGTTCGTGTACGCCGCCACGCGTTCGTCGTCAATCGAATCGATGTCGATGATCTGCATGATGCATGCCTCCCGGGACCCATGGGTGTGGTTCGAATGCCACGGTTCACCGTATCACGCAAAGCGCCCGAGCGTGCGTGACAGCAGGCTCAATGCCACTGGGCCTGCTGTGGAGGCGCGCAGGATGTTGGCGCCGAGGATGCAGGCGTCCGCACCCGCCGACGTGAGCGCCTCGATCTCTTGGTCGCTGATGCCGCCTTCCGGCCCGACGACGACATAGACGGTGCGCGTTTTGCCGTCGGCGAGGCTGCGCTCCATGAGCGCCTCCACGCGCTGTTCCACGTCGCTCCATCCCACGGTGGCGTCCTGATGCAGCACGATGACCACATCGCCGTTGACGGCGGCGCGGCGGCATTGTGCCAGCAACTGCTTGCTCGTCATGCAATCGTGCAATACCGGCATGAACGCACGGCGCGACTGTTCGGTGGCGGCGCGCAGTGTCTGCGTCCATTTGCGGTCGGTGCGCCCCGCCTTGTAGCGGGCAATCGCACGGTCGGACTGCCAGGGGAACACATCATCCACGCCGATCTGCGTGGCCATGTCGATGGCTTGCTCGTCATGGCCGTTCTTGGCGAGGGCCTGCACAAGCGCCAACCGTACCGTTGGAGCATCCTCTTGGGTGAATGCCTCGACGAGGACCGTGCCGGCGCGTTCATCGGCCACTGTCGCGTCGATGCGCAATCCGGCCCCATCCGATATCTGCAGCGCGTCGCCTTCGTGCAGGCGCATGGATTGGATCGCGTGGCGTTTGACGGCATCGGGCAACGCCATCGTCCACCCGGAGCGCAGCGCGTCACGGTTCAATGGCGAGTCATCGGTGCTGGAATCCACGATAAACAACGGTTGTGTCATGCCTACAAGGCTACCGTACGGGGCGCGACACGCCGAGGTTTGCGTATTGGCGCGAAAGCCCTTATAGTTTCTTTCTGTTGCCAAGCAACGCACCTGTCCGGGTGGCGGAATGGTAGACGCGCTAGCTTGAGGTGCTAGTGCCTATTTTATACAGGCGTGCGGGTTCAAGTCCCGCTCCGGACACCGGTAAGGCCGGTTCGCACATCACATGCGAACCGGCCTTTTTGCTATCCATGGCCCGGCACCTGCGCGCACGGTATGATGCACGCCGGGGGCGCGCCATGTGTCGAGGAATACGTTGCCCCGCCGCGCTGTTTATCCTAGCGACGCAATAGCATGGAGCCGGTGCGCCGCACCGCGTTCCAACAGAAGACCGAAGCAAGGAGAAAGCGGGAATGCAGGATTCCGAATGCTTGTTTTGCAAGATCATCAATTGTGAGATCCCCAGCGAAAAGGTATATGAGGACGCGACCACCTATGCGTTCAAAGACATCAACCCCAAGGCGAAGGTCCATGTGCTGGTGGTGCCGCGCGACCATTACGCCAATGTGGGCGAGCTCGCAAAAAACAACCCGGCGCTGCTGGCGCACATGGTCGAAGTGGCGCAGCTCATCGCCAACCGCGAATACGACGGCGCCTACCGTCTGATCTTCAACACAGGCCAGGAAGCCGGCCAGACCGTCTTCCACGTGCATGGGCATGTGCTCACCGGTGAGCCGCTCGATGAGTGACGGGTCAGCGGTGGCCCGCATGCAGTCATAGAGGCCAACAGCAACAGCAACCGAACACGCAATACAGAAGAGGTGTGGTGGCAACTACAACCAGAACGGTACGCATTCCCGAACAGCTCGACACCGTGCGGGTCCTGGGGCCCAACGACGAGGTCATCCGCGAGCTCGAACATGCGTTCACGCACATCACGATGCACATCCGCGGGCTGGATGTGACGATCAGGTCCACGTCACGTGCAGGGGAGAGCGAGGCGAGCGAAGCCGAAGACATGCTGCACACAATCATCGACGCGGCCTACCGTGAGCCGATGGATGCGGTGACGGCGCGCCGCATGCTCGACCAGCGTGTGCTATCGAACACGGTGCGCGACGAGGCCCCTGGCCACGGCGCGGCAACCGACAAGGTGCGCCGGGCGCGCGCCCTGCGCCGCGACGATGCCCGTGACGCGCGCGGCACCTACCGCAAACCGCATACGCCCGGCGTGATCACCTATGCCGCCGGGTATCCGGTGCGTCCCAAGACCTTGGGGCAGGCGGGCTATGTGCAGGCGATTGACGAGCACACCATCACGTTCGGCATCGGCCCGGCCGGCACCGGCAAGACCTACTTGGCGGTGGCCAAGGCCGTGCGCGCGTTCCAGGAAGGCCAGGTGCGGCGCATCATCCTGACACGTCCCGCCGTGGAAGCGGGAGAGAACCTCGGATTCCTGCCCGGTTCGCTCAACGAGAAGGTGGACCCGTATCTGCGCCCCCTGTACGACGCCCTGTCCGACATGTTCGGTCCGGAGCGCATGCGCGCGCTGCTCGACGACGGCACAATCGAAGTGGCGCCGCTCGCCTACATGCGCGGCCGCACGCTCAACGACGCGTATGTGATCCTCGACGAAGCGCAGAACACGACCGCGCAGCAGATGAAGATGTTCTTGACGCGATTGGGATTCAACACGAAGATGGTGGTGACCGGCGACATCACCCAGGTCGACTTGGCCGCGCCCCGGTCGGGACTGGCCACAATCGAACGCGTGCTCCGCGGCATCGACGACATCGCGTTCGTGCATCTGGGCGCCGCGGACGTGGTGCGCCATGCCCTCGTCGGCCGCATCGTCGACGCCTACGATCGTTACGACGCGGCCCGTGCGGCCCGTGCGGCGCAACGCGCGGCCGGGGCGACAGCGCAGCATGAGGGGAAGGACGGCGCGCAATGAGCGTGGAAGTGACCAATGAGACCGAGTGGATCATCGACCCCAAGGTGTTTTCCGACCTAGGGGTATGGGTGCTCGACCAGATGCGCGTGAGCACCCAATCAGATCTGGCAATCATGTTCGTAGATCCAGAGCCGATCGCCACGCTGCACGAACGCTGGATGAACCTGCAGGGCCCCACCGACGTGATGAGCTTCCCGATGGACGAGCTGCGCCCAGGCGACGGCCGCACCGTCGTCGAAGGCGTGCTCGGCGACATCGTGATCTGCCCATGGGTGGCGGCGCAGCAGGCCGCTGCCGCAGGGCACAGCACCATGGAGGAGATGATGCTGCTCACGATCCACGGCATCCTGCACCTGCTGGGCTACGATCACCGCACGCCGGAGCAGGAACGCCAGATGTTCGGGCTCCAGCGCCAGCTGCTGCTCACGTTCTTCGCGCTCCATCAAGGCAACGCATGGGTGGCGCTCGTGCCACAAGACGCCACGGACGCGTTGGCCCTCTACGAGCAACGGTATGGCACCGACCGTCAACTGGGCCACTGATTGGAAGGAACTATGTCAGAGGAACTGCGCATTATCGCAATCGTGGCCATGGCGGTCATCGCGGTGTTGTTCGCATGGCTCTCGCTCATGATGGCCGCGCTCGAAAGCGCGGTCTCGCGCGTCACCCGTGCCAATCTCAACAACCTCATGATCGAGACGCAGACCGACGGTGAACTCACGCCGTTCACGCGCGCCAAGAAGATCAAGCGCATCCACACCGTGCAGCAGCTCATCGTGCACCGGTACCCCACGGCGAGCGCATGCGCGTTCTTCCGCATCTCGAGCAATGTGCTGATCGGCGCGATCGTCGTGTGCATCATGTCGTTGCTGCATTACCCGTTCTGGGCGCAGTTCGTGTCCGGTGTGGGCGCGGCGCTCATCATGGCGGTCGTCTCGGTGCTGATGCGTCCGCGTACGGCAGGCTCGAGCAAACCGCTCGAAATCATGCTCAGGCACGCCACGCTCGCCTCGGTGGCGACGCATCTGACGCCGTTCATCCGCAAACGCGACGCGGACGATCTGCAGCACCACCGCCGCGCCTCCGAACTGTCCGACGACGAGGAGCTGGAGAAGATCCAGCTCGAGCAGGGCAAGGCGGCGATCGACCGGCTCGTGGAGAGCAACCGGTTCGACCCCGAGGTCTCGCAGATGCTGCGCAACGTGCTCATGCTCTCCGATACGCTCACGCGCGAGATCATGGTGCCGCGCACCGACATGATCTGCATCGAGCAGGGGGACACGCTTGAATCGTTCCTCAGGCTGTGCTCACGCTCCGGTTTCTCCCGTGTGCCGGTCATCGGCAGCGACATCGACGACCTGCTCGGCGTGGCGTATCTCAAGGACGCCGTGCGCGCGACCGCGTTCAACGCGGATGCGCGCACCCGCGCGATCGAGTCGATCATGCGCAAGCCGATGTATGTGCCGGAATCCAAGCCCGCCGACGACCTGTTCCACGAGATGCAGCAGACGCGTAACCATGTGGCCATCGTCAGCGACGAATACGGCGGCATCGCCGGCATGGTCACGATCGAGGACGCGATCGAGCAGATCGTGGGCGAGCTTGACGACGAACACGACCACGCGCAGCACGCGGAACCTGAACAGATTGGTCCGCGCACATGGAGCATGCCCGCGCGCACGCCAATCACCGAGCTCGAGGAGATCTTCGAGATCGATCTGGATGAGGACGATGTGGACACCGTGTACGGTCTGCTCACCAAACTGCTCGGCCGTGTGCCGATCGTGGGCTCGACGGCCACGACGCGCGGACTGCGCCTGACCGCCGTCGATTCCGCCGGCCGGCGCAAAAAGGTCTCCACAATCGTCGTGGAACCCATCAGCGTCGAGGGCGCTGATGAAACTGGCACTACCGCAACCGAAGACGAACCCGAGACGGGCGACGAAGACAAGGACACCTCCCATGACGAACAATGATCCGCAGGACACCACCACGCAACCGCCATACCGCTCCGGGTTCGTGGCCGTGGTCGGCCGGCCGAACGTGGGCAAATCCACCCTCATCAACGCGCTGATCGGCACACAGATCGCCATTGCGTCGTCACGCCCGGAGACGACGCGCAAGGCGATCCGAGGTGTGCTGACGCTCGACAACGCGCAGATGGTGCTCGTGGACACCCCTGGCATCCACCGTCCGCGCACACTGCTCGGCCAGCGCCTCAACGACGTCGTCGACGAGTCGCTCGCCGACAGCGACGAAATCGCGTTCCTGCTGCCCGCGGATCAGGAGATTGGCCCGGGCGACAAGCGCATCCTGAGCCGTCTGCGCTCCCAGTTCGCCACGAAGAACGCCGACGGTGGGTTCACGTGGAAGGTGCCGCTCATCGCAATCGTCACGAAGATCGACGAACTCAACCGCACCGAACTCATCGACAAGCTCATCGAAGTCAACGAGTTCGCGCAGTTCTCCGACATCGTGCCGGTGAGCGCGCTCAAGGACGACAATCTGCGCGAAGTGAGCAACGTGCTCGTCGAGCACTTGCCCGAAGGCCCGCAGATGTACCCGGCGGAGCAGATCAGCGAAGAGCGCCCCGAAGAGACGATCGCCGAACTCATCCGCGGCGCGTTCCTCGAGGAACTGCACGACGAACTGCCGCATTCACTCGCCGTCGTCGTCGACGGCATCGAATACCCGCGCGACAACGAGAGCGGGCGGGTGTATGACGGCAAGGCGCGCGTGCTTGTCTCGATCTATGTGGAACGTGATTCGCAGAAGCCGATCATCATCGGGCACAAGGCCGAGCATCTCGTGCGTGTCAAGAAGAAGCTGCGCACGGCGGTCAACCGCATCGTCGGCACCAAGGCGCAGCTCGACCTGCACGTCAAGGTCGCCAAGAACTGGCAGTCCGACCCGAAGAAACTCGACCGTCTGGGGTTCTGACCTGGAGTCTGGAGGCCGTCAGGTCCTGTATGCATGCGCGGGGCCCACCGTACGATCATGTACGGTGGGCCCCGCGCATGCATACGGTGCGCCAATGGCCTCAGGTCAGTTGGCCCGCTGTCCGTCGGCCTTGCGCGACGTGTACATCTGCGTGTTGAGCAGGTCGGCGTACCGCTTGATGACTTTCGGGCGGATGACCTTCATCGACGCGGTCATCAGACCGTTCGCCTGGGTGAACTCCTCAGGCAGGATGATGAACTTGCGCACGGATTCCGCACGGGAGACGCCCTCATTGGCCTTGTCGACCCACTTCTGGACTTCGGCACGCACCACAGGGTTTGTGGCGGCCTCCTCCATCGTCATGTCGGCGTCGAGGCCCTTCTTGGTGAGCCATGGGCGCAGTGATTCCTCGTCGAGGGTGATGAGGGCCGAGATGAACGGGCGCTTGTCTCCGAGCACGAGCGCCTGCGAGACGAACGGCGCACGCTGGATGACTTCCTCCATCGGTCCGGGGGAGACGTTCTTGCCACCGGCGGTGATGATGAGGTCCTTCTTGCGGCCGATGATGTAGAGGAACCCGTCGTCGTCGAGACGCCCCAGATCGCCGGTCGCGTACCAGCCGTCCGGTGTGAACGAGGTCTCGGTTGCCTCCTCGTTCTTGTGGTAACGGGGGAACACGGCCGTGCCCTTGACCTGGATCTCGTTGCCGTCGCCGATGCGCACCTCGAACCCGGGGAAGGGGATGCCCACGGAACCTTGATGGTAGGGCACGCCCAACGGATTGAACGCGCACGGCGCCGTGGTCTCGGTCAGGCCGTAACCCTCATAGACCGGTACGCCGGCACCGCGGAAGAACGCCATGAGGTTCGGGTCGAGCGGTGCGCCGCCGGTCACGATCCACTTGGCGTTGCCGCCGAGCACATCGCGGATCTGCGCGTAGACGAGCGGGTCGAACGCGTTGCGGCGCATCGTGGCGAACCGGCTCGCCTTGCCGCGCGTGCCGAGTTCCTCCATGTACTTCTGCGCGGCCACCACGGAAGCGGCGAACACACGGCCCTTGGGGCCATTGCCGGCCTTCTGCGAAGCGGCGTTGTACACCTTCTCCAACACACGCGGCACCACGATCATGATGTGGGGGCGTGCCACCTTCATGTCGGAGGTGAGCGTCTTGATGCCGTTGGCGATGTAGATGTGGATCTCGCTCGCCACGCAGATGTAGTTGATCGCGCGCGCGAACGAATGCGCCTGCGGCAGGAACAGCAGCACACGGTTCTTCTTGTCATGCAGCAGTTCAGGCATGTACTCGGGCAGGTTGGTGGCGGTCGAGCAGTAATGCGCGTGCGTCATCTCCACGCCCTTGGGAGCCGACGTGGAACCGGACGTGTAGACAATCGAGCACAGGTCGGTCTTGTTGACCGAATTGATGCGCTTGTCCAAATCGGCGTCCTTGACCTGCTTGCCATAGGTCACCAGCTCGTCAAGGGCGCCGTTCTCCAAACACATGATGTGCTTGAGCGTGGGGCATTCGTCCTTGGCGAGCGCCGCCTTGACGAGCATGTCGCGCGTTTCCACCATGAGCAGCTTGGCGTCGGAGTTGTTGACGATGTTGCGGATCTGCTCGGTGGAATCGGTGTCGTACACCGTGGCGAGGACCCCTCCGACGGCGAGCACCGCGGCGTCAAACACGTCCCACGCGTATGAGGTGTGGCACATGAACGCCACACCGTCGCCCTTCTTGAGCCCCATGTGGATCAGGCCCTTGGCCACGGCGCGGATGTCCTCCAGCGTCTCCGAGGCGGTCTTCGAGACCCATTCGCCGTTCTCCTTGTAGGTGTACAGCGGTTCGTCGCCCATGCGCGCGGCGCGGTCCTCGTAGATGCGGTACACATTGAAATCGTCGGGTAGCGGGTCATTGCCCTGCGTGCTCGCGGTGATGAATGTGGAGTCGGCGTCGATGAACGTTGTCGTCGGACGGTCCGGACCCCAGAAATCGACGTGCGGCAGGTCCTCGTAATTGTGGTGCTGCACTTGCTCCTCGGGGTCGACGTAGTCGGGTTCGTCGTCTTTGCTGCTGATGGGGTGGCGGAAGTCGCTTCCCAACTGCAACACGCGTTGCGTGACGTCGGAAGCGTGTTCCTTGACTGACGAGAAAACGGACATATGAACTCCTTACACCCACCGATAAAAGCGTTTTCTACCTGAAGTGTAGCCGTTTTCGCAGGGCGCGTCACCTTACGCTTACGTAGGAACGGGGCATATTCACATACAGCGTCGAGTGCCACGGCGTGCGCATGCTATGGCCCCAAGGGGCCGTCGTGTATTCGAAAGATGGACGCCCGGTGCCGCTGAGGAGGTGTTTCATTACACTGGGACGCTGTATGTTCACCATCCCGCGCAGGGCGGGATGCATAGAAAGGGTTCACATGGCCGAACTACCAGAAGGCACTGTGGTCTTCGGCGTCTTCAACGAGACGTCGGAACACGAGTCGCGCGTCGCGTTGACGCCTGACATCGTGGCACGGTTGCGCAAGTCAGGAGTGACCGCACTCATCGAACACGGTGCAGGCGCGGCTTCCGATTACACGGATGCGGATTATGAGGCGGCGGGCGCACAGGTCACCGACGCCGCCACGATCCTCGGGCAAGCGGACGCGCTCGGTTTCGTCGACCGTCCGTCCGACGACCTGATCGCCCGCATGAAGCCGGGCACATGGGTCATTGGCATGCTCGGGTCGTTCACCGACGCCGACTACATCGAACGTCTCGCCAAGGCCGGCCTCACCGCCGTCGCGATCGAACGCCTGCCCCGCCAGCTGAGCGCGGCGCAGTCGATGGATGAGATGACCTCGCAGAATTCGGTGATGGGCTACAAGGCGGCATTGGTGGCCGCCAACGCCTACGGCTCGTTCCTGCCGATGATGACGACCGCCGCCGGCACGATCCGCCCGGCCAAGGTGCTCGTGCTCGGCGCCGGCATCGCCGGCCTGCAGGCCATCGGCACCGCCAAGCGCCTCGGCGCGGTCGTGACCGCATACGACGTGCGGCCGGCCTCCAAGGACGAGGTCGAGTCTCTCGGCGCCAAGTTCCTCGATCTGGGCCTCGACTTCTCGAAAGGCCAGGGCGAAGGCGGCTATGCGCGCGCGTTGACCGCCGAGGAGCAGGCGCAGCAGCAAGCCGCCGTCGATGAGAAGGCCGCCGGCTTCGACATCATCATCACTACCGCCAAGGTGCCTGGCCGCAAGCCGCCGATGCTGCTCACCGCACGCGGCGTCGACGGGCTGCACCGCGGCGCCGTGATCGTCGATTGCGCGGCGAGCGACCTCGGCGGCAACGTCGAGGGATCCAAGGTCGGCACGCATGTCACCGACGGTGGCGTGACCATCATTGGCGCGCCGTATCTGGCGAGCGAGGTCAGTACGACCGCTTCGAACCTGCTCAGCCGCAACGTGGCCGACATCCTCGTGCATTTCATCAAGGACGGCGCGCTCGTCGTCGATCCGGCTGACGAGATCGACGCCGCCATGGTCGTCGCGGGCGCCGCCACGGCATCGAAGGGAGAGTAACCATGCCTGAGCTCGTAGTTTCCATCACCCTGTTCATCCTTGCGCTGCTCATCGGCATCGAGGTCATCGGCAAGGTCCCGGCCACGCTGCATACGCCGCTCATGTCGGGCGCCAACTCCATCCACGGCATCGTGATCGTCGGTGTGGTCATTGTGGCCGCCGAAGCGAATTCGCCGCTGTCATACGTGTTCATCTTCCTGGCCGCCGTGCTGGGCACGATGAACGTCGTGGGCGGCTACGTGGTCACCGACCGCATGCTCGAGATGTTCAAGAGCGACAAGAAAGACAAGGGAGGCAATAAGTAATGACCGCAACACCCATCGATATCGTCGCGTGGTTCGTCTATGTGCTGGCCTCGGTCATGTTCGTCATGGGCCTCCATTACATGAACTCCCCGAAGACCGCGCGCAAGGGCAACTTCATCTCCGCGGCGGGCATGGTCCTCGCCGTGGCCATGGCGTTCGTCAAGCTGTTCGTCACAGGCGGCTATAACTGGATCGCCGTCGGCCTGCTCATCGCCGGCATCGCGGTCGGCGCCATCGCCGGCGTCGTCTCCGCGAAGAAGGTCAAGATGACCGACATGCCGCAGCTCGTCTCCGTGTTCAACACGGTGGGCGGTGGCGCGGCGGCCCTCGTCGCGCTCAACGACATTCTGGCCTCCGACCATACGCCGAACCTCGTGGTGCTCATCACCGCCGGCCTCGGCGTCATGATCGGTTCGGTCACCTTCACCGGCTCGCTCATCGCGGCCGGCAAACTGCAGGGCATCGGCTTCGTCAAGAAGATGCGCCTGCCCGGCAAGAGCGTGTGGAACGTGCTCTTCATCGTGCTCATGCTCGCCTCGTTCGTGCTGCTGTGCGTCTTCCCCGAACAGCGTCTGCTGTGGTCAATCCTGACCACGGTGTTCGCCCTGTGCTACGGTCTGGTGTTCGTCATCCCGATCGGCGGCGCCGACATGCCGGTCGTCATCTCCGTGCTCAACGCGTGCACCGGCACCGCCGTGGCGATGAGCGGCCTGGCAATCGACAACGTCGCGCTCATCGTGGCCGGCGCGCTCGTGGGCGCCGCTGGTGTGACGCTTTCGGTGCTGATGAGCCAGGCCATGAACCGTCCGCTCATGTCGGTGCTCGCCGGCGGTTTCGGCGGTTCGGATGCGTCCACGGGCGCCGCGGACGGCCCTGAAGGCACGATGAAGGAGACCACGGCGGACGACGTGGCCGTCCAGCTCGTGTACGCCGACAAGGTCATCTTCGTGCCCGGCTTCGGTCTCGCCCAGGCGCAGGCCCAGCGCGAGCTCGCCGACCTCGGTGAGCTGCTCAAGGAGCACGGTGTCGAGGTCGAGTACGCGATCCACCCGGTGGCCGGCCGTATGCCCGGCCACATGAACGTGCTGCTCGCCGAGGCGAACGTGCCGTACGACGAGCTCGTGGACCTCGACGACGTCAACCCGCAGTTCCCGAGCGCGAACGTCTCGCTCGTCGTCGGTGCGAACGACGTGACGAACCCGGCGGCGCGCAAGCCCGGCACCCCGGTTTCGGGCATGCCGATCCTCGACGTCGACAAGTCGCAGAACGTCGTCGTGATGAAGCGCGGCCGCGGACGCGGCTACGCGGGCATCGAGAACGAGCTGTACTTCGAAGACAACACGCAGATGCTCTTCGGCGACGCGAAGGCCGGCCTGCAGGCCGTCATCGCCGCGGTCAAGGAACTGCTTGACTGACGAATGCCGTGCGGCCCCGTCTGCATGGCGGGTAGGGGAAGGCCCCATCCGAATGATTCGGATGGGGCCTTCCCCTACCCGGCCGGGATCAACGCAACGGGAACAGGCGGTCGATGAACGAGTCGATGGCGTTCCAATACAGGCCCGGCGCCGCCGCGAACTCCGCGGTGTGTATGGCGCCGGGCACCTCGAGCAGCGTCGCGTCGTTGCTGGCGCACGCTTCATACAGCGTGCGGGCGCATGCGGGGGAGACGATGGTGTCGTCCATCCCATGGATGAACAGCACGGGGATGCGCATATGCCGCACGGCATTGAGCGGGGAAACGTCTGCGAAGCTGAACCCAAGCCGCAGCTTGTTCCACAGGCTCGCGCAGGCGACCACGGGCTTGGACGTCCACGCAGGGGCGTTCAGCAGCGAGGCCACGGTCATCTCGAGTTGGCTGGACAGGCCCGCATAGGCGCTGTCCTCGACCGCCGCCACCACATTGGGCGCCAACCGCGGGTCGGCGCATGCCAGCAACACCGTGGCCGCGCCCATGGAATTGCCGTCCAAGAGGATGCGCGCCTGCGGATCATGTGCCACGATGGCGTTCACCCACTGCATCAGGTCACGGTGTTCCATGTATCCCATCGTCACGAACCGGCCTTCGCTGTCGCCATGCCCACGTTGGGCCGGCACGATCACCGTGAAGCCGCGGCGCGCATAATGGTATGCCCACGGTGCCATCTCCACCGGTTCGCCCGTATATCCGTGCATGCATATGGCATAGCAATGCGCGGCGGGTCGGGTGGTGTCCGGGTCGAACCTCCAGCCATGCAGCATCAGTCCGTCATGGGTGCGCAGCGACACGGGCTGGCCTGATTCCTCGAACCACGTGCTCGCCGCCTTGTCGTGGTATTGCGCCAGGGGGCCATGGTGTGTGAACCGGTCATTACGCTTATGCGCAAACGTGGAATTGGGATACTCGGTGTCAAACACGATCGAGCACAGTGCGGCGCCGGTGCCGGCGATGATCCCCGCGGCGGCTGCGGCGGCCACACCCGCCGCGATGGCGGCGATGTGGGGCGCGCGCGAACGGTGGGTCAGGTCTTGTTGTGTCATGGAATGCCTCCAAGCAGTCATTGTAGCGGTTGCGCCACGCAATGGCGCCGGAAGTGGGGGGTTTGACGCGGGGCGTACGGTGCGGTGCTTGTCGGCGGGGAGGGCTAGGGTGAACACGTTGCTCTGGCGAGGGAAGCGGCGGTGAGCCGTTTCCGTTATCGACTCGGCGTGAAGGTCCTTCCCGAATGCGTGTGGGGGAGCTTTGGCGTGGGGGAACGCCGGAGCTGGACACGAACCGTTAAGGAGAACCGATCATGGCAAACAACACCATCGTGCTTGAAGGCGAACTGCGCACCGAATTCGGCAAGGGTCCGGCCCGCCGTATGCGCGTCGCCAAGGAAATCCCGGCCACCGTGTACGCGGGTGGCGAGCAGCCGGTCTACCTGAAGCTGCCGATGAAGGACACCACGCTGGCCCTGCGCCACACGAACGCGCTCATCACCCTCAAGTTCGGCGACGAAAGCCGCATGGCCGTCGTCAAGGATGTGCAGCGCAACCCCGTCAGGCGCATCGTCGAGCACGTGGACTTCTACGAGGTCAAGGCTGGCGAGAAGATCGAGGTCGAGGTGCCGGTGTTCGTCGACGGCACGCCGAAGGGCGCGGCCATCGCGTTCGTCGATATTCAGGAGCTCAAGGTGCGCGCCGATGTGGCCAACCTGCCCGAGCGCATTGTCGTGGACGTCAACGGCCTGACCGAAGGAGACAAGGTCTTCCTCAAGGATCTGGCGCTGCCGGAAGGTGTGGAGCTGGCCATGGACGACCTCGAGGAATCCGTCGTGACCGTTGAGGTGCCTGAAGAGGCTCCGGCCGCCGAAACCGCCACCGATACCAACCCCGCCGACGTTCCGGCCACCGCCGAGAAGGACGACGCGGAAGCCTGATTGCCCTGACCGCCCCGTACCGCGGACGATGACGGGACGAGAGGCATGTATGGGAGAAAGGGGCGCAGTCCACCCGGTATGGACTGCGCCCCTTTCGTGATCCTTGGCGGCGCGCTGGCGGAATCCCACGAATGGTGTCAGTATGTGAACGCTACCGGCGTATTGGTAAAGGGGTTGTGCAACAGTATTGACCAAGACGGCGCCACAAGCGCTGCACGTACCCCAGAATCATTACTATTTCGCAATCCATTGCAAAGAAGTATGCATTATGACCAATGAATCCCATCATGACCCGGCGTATCTCGATTCACTCGCGGAACGCTTCACCGTGCTGCCCAACGAGAACCCAGCATCGGACGCCAAGCGCGAGGAACTGATCGACAAGCCCGCGTTCGGACAGATCTTCTCCGACAGTATGGCGCACATGACCTGGACGAAGGGCGAAGGCTGGTCCGACCGCCGCATCGAACCGTATGCGCCGCTCAAGCTCGACCCGGGCGCTTCGGTGCTGCACTATGCGCAGGAATGCTTCGAAGGTCTCAAAGCCTACCGCCATGCCGACGGTTCGACGTGGCTCTTCCGCCCGGACGCGAACGCCGAACGCATGCAGAACTCGGCCAAGCGCCTGTATCTGCCGGAAGTGCCGATCGAGGACTTCCTCGGTTCGTGCGCCGCGCTCGTCGAACGCGATGTCAAGTGGGTGCCGTCCCGCCGTGAATACACGCTGTACCTGCGTCCGTTCCTGTTCGCTTCCGAACCGTTCCTGGGTGTG
The DNA here is from genome assembly GCF_000771225.1 of Bifidobacterium pseudolongum subsp. pseudolongum DSM 20099. Lineage (GTDB taxonomy): Bacteria > Actinomycetota > Actinomycetes > Actinomycetales > Bifidobacteriaceae > Bifidobacterium > Bifidobacterium pseudolongum. The sequence goes on from NZ_JDTZ01000003.1 coordinate 418,591, forward strand.
CGCGCGCCGGAAGAGGTCGACTACTGCGTCATCGCCTCGCCGTCCGGTCCGTACTTCCCGGGCGGCGTGAAGCCGGTGAGCATCTGGGTCGAAGACAAGTGGTTCCGCACCGGGCCCGGCGGCACCGGCTTCGCCAAGTGCGGCGGCAACTACGCCGCCTCGCTGCTCGGTGAATACCGTGGCATCGCCGAGGGCTGCGAGCAGGTGTGCTTCGTGGACGCCGCCACCAAGACGTATCTCGAGGAGCTTGGCGGCATGAACATGATGGCCGTGTACAAGGACGGCCACGTGGAGACCCCGAGCCTGACCGGCAACATCCTGCCGGGCGTCACACGCCGCTCGATCATCCAACTGCTCGAGGACGGTGGCCATGACGTGGTGGAGACAATGATCGAACTCGCCAAGCTGCTCGACGACATCAGGTCCGGCGAAGTCACCGAGGTGTTCGCATGCGGTACCGCCGCGATCGTGACGCCGATCGGGCGTTTCAAGTCCGAGACTTTCGACGTCACCGTGGGCGACGGCGAACCGGGTGAGCTCACGATGGTGATCCGCAACCAGCTGCTCGGCATCCAGCTCGGTGAGATCGACGATCCGCACAACTGGATGTGGAAGGTCTGCTGACCCGCATCCATCCGCAGACAACCGGTGTCGAACGCGCCGGTCCATCGTACGGGGGTACAATGGACCGGCGCGTTCGACACTGACCGGCGGCTGGCCGGCATGCGGAGAGGAGCCGGTATGGAAGTCGCATTGCAAAGCACACCGTTCTTCCAAGGGGTCGAATACCTCGCCATCTTCTGCTGTGGGCTGGTCGGTGGCCTCGCTGCGATCCGCAAGCAATACGACGTGTTCGCGATCATCATCACCGCATGGCTCACCGCATTGGGCGGCGGCATCATCCGCGACATCCTGCTGGGGGCCGTGCCGCCGGTGGGCATCTCCGATAAAGGGTCGGTGCTCACCGCGCTCATCGCCGGCTGTGTCGTCGCGGTCATTCATGTGGAAGTGGGCAGGCTGCGCCGCACGATGCTCATCCTCGACGCGCTCGCGCTCGGCCTGTTCGCCGTCAACGGTACGAGTAAGGCGTTGATGTACAATACGTCTGGCCTCACCGCTGTGTTCCTCGGCACGTTCACCGCCATGGGAGGCGGTCTGATCCGCGACATCCTGCTCAACGAGGTGCCCGTGGTGATCCGCGACCGGCATTGGTACATCATGCCCGCCGTCATCGGCAGCGTGCTCACCGTGGTCGTGTGGCGATGGCGGGCCCATGCAGCGATTTCAATGCACATGGGGATCATGCTTGACGTGGGCATCGTGGTGTTGGTGTTGGTGCTGCGCCTGTGCTCGGTCAAATTCAACTGGCAGTTGCCCGGCGCGGTCGAACGCTCGCAGGCGCATCTGCCGCACCGGATCGTGCTCAAACGCCATGTGCGCCATCACGACGGGCCAGATACCATCCAGCACACGCAAGCGCCATCTGCGACCGCGCCCGGCGCGCCCGGATCTGTGCGGAAGGCCGATTCCGGCGGGGAAGCGGACCACAGGCGGTCCGTGTGACCGTGGCGGCATGGCTGGCGTTACACCGCCCGCGGATATGGAAACACCCCGACACCGGTAGGTGTGCGGGGTGTTTTGCAGGCGTGGCGCCTTCGATCACATGGCGTTGATCTTCAGGGCAAGACCGGACTTGCGGTTCGCAGCCTGGTTCTTGTGGATGACGCCCTTGCTCGCGGCCTTGTCAAGCTTGCGTGCGGCGATCTGGTAGGCGGCTTCGGCCGCGGCCTTGTCGCCGGCCTCGATGGCTTCGCGAGTGTGACGGATGGCGGTCTTGAGCGCGGACTTCACCGCGACGTTGCGCTTGTGCGCCTTTTCGTTGGTACGAACGCGCTTCTTCTGCGACTTGATGTTTGCCACTGTGTTTTCTCCAAACGACGTGTTCTATAAGGACATACAGCAGAACAGGATAACATGCGGCACGGATATTGCGCACACGCGTGCGGGCCGGATGCGTTTGCCGTGCGCGTCGGTTAGAATCATGGACGAACTCGTACATACAGGAGGATGGCGTGAGCCAGCATCATAACCAGCCCGGTTTTACCGATCAATCGTTGATCCGCAATTTCTGCATCATCGCGCACATCGACCACGGCAAGTCCACCGTGGCCGACCGCATCCTGCAGTTGAGCGGCATCGTACCGGAACGCGAGATGCGCGACCGCTTCCTCGACCGCATGGACATCGAACAGGAACGCGGCATCACCATCAAATCGCAGGCCGTGCGCGTGCCCTGGACCTTCGACGGCGTGGAATACACGCTCGGCATGATCGACACCCCCGGCCACGTGGACTTCACATACGAGGTGTCGCGTGCGCTCGCGGCGTGCGAAGGGGCCGTGCTGCTCGTGGACGCCACGCAGGGCATCGAGGCGCAGACGCTGAGCAACCTGTACATGGCGATCGACCATGACCTGACGATCATCCCCGTGCTCAACAAGATCGACCTGCCAAGCGCCGAACCGGACAAGCACGCCGAGGAAATCGCCGGACTGATCGGCTGCGACCCCGCCGACGTGCTGCGCGTGTCCGGCAAGACCGGCGAAGGCGTGCGCGAACTGCTCGACCGCATCGTCGTCGAAGTGCCCGCGCCCACCGGCGACTCCCAGGGGGATGCGCGCGCCCTGATCTTCGACTCCGTCTACGACTCATACCGCGGCATCGTTACCTACATCCGCATGGTCGACGGCGAGCTGCGCTCGCGTGAGAAACTGCACATGATGGGTGTGGGCACCACATACGACCCCATCGAGATCGGCGTGATCAGCCCCGACATGATGCCCACGCGCGCGCTCGGTGCAGGGGAAGTCGGCTATGTGATCACCGGCGCCAAGGACGTGAGCCAATCGAAGGTGGGTGACACGATCACCTCGGCCGCGCATCCGGCCACCGAACCGCTGCCGGGCTACCGCGACCCGCAGCCGATGGTGTACGCGGGCCTGTTCCCGATCGACAACGCGCAGTTCCCCGAACTGCGCGAGGCACTCGACAAGCTCAAACTCAACGACGCCGCGCTGATCTACGAACCGGAGACCTCGGTCGCGCTGGGCTTCGGATTCCGCTGCGGCTTCCTCGGATTGCTGCACATGGAGATCGTCTCCGAACGCCTCAGCCGCGAATTCGGGCTCGACCTGATCTCCACCGCGCCGAACGTGCCATACGAGGTGACGAGCGAGGACGGCACCGTGCACCGGGTGACGAACCCGAGCGAATTTCCCGAAGGCAAGATCAAACGCATTGTCGAGCCGATGGTCGCGGCCGACATCATCACGCCCAAGGAGTTCATCGGCGCCGTCATGGAACTGTGCCAGGACCACCGCGGCATCATGGGCACGATGGAATACATTTCCGCGGACCGTGTGGAGATGCACTACCGCATTCCGCTCGCCGAGATCGTCTTCGACTTCTTCGACCAGCTCAAGAGCCGCACCAAAGGCTATGCGTCGCTCGACTACCATGAGGACGGCGAACAGGCCGCAGACCTCGTCAAGGTCGACATCCTGATCCAAGGCGACAAGGTCGATGCGTTCTCCGCGATCGTGCACCGTGACAAGGCCTACAGCTACGGCGTGATGATGACCAAGAAGCTGCGCGAACTGATTCCACGCCAGCAGTTCGAGATTCCGATCCAGGCGGCGATCGGCTCGCGCATCATCGCGCGCGAGAACATCCGCGCCCTGCGCAAGGATGTGCTCGCCAAGTGCTACGGCGGCGACATCACCCGCAAGCGCAAGCTGCTTGAAAAGCAGAAGGCCGGCAAGAAGCGCATGAAGATGCTGGGCCATGTGGAGGTGCCGCAGGAAGCGTTCGTTGCGGCCCTGTCCACCGGCGAATCCACCAACGACCGCGACACGAAAGACAAGATCCGCGCCGCCCAGAAAAGCGAGGGCTGAGGCCACGGTGGGCAACGATTTCGAAGTCTACGTGCATGTGCCGTTCTGTTTGAGGCGTTGCGGCTATTGCGACTTCAACACCTACACCGCACCCGACCTGGGTGCGGGCGCCTCGCGTGCCAACTATGCGTGCATGGCCGCCCGCGAGATGGAACTGGTGCATGACTGGCAGTGCGCGCACGGCATCGCCGAACCCGCCGCCTCGACCGTGTTCTTCGGTGGCGGCACGCCGACCGTGCTCCCGGCGGACGACCTGGTGTTCCTTGTGGGGCGCATCCGCGCGTTGTGGGGCATCGCGCCGGGCGCGGAGATCACGACCGAAGCGAACCCAGACACCGTGGACGCCGCATATATCGACCAGCTCGCCAAAGGCGGGTTCACCCGCATATCGTTCGGCATGCAATCCGCGGTGCCACACGTGCTGCGCACCTTGGAGCGCACACACACGCCCGCGCATGTGACGCGCGGCGTGCGGGCCGCGCAGGCCGCGGGGCTCGACGCGAGCGTCGACCTGATCTACGGGGCGCCGGGGGAGAGCCCCGACGACTGGCGTACGAGCGTGCGCGCGGCGCTCGACCTGGGTGTACGGCACCTGTCCGCCTACGCGCTCACCGTCGAACCCACGACCGCCATGGGCCGGCGCATCGCCTCCGGTACGCTGCCCAAGCCGGACGATGACGACGAAGCCGTGAAATACGAGATCGTCGACGCCATGGCACAGGAGGCCGGGCTTGAGTGGTACGAGATCTCCAACTGGGCCGCCCCCGGGCACGAAAGCAGGCACAATCTGGGCTATTGGCGCAATGTGGACTGGGCGGGCATCGGCCCCGGGGCGCACAGCCACTACCGGATGCCCGACGAAGGCGCTGCGTCTGGGAAAACACACGCCATGCGCGCATGGGACACACTGCACCCACGGCGCTGGGGCCAGCAGATCAACGAAGGGCACGTGCCATTCGCCGGTCACGAGTCCATCAATCCGCAGGCGGACCTCGAAGAGACGATCATGCTCGGCCTGCGCCTGCGCGAAGGCCTCGATATGCAGGCTGTGCACGCGCGCACCGGCGTCGATCCCGCGCCGGTCATCCAAGAACTCACCGACAGCGGACTCGTCACCTGCACACAGGGGCGGATCATCCCCACGCTGCGCGGACGCCTGCTCAACGACACGGTGATTCAACGCGTGTTCAGCGCCGTGCTGCACTGACCGATACGCCGACATGTGACCGTCGGCGGCGGCCTTCTCACTATGTGAATCACTTTTCCCGTTCATGGGTGTTCGACATACAACCGAAATATTCCACCCCATAGAATGCTCAAGGCAAGGTTGGCCACCAGCGCGCACCACGGCGCCAGACGCCGTGCACGGCACGCGATGACGGCTGTTTCGGCCACCGGACACCACAGCGTGGATGCATGCCGGTGGTTGGTACCCTGTGTTGGCAACTTCAGTAGGGAACGGGCATTCCCTGTGCAGAGAGAGGTGATCGCGGTGACGTTTGGAACCCCGCTAGATTTGACGGTTCATCGCCCGGAAGGCATGTACGACCCCAGTTCCGAGCATGACGCCTGCGGTGTAGGCATGGTCACCACCCTCAATGGAAAGCCGGAACGCAAAATCGTTGACGACGCCATCGAGGTGCTGGTGAATCTCAACCACCGCGGTGCCGTCGGCGCCGAGGAGAACACCGGCGACGGCGCCGGCATCCTCATGGCCATGCCCGACGAGTTCATGCGGGCCACCATCGACGCCGACCTGCCCGAGGTAGGGCACTACGCGGCCGGCATCGCGTTCCTTGACCGTGACATCGCCGCATCGGGACGTCAGGAACAGGCCATCGCCACAATCGCCAAGGAAGAGGGCCTCGACGTGCTCGCCTGGCGTACCGTGCCGACCGATCCCAACGGACTGGGCCTGCAGGCGCTCGCCAGCATGCCGGCGTTCAAGACGCTCGTGCTCGCCGATCCGGAAGGGCATCTGGCGGGCATCGAGCTCGACCGCCGTGTCTACCATGTGCGCAAGCGCGCCGAGCATGAGGTTGGTGTGTATTTCGCGTCGCTGTCGAGCCGCACGATCACCTACAAGGGCATGCTCACCACGATGCAGCTCAAGCCGTTCTTCCCGGACCTGTCCGACGAGCGCATGAAGACGACCGTCGCCACGGTGCATTCGCGCTTCTCGACGAACACCTTCCCCTCCTGGCCGCTCGCGCAGCCGTTCCGCATGCTGGCGCACAACGGCGAGATCAACACGATCCAAGGCAACCGTAACTGGTTCACCGCCCGCCAGGGGCGCCTCAAGTCCGACCTGCTGGGTGACATGGCGGACCTGCTGCCGATCCTGACGCCCGGATATTCGGATTCCGGCACTTTCGACGAGGTGCTCGAACTGCTCAATCTCGCCGGCCGTTCCCTGCCGCACGCCATTTTGATGATGGTGCCGCCGGCATGGGAGAAGAACACCGCACTCGACCCGGATGTGCGCGCGTTCTATGAGTACAACAACACGCTTATCGAACCGTGGGACGGCCCCGCCGACCTCGTGTTCACCGACGGTTCGCTCGTGGGTGCTCTGCTCGACCGCAACGGGTTCCGCCCGGGCCGCTGGCAGATCGATGACGAAGGCTATGTGGTGCTCGCTTCCGAGGCAGGCGTGCTGCCGCAGGTGGGCGATGAGCACATCGTGAGCAAGGGCCGTCTGGAGCCGGGCCGCATGTTCCTCATCGACATCGAGCAGGGGCGCATGGTCCCCGACGAGGAGATCAAACACGATCTGGCCACGCAACACCCGTACCGCGAGTGGGTCGAGGGTAACACGGTGAGCATGGCCGACCTGCCGGCCCGCGAGCATGTGAGCCATTCGAACCAGTCGGTGCACCGCCGCCAGCGTGCGTTCGGCTACACGCAGGAGGAACTGAAGATGGTGCTCCTGCCCATGGCGAACACCGGCAAGGAACCACTGGGTTCGATGGGCAACGACACCCCGATGTCGGTGCTGTCGGGCCGCAGCCGCATGCTGTTCGATTACTTCACACAGAAGTTCGCGCAGGTCACGAACCCGCCGCTCGACTGGGAGCGTGAGAAAATCGTCACCTCGGTGGAGTCCGCGATTGGTCCCGAGCCGAACCTGCTCGACGACTGCGCGCTGCACGCCAAGAAGATCCTCATCGAACAGCCCGTCATCACCTCGGACGAGATGGCGCAGCTCAAGCGCCTCGACCGCGCGAGCCAGCTCGACGGCTACTACCGCCCGTACACCGTCAAGGGCCTGTACCAGGTCACCGGTGGAGGCGATGCGCTGCGCGAACGTCTCGACGAGATCTTCGCCGAGATTGACGCGGCCATCGAAGACGGCAAGAACTTCCTGATCCTCTCCGACCGCGATTCGAACCACATGATGGCGCCGATCCCGTCGCTCCTGCTCACTTCGGCCGTGCAGCACCACCTGCTGCGCCGCCAGACGCGCACGCAGATCTCGATGGTCGTCGAAGCCGGCGATGTGCGTGAGATCCACCATGTGGCGTTGCTCATCGCGTACGGCGCGGCAGCCGTCAACCCGTACCTCGCGTTCGAATCCGTCGAGGACCTCGCCCATGACGGGTTCCTGACGGTGGACGAGGGCAAGGCCATCGTGAATCTGCGCAACGCGCTGTCGACCGGCGTGCTCAAGATCATGAGCAAGATGGGCGTCTCGACGATCATGAGCTACCGTGGCGCCCAGTTGTTCGAGGCCGTCGGCCTCGACGACGCGGTGATCGACGACTACTTCACCGGCACCGTCTCGCGCGTCGCGGGCTGCAGTCTCGATGATCTGGCGGAGGAGGTGGCGATCCGCCACCGTGTGGCTTATCCGAACCAGTGGACTGCCACACCGCACCGCAACCTGCGCACCGGCGGCGACTACAAGTGGCGCCGCACCGGTGAGGAGCACCTCAACGACCCCGAGGCGATCTTCCTGCTGCAGCAGTCCACGCAGCGCGGTGATTACGCGATGTTCAAGCAGTACACGCACCACATCGACGACACGTCGCACCGCCTCATGACGCTGCGCGGCCTGATGAAGTTCGATTCGCCGCGTGAGCCCATCAGCATCGACGAGGTCGAACCGGCCACGGAGATCGTCAAGCGTTTCTCGACCGGTGCGATGAGCTACGGCTCCATTTCGAAGGAGGCGCACGAGACGCTTGCGATCGCGATGAACTCGATCGGAGCGCGTTCGAACTCCGGTGAGGGCGGCGAATCGACCGAACGGCTCAACGATCCTCTGCTGTGCAGCAAGATCAAGCAGATCGCCTCGGCTCGCTTCGGTGTGACGAGCGACTATCTGGTGCACGCCACGGATCTGCAGATCAAGCTCGCCCAAGGTGCCAAGCCCGGTGAGGGCGGCCATCTGCCCGGCGCGAAGGTGCCGCCGTGGATCGCCAAGGTGCGCCACGCCACGCCTGGCGTCGAACTGATCTCCCCGCCGCCGCACCATGACATCTATTCGATCGAAGACCTCAAGCAGCTGATCAACGACGCGAAGATGGCCAACCCGAAGGCGCGCATCCATGTCAAGCTCGTCTCCGAGTTTGGTGTCGGCACGATCGCCGCAGGCGTAGCGAAATGCCATGCCGACGTGGTGCTGATCTCCGGCTACGACGGCGGCACCGGCGCGGCACCGCTCAACGCGATCCGACACGCGGGCACGCCGTGGGAGATCGGCCTGTCCGAAACCCAGCAGACGCTCGTGCTCAACGGCCTGCGTTCGCGCGTGACCGTGCAGTGCGACGGCGAGCTCAAGACGGGCCGCGACGTGGTGATCGCCGCGCTGCTCGGCGCCGAGGAGTTCGGATTCGCCACCACGGCGCTCATGGTCGAGGGCTGTGTGATGATGCGCGCATGCCAGAAGAACACCTGCCCGCAGGGCATCGCCACACAGGACCCGGAATTGCGCGCACGCTTCACCGGCAAGCCGGAGCATGTGATCAACTTCATGATGTTCATCGCCGAAGAGGTGCGTGAGATCCTCGCCCAGCTGGGCTTCCGTACGCTCGAGGAGGCCGTGGGCCATGTGGAGTGCCTCGACCAGAACGAGGCGGTGCGCCGCTGGAAGTCCGAAGGCATCGATCTGTCGAACGTGCTCATGCAGCCCGGCCCGGTGCCCGGCACGATCCTGCACAAGACGATCGAACAGAACCATGAACTCGACAAGACACTCGACAACGAGCTCATCGCCCAGGCACAGCCGGCCCTCGAGCATGGCGAGCGCGTGTCGATCACGATGGACATCCGCAACGTGAACCGTACGCTCGGCACGATGCTCGGTTACGAGATCACGCGCCGCTATGGTGGCGAGGGACTTCCCGACGACACCATCGACATGACCTTCACCGGTACCGGCGGACAGTCGATCGGCGCGTTCATCCCGCGCGGCGAGACGATCCGTGTGGTGGGCGAGGTCAACGACTACGCGGGCAAGGGCTTGTCGGGCGGCCGCATCGTGATCAGCGCGCCGACCGACGTGACCTATGACGCGCACGAGAATGTGATCGCCGGCAACGTGCTGGGCTTCGGCGCCACGACCGGTGAGATGTTCGTGGCCGGCCGCGCGGGCGAACGCTTCGGCGTGCGCAACGGCGGCGCCACGTTCGTCGTCGAAGGCGTGGGCGACCACGGCTGCGAGTACATGACCGGCGGCACCGTCGTGATCCTCGGCCCCACGGGCCGCAACCTCGGCGCGGGTTTCTCCGGCGGCCATGTCTTCGTGCTTGACCTCGACATGGGCAAGGTGAACCCCGAGTCCGCGGCCGGCGCGCTGCGCTTCGCCCCGCTCGACGAGACGAGCGAGCCGGTGGTGCGCACGCTTGTGGAACGCCACGCCCAGGAGACCGGTTCGGGCTTCGCCCAGTCGCTGCTTGACGACTGGGACAACGCGAAGACCCGCTTCACCCACATGGTTCCCAAGCAGTTCGTGGCGATGACGCACGCCATGGAGGAAGCCAAGCGGGAACATATCGATTTCAATGAGCCTGGAGTCTGGGAGCAGACTTACGAGCACGTTATGGAAGGAGCGCGCTGACATGGGTGATCCACGTGGTTTTCTCAAGGTCCGCACACGTCACGAACTAGCCGAACGCCCCGTCGAGGAACGCATCCACGATTGGCTGGACGTGCATGCCGAATCCGGCTTGCAAAGTTGGACGCAGGAGCAGGCGGCACGCTGCATGGATTGCGGCACCCCGTTCTGCATGTCTGGCTGCCCGCTGGGCAATCTCATTCCCGAATGGAACGACCTGGTGCGCCAGGGCCAGTGGCTCGAGGCGTACAACCGCCTGTCGATGACGAACAACTTCCCCGAGGTCACTGGCCGCATCTGCCCGGCCCTGTGCGAATCGGCGTGTGTGCTGGGCATCCACCAGCCTCCCACGATGATCAAACTCGACGAGGTCACCGCGATCGACCAGGCTTGGGAGCTCGACTATGTCAAGCCGTTGCCACCGGAGCGTCTCAGCGGCCAGACGGTCGCGGTCGTCGGATCGGGGCCGGCCGGTCTGGCATGCGCCCAGCAGCTGACGCGTACCGGCCACACCGTTGTCGTGTTCGAACGTGATGACGAGGTCGGCGGCCTGATGCGCTACGGCATTCCGAATTTCAAGCTCGACAAGGGGCTCATCGACCGCCGTGTGGAGCAGATGAAGGCCGAAGGCACCAGGTTCCGCACCAACACCGAGGTGGGCAAGGATATTTCGTGGGACGCGTTGCGCGCCAGCTATGACGCGGTCGTCGTGGCGATCGGCTCCACGGTGCCGCGCGACATGAACATACCGGGCCGTCAATTGGACGGCATCCATTTCGCCATGGAGTTCCTGCCGGACGCGACGCGCCGGTTCTACGGCAAGCAGCCGGTGCACGACATCACCGCCGAAGGTAAACATGTTGTGATCATCGGCGGTGGCGACACCGGTTCGGACTGCCTGGGCACGTCGATCCGCCAAGGCGCCAAGGATGTGACGGTGCTCCAGATCATGCCGCAGGAGCCCACGAGTCGCCCCGACAATCAGCCGTGGCCGACTTTCGCGCGCCTGTACCAGAAGACCTCGTCGATGGAAGAGGGCGGCGAATACACCTACAACACCGATTCCGTGAGCTTTGAAGGCACGCCGGAGCAGGAGGCGCGCATCAGCGTCGAACACGGCACGCAGGCCGAGGGGTTCGTGGCCGATGCGCAAGGCCATGTGACCGGCCTCAAGGTGGTGTCGGTGGCGCCGGGGGAGGATGGCCCGTTCACCCGCCAGCCCGGCACCGAGCGCGTGCTGCCCGCCGACTTGGTGCTCATTTCGGTCGGCTTCCTGCATCCGGACACCACGACGCTCGTGGACCAATTGCCGGTCGAACTCGACAACCGTGGCAATGTGGCGCGTGACGACGCCTATGCCACGTCGCAGGACGGTGTGTTCGCGTGTGGTGACGCCGGCCGTGGCCAGAGCCTGGTGGTCTGGGCCATCGCGGAAGGCCGTTCGTGCGCCGCCGCCGTGGACCAGTACCTGATGGGTTCCACCGAACTGCCGTCACCGATCGTGGCTTCGGAGCGCCCGATGGCTTTGCCGCGCCGCTGAACCGGGATGGCGCGCCTTGCGCATGCAGTACAGTAAAAACCGTGGCTGTGTGCATGCGCAGCAATCGAGGTATCAAGGAGGGAACAATGCCCAACCGAGCGGAACGCCGTTCCAAGAACAAGAACGGGGTGCCGGACCAGTACGACCAGACCCGTGGCCGTGGCCGTTCCGGCATGATCGACGAGTACGCGCTTCAGGAGAAGTCCAGGCGGCTCAAGGAAGGCAAGAGCGGCCCGTGGAAGCCGACGAGCAGTGAACTCGAGCACGCCGAGGAAGTGGCGATGGATACCGATCCAGACAATTTCGATCCGCCGCAGGTGCTGCGTGCACCCCATTCGGTGCGCCAATGGTTCCGTGTGGTGTCGTGGGTGCTCATCGTGGTTTCGGCGATCCTGTTCTTCGTCGTCATGTGGATCCCGAACCGCCCCATGTGGTCCATCATCACCATCGCCGCCGTCTTCGGTGCAGGCGTGGTGAGCCTGTTCTTCACGGCCGGAGACCCCAAGAACAACCCGAACCTAGACCAGAACGGCACCGCTGTCTGACCGTTCGGCGCCATATACGACCGATGGTCGGCTCCTCTCAGCAGCGGGGGGAGCCGACCATCGTATTGGTCAGTCGTGGTGTCAGGTGCAACGCGCCGTCACCGGTGGCGCATCACTTGAGCGCTTCGAGCTTGGCGAGCACACGGTCGACGTGGCCCTTGACGTCGACGTCGTATTCGGCGTCTTCGATTGTGCCATCGCCATTGATGATGAAGGTGGAACGGATCGGCGTGTATGCGCGCTTGCCGTCCTGCTCCGACTCCTCAACGGTGCCGTAGAGCTTGTGGACCTCGTACTCGGGGTCGGACAGCAGCACGAAGTTGAGGTGTTCCTTCTCACGGAACTCCTGCAGCGGGCGCACGTCGTCGCCCGACACGCCGATCACGGTGTAGCCGGCGGCCTCGATGCGGTTGAGGTTGTCGCGGAAGTCGCAGGCCTCGGTGGTGCAGTACGAGCTCATGGCCTGTGGATAGAAGTACAGCACAATGTTCTTGTGCTTGAAATCGGCGAGCGCATAGTGCTTGTATTCGTCGGATTCCAGTTCGAAGTTCGGTGCGGTGTCGCCTTTGGCCAGGCGAATGGGCTTAGTTGATTCACTCATGGTCTCCACGTTAGCCCCCATGCACGTGCTACCGTGGAAGAATACGCGTTGGGAGAATACCCCCGGTGGGTGGGAGTGGCATATATGGCAGGTGGGAACACGGCTGGCGCGCAGGCTGCATTGAGGTTGCAGGGTGTGGAGCTGCGCCGGTACGGGCGCACGATCATCACCGATGTCAATCTCGAGGTGCCTCGGGGTGGCAAATGGGTGCTGTTCGGTCCCAACGGCATCGGCAAATCGAGCCTTGTGCAGATGATGGCCACCCGCGCGTTCCCCTCGTGCGGCACGGTCGACGTGCTCGGCCACCGGCTCGGTAAGACGAACGTGTTCTCCTACCGCCACCTCATCGGATTGAGTTCCGCGGAACTCGCCCGCGCGTTCCCGCCCGGCGAGGACCCGCTCGACGCGGTCGTCACGTCGCTGACGGCCACGACCGGACGGTGGCGCGACCGGTACAGCGACGACGAGTATGCGCAGGCGCGTGCGTTGATGCGCCGGTTCGGCATTGATTATTTGGAAGGCAAGGCCATGCGTGCGCTTTCGGAAGGCGAGCGCACGCGGGTCATGCTGTGCCGTGCGCTCATGGCGCGTTCCGAACTGTTGATCCTTGACGAGCCGACGACCGGACTCGATTTGGGCGGCCGTGAGATCACGTTGCGCGCGTTGGGAAGGATCGGGCAGGACGACCCCGAGCGCACGGTCGTGCTCGTCACCCACCGTCTTGAGGAGATCCCACGCGGATTCGACCATGTGGCGATCATGGGGCGTCTTGAGGGCAGCGAGGCGGACGCGCACGCCGCACAGGGCGACGGCGCCGACCCGGCGCCCGGCACGATCGTGTATGCGGGCCCCTTGGACCGCGGGTTCACCGATGCGCGGTTGAGCGCGGTGTTCGGTCTTGACCTGCACGTACGCCACGACGACGGCCGGTGGAGCGCCGTGGCCCGGTGAAGGGCCTGCGCGCCGCACCGTGCCGCGGTCGTGTAAGCTGGGGCGGTGGTGTGCCGCCGCGCGCCAGTCATCGCAGAACGGTAAGGAGTCAGCATGCGTCGAGGGCCGTTGCAGGCAGGGGAGAAGGTGCAGTTCACCGACCGCAAGTCGAACAAGATCACCGACCAGTTGGTGCCCGGGGGGTCGACGCAGACCTCGCATGGGCTGATCCTGCACGACGACGTGATCGGCTCTCTTGAGGGGAGCGTCGTCACAAGTGTGACCGCGAAACGTGAGGCGCAGATCAACACGGAGCACCCTGAACGCGATGCGGGCAAACCATGGAAGGGCACACGGGCGATCGGCGGATGGCAGTTCACGGTGATGCGCCCGCGGCTGGCGGACTATGTGCTGTCCATGCCGCGCGGCGCGCAGATCATGTACCCCAAGGACATTGCGCAGGTCATCCAGCTCGGTGACATCCGCACCGGCATGCGCGTGTTGGAGTCCGGCGCGGGGTCGGGTGCGATGAGCCTCAACCTGCTTGACGCGGTCGGCCCCGACGGGCAGGTGACGACGGTCGAACTGCGCCCCGAGTTCGCGCGCGTCGCCGAAGCGAACGCCACACTCTACTATGGCATGCGCCCCACATGGTGGACATTGCTCGTCGGTGATTTCGATTCGCGCGCCGCCGGGCTGCCGGAACACTGGTTCGACCGTGTGGTGCTCGACATGCTCGACCCGTGGAACCGGCTCGACGCCGCATGGCGCGTGCTTGCCCCCGGTGGCGTGCTGACCGCCTATGTGACGACGACGACGCAGATCTCCCGGCTCGCCGAGGCGTTGCGCGCCTCGAACCAGTGGACCGAACCGCAGATCATGGAGACGCTTGAACGCAACTGGAAGGCGCAAGGGCTCGCGATCCGCCCCGACCACCAGATGATCGGCCACACCGGGTTCCTTGTGGTGGCGCGGTCCATGGCGCCAGGCGTGGACGCGTTGCGCAAACAGGACCGTGCCACGAAAGACACGACGAGCGACATCGACGCCTTGAGCCCGCAGGAGCGCGAACGCATGTGGGAGGACCTCGAACTGCGCGACATCTCCGACCGCAAACTGCGCAAGGTGCTGCGTGACCTGGACAGGCAGGTGCACGCCGTGCAGGCGGACCATACCCCATCGCAACCGGACGATGCCACGGCACAGGCCACCGGTCCGGCGATGGGTGATTGACCCGGCACCCAGGAAGCCCATGATGCCGCGCGATGGGGTATAGTGGCGTACCAGTACGACCACCCAAGCGCAGCAAGGACGGCACCACCAATGGCTTCGAACCTCAAGAGCATCGCCAAGCAGGCGAAGGACTACAAGTACATCCTGTTGGTGATGCGGCACGCGAAGACCGAACCGTTCAACGCGCACGGCGATTTTGAACGCTGCCTGCTCGACAAAGGGCTCAAGCAAGCCAAACGCGTGGCCAAGGGGCTCAAGGGCATGGGGCTCGTGCCCGACGCGATCGACTGTTCGAGCGCAGTGCGCGCCCGTCAGACGTGCGAACGCATGCTCAAGGTATTCGGTGACGACCCCAAGGTGCATTATTCGAAGGCGTTGTACGCCGACGGCATGCAGGCGGTGTTCGACGCGCTCGCCAATACGAAGGACAAGCGGCATACCCTCATGGTGCTCGGCCATGAGCCCACCGTGTCGATGGCCTGCCAGTGGCTCGCCGGTAAACGCAGCGACCCGGGCATGCTCGACCTGTTGAACCTTGGCATGTCCACCGCGTGTGTGGCCGTGTTCGGCTCGGAGGCGCCGTTGCGCAAATGGGGTGTGCATGAGGCGGAGCTCATCGCGGTGCTCAGCCCCAAGGATTTCGACTGACCCGGTACGGGATATAGGTAGGGCGGTTGATTTCGACCGCCGGTATAAGCTCAGGTTATGACGATGTCTCAATAACCACTATGGCCTCCTGCAAGATTTCGCATGTCCGGTGCCGGTTTGTTTGGTAGCGTAAAGCACGTTGCAGTTGAAACCACCCCCTGTTGGAGGCATCATGAGCGTATTGACGTCGATTTCCGGGTTCCCGCGCGTGGGCAGGAACCGTGAACTCAAGAAGATCATCGAAGCGTATTGGAAGGGCAACGCGACCCTCGACGACGTGCGTGGCGTGGGCCGTGAACTGCGCGCCGAGCATTGGAAGCTCGAACAGGCGGCCGGCATCGACCTGCTGCCGAGCAACGATTTCAGCCTCTACGACCAGATGCTCGACACGGCGATCCTGCTCAACGTGATCCCCGCACGGTACCGCCGCCTGTCGTTCAAGGAGCCGGAGGAGACGCTGTTCGCGATGGCGCGCGGCTACCAGGGGGAGCGCGGCGACGTGACCGCCCTGCCGATGAAGAAGTGGTTCACCACGAACTACCATTACCTCGTGCCGGAGTTCGACGAGGCGACCGAAGTCAAGCTCAACGGCAGCAAGCCCTTCGACGAGTATGAGGAAGCGAAGGCGTTGGGCTATGAGACCAAGCCCGTGCTGATCGGCCCGTACACGTTCCTCAAGCTCGCCCGCAACAGCGAGGCGCAGGAACTGGACATCGACGAAGGCCTCATCGACGCGGTCGCCGGCGTCTACGCGCAGGTCGTGCGCCGGTTCGCCGATCTGGGCGCCCAGTGGCTGCAACTGGACGAACCGTATCTCGTCATGGACAAGAGCGACGCGGACGTGCGCCTGTTCAAGGCCCTGTACTCGCGCATCCTGCCGGCCCGCGAAGACCGTGTGAAGATCCTGCTCAACACATATTTCGGCAATATCGCCGACATCTACGAGACGGTGAAGCTGTTCGAATTCGACGGCGTGGGCCTCGACCTGGTGGAGGGACGCGACGAGAACCTCGCCGCGGTGCACCAGCATGGCGTCGCCGCACGCACCACGCTGTTCGCCGGCGTGGTCAACGGCCGCAACATCTGGCGCAACAACTACGCCACCAGCATCGGCCTGATCGACGCCCTGCGCCAAACGACCGACCGTGTGGCCGTGGCCTCCGCCTGTTCGCTGCTGCATGTGCCGTTCAGCACGCAGGGTGAAGAAGCGCTCGGCGAGGATGTGCTCAAGCATTTCGCGTTCGCCGTGGAGAAGCTCGACGAAGTGCGCCAGATCGCCGACCTGGTGGAGCTCGACGACGACGCCAAGCGCGCGTCCAGTGCGCTCGCAGCCAACCAGCTGCTGTTCGACGGCAGCCGTGTGGCGCGCGACGAGGCCGTGGCCGCCCGTCTGGCCGCGTTGAGCGACGCCGACTTCACGCGTCTGCCGGCGCGCGCCGAACGCCAGCGCGCCCAGAAGGAGGCGCTTGGCCTGCCGGCGCTGCCCACCACGACGATCGGTTCGTTCCCGCAGACCAAAGAGGTGCGTGCGGAGCGTGCGCGCCTGCGCAAGGGGGAGATCAGCCAGGACGAGTACGACGCGTTCATTCGTGGCCAGATCGATGAGGCGATCCGTCAGCAGGAGCGGATCGGTTTGGACGTGCTGGTGCACGGCGAGTTCGAACGCAACGACATGGTGGAGTATTTCGGGCAGAACCTCAATGGGTTCCTGTTCACCAAGAACGCGTGGGTGCAGTCCTACGGCACCCGTTGCGTCAAACCGCCGATCGTGTGGGGCGACGTGTCGCGCGCCAAGCCGATCACCGTGGCGTGGAGCACGTATGCGCAGTCGCGCACCAGCAAGCCGATGAAGGGCATGCTCACCGGCCCGGTGACGATCCTCAACTGGTCGTGGCCGCGTGAGGACATCTCCAACGAGGAGCAGACGCAGCAGCTCGCCTTGGCGATCCGTGACGAAGTGCTCGATCTGCAGAACGCGGGCATCACGATCATCCAGATCGATGAGGCCGCACTGCGTGAGAAACTGCCGTTGCGCCGCTCCGACTGGCATGCCAAGTACCTCGACTGGGCGGTGCCCGCGTTCCGCCTGGTGCATTCCGCAGTGGAGCCGACCACGCAGATCCACACGCACATGTGCTATTCGGAGTTCAACGACATCATCGAGGACATCGACGCGATGGACGCGGACGTGATCTCGTTCGAAGCCTCCCGCGGCGACCTCGTGGTGCTTGACGCGATCCATGACGCGCAGTTCGAAACCGAAGCGGGCCCGGGCGTCTACGACATCCACAGCCCGCGCATCCCCTCCACCGACGAGATCGAGGAACGCATCGGTGAGATCCTCGACAAGATGGACGTGGACAAGGTGTGGATCAACCCCGACTGCGGTCTCAAGACCCGCGGCAACGCGGAAACCTGGCCGAGCCTCGAACACATGGTCGAAGCCGCGCGCCGTGTGCGCGCACGCCTGTGACCGCACCAGACCACATGACCCCAACTCGGGCCGTGGACGGGCGCATCTGACACGCCCGTCCACGGCCCGAGCCGCAAGACCCCCAGACCGCATGCCATATCATTCGTAAGAAGCGAGAGACGACGATGACCATTTTCTCGTTGGAGGTGTTCCCTCCCAAACGCACCGCGCCGGTAGGCACGATCTACGACACGCTCGACGGATTGACCGGGTTGAGCCCGCACTTCATCTCCGTGACCTACGGCACAGGCAAAAGCGCCGACCGCACCGCCACCGCGCGCATCGCCCACACCGTGCGCGCCGAATACGGCATCCCCGCCGTGGCGCACCTGACCGCCCAGTATCTCACCGAAGACAGCGCTGAAGAGGCGCTCGCCATGTTCGACGAGGCGAAGGTGGCCGGCGTGCTCGCCCTGCGCGGCGACCGCAATCCGGACCGTGAACCGGCAGGCGTGTTCCACTACGCGAACGAACTGACCGCGTTCATCCGCGAACGCCGTCCCGACATGAAGATCTACGGCGCCTGTTACCCCGAAAAACACCCGCAGGCCGACACATTGGACCACGACATCGACAACCTCAAACGCAAGGTCGACGCCGGTGTGACCCACCTCATCTCGCAACTGTTCTACGACAACAGCGACTTCCTGCGCTTTCTCGACAAAGCACGCGCCGCAGGCATCACCGTGCCGATCGAAGCGGGCATCATGCCCCCGGTCAACGCGCGCTCCGTACACCACATGGCCGGCATGTGCTCCTCGAAGATCCCCGAACGGCTCGCCACGATGCTCGACCGCTGGCAGGACGACCCGAACACGTTGAAAACCGCCGGCATCCTCTACGCCTCCGAACAGATCAACGACCTACTGGCCCGAGGCGTGGACGGCATCCACCTGTACACGATGAACCATCCATGCGTCACCCGGCGCATCTGGGCGAACGTGCAGGACCTGTTCGCCTGAACCCGTAACCCGCCGCGTCACCAAACCCCTGTACATTGGAACGGTATGGAAGCCAACAGCACGCACACCGTGAGCACCCGAGACATCATCCATGCGGGATTCCAGGAGATCGGGCGCGCCAAAGAACGCCTGAACGCCCTGGGCGAGCAGACGGGCGGCCGTGTGGACCCGCCGGCGTTGCTGGCACGCCTCGCGCACAGCATCGACCCCGACACCGCGCTCGCCAACCTCGCCGACATCATCCAGGTGATGCCCGGCGAACCGCTCACGTCGATCCTGGACGACGGGCCCGCACTGCAACGGCTCATCGACGTGCTTGGCGCCTCCAATGCGCTCGGCGTGCTCATGCGCACCCGCCCGGACCTCGTCGCGGCGGCCACCGCCGACCCGGCCCGCACCGTGATGGTCACCGCCGCCGAACGCCGCACGCAACTACTCGACGCGGTCGGAGCGGACAGTACAGGCACTGCGGGCAGTGACGGGCCAGCGCAGGAATCCTCTCTGCCCCTCGCGCAGGCGGCGAGCGTCCTGCGCCGCGCATACCGTGAACAACTCGCCGCGATCATGGCGCAGGACGTGGTGGCCGATGACCCCATCGACATCCAACCCACGGTCAGCCGTGAACTGTCCGCCCTGACCGACGCCACCTTGGAGGCGGCGCTCGCGATCGCGCGCCATGAGGTGCAGGGCAGTAGCATGGTGCGCTTCGCGATCATCGGCATGGGCAAGCTTGGCGCGGGCGAACTCAACTATGTGTCGGACGTGGACCTGATCTACGTGGTGGAACCGGCGCAAGATGATGTGGACAACACGGTGCTCACGCGCGTGGGCACCAAGATGGCCACCATGATGCAACGCGTCTGCCAGTCGGTGATCGCCGGTGTGGCCGAACCCGCCCTGTGGCAGATCGACGGCGCGTTGCGCCCCGAAGGCAAGGATGGCCCGCTCGTGCGCCGCTTGGAGTCGCATCGCGCCTATTATGAGCAGTGGGCGCAGAACTGGGAGTTCCAGGCGTTGCTCAAAGCGCGCGCCGTGGCCGGCGACGCCGCATTGGGCCAGGAGTACATGGATATGGCATCGTCGTTCGTGTGGACGGCGGCGAGCCGGGAGAATTTCGTGAACGACTGCCAGCGCATGCGTGAACGTGTGGAGAACCTCATCCCCGCCAATCTCAAGGACCGCGAGATCAAACTCGGCCGCGGTGGCTTGCGCGACGTGGAGTTCACCGTGCAGATGCTGCAGCTCGTGCACGGGCGCACCGATCCCGCATTGCGCACCCGCTCAACCCTGAACGCGTTGCAGGCATTGTCCGAAGGCGGGTATGTGTCACGCGTGCAGGCACGGCAGTTGAGTTGGGACTACCGGTTCGAACGCGTGCTCGAACACCGCCAGCAGATGTGGCAGCTCAAACGCACCCACCTGTTCCCCGACCTGGGCGCCGGCAACGACGGGGGACTCGAGAAGAAACGCACCCTCAACACCGACGAACTCAACCAGAACCCCGAACTGCACCGGCTGGCGCGCGCCGTGCACATGCACCCCGAGGAGCTCGTCGAACACTACGATGAGACACGCCAACAAGTACGCCACCTGCACAACGACATCTATTACCGGCCCATGCTGCCGATCAGCGCGACCTCACCAGACGAATCGGTGGCGTTGAGCGAAGAGGCCACGCTTGAACGCTACGAGGCGATTGGATTCGCCGACCCGCAGGCCGCGTTGCGCCATGTGCGCGCCCTGACCGACGGCGTCACACGCGCCGCGAAGATCAACCGCATCCTTCTGCCGGCGGTCCTGCGCTGGCTCGGGGAAGGGCAGAACCCGGACATGGGCCTGCTGTACTGGCGCACCCTTGAGGAACACTTCGGCGGCGAACACGAATACCTCGGCTTCCTGCGTGACTCACCGTCCGCCGCGCAACGCCTGTGCCACGTACTGTCCAATTCACGCTACTTGGGAGACGCGCTCAACAAATCATTGGAATCCATCACATGGCTCGGCGACGACGCCCAACTGCACGCCCGCTCGCGCGCCAGCCTCGACACCCAATGCACGGCGATCATCGACCGCCACTCCCACGCCGCCAAAGAAGCGGCCACCGCCTTGCGCGCCCTGCGCCGCCATGAGATCGAACGCATCGGACTGGGCTGGATGAGCGGCGTCGTATGGGGCCCCGAAATGCTCAACGGCATGACCGACGTATATGACGCGATCCTCGACGCTGCGCTGCGCTGGTCCATCGCCGCCCAAATGCGTGAAGACAACGTGCCGGAGGCGCCCGCGGCCATCGCCATCATCGCGATGGGCCGCTACGGCGGGCGCGAAGTCAACTTCAGCTCCGACGCGGACGTCATCATCATCTACCGCCCCTCCGGCGGCGCCGACGACCAGAGTGCGAACCGGTTCGCCCGCAAAGTCCAGGAACAACTGCGCATGCTCGTGCAAGGCCCCATCAGCCTCGAACCGAAGATCGAACTCGACATGGATCTGCGCCCCGAAGGCAAGAACGGCCCACTTGTGCGCTCCTACGCGTCATGCGAGGAATACTACCGCTCATGGTCCAGCACATGGGAACGACAGGCCCTGCTGCGCGCACGCGCCGCAGCCGGTGACATGGCGCTCGCCAACGACTTCCTCACGCACATCGCCGACCCGCTGCGCTACCCGGACCGGGCCCTGACCGACGAGGAGATCGGGCAGATCCGCAAGCTCAAGGCGCGCATGGAAGCCGAACGCCTGCCGCGGGGCGTGCGCCGCGAACGGCACCTCAAACTCGGCAAAGGCGGGTTGAGCGACGTCGAATGGACCATCCAACTGCTGCAACTGCAACACGCGCACAACGACCCGGACCTGCGCGTCAACTCCACCACGGCGGCATTGGGCGAGCTCGTGGCCGATGGCGTGATCTGCGAAGAAGACGCAGATACACTCGGCGAAGCATGGCAGATGTGCACCGACGCGCGCAACGGCAACTACCTGTGGAGCGGGCGCGCCAACCAGGCGGACATCCTGCCCACCGACGTGTATTCGCTCGGCGGCATCGCCGTCTATCTCGGCTATGACGCGAACCACGGCCAACGATTCGAAAACGACATCCTCGCCGTGATGCGCCGCGCCCGAGAAGTCACTGACCGCCTCTTCTATGGCATCGAACCATGAGCCGTTGGCCCCAGCATTCGGGCACCGATTCGCCACAGGGGTGGCATGCGGTTATAGTTGGTGAGGTCAAACATGGCCACCTTGCCACACGAGCGAAAGGTGAACCGTTGGATATGCATTCGCACACGCCGGCTGAACAATCAATGGTGGGCATGAGCGTCATCACATTGGACGATCTGTCCGTAGCGAACATCACAACCCTGCTCAACAAAGCCAGATACATCGACACCCACAGGCGCGAAGTCGCCCACACATGCGACGGCCGGGTGCTCGCCACCCTCTTCTACGAACCCAGCACCCGCACCCGCCTGAGCTTCGAAACGGCGATGCTCAGACTCGGCGGCCAGGTCATCGGCT
The DNA here is from genome assembly GCF_000771225.1 of Bifidobacterium pseudolongum subsp. pseudolongum DSM 20099. Lineage (GTDB taxonomy): Bacteria > Actinomycetota > Actinomycetes > Actinomycetales > Bifidobacteriaceae > Bifidobacterium > Bifidobacterium pseudolongum. The sequence goes on from NZ_JDTZ01000003.1 coordinate 441,053, forward strand.
TCGCCGGCGCGCAACTCGCCTCCGTCACCAAAGGCGAATCCATCAGCGACACCCTCAAAACCGTCTCCAACTATGTGGACGTCGTCGCCATCCGCCACCCCAAGGAAGGCGCCGCCCTCGTCGCCGCCGAAGCCGCCAGCGTACCCGTGATCAACGCCGGCGACGGCGGCCACATGCACCCCACGCAGACCCTCGCCGACCTCGCCACCCTCCAATCACGCTTCGGCCGCGTCAACGACCTGACGATCGGCCTGTGCGGCGACCTCACCTTCGGACGCACCGTCCACTCCCTGATCGAAACCCTGTGCCGCTTCGGCAACGTGCGCTTCATCCTCATCTCACCCAAGGAACTGCGCACACCCCAATACGTGCTCAACCGCATCAACGCCACCCCCAGCTGCTCCTACGAGGAAGTCAGCGACCTGACCTCCGTCATCGGCGACCTTGACGCCCTGTACATGACCCGCGTGCAGAAGGAACGCTTCTTCAACGAAGACGACTACCTGCGCCTGCGCGACACGTACATCCTCGACGAAGCGAAACTCGCGCTCGCCAAACCCGATATGGCGGTGCTGCATCCGTTGCCGCGCGTCAACGAGATCGCCAAGGACGTCGACAACGATCCGCGCGCCGCGTATTTCGAGCAGGTCAAGAACGGCATGCTCATGCGCATGGCGTTGGAAAGCTCCGTGCTGGGAGACACCCTGCCCGGTTTTGACGCGTTCGAGAACAAGGAGGTCGCGGCCTGATGGAAGTCACCAGCATTCAGGACGGCATCATCATCGACCATGTGCCGGCGGGCACGGCGCTCAAGGTACTCGAGTATCTGAGCATCAATCCGGCATCCACGAAGCTCGCGCTCATCATGAACACCGATTCGCACCGGTACGGCACGAAAGACATCATCAAGATCGAGGACCCGGACACGGCGATCGACCTTGATGTGCTGGGGCTGGTGGCGCGCTCGGCCACGGTGGATGTGATCCATGGCGGCCGGATCGTCGACAAGATGACCCCCACGCTGCCCGAACGCGTCGTCAACGTGATCACCTGCGTCAACCCGCGCTGTGTCACGACCACGGAGCCCGGCATCGATCAGGTATTCTACCTCGACCGCACGGATGGCGAGGCGTACCGTTGCCGTTACTGCGATGAGGAGGCCGAGTTCTGATGGCAGTCACCTTCACCAACATCCGTGTATGGGACACAGGCGAGCGCATCGACCTGATCGTGCCCGACGAGACCCGTGACGTGGCCCTGGACGCGTCCGCGCTCACCGTGGCGCCGGGTCTTGAGGACCCGCATGTGCACTTCCGCGACCCGGGCCAGACGTACAAGGAGTCGATGGTCTCCGGGTGTGCGGCCGCGGCGTCCGGCGGCTACACGAACGTGCTCATCATGCCGAACACCGTGCCGGCGATGGACGGACAGCGCGTGCATGAGGGTGAGCCGGGCGCCCAGGAGATCCTCGACGCAGGCTGCAGCAATGTCATCGACTATCTGCAGCACTATGAGCAGATCCACAATGTGACGCTGCCGGTGCGCTATGAGCTGTGTGTATGCGCCACGAAGGATCGTGCGGGCAAGGTGCCGAGCGATCCGGCGGACTGGGCGTGGTATATGCCCGGCCATGACGGTGAGAAGGACGCCGCGCAGATCGCCCACCCGGTCACCGCGATGAGCGACGACGGGGCCGCCGTTCCTGCGCCGGTGTTGCGCGCCGTGTTCCAGAACGTCAAAGACACCGGCCTGTATCTGATCGAACACTGCGAACACCATGACACCGGCGCCGTCAACGAGGGGCCGGTGTCGCGCGCACTCGGTGTGCCCGGCATTCCGGAGGACACCGAACTGGCGATTGTGCAACGCGACATCGACCTGGTGCGCGAAACCGGCGTGCACGTGCACTTCCAGCATGTGAGCACGGCGATCAGCTTCGACGCGATCCGCCGCGCGAAGGCGGAAGGCCTGCCGATCACCTGCGAGACCGCCCCGCATTATCTCGCGCTCAACGACGAGGCGCTCCTGAAATATGGCACGCTCGCGAAGATGAACCCGCCGTTGAGGAGCGAGAAGGACCGGCAGGCCACAATCGCGGCGATCGCCGACGGCACGGTGGACATGATCGCGACCGACCATGCGCCCCACACGCTCGACGAGAAACGCCTTGGGTTCCTTGAGGCGCCCAACGGCATCATCGGCCTCGAATGTGCATTCGGCGTATGCCACAAGATCCTCGTGGACGGCGGCTATATCAGCGACGAACGGCTCATCGAACTCATGGCGCTCAACCCGGCGTCCCTCATGGGCCGGCATTCCACCGACATCGCCGGCCTGCTCAACACGAGCGCACGATGCGCCACCACACGCACACTCGACCTCGCCGCGACCGAACACCCCGAATCCAACGACCTCGTCATCCTCGGACTGGACGACGAGTGGACCGTCGCCGCGGACGAATTCAAATCCAACGCGCGCAACACGCCATTCGACGGCTGGCAGGTCACCGGCCGGCCCTATGCGACGATCATCGGGTCACGGCTCGTGTTCACCCGCCTGGACGCGCTGGACTGACCCAAGCATACAGCCGGCGCATAAGGCCGGCGATACGCACGAAGGAGCAGTATGGACCATCTCATTGAAGCCATCGAATCCAAACAGAACCCCAGCGTTGTGGGCCTCGACCCAACACCGGCGCTCGTGCCGGCGCAGGTCATGGGCGCCTACGCCGTCGAAGCCGGGGAATACGTCGAAGACGATGACGACAACCTCGCCGCGACCGGTGCGGCCGCCGCCTACTTCGAATTCAACCGCGCCATCATCGACGCCGTCGCCGACATCGTCCCCGCCGTCAAACCACAGATTGCGATGTATGAGGCGCTCGGGCCTGCGGGCATCGACTGCTATACGATGACCTGCCAGTATGCGCGTGAAAACGGCCTCTACGTGATCGGCGACATCAAACGCGGCGACATCGGGTCGACCGCCGCCGCCTACGCGAAGCACCTCACCGGTTTCGACGGGGCTGACGTGTGGCATGAGGACGCCGTGACCGTCAACCCATACCTCGGCTCAGACGGCATTGAACCCTTCACCGCCGCCGCGCAGGAAGCGGACCGCGACCTGTTCATCCTCGTACGCACGTCCAACCCATCCAGCGCACAGATCCAGGAGCTCGAACTCAACGGCGGCACGCGTGTCTATGAGCATGTGGCCGACCTCGTCGAGCAGTGGGGCGCGGACACGATCGGGCGTTTCGGTTACTCACGCACCGGCGCGGTCGTCGGCGCCACCCACCCCGAGGAAGGCGCGGCGCTGCGCGCGCGCATGCCCCACACGTTCTTCCTTGTGCCCGGCTACGGCGCACAAGGAGGCACCGCGCAATCCGTGGCCGGCATGTTCGACCACAACGGTTCCGGCGCGATCGTCAACTCGTCACGCGGCATCATCGGCGCATGGCGCAACGACCCGCGGTACAGTGAGACGCTCGAACCGGAGACGGCGCTCGAGATCGTCGCGGACAACGCGCGTGAAGCGGCGAAGGACATGCGCGACCAGCTGCGCGTCGCACTGGCCTGACGTGCACGGCAGATTTTGGAATCACCGACCACCAGCAGAGCAGAAGAAAGAACAAGGAGACCCATGCCAACCACAGCGTTTTCCCATACCGTGGCGCAGGCCGAACAGGCCGGCCGCACGCCCACGCGGCGCACCGTGGACGTCACCGACGTGCGCAAGCTCACGCCGGGCGTCGTGCGGTTCACGTTCCGTGACGAGTTCATTGCCGCGAACACCGAACCCGGACAGTTCGTCAACCTGTATTCGCACAACCCGCAGCATCTCATGCCGCGCCCGTTCGGCGTGAGCGAGGTGGACGGCGACAAAGTGAGCCTCATCTTCGCCGTCGTCGGCTATGGCACCGAGGAATTCGCCGCGCTCACGGTCGGCGACCATGTGGATGTGCTCGGTCCCTTGGGCAAACCATTCAACATCCGTACGGACGCCGACTACCTGCTCGTCGGCGGGGGATTGGGCATTCCGCCGCTGCTCGAAGCCGCACAGGCGCTCAGCGAACGCGCCGACTGCCACACGACTGCCGTGCTCGGCTACCGCGCCGAGCATTTCGCCGACGTGTATGCGGCGAAGTATGCGGACGAGGTGCATAGCATCGACGAGTCGGAAGGCAATGTGCTCACCCTGCTCGAACGCCTGTGGCCCGGCCTGCAGGAGCGCGGCCGTGAGCTCATCATCCTGTCGTGCGGCCCGACACCGATGATGAAGGCGGTCGCCGAATGGGCGGCGAAACGTGGTGTGGACGCGCAACTGTGCATGGAACAGCGCATGGGCTGCGGCTACGGCACATGCGTCGCGTGCACGGTCGACACGCGCGACGGACGCGAGAAGGTGTGCGAGGCCGGTCCGGTCTTCACCGCGCACCAGCTGGGATGGGACAACAAGTGAGGGAAGACACCGTGAACATCGAACAGGAACTCAACGAAACCCCGACGAATCTGTACGCCCCGCACGAATGGCGCCATGGCACCGTCGTTGCCGGCATACCGTGGAAGAACCCGGTCGGCACCGCCTCGGGCACCTTCAATGTGGACGCGTGCGGCCAATTCTATGACGTCGCCCAGCTGGGTTCGGTCACCACCAAGGGTGTCTCCCCGGTCGAATGGCTCGGCAATCCGGGTGTGCGCACGGCGGAAAGCCCTGCAGGCACCGTCAACGCCGTCGGCCTGCAGAACCCGGGCGTCGACCATTACCTCGAATACGACCTGCCGAAACTCAAGGGGCTCGGCGCGACCGTCATCGCGAACGTCGCCGGCCATTGCGACGACGACTACGCGCAGGTCGTGGAAAAGCTCGCTGTTTCCGACGCCGACATGCTCGAGATCAACGTGAGCTGCCCGAACGTGACGCACGGCGGCATGTCCGTGGGCACCGACCCGGTCGCATTGGGCCGACTCATGGACCGGCTGCGCCCGATGACGGACAAGCCGATGATCGTCAAGCTCACCCCGAACGTGACCGACATCGCGGCGATCGCACGCGCGGCAGCCGAGGGTGGCGCGGATTGCCTGTCGATGATCAACACATTGGTCGGCATGCGCATCGACATCCGCACCGGTGAGCCGATCATCGCGAACCGCACCGGCGGCGTGTCCGGACCGTGCGTGTTCCCCGTCGGGCTCGCATGCGTGTGGCGTGTGCGCGCGGCGTTGCCGGATATTCCGATCATCGGCATCGGCGGCATCGACTCGGGCGAGAAGGCGCTCGAATACCTGTATGCGGGCGCGAACGCCGTCGAAGTCGGGGGAGCGGCGCTCTACGACCCGACCGCACCGATCCGCGTGGCACGCGAACTCGAGGAACTGCTCGACTCGCGCCCCGAACTGACCGAAAAACTCGCGAAGGGCGACACGTGGCGCTGAGTCGCGCGCCCGGCACACCCATGATTGTTAGGAGACAGGATGTTTGATTCACTCGACCATCGATTCACCAAGTTCCTGCTCGAATCGAACGCGCTCAAATTCGGCGACTTCACGTTGAAGTCGGGCCGCCAATCCCCGTATTTCATCAATGCGGGCGCGTTCGACGACGGCAAGAAGATCGCCACGCTCGGCGGCTTCTATGCGGAGAAGATCCAGACCGAGATCGACAACGAACAGCTGCCGATCCGCATCGACACGATCTTCGGGCCGGCGTACAAGGGCATTCCGCTCGCCGTGGCCACGTCGATCGCGCTCGAACTCAATTATGGCGTGACCGTCGGCTACACCTTCGACCGCAAGGAGAAGAAGGACCACGGTGATGGCGGCATGATGGTCGGCAAGCCGCTCGAAGACGGCATGAACGTGCTGCTCGTGGACGACGTGATGACCGCGGGCACCGCCGTGCGCGAGGTCGTGCCGAAGCTCAAGGCGCAGGCCGACGTCAACATCGTCGGCCTCGTGTTGTCCGTGGACCGTATGGAGAAGACGAAGGACTCCGACCTGTCCGCCGTGCAGGACGTGCAGCGTGAATTCGGCTTCCCCGTGCTCGCGATCGCGAACGTCAAGGAGATCTTCGCAGCAGGCCGCCAGCTCGCCACCGCCGAAGGCACCCCGTATGTGACCGACGAGATCGCCGGCGCCGCGGAGGAGTACCTGACGCAGTACGGGGCGTGAGCAGACAACCCGCAATACTGATACGTACTCAGCATTATGGCCCGCACGGCTCATCGCACCACTGGGAGTGAGCCGTGCGGGCTTTTGCCATCACTAAACCATGGGGGGGGGGAGAGAACAGGGGGCAGAACAATGGAAGCCGATATCGCACTCTTCGACGTACTCACGGACTTGACGGCGAAACAAGCGAATGCACCGGTTTCATCTATATTGTTGTCCATCATCAGCACCGTATTCGCAGACAGCCGCTGGAAACCCCATTTGAACTCAACGACACCGAGCCTGCAGTATTCCATGGAGACCGGGGAGACGCAACGGTGCCATTCATGCGCCAACGGTGTGAGGACGTCTCCTATCTATGTGATGAGACCTTCGGATGGGAACGCGTGGATATCCCATTCGACGATGACAGCGAGCTGCGCATAGTCCTGCCCGACCCAGAGACCCTCGAGATACTGGTGCACGATCCCACAGCACTGTGCCGAGCGTTCAGCACAGAACTGACGGAGACCCTCCCGCAGGAAGACAAGCAGGAACTCACCGGCATGGACAGGCTCGAAGCCAAACTCGCCGCACGCAAGAACCCCACAAGCATGCCCATCTATGCCAACACGGTCACCGCTACAGTGGCATTGCCCCGGTTCGAAATCGACAGCGCCATCAACGCAAGAACACTGGTCGGCATCCTGCGTTCATTGGGCATCACCGATGCATTCGATCCCACACATGCGGATTTCTCTGGTATATGCGAAGGGGCGCTCGCCATCAGCGGCATCATGCAGGGCACGTACATCGAAGTCAACGAGCATAGGGCGCGAGCCGCCGTGTACACAGGCATCGCCGTGGCAGGCGCAGCACCACAATGGGGCCCTGAAATCACCTTCACCGTGGACCGCCCATTCATGTATGCACTCATGACACGAGACCGACTGCCATTGTTTGTCGGAGCCGTATGCAATCTGTGATGGCCAACGAGATATTGCCGATTACTAGAGCATGGTCGCTGTCATACTGTCAATGCTACATTCCATACCTGTGGGTTTCGTTTTCCCCTCTCCTATACGATAGCAACCGCTGATGCATATCCATACACCTGAGAAGGACCCACATGATTCGCATCATGACCCCCGACGACTACGACGCCGTACACGCATGCTGGATGGCATGCACCTGCATGGGACTCAACACCATCGACGACTCACGCGAAGGCATCATCAGATACCTCGAACGCAACCCCAACACCTGCTTCGTCGATGAGCAAGAGGGAACAATCACCGGCGCCATCCTCGCAGGACATGATGGACGACGTGGCTATATCTACCACACCGCCGTCAACCCCGCATACCGGCACCAAGGTATCGGCACCGCACTCGTCAACGCCGCACTGCATGCGCTCGCGAACGAAGGCATCATCAAAGTCGCCCTCGTCGTCTTCTCACGCAACGATGCAGGCAACGCCTTCTGGGAACGCCTCGGTTTCACTGCGCGCGGCGATCTAACCTACCGCAACAAAGCCCTGTGCGCCATCACCCGCATCGACACGTGAAGTCAGATCAGGATTGCCTACACGGGCTTAACGGCCAATCAAATCATTGGTCAAGTGCTGCGAGCAAGAGGGATGCGGCATCATGAAAGCACCTGGGTCTCCGCGGCTGAGAAGCACATCACCTTCTTGAATAGCCTCGTAACTTTCAGCATTGGGTTCTTCCGACATATTTGAAAGCATAGCTCTTTCTATACCAGACCAGACGGTGCTCAGGAAAGCCTTATTACGCACTCAGTCGCGCTCGTACACCATCACGTCCGCGTTCGTGTTGACCAGCGTCACGAGCTGCTGGAGCGGTTTGACGAACTGCCTGCCCAACGGCGTCAGGGCGTATTCTACTTGAGGGGGAGTGGCGTGCTGTACGACGTGCCTGCGCACCACGCCATAGTGTTCCAGATACTTGAGCGTCTGTGACGCCATGCGCTCACTGATGCCACCAATATGCCGTACAAGCTCGCTGAATCGCAGGGGATGGTTGGCCAACGAGAGGATGATGAGCAACCCCCATTTTCCGCTGATTGTTGAAAGGGCGAACCGCGTAGGGCAGGTTTTGCTGAAAATGTCGATCTCTTGCATGGAACGAGTGTAGCATGCGCACTATCAAGAAGTATGGTACTTACGAAAAGTAAGCATTAAACCACAACCCACTACCACAACACCACAAGCGCACAAAGCAAACAGCATAGAGAGTAGGTTCGTTTTATTCTCTTCTTATATTATGATTAATAATCTGTTTATTCATCACTCGGACAGGATCGTATACCCATGTTCGGCGATGACTTCCTTGAGCTTGTCCAAGTAGATCTGGGCGGGGTGGGAGAGCTTGGCGCGCTCGTTGGTGATCCAGCCGAGCAGCATCGTCTCGTCGGACTCCAGCGGCACGGTGACGATGCGCTCGTTGTTGAGGTCGCCATTGTCGATGCCGGTGCAGACCGTGTACCCGTTGAGCCCGATGATGAAGTTGAGGATCGTCGCACGGTCGGTCACGTTGATCTGCTTGGGCGCATAGTCGGGCCACACCGCCTCTTCGGCGAAGTAGAAACTGCCTTCGTTGCCCTGCTCGTACTGGATGAACGGGTAGGGCTTCAGGTCCTCCATCGTCAGTTTCTTCTTCATCGCGAGCGGGTTGTCACGTGAGATGAACACGTGCAGGGGAGCACGGAAGAGCGGATGGAACTCCAGGTGCTTTTCGCGCAGCAGTTTGCCGATCACCTGCTTGTTGAACTCGGACAGGTACAGGATGCCGATGTCCGAGCGCATGTTCGCCACTTGGTTGATGATGTCGCGCGTCTGCGTCTCGCGGATCGTGAACTCGTATTCGTCGGAGCGGAACGAGTTGATCATCTTCACGAACGCCTCCACCGCGAACATGTAGTGCTGTGTGGAGACCGAGCACAGTTGTTTGCGCGGTTTGGCATTCTTGTAGCGTTCCTCGAGCAGTGACGCCTGGTCGAGCACCTGGCGCGCGTAGGTGAGGAACTCCGCGCCGTCCACCGTCAGCGCGATACCCTGCGAGGATCGCGTGAAAATCTCGATGCCCAGCTCGTTCTCCAGTTCCTTGACCGACGAGCTCAGCGCGGGCTGCGAGATGTACAGTGCACGAGAGGCTTCGTTCATCGACCCGCATTCCACGATTTTCACGATGTATTTGAGCTGCAGTAGTGTCGCCATGGTGTTTTCCCCTGTTCTGCGGTCAACTGTCGGTCAGTGTTCGCCCAACTGCACGCCGAGCGCGGCGAGGTCGCGGCGCGCCTGTTGTGCGTCGGCGAAGCGGCGCGCATGCCAGCCCGCGTCTGCGGCTCCTTCGACGTTCTTCTGGGTGTCGTCGAAGAACACCGTGCGCGCGGGGTCGAGCCCGAAACGGACCTGTGCGAGCTCGTAGATGTCGCGGTTCGGCTTGCGCAGTTTCTCAATGCCCGAGACGACCGTGCCGCCGAGCAGTGCGTCGAGCTGCGGGAAGCGCTCGAACGCGTAATGGAACGTCTCGCCTGACCAGTTCGTCAATCCCCAGACGCGCACGCCGGCCTGCGTCAGGTCTCGCAGCAAATCTTCCGCGCCCGGAATCAGGCGGGGGAGCGCATCGCCGTAATGCGCGATGTAATACTCGAAGATGCGCGCGATCTCCTGCCCCTGTTCCGCGACGACGCGCGGATAGACATCGGCGAAGTCCATGCCCGAGTCCATGTCGTCTTCATACCGGAAGAACCCGTACGGGTCGTCGTCCGCGGCGATGCGGTCCACCAGTTCGGCTGGGTAGTGGCCGTCGAGCGCCGCGCGGCACTGCCAGTCGATGAGCACACCGCAGAAATCGAACACGACGTCGGTGATGGGCTGGGGTGAGGTCATGGGCCGGCTCCTTGTGTTGTTGGTTGGGGCGGGAATGCACGCCGATCACCGGCGCGCCCATCACACAGTGTAGCGTCTTGCGCCCCGCTCGCTCAACGCCCGGACCGTGATATGGCAATGGCTGGGTATAGCAAAAAGAGGTAGCCGGATGATGGTTGTTCCTATACCCCGGCTACCTCCGCTCAAGTCGCGCGGTCAGACCGCGTCGAGCACGTCAAGCATCTGCGAGACGTTCTTCTTGCCGAACTCGATCGTCTCACGGCCGTGGCGGCGCATGACGATGCACGGCACGCTCATCACGTCGTAGCGTTCCTTGAGCTCGGGGAAGTGCGCCAGGTCGTACGCTTCGGCGCGCACATTGCTGTTCAGTGCGGCGATGCGTTGCGCCGCACGCACCGTCTCCGGACACATCGTGCAGGTGAGCGAGACGAGCAGCATGATCTCCACGGGGTCGTGGATCGCTTCGATGCGTTCGCGTTCGTCGCCGATCAGCGGCTGGCCGGGGCCGGCGGCATTGTAGATGCCGAGCACGAACGAATGGAACTCGTGCCCGGTGGGCACGCCATGGAACGCGATGCCGGTGGATTGCAGCATGCCGGAGTCGTCGCGCACCATCAGGCGCACCATCGGCGTGGCGTAGGGCAGCGGGCGGTCGTAGTCCACCGCGCCGCGCCCATTGGCCGAGAGCTCCTCGACGGTCTCGCTGATCGACTCGAGCTTGCCGTCGCTCAACGAGACGAGCTCGTCGATGAACGACTGCAACTGGTGCGACAGTTCCGTGCGGTCGAGCTGGAGCTGCAGCGTGACCGTGCGCTCCATGCGCGCGAAGACGACGTTGAGCTGTGCGACCACGTCATCTGTGAACACCGCACTCACCGGATGCTCGGTATCCGCGGACGCGCCCGGGTTCGATGCGGGCGCCGGTGTCGTCTGCGCTGGCGCGCTGTCCTCGCTGTGCTCCTCACGCCGCTGGTAGGGAGTCGCGGTGGGCGCCTGCGGTGTGATGCCGGTGCGCTTGCTCGCCGCCGCCGCATATTCCTCCGCATGCACTGCGGCGATGGCGCCGTCGGCGGTCGCGGTGACGACCTGCCGCAGGTCCTTGACGCGCAAATCACCCGCCGCGAAAACACCAGGGACCGACGTGCGCAGGGCGTCGTCGGTCACGACGTACCCGTTGCCGTCGAGTTCCACAACGCCGCGCACAATCTGCGTCTGCGGTTCGTAGCCGGCGAACACGAAGACGCCGAACGTGCCGCCGTCCTGCGGCTTCCACACGCTCGTCTCGCCGGTATGAGCGTCTTTGAGCGTCGCTTCGGTGAGACCTTTTGCCCCTGCGGTGACGCCGGCGAGTTCGGTGCCATAGCGCACGGTGATCTTTGGATCGTCCTTGGCATGCTGGGCCACGGCGGCGTCGCAAGTGAAGTCGTCTTCGCGCACGAGCACGGTCACCGCGCGCGCATAGCGTCCCAGAAACACGGATTCCTCGGCCGCGGCGAATCCGCCGCCCACCACGAGCACGTCCTTGCCGGTGAAGAACTCGCCGTCGCATGTGGCGCAGTAGGCCACACCACGGCCGGCGTATTCCCGCTCGCCCTCGAACCCGATCTTGCGCGGTGCTGCACCCATCGCGAGCACGATGGCGAAGCATTGCACGTCACCGCGCGTGGTATGCACGGTTTTGACGTCGCCTTGCGCGTCGATGCCGGTCACAGCACCCATGCGCAGTTCGGCGCCGAAATCCTGCGCCTGCTGGCGCATCGCGGCGGTGAGTTTACGCCCATCGGTCATCGGTACGCCCGGGTAGTTCACCACTTCGGATGTGATGGTGATCTGTCCGCCGAAATCCGCCTGTTCGATGATGAGCGTGCGGTAGCGTGCGCGCGCCAAGTACATGCCGGCAGTCAGGCCTGCCGGGCCGCCGCCGATGACGACGGCGTCATACATATTCGATTGTGGGGTGGTCACATCTATCAGAGCTCACCAACGAGGTCGAGGCTCGGCTTGATTGTTTCCTCACCGGGCTCCCATTTGGCCGGGCAAACCTGATCACTATGCTCGTAGACAAACTGCGAGGCCTTGACACGGCGCAGGATCTCGTCGGCGTCACGCCCCACATTCGAAGAAATGACCTCGTATGCCACCACACGGCCTTCCGGATCGAGGATGAAATCACCGCGCTCGGCGAGACCGGTCGTCTCATTGTACGTATCCAGGTCACGAGCCAGCGTGGCGGTGGGATCGGCTAGCATCGGGTAGTTCACCTTGCCGATCTTCTCATTCGAATCATGCCAGGCCTTGTGCACCCACTGGGTGTCGCACGAGACAGCATAGACCTCACAGCCGGCCTGCTTGAACTCGTCATAGTGGTCGGCCAGATCCTCGAGTTCCGTCGGGCAGACGAACGAGAAATCGGCGGGGTAGAAGAACAATACCGACCAGTGGCCCAGCAGGTCTTTCTTGCTCACGTCTTGAAGTTGACCGTTGTTGTATGCAGAAACGGTGAAGTCGGTGATTTCATGTTGCAGCAATGTCATGATGCGCTCCTTACGCCAAATGAATCATGCCGTGCCGTCACACCACACCCATGTCTCATGGCAGGCATGGCCCGTACGCGGCACCTTTCACGCTTGAGTATGGCACACAAACCGGCAAAAGGGCAGGGGGCTGCAGCGTACATTCCTGTGGTTTTCCTCACAGCGCACCGCACATCATTCCCAAGGACTACATGGTGGTCAAAACCGGCCATGGGGATGATAGGCAAGCCGCATATACGCCCATACCTTGGATGCATAGCAATATCACGTCCACCACTATCAAGCGGGGAAGGCATCATGACCGGGTTTCTCTCCACGTTTTCCAAGCCGTTCCAGCTGGCGGTCCTGCTGTGGCCGTTCGTGGCGGTGCTGTTGACGGTGCCGGCGGCGGTCTATCTGTACCATCGTGACAACCGCCTCCGACCGGCGAGTGTGCTCGGCGCTTATTCGTTCATGTTGTATGTGCTTGGCCTTGGCTGTTTCACCTTGTATCCGTGGCCGCGGGATCCCGCCGCTTACTGCGCCACACACCATCTGGGTGCCCAGCTCAACCCGTTGCAGTTCATTGGCGATATCCGCGCCGACGGTGTGACCGCCATCCTGCAGTTGGGCATGAACATCGTGTGGTTCGTGCTGTTCGAAGGCGTTGTGCCATGGTGCACCCATGGACGCACCATCGGCTGCCTCCTCACCCGGATGACGGTGGAATCCACGCAGCGCACATTGCCGCAACGTCTGGCGTTCCATGCGGCGCGCACCGCGCTCTTGTACACACTGACAATCGGACTGTGCACGTGGCGGTCACCATGGTCGTTCGTACTGGGCCTCGCCACCGTGGTGTGGTGGATCGTCTGCAAGCAAATGCCGTATGACGCCATTGGCGAAAAGCGGCGCACCGCCGGCAACCCAATGGCAGGGGGTCAGTCCTCGTAGCGTGCGGTGGTGTTGAGCAGGTCGAACGCCGAAGGCAGAGCGGCGATCACATCGCTGGCGATGATTGGATGCCCGCACGCGGATTGGGCGATGTCCCGCTTCGGCTCGCCGTACAGGTGCGGACCCTGCCATGCATGCTGGTCACTGTGCGCCGCCATGGCCGCCGCCAAACCGTGCGTATAGACCGCGCCGGCCGCTGTTTCGGCCACAAGTGTCGGATCCTCGATCAGTTCCTGGGCCCGTTGTGCGAGCAGGGCGCCGGTGATGCCCGCGAGTACATCGCCTGCGCCTGCCGTGGCCAGGAACGCCGGCGCGCGCCCGCACACCAAGGTGCGCATGCCGCCATTGCCGTCAGGGCCGACGATCACCGTATAGGCGCCCTTGAGCACCACGGTCGCTCCGGTGAGTTCACAGGCGCGCTGTGCCTGCCGCAATGGCTCGGCCATGACCTCCTCGCGGCTCGTCGGTGCATCCATCCGGGTAAGCAGTCGGGCCAGTTCGCCGGCGTGCGGCGTGATCACCACCTGCGGCGGCACATGGTCCGGCAACAGGTCGAGCGCGCCAGCATCCACCACAATCGGCGGCATGGCGAGCGCCTCGCTGTTCGCGCCGTCTTGGGTGAGGCTGTAATGGGCGAGCAGTGCGCTGATGGCGGTGCGTTGGATGTCTACGGTGTCGGTGTGGTCGGTGTCTGGCACGCCACACCCGGTGACCCATGCTTGTACGTGGCCTTTGCCCATGACCGCTTCGGGGAGGGCCTGCAGCACCAGGTTCTGGGCGCGTTCGGGGCCGAGGTAGCGGACCATGCCGGTGTTGGAGCGTGCGGCGGCGCAACTGGAGAGCACTGCCGCGCCCGGGTAATGGGCGGATCCGGTGATGAGTCCGACGACGCCGCGGTTGTATTTGGCGTCTTCGACGAGCGGGATGCGCAGCGCGTTCTGTGCGTAACCACAGTCGACGGTTTCGACGGTGGGCGTGGCATCGCCCACGTCGAAACCGAAGTCGACGAGCACGATGTTGCCGCATGCCAGTGAGGCGGGCGGGAGCATGGCGCATGGTTTGAGCGCGCCGTACATCATGGTGACGTCCGCGGGAATGTATGCGCCGGGGAGTGATCCGTCGTCGACGCCGATGCCGGAGGGGGTGTCCACGGCCACGACGAAGGGGAAGTCGATGGCGAGTTCGTCGTCGGGCAGGCCCAGTCGCCGTGGCGGTGTGTTGGTGCGGCCGAGGACGGAGGCGAGGGCCGCGGGGATGCCGTGGAGTGCGCCGGTACCGCCTATGCCGGTCATGGCGTCGATGATAATGTGGGCTTTGCGGGCGAATGCGATGGCATGCTCGAGCCGTTGGCCGGCTTCTCCGGCGGGGAACCCGCTGGGGCAGCCGGGGATGTCGTTGGCCGGGTCGAGGGCGTAGATGTGGCCTCCGGATTCGAGAAAGGCTTCATAGGCGGCGTCATGCAGGGTGCGTCCCACGGCGATTGCGGTGACGTTGAGCCCCTCCGCTGCGAGCATCGCGCCGGTGTAGAGGCCGTCGCCACCGTTGTCACCGGCACCGGCGAGCACGCAGACACGCAAGTTGGTCTCGCCCCATTCCTCTTGGTCGATCACGTCGAGGATGGTGCGCGCCGTGGCACTGGCGGCCATGCGCATGAGGGGGACTTCGTCGGCGAGCAGCGGCTGTTCGAGCGCGCGTACGGTCGCGGTGTCGAATGCCGCGTTGGTCAGGGTGTCGGTGTGGTCTGCTGTCTGGTCTTCCATGGGAACTGTCCTTATGTGCTGTGCGCCGGCCGTTGCCGCATTGGGTGCGCCCGGATTGGCCTGTATGCTCATTCCAACTCTAGTACCGTTCGCCTTGACGTGCGCGCTGCGTTCAGCCGATGTTAGAACCGCGTTTCCGCGGTGTGTTGCTCCCGCACTTATTCCCATAACGATAACCAGACGAATCCACGCCATACGTCCCTATAATCGCAATAGCAGTCCATCACGCCGCCGATTCACAAGGCGGCCTCGAAGAAAGGAATCACCCATGTGCACTGCGGTCCGTTTTGTCGATGGCGAAGACAACATGTTCTTCGGCCGTAACCTTGATTGGTCGTTCTCGTACGGCGAGAAGGTGCTGTACACCCCAAAGGATTACAACTACCAGCCGGTGTTCAACGGCGAGGACCGCAACCATGCGGTGCTCGGCATCGGCATCGTCGTCGACGACACCCCCCTGTATTTCGATTGCGCCAATGACGCAGGCCTTGCCGTTGCCGGACTCAATTTCCCGGGCTATGCCGAATATGCGTCCGACAGTGTGAACCTGACGGTCAATGTGGCCGCCTATGAGTTCCCACTGTGGGTGGCGCGCAATTTCACGTCGGTCGACGACGTGGCGGAGGCCCTGAAGAACGTCACAATCGTGGCGAAGCCCATCAACGACCAGTACCCGGTTGCGATGCTCCACTGGATCATCTCCGACGCGACGCGCACCATCGTCGTCGAATACACGGCAAGCGGCATGCACGTCTACGACGACGACATCGACGTCATGACGAACCAGCCGGAGTTCCCAGTGCATCGCGCCAATCTCATCAACTACATCAACTGCGATCCGGCGATGGTCAAGCCTGTCAAGTGGGGCAATGCGGAACTCAAGCCGTGGGGCGCCGGACTGAGCTCGCATGGGCTGCCGGGCGACCCGAACTCGATGTCGCGTTTTGTGCGCGCCGCCTACACGAACGCCCACTATCCGAACAAGGAGGGTGAGCAGGACAACGTCACCCGCCTGTTCAAGACGCTTTCAAGCGCCGCGATGATCGAGGGCATGAGCGCGATGGCTGACGGCCAGTACGAGAAGACCATCTTCACGAGCGGCTTCTCGGCCAACACGATGACGTACTACAAGAACACGTACGACGATCCCACAATCCGCGCGTACGCCATGGCCGATTTCGACGAGACGAGCAACCAGCTGCAGACCAAGTGATGCGCACCATGGCAGTGCATGGCGTGTGAACATCGACAAACCAATGGGGCCCTGACCATCCACAACGGAGGTCAGGGCCCCGGCGTCTGCCCATGCACACGGTCACGCGCAGCAATCAAATACGAATCCAAGAACAGGAGAGGGGAGCACAACCCATGAAGGAACCGACAGACACGTTGCCGTTGGATGCCACGGCGAGTCAGGCACAGCTCAATGCGTCAGGGGACGCCAATCCCACTGTGGTGGCCGAACAGAAACATGCTGGCGCAGCGGTGAAAGCGGCGCTCATCGCCAACATCGGGGTGGCCATCGCCAAGCTCGCGGCCGCGGTGTTCACCGGATCTTCCTCGATGCTCTCCGAATCCGTGCACTCCATCGCCGACTGCTCCAATGAGATCGTGCTCATCATCGGGGACAAGGTCTCCAAGCACAAACTCAATTCGGAGCATCCCTTCGGTTGGTACCGCACCAAATATCTCGCGTCGTTCGTCGTGGCGACGTTGCTGTTCTTCGTCGGCGGTTTCTTCTCCACATCCGAAGCCGTGAAAAAGATTGTCGCCGTCAACGGCGACCCGGCGCTGCAGAACGCCAACCGCATGGAGCTGGCAGTGGCCCTCGTGGTGGTGCTGATCAGCGCCTGCCTCGAAGGGTATGGCCTGCACCAAAGCATCAAGGAAGCCAACGAGCGCATGAAGCGCACCGGCACACCGCAGATGGGCATCTTCCGGTTCTGGAAGCACACCAAGTCCGCGGAGCTGGCCTCGGTCATCATGGAAGACACCCTCGCGTTGATCGGTCTGGCGTTCGCCTTCATCGGCATCGGATGTGCGATCATCTTCGACAACGAGCTGTTCGACGCGATTGGCGGCCTCATGGTCGGTCTCCTGCTGGTCGTCGGCTCACTCGTCCTGGCCTACAAGTCCGGGTCGCTGCTCATCGGCGAATCGGTGACCCCGGACACCCGCGAACGCATCGTGCGGGCGGTCGAACAGACCGATGGCGTGGAGAGGCTGATCAACATGCAGACCGTGCACATGTCGGAGGACAACATCCTGCTGTGTCTCAAAGTGCAGACGTCCAAGCTCGACCGTGACTACGATGTGCAGACTGTCGACAAAATCGAACGCGATGTGCGCACGGCGCTGCCTTGGTTCAATTTCGAAATCTACGTGGAGCCCGACGTGCTGCGCGTCAACAGGTAGCGGCCGGGCCGATGTACTACTCTTCGGCGACGAGCTCCAGGTACGAATCGTTCCACAGGTCCTCGTCGCCGTCGGGCATGAGCAGCACACGCTCCGGGCGCAACGCCTCGACCGCGCCCTCGTCGTGGGTCACGAGCACGATCGCGCCCTCGTATTTCGCGATGGCCTTGAGAATCTCCTGGCGCGAGGCCGGGTCGAGGTTGTTCGTCGGTTCGTCGAGCAGCAGCACGTTGGCGCGCGACGTAACCAAGGTGGCGAGCGCCAACCGCGTTTTCTCGCCGCCGGAGAGCACGTGGGTGGGTTTGAACGCGTCGTCGCCGGAGAACAGGAAGGATCCCAGGATCGAGCGTGCTTGGGTGTCGTTGAGTTCCGGGGCCACGTTGCGTAGGTTGTCCAGCACACTCACCCCCATGTCGAGGGTGTCGTGCTCTTGGGCGAAGTAGCCGATTTTGGCGCCGTGACCGTATTCGACCTCGCCGGTGTCGGGCTGTTCCAAGTGGGCGAGCAGACGCAGCGTGGTGGTTTTGCCTGCGCCGTTGTAGCCGAGGATGACGACCCGGGAGCCTTTGTCGATGGCCAGATTGACACCGGCGAACACGATGTTCGACCCGTAGGCCTTTGAGATGTCCTTCGCTTCGATGGGGGTGCGACCGCAGGGGGCTGGTTCGGGGAAGCGGATGTCGGCGACTTTTTCGCGTTTCTGTGCGGTGGAGGTTTCGGAGAGAAGCTTTTCCGCTCGGCGCATCATGTTCTGCGCGGCCACGGCCTTGGTGGCTTTGGCATGCAGGCGGATGCCCTGCTGCATGAGGCGTTCGGCTTTCTTCTCCGCCACTTCGCGTTCACGGCGGCGGCGCTCCTCGTCCACGGCGCGCTGGTGCAGGTAGGCGGTCCATCCGAGTGAATACATGTCGATCTGGCCGAGTTGCGCGTCGAGGTGCCAGACCTTGTTCACCACTTCATCGAGCAGTTCGGTGGAGTGGGAGATTACCAGGAATCCGCCTTCGTACTGCTTGAGGTAGCTGCGCAGCCATTCGATGGAGTCGGCGTCCAAGTGGTTTGTGGGTTCGTCGAGGATCAGGGTGTCGGCGTCCGAGAACAGGATGCGCGCCAGCTCGATGCGTCGGCGCTGGCCGCCGGACAGAGTGCCCAAGGGGCGGCTCATCACTTCCTGGGGCAGGCCGAGGCTGGAGGCCATGGCCTGCGCTTCGGATTGCGCGGCGTATCCGCCGGCTTTTTCGAAGTCCTGCATCGCCTTGTCGTAGCGGTTCATCGCCTTGGTCATCACGTCAGGATCCGGGTCCGTCATGTCGCGTTCGGCTTTGCGAATGCGGTTGATGATGGTGGCGATGTCACGTGCGCTCATCATGCGGTCGAGCGCGGATTGTTCGGGGTCGGCGGCATGGGTGTCCTGTGGCAGATACCCCAGTTTGCCGCTCACGCGCACCGATCCGGCGGTGGGCAGCAAGTCGCCGGTGATCACACGGGTGAGTGTGGTTTTGCCTGCGCCATTGCGACCGACGAGGCCGATCTTGTCGCCTTTGCTCACGTGGAAGTTGGTGGGGTGCAACAGGGTGCGTGCACCGATTTGAATCTCGAGTCCCTGCGCTTCGATTGGCATGCTTCACCGTCTTTCCTGTGCTATGCGCTTGGAATGTAAGGCCTGTGACGAATGGGTGCGCCGGGTGTCGGTCGTCGCCGGTCGCACGGTTGCGCCGCGGGCCGCCAACGCACCGCAGACCATCATATGCGGTGCGTCGGTCTTCGTCCAGCGCCGTCAACCACCGGCGTACGGTAGGCGTTCCAATCGATGCGCGCACGGTATGTGGCGATCAGGTCGTCGAGGATTGCCGCGGCATAGGCGGGGCTTGTCGACGGCAGTGCGGTTGCGGGAAGGGTGATGCCTTGCGCGGCCAGATCCGGCTCGCAATAGCGGTGGTAGAGCGCGGTGGCCTTCGCCCCGCACGTATAGATGTGGTTGACGCGCGAACCGGTGATGATGGGAGCCAGATCGCTCGGCACCACATTGCGGATGCTCGCGTCGCTGGCGTGGCGAATGTCACAGGATTCGATCGCATCCCATAACGCGATGTGGTGTCGCAACGCGAACGCACGCCGCGATTGCACCGAGGCGTCCACGCGGTCAGCGGGGTCGTCCGGGTCGGCGAACAACGCTTCCATGACCGGCCAGAACCGGTTGCGCGGATGCATATAGAAGAAACCCTGGCTGCGCGACGCCGGACTGGCCATGGTTCCCAAAAACAGGATGCGTGACGCATGGTCGTACAGCGGGCCGAACCCATGGTCGACCCGCTGCAGGCCTTCCCCGTGCTCGGTCACTGGCGTAACCCCTCATGCGTCGGGCCACCCTGATAATCCTTGGTGGCGGGGGATCCCATGCTGGTGAGGCGGGGGGAGATGCGAGCCCATGGAATGTACATGAACACCGCGGCCGCAGTGGCGAGCGCGATGCCCAGCACCGCGGTGACTTTGGAGACGTCCATGAGGCGAATCGCCACGCCGACGACGGCCCACAAGGTGACCAGGCCGAAGATCCAGTCACCGAACTTGTAGCGCGCGAAGCAGGCGAGCGCGAGCAGGAGCACGACCACCACGATAGTGGTGATGGACTGTGCGGTCGTGGAGATGGCGCCGTCTTTCGACACGTAGTACGTGGCGGCGCGGGCGATGTCGGTCACGCATTCCACGAGGAGCCATGACCCCCACAATGAGAACGGCGCCCAATCCCAGAGGCTGTGGTGCTTGTTGCGGCGGGTGAGGAACCACAATGCCCAGACGAGTGCGGCCTGGATCAGCACAAGCGAGATCGCCGAAGGGTAGTTCTGGTTGTGCCATGCGAAGATCCAGCCGATTTCCACGCCTGCTGTGACGATGAACAGCAGTCCGAGCAGGGTGAATGGGGTGCGGCCCAACCGTTTCGCTTTGCGCCGACCGTTGCCGATGCGGATGAGCCAGATGGCGAGCAGCGCGTAGATGGGGATCCAGATGAGCTGCACATAGCGGTCGGGCGCAAACCATGCGAATACGGATGCGCGCGAAGCACCGGGGGCGAGATGCACGAGCACGCCGAATTGCGCGAGCGCGTTGATGACGATCATCGCGAGCAACACCACCCATGCGACGATGACCTCAATGTCGTGCCGGGCGGCGTGCTCCTCCTTCTTCGCCTTCATCTCGTTGGACCGGGAGGTCGTTGCGGGCGCGGTTGGCGTGGTGGTGTCGTCCATGGCGGGTGGCACAGGAGGGGCGGCGGGCGGTTCGTCCTGCACGGGGGTGGTGTCTGGTTGCATGTCTTGGGTCATATCCGCTCTCCTCCCATGCGCGTGCGGCGCACTGTGTTGGTGCCTTGTGGCTTGGTATCTTCCAGAGTAGACGGTGGCGGCCGGACGTACGGTCGTGGGGCGCGCGTTTTCGCAATTGGATTCAGCCCCGCGCGCACTTTGCCCGTCAAACGGCACGGTTATCGAACAGGTGTTCGATTTTTTGCGTGTCTTGTTGTATCCTTGACACGCGGACCATCATGGTCGCACCATCTTTCGGCTTGGAGGAGACGAATGGCAACAGCATTTGAGGCGCGCGCATCCGAACCCATCATCGAACGGGTGATGTCGAGCGATTCGTTCCTGGGCGCGGAGCTCGCCAAGGCGCCGCTGCGCGAACAGCACGGCTCACTGATCGCGGACATCAGCCACCTGCCCAGCGACCTCAAGATCGTGATCCAGGGTGCGCGTGAACACAACCTCAAGAACGCGGACCTGGAGTTCCCACGCAACCGCATGGTCGTCTTCACCGGCCTGTCGGGGTCGGGCAAATCGTCGATGGCGTTCGACACGTTGTTCGCCGAGGGCCAGCGGCGCTACGTCGAATCCCTGTCTGCATACGCACGCCAATTCCTCGGCCAGATGGACAAACCGGACGTCGATTTCATCGAAGGCCTGAGCCCGGCCGTCTCGATCGACCAGAAGACGACGAACCGCAACCCCCGTTCCACCGTGGGCACCATCACCGAGATCTATGATTACCTGCGCCTGCTGTTCGCGCGCACCGGCGTGCCGCACTGCCCGGCGTGCGGGGCCGAGGTGAGCGCGCAGACGCCGCAGCAGATGGTCGACCGCCTGCTCGCCAACCCTGAGCGCACACGCTTCCAGATCCTCGCGCCGGTCGTGCGCGGGCGCAAAGGCGAATTCGAAGACCTGCTCGAACTGCTGCGCGGCGACGGCTATGCGCGCGCACTCATCGACGGGCAGATGCGCCAACTGTCCGACGACATCACGCTGACGAAGCAGAAGAAGCACACCATCGAGGTCGTCGTCGACCGGCTCGTCATCAAAGACGGCATCCGCCAGCGCCTCACCGACTCCGTCGAAACGGCGCTCAGACTGGCCAACGGGCTCATGGTCGCCGATTTCGTCGACCGCAACGAGAACGACCCGCTGCGCCGCGTGCCGTTCTCCGAACACATGGCATGCCCGAACGGGCACACGCTCGAACTCGACGAGATCGAACCACGCACGTTCTCGTTCAACGCGCCCTACGGCGCATGCCCCGAATGCACCGGACTCGGATTCAGCCTCGCAATCGACCCCGAACTCGTGGTGCCCGACCCCGACAAGACGCTCAACGAAGGCGCGATCGAACCGTGGATGATGACGAAAAGCACCGGCGATTACTACCGCCATCTGCTTGAGGGCCTCGCCTCAGAACTCGGCTTCGACCTGGACACCCCGTGGAAGGACCTGCCCGAAGAAGTGCGTCAGGCCATCATGTACGGCAAGGACTTCAAGGTCACCGTCTCGTACCGCAACCGTTGGGGGCGCATGCGCGAATACTCGACCGGGTTCGAGGGCGTGGTGCGGTCGCTCATGCGCCGGCACGAGGAGACCGATTCGGAACAGCGCAAGCAATACTACGAATCGTATATGCGCGAAGTGCCGTGCTCCGTGTGCCATGGCAAGCGGCTCAAGCCCGAGGTGCTCGCCGTCACTGTGGAAGGCAAATCGATCGCCGACGTGTGCGACATGTCCGCCGAACGTGGCCTCAAGTGGATCAACGAACTCGACCTGACCGGGGCCAAGGCCCAGATCGCTGGCGAAGTCGTCAAGGAGATCCGCGCGCGCCTCGGATTCCTCAACGACGTAGGTCTCAACTACTTGACGCTTTCGCGCGCCGCGAAGACACTGTCGGGCGGCGAAGCGCAGCGCATCAGGCTCGCCACGCAAATCGGATCGGGCCTCGTGGGTGTCATGTACGTGCTTGACGAACCCTCGATCGGCCTGCACCAACGCGACAACGCGCGCCTGATCGACACCCTGCACCATCTGCGTGACCTGGGCAACACGCTCATCGTCGTCGAACACGACGAAGACACGATCCGCAGCGCCGACTGGCTCGTTGACATCGGCCCGGGCGCAGGCGAACACGGCGGCGAAGTCGTCTATTCCGGCCCCGCCGATCACCTCGTGGACGCCACGCGTTCCATCACCGGTGACTACATCGCCGGCAGGCGCCGCATCGACGTGCCCAAGAAGCGCCGCAAGACACGCAAAACGAAGCAGCTCACCGTGGTGGGGGCGCGCGAGAACAACCTCAAGGACCTGACCGTGCGGTTCCCCTTGGGCGTGATGACATGCGTGACCGGTGTCTCGGGGTCCGGCAAATCCACGCTCGTCAACCAGATCCTCTACCCGGTGCTCGCCGACAAGCTCAACGGCGCACGCATCGTGCCCGGCAAACACACACGTGTCGAGGGCGTGGACCAATGCGACAAGGTGATCCACGTCGACCAGAACCCGATCGGACGCACGCCACGGTCGAACCCGGCCACCTACACCGGCGTGTGGGACAAGATCCGCACCCTGTTCGCCAAGACCCCCGAAGCGCAGGTGCGCGGCTACGGTCCGGGCAGGTTCTCGTTCAACGTCAAGGGCGGACGCTGTGAGGCGTGCCATGGCGACGGCACCCTCAAGATCGAGATGAATTTCCTGCCCGACGTGTATGTGGAGTGCGAGGAATGCCACGGCAAGCGGTACAACCGCGAGACGCTCGAAGTCAAATATAACGGCAAGACTGTCGCCGACATCCTCGACATGCCCATCAGCGAGGCCGCCGAGTTCTTCAAGGCGTATCCGGCGATCTCACGGTATCTGGACACCCTTGTACAGGTGGGCCTGGGCTACATCCGTTTGGGGCAGCCCGCCACCACACTGTCGGGCGGTGAATCGCAGCGCGTCAAGCTCGCGACCGAGCTGCAACGCCGTTCCACCGGCAAGACCGTGTACATCCTCGACGAGCCGACGACCGGCCTGCACTTCGAAGACGTGAACAAACTGCTCGTGGTGCTGCAAGGACTGGTGGACAAAGGCAACACGGTCATCGTGATCGAGCACAACCTGGACGTGGTCAAATCCAGCGACTGGATCATCGACCTGGGTCCGGAAGGCGGCGAAGGCGGCGGCACAATCGTGGCCGAGGGAACACCCGAACACGTGGTGCAATGCGACGAGTCGTGGACCGGCCGCTTCCTGTCGCCACTGCTCAAATGACCCAAGCGGCAACGTAAGGAGAGTCCGTGAGCGTTTTCGAACGCCATGCGCCAGACTCCTGGCAAGACATGGCACACGACCTAATCGCCAGCATGCCCGCGCAGGACACGAGCGGCGGCACCAATGCCAACGGGGCGCCACTGCTCGGCGACACACGCGACCTGTTCCGCCCGCGCACCGGCGACATTCCCGCACAGCCCGGCGTCTACAAGTGGAGGGACGGGGAGGGCCGCGTGATCTACGTGGGCAAGGCGAAGAACCTGCGCAACCGCCTGACGAACTACTTCCAGCCACTGCACCAACTGCACCCGCGCACTCAGACCATGGTGCTCACCGCGCGGTCGCTCGAATGGACCGTGGTCGGCACCGAACTCGAAGCGCTCACCTTGGAATACACATGGATCAAGGAATTCGACCCGCGGTTCAACGTGGTGTTCCGTGACGACAAAACCTATCCTTACCTTGCCGTCTCCGTGGGCGAGGAATACCCCCGCGTATGGGTCACCCGCAGCCGCAAACGCCGTGACACGAGGTATTTCGGCCCCTACGCCAAAGTGTGGGACCTGCGCAAAAGCCTGGACCGCCTGCTGCGCACCTTCCCCGTGCGCACTTGCGCGCCCGCCGTATTCCGCAAAGCGCGCCTCACCGGACGACCATGCCTGCTCGCATCGATCGGCAAATGCTCCGCGCCATGCGTGGGGCGCATTGAAGCCAGCGCGCACCGGCGCATGTGCGAGCAACTCGTGGGCGTACTGACTGGGCGCGTGGGCAAATCGTACATCGCCCAACTCACCGCGCAGATGAAGGAGGCGAGCGCCGACCTCGACTTCGAGCGCGCGGCGCGGCTGCGTGACGATATCCAGATGCTCGGCACCGTGATGGAGCAGAACGCGGTCGTGCTCGACCAGGATGTGGACGCCGACGTGTTCGGATTCGCCACCGACGAGCTTGAAGCGTCCGTGCATGCGTTCTTCGTGCGCTCGGGCACCATCCGGGGTGAACGCAATTGGAGTGTGGAGCGCGCCGACGAAGTGGACGACGGCGAACTGATGGCCGATCTGATTGTCCAAGTGTATTCCGAGCTGACGCATGAGGCGGCCAGCACACCGCGTGCGGACGCGCCGGAAGACGGAGGGGCGGCGCAAGGCGCATCCCAGTCGCTCATCATCAACGAGCAACGCAACGCGATCGCCGATTCGCAGCAGATCACCGCGACAGACGCCACCGCGCGCGCCCAGGCCACGCGCGCCCGTACACGCCACATGGAGCAGACCGGGCGAGCCGACCTGCTCGAGCCGGTGGCGCCGGTGCCCCGGCAGATCCTGCTGCCGTTCGCGCCGGCGCGCGCCGACGAGCTGGAGCAATGGCTGTCGGGGCTGCGCGGGGGAGCGGTCTCAATCACCGTGCCGATGCGCGGCAACAAGAAGCAGCTGCTCGACCGCGCCGACCAGAACGCGCAGCAGGCGTTGCAACGCAGCAAGATGAGCCGCATCAGCGACATCGGCACACGCACCGCGGCCATGAACGATGTGGCACAGGCGCTTGGACTGGACCAGGCCCCATTGCGCATCGAATGCTACGACATCTCGAACACCGTGGGAGGCGCGTTTCAGGTGGCGTCGATGGTGGTGTTCGAAGACGGCATCGCCAAGAAATCCGAATACCGGCGGTTCGCGATCCGCGGCGACGACGGCACTGGCGCACTTGATGACCTTTCCGCGCTGTACGAGACGCTGACGCGCAGGTTCAAACACGGCAACATCGCCGGCGACAGCGGCGAAAGCCTCGACAATGAGCGGCGAGCCGGCGGCCAGCCCGCCGATGAGGATGTGGTGCAGCAGAACACCAACCGCAGGCATTTCGCCTACAAACCCAATCTTGTGGTGGTCGACGGCGGCAAGCCGCAGGTCATGGCGGCGGCACAGGCCTTGGCTGATTGCGGTGTGGAAGACGTGGCGGTGTGCGGTTTGGCCAAGCGGCTCGAAGAGGTGTGGGTGCCGGACGATGACTACCCGATCATCCTCAAACGCACCTCCGAAGGCCTGTATCTGCTGCAGCGGGTGCGTGACGAATCCCACCGGTTCGCCATCACCTACCATCGGCAGGCACGCCGCAAAGGCGCGCTCCGGTCGGCCCTCGACGACATTCCGGGCATCGGCCCCGCCTACCAGAAGCGTCTGTTGGCGCATTTCGGTTCGGTGCGCGCCATGCGTGAGGCCAGTGTCGAGGAACTCGAAGCGGTCAAAGGCGTCGGCCATGCCAAGGCGCAACGCATCCACGACGCATTGCACGGAGGGGCGCGAAACCCCGACCCCACGCAGCGAGAAGCCGTGCAGAGTGCGGCCGGTGCCGGTGATAAGGTAGGGTAGCGCGGGCACGAAGAAGACGGGAGGCCGCATGCCATTCGAACACCACACGCCCCATCGCCACTGCGCCGTGCTGGGGCAGCCTATCGCGCACTCACTGTCACCTGTGCTGCATACCGCCGCATACCGGGCCATGGGGTTGGACGATTGGGACTACCGCAGCATCGAGGTGGGGCAGGACGATCTGGAACCGTTCTTGGACTCGTTGGACGACACCTGGGCGGGCCTGAGCCTGACGATGCCCCTCAAACGCACCATTCAGCCTTACGGCGAGCCGTCGAACCTATGGGCGAGGGAACTGGGGGTGGCCAATACGGTGGTGTTCGACGGCACCGGACACAACCGCGCCCTGAAACTGTTCAACACCGATGTATACGGCATCGCGCGCGCCTTCGAGGAAGCGGGGAATCGCCAGACACAGACCGGCACCGCCGCGCACGCCCACCGTACTGCGGTCATTCTCGGCAACGGCAACACCGCCACGTCGGCATTGGCCGCATGCGCGATGATGGGTGACGTATCCGATGTGGTGGTGGCCGCACGCCACCCCGACCACAACCCCGGGCTTGCCGCATGTGGAGAGCGCCATGGCATGTCGGTACGTCTCGTGCCGTTGGCGGATTGCATACCGGATTTGGCGGCGGCGGATGTGGCGGTCAACACCATTCCCGCCCATGGTGCCGACGTGGTGGCCCAGGCACTGCTCGATGCGAGCGTGGACGTGCACGGTATGCTGCTCGATGTGGTCTATGACCCCAGACCCACGGCGCTCATGCGCGCGTGGCGGAAACGTGGCGGCATCGCGATCGGCGGCGAGGAGATGCTACTGTATCAGGCGGTGGCCCAAGTGCTGCTGATGACGGGCCATGCCCAATCCGAGGACTTTGACCATTGCAGTACGCGCACACAGGACCGCACGTTGGAGACCGCGATGCGCGCCGCACTGGAGGAGGCACTATGACATCTACCGCACCCATGGGGCAGCCGGCGTTGGCCAAGGAACCCGAGGCGACCGCGCCGGCAGAAGGGTTCGAGGTCATGCTCATCACCGGCATGAGCGGTGCGGGCCGGTCGCATGCCGCCCACAGCATCGAGGACATGGGGTGGTATGTGGTCGACAACATGCCGCCGCAGCTCATGGTGCCGATGGTCGACATGATGACCGCGTCACCCAGTGGCGTGCACCGGCTCGCCGCCGTCATCGACGTGCGGTCGCGTGATTATTTCGCCGACCTGTCCGCCATGCTGAGCCACCTCGATGATCTGGGTGTCAAAACGCGCATCCTGTTCCTGGACGCCGACGACGAGGTGCTGATCAAACGGTTCGAATCAGTGCGTCGCCCGCATCCGTTGCAACGCAACGGCCGTCTCATCGACGGCATCCGTGAGGAACGCGCCCTGCTGGAGAACCTTGAGGAGCGCGCCGACATCGTGATCGACACGAGCCATCTGAGCATCCACCAGCTGTCCACGAAACTGTACAATGCGCTTATGGGGTCGGGGCCGACCACCGTTTCGGTGCATATCTTCAGTTTCGGGTTCAAATACGGCATTCCAATCGACGCCGACTTTGTGGCGGATGTGCGCTTCCTGCCCAACCCGTTCTGGGTGCCGCGCCTGCGTGAGCTCAACGGCAAGGATGCGCCGGTGAGCGAATACGTGTTGTCAAGCGACGGCGCCACCGAATTCCTCGATGCCTACGAGAAAGCGATCGCGATCGCCGTGAACGGATATGCACAGGAAGACAAACATTACGTCACCATCGCCATCGGCTGCACGGGCGGCCAGCACCGTTCGGTCGCGATGAGCGAAGCGCTGGCGGAACGGTTGCGCGCGCACGGTCTTTCCGTCAGCGTCTCCGCCCGAGAGCTCGACCGAAAAGAAGCACAATAATACCGGTTTGTCAAATCCCAATCCACATTCGGCGTTGTCCAAGTCGTTCGGTATCACGGAACTTCGGTGGGATGACGCGACACGCCGAACCACCCCATTCAGCCAGAACCAACAGGAGGATCCCTTGGCGCTTCTCGATGAGGTAAAAAGCGAGCTGTCCGAAATCAACGGGGAGATGGCCGCGGCACAGAAGGCGCAAGCCACCGCCATGCTTCGTTTCGGCGGTGGTCTGCGCAAGACCGAGAAGGGCATCATAGTCCAAGCCCAATTCGATTCCTTGGAAGCCGCCCGTTGGCTGCAGCATGCCATCAAGCACCAGTATGGGCATGATTCCATCCTCAACGCCGTCGACCGCCAAACCCCCACTGGCCCGGTGCGCAGGTACCTCATCACCATCGACCGTGGCGGTGTGGCCCTCGCCCTGCAGTGCGGCCTGCTCGACCGGCACACCCATCAAGTGGTGGGGGGACTGCCCAAAGAGATCACCAGCGGCAACATCGCCCAAGTCAAAACCATTTGGCGTGGCGCGTTCCTCGCGCATGGCGCCCTATCCGACCCAGGCAAGGCCAGCTATCTCGAAGTGATTTGCCCCACCGACGAAACGGTCAATGACCTGACGAGCGCCGCACGCCGTCTGGGCATCAGCGCGCAAGCGCGCCAGCTGCGCAGTTCACGTCGTGTCACGCTCAAAGACCCTGATGCGATCGAACGCATGCTCATCCTCATGGGGGCGCCACGTTCGGCTCGCGAATGGACGGGCAAGCGTTCCGATGGCGAAGCCCGCGGCAAGGCGAACCGTCTGGCCAACTTCGACGATGCCAACATGCGCCGCAGTGCCAAGGCCGCGGCGGAAGCCTGTGAAAAGGTGCGCCATGCCTTCGCGATCCTCGGCGACGATGTGCCGGAGAACCTGCGTGCGGCGGGCCAGCTGCGTCTTGACCATGGCGACGCGAGCCTCGAAGAGCTCGGCCGCCTCGCCAATCCACCCATCACAAAAGACGCCGTGGCGGGCCGTATCCGCCGCCTGCTCCAGCTCGCCGACAAGGTGCAGCGGGCACAACAGGAGTCATGAACCGGCCACATCTGGCGCCATGGACGACACGGCACAACCGTTGCTTTGTCAGCGAACGCGGTGTGTTGTTTCTTTCGGGCGCTAAGATGCATAACTGGTGGCTTACTACAGCCGTCGCACATGTGGCGGCGTGAAAGGATAACGAATGAAGACACTCAAGGATCTCGGAGATCTCAAGGGCAAGCGCGTTCTGGTGCGCGCCGACTTCAATGTTCCGCTCGATGGTACGACCATCACCGATGACGGTCGTATCAAGGCTGCGCTGCCCACCATCGAAGAGCTGCGCAAGGACGGCGCCAAGGTCATCCTCATGGCACACTTGGGCCGCCCGAAGGGCAAGGTCGTTCCCGAACTGTCCCTCGCGCCGGTCGCCAAGCGCCTGAGCGAACTGCTCGGCTGCGACGTGGTGCTCGCCAGCGACACGTATGGCCCCGATGCGCAGACGAAGGTCGCCGCGATGAACGACGGTGACGTCGTGCTGCTCGAAAACGTGCGTTTCAACCCCGAAGAGACCAGCAAGGACGAAGCGGAGCGCGCAGCGTACGCGAAGAAGATCGCCGCGCTGGGTGACGTGTTCGTCTCCGACGGTTTCGGTGTGGTCCACCGTGCACAGGGCTCCAACTACGATGTGGCGGCCGATCTGCCGGCGGCCGCGGGTCTGCTCGTCGAGAAGGAAGTCAAGGCACTGTCCAAGGCGACCGAGAACCCGGAGCGCCCGTTCACCGTGGTGCTCGGCGGTTCCAAGGTCTCCGACAAGCTCGGTGTGATCGAAAACCTGCTTGACAAGGCAGACCGCCTCGTCATCGGCGGCGGCATGGTCTTCACCTTCCTCAAGGCCAAGGGCTATGAGGTCGGCACGTCGCTGCTCGAAGAGGATCAGATCGACAAGGTCAAGGGCTACATCGAGACGGCCGAGAAGAACGGCGTCGAGCTCGTGCTCCCGGTCGACATCGTCGTCAACAAGGGCTTCCCGGCAGGGGACACCCCGATCGACCCGCAGGTCGTGCCCGCGGACCAGATCCCGTCCGACATGATGGGCCTCGACATCGGCCCGGAATCCTGCAAGCTCTTCCACGACAAGATCGTGGACTCCAAGACCGTGGTGTGGAACGGCCCGATGGGCGTCTTCGAGATCCCGCAGTTCGCCAACGGCACACGTGCCGTGGCCCAGGCGCTCGTCGACGCGACCGCGAACGGCGCGTTCACGATCGTCGGCGGTGGCGATTCCGCGGCAGCCGTGCGTAACCTCGGCTTCCCGGAGGATGGCTTCTCGCACATCTCCACCGGCGGCGGCGCTTCCCTCGAGTTCCTTGAGGGCAAGGAGCTTCCCGGCCTGAAGGTGCTCGACTGATTCTGAACCGTTTCCCGGCGCGCGCCACCAGCCGGTGGCGCGCGCCGCGTTCGTACATCCGTTCCCGCACACAGACATCGAGGAATCCTATGGCATCCGCACGCACACCCATGGTGGCTGGCAATTGGAAGATGAATTTCGACCATCTGGAGGCCACTGCTTTCGTGCAGCGGTTCGCGAAGAACCTCCGTTCCCACCATTTTGATTTCTCGCGGTGCGAGGTGGCGCTCTTCCCCTCATTCACGTCGTTGCGCAGCGTGCAAGTGCTTGTGGAATCCGAAAAACTGCGCATCAAATACGGGGCCCAAACCGTCTCGGTCACCACACAGGGCGCCTTCACCGGCGATGTTTCCGCGGATATGATCGCGCATCTGGGTTGCAGCTATGTGATCGTGGGGCACTCGGAACGCCGCAAATACCATCCCGAAGACGACGCCAACATCGTCGATCAGGTGCGTGCTGTGCTCGCCGCCGGTATGCAACCAATCCTGTGCGTGGGTGAAAGCCTCGAAGAACGCCGCAAAGGCATCGAACTCGACTTCGCCGTGGGGCAGGTGCATGATGTGACACGTGACCTTTCCGACGAAGAGGCAGCCAAACTCATCATCGCATACGAACCCGTCTGGGCGATTGGCACCGGCATGGTGGCTACACCCCAATCCGCGCAGGATGCGGCGCAAGCGTTCCGCGAACATCTGCGCGCCACGTTCAACGAGCATGTGGCGCAGGCCGTACGTGTGCTCTACGGCGGTTCGGTGAGTTCCAAGAACGCGGTGGAGCTCATCACCGAGCCGGACGTGGATGGATTCCTCATCGGAGGGGCCGCGCTGGACGTCGATGAGCTCACTCGCGTCTGCACGCTCACATTGGCGACAACATCTTCACACAAATAGCGGGTATTTCTCACGCCCATGCGCTATCGTGTAATACGGAAAATGACTTTGTTGGAGGTACACCTGTGTCCGCTTTAGCTGTAACCAAGCTGGTGCTGCAAATCATTCTTGTCGTGCTCAGCCTGCTGCTCACCCTGCTCATCCTCATGCACAAGGGCAAGGGAGGCGGCCTGTCCGACATGTTCGGCGGTGGCCTGACCCAGAACGCCGGATCCTCGGGTGTGGCCGAAAAAAACCTGAACCGCTGGACGGTGATCATCGCCCTCGTGTGGGTGGCGATCGTCATCGCCCTCGGCCTGTTCGCCAAGTTCGGCATCGCCTGATCCCGACTGCATGCAACGACCCATGGCCACCTGAAACATGGTGGGACCATGGGTCGTTTCGTATCCAGACCACACCACCAGCCAATAGGGGAGGGGCTTCCACACCATGCCTCACACACCATTCGTCATCGCCGACCTCGACGGCACACTGCTCCACGACGCCGAACGCTTCGAAGACCGCGCCCTCTCGGCACACACAATCGAGACAGTGCACACTGTGCGCAGCCGGGGAATTCCTGTCGTCGTCGCTACGGCACGTCCGGTGAGCACCGGTCTGTCCATCGTGCAAGCGCTGCACGCCGACGCATGCATCTATCTCAACGGCGCACTGATTGATTTCGATCCCTCACAATCCGACTACGCATCACTCACCGGACACAAGCCATCGTCACCGGGCAGCCTTGTCAAAAACGGATTCGACTCGCAGCGCGCCTGCCAAGTGTGTCGCGCGATGCTGAGCGTCATGCCCGACCTGGAGGTCGGCATTGTCATGGATGACATACGATACACGAACTTCGACGTGTCACGGTATTGGACAACCCAAACATGGCAGTACACTGATTTCCGTGACGTGCCTCACGGCATAGCCGACAAGATCATCATCTTCCCGAGAGCCGAACAGACCGAGCTGTTGCACGAGCTCATCCCGGATGACTTCGCCGTGCATGTGTCGGAAGGACGGCTGTGGATGCTCATGGCGCCACATGCCAACAAAAAGGATGCGGTGCAAACCCTATGCGACCAGTGGGGGATGGATGTGCAACAGGCCACCGCATTCGGCGATGACATGGTCGATATCGGCATGATGAACCTCAGCGGCACCGGCGTGGCTGTGGCCAATGCCAATCCAGCCGTGCTCCACATCGCCGATGAAGTGTGCCCGTCGAACAACGATGACGGCGTGGCGCAATGGCTTGAACACAACATGCTGTAAATTGAACTTCAGTATGTGGTCCCCGAAGTGTTCAGCGTTGAACAATTCGGGTACCACACTGAACCTTTCTACCATTATATTGAACATATAGTATTGAACATATAGTCATCCATATATGTTCAATACATAATCAATATGCACGCCACCGCCTGCATGGTATGTTCAACGCGTGGTATACTCGGCACTATTGTTGTTGCACTGAACACACGAGAGGGGAGCGGCAGTGACCGATCGATTCACGCAACGCCTCAACCAAGCAATGGACCTGCGCAACATACGGCAAAGCGACTTCGTCAAGGCCGCACATGCCCACGGCATCAAGCTGGGACGCAGCCACATCAGCCAGTATGTAAACGGCAAGACCAAACCCCGCCCTGACATAGAACATTTTCTGGCGGCTGTGCTCAACGTGG
This sequence comes from Bifidobacterium pseudolongum subsp. pseudolongum DSM 20099, assembly GCF_000771225.1. GTDB lineage: Bacteria > Actinomycetota > Actinomycetes > Actinomycetales > Bifidobacteriaceae > Bifidobacterium > Bifidobacterium pseudolongum. The sequence continues at coordinate 474,562 of NZ_JDTZ01000003.1, forward strand.
ATGCGAGATGGCTTGCCGGGGAGGACGTGCCCTTCGACGACCATCCAGCCACGTTATCTGATATACAGACAGATATTGAACATTCACCGTCAATGTTCAATGCATCCAGTTTGAACACCACTCCACATGTTCAACAGAATGCACCCCGCAACTTTGAACAATCAGTGGCAGACACCCCATCACACTATCAGGCACATATGGAACAGGAGCACAGGATGGAACCACAATTCGACGCCAATGTACAGGACCCTTCATTCACCGATGTGCCCGCAACCGTGACCCCCGGTTCCACCACCGCGCGCACACGGAGGACGTTCACCAAATCGCATAAGCTCGACAACGTGCTCTATGATGTCCGCGGCCCGGTCGTCAACGAGGCGGCGCGCATGGAAGCGGCCGGCATGCACGTCATGAAGCTCAACATCGGCAACCCTGCACCATTCGGCTTCCGCACACCGGATGAGGTCGTGTATGACATGGCGCAACAGCTCACGGATACCGAAGGGTATTCGGCGTCGAAGGGCCTGTTCTCCGCCCGCAAAGCGATCATGCAGTACGCGCAGCTCAAGCATCTGCCGAACGTCGGCGTCGAAGACATCTACACGGGCAACGGCGTGAGTGAACTGATCAATCTGAGCATGAGCGCGTTGCTCGACAACGGTGACGAGGTGTTGCTGCCCGCACCGGACTACCCGCTGTGGACCGCATGCGTCACGCTGGCGGGCGGCAAGCCGGTGCATTATGTGTGCGATGAGCAATCGGAATGGTACCCGGACATCGATGACATGCGTGCGAAGATCACCGACCGCACCAAGGCAATTGTCATCATCAACCCCAACAATCCAACCGGCGCGCTCTACCCGAAGGAGGTCCTTGAACAGATCGTCAGCCTGGCACGCGAACACCAGCTGATGATCTTCTCCGACGAGATCTATGACCGGCTTGTCATGGACGGCCTTGAACACACATCGATCGCTTCGCTCGCCCCGGACCTGTTCTGTGTCACCTACAGCGGTCTGTCCAAATCGCACATGATCGCGGGCTACCGCATCGGTTGGATGATCCTCTCCGGCAACAAGGCGATCGCGAAGGACTACATCGAGGGCGTCGACATGCTCACGAACATGCGCATCTGTTCAAACGTGCCCGCGCAATCCATCGTGCAGACCGCGCTCGGCGGGCACCAGAGCGTCAATGACTACCTGGTGCCCGGCGGCCGTCTCTACGAGCAGCGCGAATACATCTATGAGGCGCTCAACGCCATCGACGGCATCTCCGCAGTCAAGCCAAAGGCCGCGTTCTATATCTTCCCGAAGATCAACACGAAGAAGTTCAACATCCACAACGACGAACAGTTCGCCCTCGACCTGCTGCACGACGAAAAGCTGCTCATTGTGCAAGGCACCGGCTTCAATTGGAAGGATCCGGACCACTTCCGCGTCGTCTATCTGCCGCGTGTCGAAGTGCTCAAGGGCGCGGTGGAGAAGATGACGAATTTCTTCAGTTATTATCGTCAATAGACGCAGGCACCGCAGCCATACCAACCATAAGGATCGGAACACCAGCATGACGGAACCGAATATCAGCGGCCAGGACCAGGCGATTCTCGAACTGCTCGAGAACGACGCCCGGCTCAATGCACAGGACCTCGCCGACATTCTCAACGAAGACGCCAAGGATGTCGCACACGCCGTACGCCGCATGGAGGACCAGAAGATCATCTGTGGCTACCATACGGTGATCAACTACAACAAAGTGCTGCGCGACGAGCGCATCATGGCGTTCATCGAGGTGGACGTCTCGCCGATGAAGGACCAGGGTTACGACCACACCGCGGCCCTGCTCGCGAAATACCCGGAGATCGATTCGCTGTATCTGATCACCGGCGACAACGACTTCATCTGCCTTGTCCAAGGGCGCACGATGTTCGAGGTGTGCCAGTTCGTGGCCGACCGCATCGCCGTCATGGAGCATGTGCAGAGCACGAAGACCCTGTTCGTGCTCAAGCAGTACAAGCAGTCCGGCGTGCTCACCGGCGCGGCGCGTACGGACAACGGCGAGGGACGATTGGTGGTGAGCTACTGATGAAATCCATCAACCGGACCATCGAACACCTCAAGCCCAGTGGCATCCGCAAATACTTCGATCTGGCGAACGCGATGGAGGGCGTCATCTCCCTCGGCGTCGGCGAGCCGGATTTCGACACCCCATGGCATATCAGCGCGAAAGCGGTGGAATCATTCGAAGACGGGCACACCCACTACACGGCGAACCGTGGCCTGATCGCGTTGCGCAGGCAGATCGCGAACTATTACCGCAACCGCTACGGCATCGCGTATGACCCCGACTCGGAGATCCTTGTCACCGTGGGTGGCTCGGAAGCCGTCGACCTGTGCTGCCGCACGCTGATCAACCCCGGCGACGAAGTGATTGTGCTCGACCCGAACTATGTGGCTTACGAACCCGCGATCCTCATGGCCGGCGGCGTGCCGGTGCGCATTCCGCTGACCCAGGAGCACGATTTCAAGCTCCTGCCCGAAGACCTCGAGCGGGCGATCACCGAGAAGACGAAAGCGATCATCGTCAACTTCCCATCGAATCCGACCGGGGGCGTGATGACCCGTGAGGACTATGCCCGATTGGTCCCGATCCTCAAGGAATCCGGCATCTACATCATCTCCGACGAGATCTATTCCGAACTCGTGTTCGAGGGGGAGTTCTGCTCGCCCGCGAGCTTCGACGAGATCCGTGACCAAGTGCTCGTGATCAATGGGTTCTCGAAGGCATTCGCCATGACCGGTTGGCGACTTGGCTACCTGTTGAGCAATCCGGAGTTGAGTGAACAGTTGACGAAGGTGCACCAGTTCGTCATCATGTCAGCGCCCACCGCGGCACAATACGCGGCAATCGAAGCACTCGAGCATGGCATGCCCGACATCGCGGGCATGTGCAAGGAATACGAGGCGCGACGCAATCTCATCTGCGCGCGCCTCAACCGCATGGGACTGACGACCAATGTGCCGCACGGCACGTTCTACGTGTTTGCGGACATCACATCATCGGGACTGTCGTCCGATGAATTCTGCGTACGGCTGCTCGAAGAGCAGAAGGTCGCGATTGTGCCGGGCACCGCGTTCGGTGAGTCCGGCGAGGGCTTTGTGCGCATATCCTATGCGACGAGCATGGAGCACATCAAAGAGGCGTGCGCGCGCATCGACGCGTTCCTCGAGACGCTGCGCAACGCCTGACCATACTGCCCGCATCAGAAAAAGGGGATCGGCATGACGCCAATCCCCTTGAGGACTATCTAGGATTCAATGAATCCGAATGATCTCAGCCGTTGACGCGGTCGATGCCGGCCTGCACGTCGGAGAGCACGGAGTCCCAGGACTTGATGAAGGCGGCGACGCCGTCAGCCTCAAGCTTGTCGGTGACATCCTTGAAGTTCACGCCGACTTCGGCGAGGTCGTTCATGATGTCGTGCGCTTCGTCGTAGTTGCCGGAGACGATGCCCAGCGTGGCGTCGCCGTGGTCGGCGACAGCGAGCAGGGTCTTCTCAGGCATCGTGTTGACGACGTCCTTGGCCACGAGCTCGTCCACGTACTTGGTGTCGGAGTAAGCGGCGTTCTTGGTGCCGGTGGAGGCCCACAGCGGACGCTGCTTCTTGGCGCCCTTGGCTTCGAGCTCGGCCCAGCGGGAGTCCTCGGCGAACTTCTTCTCGAAGAGTTCGTAGGCGAGGCGGGCGTTGGCCACAGCGGCCTTGCCCATGAGGCCCTTGGCCTCGAGGGAGCCGATCTCCTCAAGCTGCTTGTCGACGGCGGTGTCCACGCGGGAGACGAAGAACGAAGCGACGGAAGCGATGTGCTCCAGGTCGTGGCCGTTGGCGGCGGCCTGGGCGATGCCCTCGATGAAGGCGTCGATGACCTGCTCGTAACGCTCGAGCGAGAAGATCAGGGTGACGTTCACGGAGATGCCCTTGGCCAGGGTGGCGGTGATTGCCGGGAGGCCTTCGAGGGTCGCCGGGATCTTGATCATCGCGTTCTTGCGGTCGACCTTCTCCCAGAGTTCCTCAGCCTGCTTCTCGGTGGCTTCGGTCTCGTGGGCCAGACGCGGGTCGACTTCGATGGACACGCGGCCGTTCACATAGTCGGAGGCTTCCGCGACCGGCTTGAAGATGTCGCAGGCGTTGCGCACGTCGGTGGTGGTGAGCTCGCGGATGGCGGTCTCAACGTCGACCTTGCCCAGCTCCTTGAGCTGTGCGTCGTACGGGCCGACCTGGCTCAGGGCCTTCTGGAAGATGGACGGGTTGGTGGTGACGCCAACCACATTGTCGTTCTTGATGAGCTCTTCGAGGTTGCCCGACTCGATGCGGGTGCGGGACAGGTCGTCCAGCCAGATCGACACACCGGCGTCCGAAATTGCCTGAGTGGATGCAGTCATTTGTTTTCTCCTACTGTTTGTTGGATGAAATCTTGGGGGTTGTCCATGGAACCGGCCATGGGCAAAGGGGAGGGGCCGTGTGGCCCCTCCCGTACAGCTGTGGTTCAGCGCGCAGCTTCGATGGAGGCCTTGGCGGCTTCCACCACGTGCTCGGCAGTGATGCCCAGATCGATCATGTTCTGGGTGCCGTCGCCCTGCAGGCCGAACTGCTCGATCGAGACCGGCTTGCCATAGGTGCCGAGGTACTTGTACCACGGCTGAGCCAGACCGGCTTCGACGGAGACACGGGCCTTGACGGAAGCGGGGAGGACGGATTCCTTGTAGTCCTCGTCCTGGTCCTCGAACCATTCCATGCAGACCATGGACACCACGCGGGCCTTGACGCCCTCATCGGCCAGCTTCTTGGCAGCTTCGACAGCCCACTGGACTTCGGAACCGGTGGCCATGATGATCACGTCCGGATCGCCTTCGGTGTCGACGAGGATGTAGCCACCCTTCTTGACGCCTTCCTTGGCCTTAGCCGCGGTCTCGGCGAGGGTAGGCACGCCCTGACGGGTCAGCACGAGGGCTGCCGGCAGCGTGTTGTCCTTCTCGAAGAACGCACGGTAGGCTTCGGCGGTCTCCCACTCGTCGGCCGGGCGCACGACTTCGAACTGCGGGATGGCGCGGAACGAATCGAGGTGCTCGATCGGCTGGTGGGTCGGACCATCTTCTCCCAGGGCCACGGAATCGTGGGTCCAGATGAAGAGGTTCGGGATCTCCATGAGGGCGGCGAGACGCACTGCGGCACGCTCGTAATCGGCGAACTGGAAGAAGGTGCCGGAGAACGGGCGGGTGTCGGAGCCGAGCAGGATGCCGTTGGTGATGCAGCCCGAGGCGAACTCACGGACGCCAAAGTGCAGTTGACGGCCGTAGATGGAGCAGTTCGGCCACTGGGTGGTGGCGTCCTTGATGTTGGTGTTGTTGGAACCACCGAGGTCGGCGGAGCCGCCCCACAGTTCCGGCATCACGGCAGCGACCGCGTTGAGCGCGGCGCCGGAAGCCTTACGGGTGGCGACCTTGGAGCCGACTTCGAACGTCGCCTCCAGATCGTCGATGGCCTTGTCGAAGTCCTCAGGAAGCTCGCCGGCCTTGATGCGGTCGTACAGGGCAGCCTTGTCCGGGTTGGCGCTGCGCCACTGTGCGAGGGCCTCATCCCATTCGGCATGGGCCTGGGCGCCACGCTGGGCGACCTCACGTGCATGCTCGAGGGCTTCCTCGTCGATCTCGAAGGTCTTGGCCGGATCGAATCCGAGCACCTTCTTGAGGGCGGCAACGGCTTCGTCACCGAGGGCTGAACCGTGCGAGGACGGATCGTTGGTCTTGCCCGGGGTCGGCCATGCGATGAGCGTGTCGACCTTGATGAAGTGCGGGCGGTCGGTGACCTGCTCGGCCTTCTCGAGGACCTTGGTCAAGCCTTCGATGTCTTCCTTGTAGGAGCCATCGGGCTGGATGAAGCTGATCTCGTCGGTGTACCAACCGTAAGCCTCATAGCGCTTGAGCACGTCCTCAGCGAACGCGATCTTGGTCTCACCTTCGATCTGGATGTGGTTGGCGTCGAAGATGACGAAGAGGTTGCCCAGTTCCTGGTTGCCCGCGAGCGAAGAAGCTTCGGAGGATACGCCTTCCTCGACGTCGCCTTCACCGCAGATGACCCACACCTTGTGGTCGAACGGGGACTTGCCGGCCTCCGTGTCGGGGTCAAGCAGGCCACGCTCGAAACGCTGGCCATACGCGAAACCGACAGCGGAAGCGAGACCCTGGCCCAGCGGGCCGGTGGTCATCTCGATGCCCGGGGTCAGGCCGACTTCGGGATGGCCCGGGGTACGGGTGTCCTTGCCACCACGGAAGTACTTGAGGTCGTCCAGCGTCAGGCCATAACCAGAGAAGTACAGCTGCACGTACTGGGTGAGCGACGCATGGCCACCCGAGAGAATGAAACGGTCGCGGCCGGCCCAGTTCGGGTCGCTCGGATCGTGCTTGATGAAACGCTGATACAGGGTGTAGGCGATCGGAGCCAGCGAAATCGGGGAGCCCGGGTGTCCGGAGCCCGCCTTCTGCACGGCGTCAGCGGAGAGGATCTTCGCCATCTTGATGGCGCGCTCGTCCAGTTCAGACCAGGTGTTATCGGTCATAGGTGATCTACTTTCCTTCCAATACTTCGGGCAAGGGAAGCCCGGCCATTTGCCGAGCCGCCAACGCCCTTCACATTGCCTTTTCATACTAACCGCCATAACCGACTTCATTGCGCGGTTTCGCCGCATTCGCGCGCGTCTTGGCACTACGGCCGGCATTGGGACCCAAGCGCAGAGGCCCCTGATGGGTCCGTGGGAAAAGTTCTCCCATCGCTATAACTAGCACTCCATGACCAAGAGTGCTCATACAATATCGAAAAGACCGTCGTTTACACGCGCGCCGCGCTGTTCGCTTCGCACGACACGCAGAACACACAACTCATGAGTAAAGGAGGCATGGCGATGACCCAGACACGTCGCATGCAGGTGTTGCGCGCCGTCGTCGAGGATTACATCCGTTCACAGGAGCCAGTGGGCTCTTCGGCGCTCATCGCGCGGCACAACCTCAAGGTGAGTTCGGCCACAATCCGAAAAGACATGGCCGCTTTGGAAGATGAGGGATTCCTGACCCAACCACATACCTCCGCCGGCCGCGTGCCGACCGAACGGGGGTACCGGTATTTTGTGGATTCCCTGTCCCAGCTTGTGCCACTGGCCGAACCACAGCGCGAAACCATCCGTACACTGCTCGACGGTTCCGTGAACCTGCAGGACGCACTGCAGCGGTCCGCCAGACTGCTCGCCCGGTTCACCGGCCAAGTGGCCGTGGTGGCCTCGCCGGCGCTGTCGAAGGCACGCTTGTGGCATCTGGAGGTCATCGCCGTCTCGTCGACCTCACTGCTCGCCGTTGTGGTGACCGACACCGGCCGTGTGGCCCAGCATATCCTCACCGTGCCGCACCTGCCCGACGGACGGCATCTGCAGGAATTCTGCGACGCCGTCAATGCCCACTGCAGCACGCAGACACTGCGGCACGCGGCGCGCACAATTCGCACGATGCACGCAGATGAGACGCATGCGGACCTGGAAGGACTGCCGAACCGACTTGCGGACGCATTCGAGACGATGGCGGATGAGGAGCGCACGAATGAGCTGTTCGTGGCGGGCGTGTCCACGCTCGCGCACCAACATGACTCCGTGCAGGATCTAACCCCGCTGTTCGATGCGCTCGAGGAACGCGCCGTGCTCATGCATCTCATGAGCCAGCTGAGCACTGCGGGCGACGCCAACGGTGTGGGCGTGGCCATTGGTTCGGAGACCAACAATCCCGATCTGGCCCACGCGGCCGTCGTCTCGGGCGGATACGGCAGGACGACGCCATATGGCGGCCCGGACGCCGTGGACAAGACAGGAGAGGAGCCCATTGCATTTGTGGGATCCATCGGCCCGACGCACATGAATTATGAGATCGCGATGGCCGCTGTGCACGCAGTGGCCAGATACCTCACCGCACTGATCTCGAACAACGACATGGAAGTCACCCGCTGATACGCCATACGTGCGCCGTATCATCAAGACATCGACCATTACCGAAGCTAACCGAGAGGAACAACGCCATTGGCTGCTGACTACTACGAGACCCTGGGCGTGGAGCGCACGGCCAGCGAAGAGGACATCAAACGCGCCTACCGCAAGATGAGCCGCAAATATCACCCGGACATCGCAGGCCCTGAATTCGAAGAGAAGTTCAAAGAGGTCAATACGGCCTACGAAGTGCTGTCCGATCCGGACAAGCGCAGGATGTACGACGCGGGGGTGGACCCCAACGACCCCAATGGCAGAGCTGGCGGGTTCGGCGGCTATGGCGGGTTCGGCATGGGCGACGTCTTCAGCCAGTTCTTCGGCGGTGCATTCGGCGACGCTGCGGCGAGCGAGCCGATTCCGCGCGCGCAGCCGGGCCGCGACACGCTCGAATCATTGACCGTGGACCTGCAGATGGTCGTCTTCGGCGGCACACAGAACCTCACGTTCTCCACGCTCGGCACCTGCACCAACTGCGAAGGCACCGGTTCCGAACATGAGGAGCCGCCGGTCACCTGCGATGTGTGCCACGGTCGTGGATTCGTGCAGAAGGTCGTGCGCACGATGCTCGGCCAGATGATGACGTCCGCCCCGTGCGAACATTGCGAAGGCCACGGCACGATCATCGTGCACCCGTGCACTGTCTGCCATGGCCACGGCCGTGTGCCGACCTCACGCACCATCGGTGTGCCGGTGCCCGCAGGCGTGGATTCCGGCACCCGCATCCGCCTCGCCCACGAAGGCGAGGTCGGCGAATGCGGCGGCGAAGCCGGTGACCTGTATGTGGATATCCGCGTGCGCAAGGACGAGCGGTTCTCGCGCGAAGGCGACAATCTGCATTCCTGGATCCAAGTGCCGATGAGCTGGGCCGTGCTTGGGCACACCATCGACGTCAGTACATTCGACGGCGACCGTCAACTGGAAGTGCCTGCTGGCTGCCAACCCGAGGAGACCGTCACGCTCGATGGCCTGGGAGTCACCCATCTGCAGAGCAAGGGTGAGCGCGGCGATCTGGTGGTGCACATCAATGTGTTGATCCCAACCAAGCTCAATGACCGCGAACGGGAGCTCATCGGCGAGTTCGCGCAGCTGCATGACGCCAAAGCGTCGACCGTCTCACAGAATTCCAAGCCGGCGGCACCACAGAAGAGGGGATTCTTCAGCAAGCTGAAAGACGCCCTCGGTTGAAGCGCACGGCGGCGCTGATTTTCCGCCCGTCGCTTGGAAGTGGCCGCGGTCCCGGCATCGTCCGGGGCCGCGGCCTGTTGTATGTGTGTCTCAGCCGAGCAACGAGCGGCACATCTGCCGGTATTCGCTCACATAGCCGCCGCCGAAGAACACGCAATGGCCAGCGATGGGGTACAGCTGCCACAACGTGGTGCGTTCCTGATACCCGGCCTTCAACGGATGCACCGACTGGTAGCCTTTGGTGATTTCGGTCAGGTACGACATACCGAACAAGTGCAGCATCGCCAGATCCTCCTCACGATGTCCGCCGTGTGCCGCGGGGTCGATGAGCACAGCCTGCGTGTCGCCAGTGTCATTGGTCCACATCACGTTGCCGCTCCACAGGTCCCCGTGCACACGTGCCGGCCGGTCGGTCGCGGCGCGCCCCAGCAGTTCCGGCAGGGCGTCAATAACGCGCTGGGTGAGGTCCATGTCCGACTCGCGCAGCGAACCGCGTTCAATGCCGAGCTGGACCATGGGGCGCAGGCGTCCTTCCGCCAGATATGTGGCGGGATCGGCCCATGTGCCGGCGTCCATCGGCACCGGGTCCTGCAGTGGCCCGAAGTAGCAGGTGCCGTCATAGCCTGCAGGGGCGGAACCGAAGTAGGGGGCTCCCGCGTCATGCATGTGGGCGAGCCCAGCGCCAAAACGGTAGGCGGCATCAGCTGTGGGGGGACAAGGGGAGACACGTTCGATGTCCAGATAATCATCGCCCCAATCGAAGACCTTGACGACACGTGGACCACCTTGGGATTGCGCCTCGCCAAGCCACTCCAGTCCCTTGCCTTCGCATTCGAAGAACCCTTGCGGGGCGAAGGCGCGGCTTTTGCGATACACTGCTGTGCTCATGTCATCTCCTTGTTCACCGGTTTTACGGCTGTGTGCCCCTATCGTAAAACGGGCAGTGTATTCGTTGCGCTACAGTAAAACGTGGTAGCAATCACCAATCACACACGATTAAGGGGATTCATGAATTTCTTCCAAGCGATATTCCTCGGATTGGTGCAGGCGTTGACCGAATACCTGCCGGTCTCGTCCAGCGCGCACATCCGCATCATCGGCGATCTCATGCTGGGCAGCGACCCCGGCGCGGCATTCACCGCAATCATCCAGATCGGCACCGAGCTTGCGGTGCTGCTGTACTTCCGCCATGACATCTGGAACATCCTCAAGAACTGGTGCATCTGTCTGGCTGGCAAGAACGGCAAAGATTGGAAACACCGTCTGGGTGAAGGCAACAAGGACGCGCGCCTCGGTTGGTACATCATCATCGCCACGCTGCCGATTGTAATCGCCGGACTGCTGTTCCAGGACGCCATTGAGAACACACTGCGCAATCTGTGGATCACCGCGGCGATGCTGCTCATCTTCGGCATCATCCTGTGGATCGTCGACGACCGCGCGCCGCAGGTGAAGACCATCGACGACATGACGACAAAAGACGCCATCTGGTACGGCATCGGCCAGATGCTCGCGCTCATCCCCGGCGTGTCGCGTTCCGGCGGCACGATCACCTTCGGCCGCGCCATGGGCTATACGCGCGAAGCCGCGGTGCGCTGCGCCTTCCTCATGGCGATCCCGGCAGTGTTCGGCGCCGGCATACTCGAAGCCGTCAAGGCCGTCAAAGAGGTCAACGATCCCGCAGCGAGCACCATGTTCCCCGGCTGGGGCGCCACCATCGCCGCGACGGTCGTGGCGTTCGCCGTGGGTTATGTCGTGATCATCGGGTTCCTGAAATTCGTCTCGACGTTCTCGTACAAAGCTTTCGCCATCTACCGCATCGTGTTGGCGGTCATCGTGGCGATCCTGCTGCTCACCGGCGTGCTGCAGCCGCTTGAAGGCATGGCGCTTGGCGGTAACGCGTGACGTTGTGCTTGGCAAAAGTGAACGGCCCGTCCCGATCGGAAGAATCGGGACGGGCCGTTCACTTTTGCCAAGCAACGAATCATGCCATCACAAGGCGGCGAAGACGCTTATGGGAGATCACGCAGATACGCCTCGGCCTCCTGCACGAGTTGCTCCACGGCGGGGGCGCCGGACGAAGCGATGGCACGGGCATGCTGTTTCATATCATAGTCATGCTCAAGCTGGTCCACATAGCCATCAAGGTCCGCGTTGTTGCGCACCATCACATCGCAATGCGCACGCCACTGGTCGGCCTTGCCTTCCAGCTCCTGCGCTTTGAGGTAGAGGCCGACCACCGACGCCAGCTGCTGAAACAGTTCCAACGTGGCCTGCGGACACGGCTCATTGCCGCCAAGGTACTGGGGGACCGACACCCAGATGGATGTGGTGTCGAAGCCTTCTTCGATGGCTATCGCATCGATGATGTGAGGAATGCCGATGGGGCCGTTGTACGCGTTATCTGGATCGGACTGCACCCCATTCACGCTCACATCGATCGGCAGATCGCGCGTATGAGGGCATTCGGCGAGCATCGATCCCAAGGTCACGATTCTGCTCACGTCATATTGTTTGGCGAAGTGCAGCGTCTCACGCACATAATCCATCCACCGGTAGTTCGGTTCCGGCCCCAGCTGTGCAAGCAGGTGCAGGTCGTCGCTGACGGTGATGTCATAGAACGCGGTCTGCGGCCACAGGATGCGCCGCGTGTCTTGAATCACGCACTGCATGGGGCGTGATGTCTGGTAATCGTAATATCTGTCGCGGCTGATGTGCCCCACTTCCAGGGAGCGGTATTTCGACACCAGATGGCGAATGACGTTGGTTGCGCTCTGGCAGGCGTCATTCCATCCATCGAACGCCGCAACCATAACGTATTTCGGTCTGGTTCTGTGCTCGTACATGTCTATAACTGTATCCCTTGCGCCGTGACGGAATCGTGAAGATTAGCCGCCGGTGAATGCCTGCACTGGTGCTGTGTTTGAGGCAAGCATATTTTCCCGAAGCGGGCCCCTTCGGTGCGTCCACATGCTGACATAGGAGATTTGCCCGTAAGGTTTACTGCACATGGTCACATTACGGGCGTTCGTCTAGCCCGATACATACAAAACCGCGGAATACCAGTACGACACGCCGTGTGTTGCGCATTTTGAGGTTGTGGTTTATTGTAGTGACTCGTGCTCAGGCAGAGGAAATCCTCTGCGGAACATATGCGGACATAGCTTAGTTGGTAAAGCGCGACCTTGCCAAGGTCGAGACCGCGGGTTCGAGTCCCGTTGTCCGCTCTAAGGTCCGAAGAGTTTAACAGACCTTTACGGTGGGTTAGCCAAGCGGTTAGGCAGCGGCCTGCAAAGCCGTATAGACGAGTTCGACTCTCGTACCCACCTCGTACGAATGGCTTCGGTCATTTGAGTCAACCGGGCGGTTGGCGCAGTGGTAGCGCACTTCCCTGACACGGAAGGGGTCACAAGTTCGAATCTTGTATCGCCCAC
>NZ_JDTZ01000004.1 GCF_000771225.1 Bifidobacterium pseudolongum subsp. pseudolongum DSM 20099
CGGCCGGCTCGCTCGCGTGCTCACCGGCATCGGCGCCCTCATCGGCCGTGGCGGCCTTGGTGCTGCGGCGACGCGTGCGGCGCGGTGTCTCAGTCGCTTCGGTGGTTTCGCTGGCAGTGGAACGGCGGCGCGAGCGCGTCGTCTTGCGCGCGGGCTCGGCCTGCTCGGCGTCGGCCGACGACTCGTCCTCAGCCGGGGTCTCGGCACCCTTGGCGGCGGGCGCCGCGGTCAGCGCGTGCACCGGCTTCGACGCGGGCAGCGCGGTGGGAGGTTCCTTGAAAAGCGGGCCGTGCTCCTCCACTTTGAGCTCCACCGTGGCGCCGGCGGCACCGGCCCCGCGCACCACGCGGCGGCCCGTACGGCGGCGGCGCGTGGTGGCCGGCTGTTCGTTGGTTGATGGGAAATCGGTATTCGATGCGGTTTCGAGTGGCTCGAAACCCTGTTCTGTCTGTTCGGGCACAATGCTCCTACTGGTGGCGCCGTGCTGCAATCTTGGCGCACTCGTCCTGGCCCCATGCGGCCTCACGCCATACTCTCACCATGGCCGCGCCATGCAGGCGCCCGCTGGAAGCAATCCAAAAGTCAAATCATGCGGCAACGGACACCGGCGCTCGCGAAACTGATCACGCAGTTCGTCGCGAGGGGATCAACGCTGTCGGATGGAGGGCGATGTTGCAGGTATCGCCCTCTCTAGTATTGCACAACTCATGGTCGGGGCCGTACCGCCGCGCAAAATCATGTTCATGGGCATGGCAGCACGGCCGCGCGGACTGTGTCAGCCCAGCCAGTCGATGAGGATTCCGGCCATGAGTGCCAGATCGGAGTTCGGCACCTGCTCGTTGCTCTTGTGGGCGAGCAGCGGACTGCCGGCGCCCAAATTCACCGCCGGCACGCCGAGGATCGAAAAGCGCGCCACATCGGTCCAGCCGAGCTTGGCAAGCGGCTGGCGGCCGGTGCGCTCCTCGACGAGCTTGACGAGCGACTGCACGAGCGGGTCGCTCATGCCCGGGCGGGCCGACGGCGATTCGTCGCGCATCTCGATGTCGAAGCCGTGGAAGAAGCCGCCGGTGGCGGGGTGTTCGCCATTGCCGAGCTCGGATTCGGCACCTTCGCCGATCATCAGCGCCTTCGCCTCGGCGAGTGTCTTGTCTGGCGCGAACCGGTAGTTCACATGCACGCGGCATTCGGACGGGATCACATTGGTGCCGTTGCCGCCCGAAATCAGTGTGGCGTTGAGGCCCTCCTGGTAGATCAGGCCGTCCACGTCCACCGCCTCGTCTTTGTGTGCGACAAGGCGGTTGAGGATCTCGGCGGCCTTGTGGATCGCGTTGTCGCCCATCCACGCACGGGCGGAGTGCGCGGCCACGCCGTTCGCGATCACGTCGAAGCGCATCGTGCCGTTGCAGCCGGCTTCGATGCCGCATGACGTGGGTTCGCCGATGATCGCGAAATCACCTTGGATCCAATCCGGGTGGTCTTCCACAACACGGCCCAGACCGTTGTATTCGGCGGCCACCTCTTCATGGTCGTAGAAGACAAAGGTCAGGTCCACCTTCGGCTCGGCCAGTGTGGCCGCAAGGTACAACAGCACCGCGTCGGAGGCCTTCATGTCGGTGGCGCCGCGCCCCCACATCACCGGCGTGCCCGGGTACAGTTCGGCCACGTCCTTGTCGATGAGCGGGTCGCCAGGGGCGAGCCACTTCGGCGGGAAGTTGTCGAGCACCGGCACCGTGTCGAGGTGACCTGCCAGAATCACGCGGTGCGCGCGCCCCAGATTGGTGGACGCCACCACTGTGGCATCGTCGCGGCGCACCTGCAGGTGCTGGTAGCGCTTGAGGAAGCGCTCCACACGGTTGGTGAGCGGGCCTTCCGCGTCGCTCACCGAATAGACGGCCATGATCTGGCCAAGCAACGAGTCAAGGCCGTCCTGCATGGAAGCGTCCGGGTCAAGCACGATCTCGCGCGGCTCGATGTCGAGCGACCTGGATTGTGCGGAAGGCAGGTATTTCTTGGGATTGGTTTTGGTGTTTCGCGTGACCATGTGATATCTCCCGTGTGAAGTATCGAATCTGCGCAATATGGTAGTCACAGGTAGTCACAGGGCCGGGAAAGCAACAGGGGCGGTATGGCTGGATTGTTGGATGCGATGCAGGGATTCGCCGTGATCGGCATCGTGATCGCGGTGGGGTATGTGGCCGCGCGCATGCGTGTGGGCGGTTCGCAGGCGCAGATGGTGCTCAACCGCATGAGCTTCTTCGTGGCCACGCCATGCCTGATCTTCAGCATCCTGTCACGCGAGCGGCTCACCACGCTCCTGCACCCCTCGATTGTGGTGGCGTTCGTGGCCGCGCTCACCGTGGGCGCGCTGTTCCTGCTGTGCAACCGGCTGTGGTTCCGCCTGCGCGCGCCCGACGCGGCGATCGGCGCACTCGGCGCGCTGTACCTCAACTCGAACAACATCGGGCTGCCGGTCGCCTCATACATCCTTGGCAATCCCGCGCTCGTGGTGCCAATCGTGATGATGCAGTGGCTCATCTTCATGCCCGCCGGCCTGGCGGCGCTCGACGCCACGACGCGCGGCACGGTCTCCGTACGCGCGATGGTGCTACAGCCGCTCAAACAGCCGATCCTGATCGGCAGTGTGCTCGGCGTGGTCGTCTCGGCAATCAATGCGCGCGTGGGGTTCGACGTGGTGCCGGCGTTCGTGCGCAACCCAATCGGCATGATCGGCGAAGCGGCCGTGCCGATGATCCTCATGGCGTTCGGCATGTCGTTGCGCGGCGCGCGCCCGCTCGGCAGCAGGTCGGGCCGCGCGGCCGCACTGACCGTGGTGGCGCTCAAGAACCTGGTGATGCCGGCCGTGGCCTTCGCCATGGCCTACTGGGGCATGGGGTTCCGCGGGCCCGTGCTGTATGCGTGCGTCGTGCTCGCCGCGCTGCCGACCGGGCAGAACGTCTACAATTACGCCGCCAGCTACAACGCTGGCGTCGCGTTTTCGCGCGACTGCATCTTGGTGAGCACAATCGTCAGCCCGTTCGTCATCGCCACGATCGCGCTCGCCCTCGGCTAGTCGTCTGCGCGCGTTGTGGCGCGGGCCACGCGCGCTGCCGTACGGTTCGCGGCGACCGCGCCGACGATCACGAGCGCGTAACACAGCGCCACTCCCCCGACAAAGCTGATGAGCGGCCCGGGCTGCGTGAATGCGTTGCCGACGAGCGGCACGAGCAGCAGCGCCGAGCAGGCGGCCGCGAGCACGACGACGGTGTTGAGCGGCGTGAGCACTTCGGCGAACCGCGCACGGCGCAGCGTGGCCTCGCTTGTGCCTTCGAGCACGAGCATGTGGTATTCGTTGGCCTGGTCGATCACACTGGCCGACTGCATGACGCCCGAGCTGACCGCCGCGAGCACGCCGGCGAACGCGAGCGTGAGCAAGCCGCCGGTGCCGATGTCCTGCATCATGACCGTCGCGGCGGAGTCGACGTCACCGCCGGCGCTCGAACCGAACAGCGCGCACACCGAGGTGATGCCGGCGATGAACACGGCCAGGCCGATGCCGGAGACGTTGCGCCATGCGCGCTTCGGGTTGTCGAGGATGCGCCGCATGGCGATCATCGTGGCCGCGTTCTTGGGGCGGCGGGCGCGCGACCGGGCACGCAGCGTGACCGCGAACGAGCCGACGAGGTTGATCAGCGCGAAACAGCCGATGACCAAGCCGAAGATGATGGCGATCATGACGCCGGTGCCCGCGTTGATCAGCTGCATGTTCGACAGCACGGCGAGCGCGCCGACGAGCGCCACCAGGAAGATGACGAGCCGGACCGAGCTGGGCAGGGGCTGGCCTTGGCGCGCGGAGACGCCGAGCGGGGTGATTGCCACACGGCGCAACGTGAGCAGTGCGGAGACGAGCGCGAG
Organism: Bifidobacterium pseudolongum subsp. pseudolongum DSM 20099; assembly: GCF_000771225.1. GTDB lineage: Bacteria > Actinomycetota > Actinomycetes > Actinomycetales > Bifidobacteriaceae > Bifidobacterium > Bifidobacterium pseudolongum. Next base: position 3,913 of record NZ_JDTZ01000004.1, read on the forward strand.
CAACGTGACGCCGGCCACGGTGGCCACGAGCGCGATCGGCCCCACCCACAGTTGCGCGAACGTAAAGTGCTGGTTTTGGAACGTGAGCAGCATGATCAGCGGCATCAGTGCGAAGTAGCCGGCGATGCCGATGAGCGCTCCGCCGAGCGCCTGCAGCGCGGAGTCGAATGCGGTCAGGCGCACGACCTGGCTTGTTGTGGCGCCGGCGAGGCGCAGGGCGGCGAGGCGCGCGTCGCGACGTGAGGCGGCCAGGCGCGCAGCCGAACCGGCGAGCGCGGCGAAGGGCACGAGCAGCAGCAGGCAGGCGAATACCGCGAGCATGATGTAGGTGGATGAGAGGCTGGCTTGGTCGGAGGCGGCTTTGCTGGCGGCGATCGCATGGTTGTGCGCGGCGAGGGCGGCGGCGTCGCAGTTGCTTTTGCTCAGCAGGCATGGGATCGTGTGGTCAGGCGAGGCGCGCCAGATGAAGCCGTGCAGGCCGCCAAGCACGGTCAGGAAAATCGTGGTGGCTGCGGCGAACGCCACCACGGCGAGCAGTGTGGTGGAGTCGGCGGCGCGCGTACCGGTGCGGCTGGCGACCGGTGCGGGACGGTGGAACAGGCGCCAGAGTGCGAATGTGCTCATCGTGCGTCTCCTCCCTGCATCGGCGCGGGCCGGGTCTGTGGGCGTGGTTGTGCGGCGGTGCGCGGCGCGGCTGGGGTGATCATGCCGTCGCGCATCTGTACGGTGTGTGAGCAGTAGGCGGCCACGTTCGGGTCGTGCGTCACGAGCACGACGGAGGCGTTGTTCGCGCGCGCCGCGTCCATGAGCAGGCGCATCACCTCGTGGCCGGTCGTCTGGTCGAGCGCGCCGGTCGGCTCGTCGGCGAAAATGACTGCCGGGCCCACGCTCAGTGCGCGGGCGATGGCGACGCGCTGCATCTGGCCGCCGCTCATCTCGCCGGGGCGTTGGTTCATCAGCGCGCGCAGGCCGAAGCGTTCGAGCCACAGCACGGCCTGCGATGTGGCCTGCGCGTACGGCATGCCGCCGAGCATGAGCGGCAGGGCGATGTTCTCCACCGCGGGCAGTTCGGGCAGCAGCTGGCCGGATTGGAACACGAAGCCGAACGCGTTGCGGCGCAGGGCCGTGCGCGCGGAGTCGGGCATCGACGCCAGATTGGTGCCCCGGAATTGCACGGCGCCAGCGGTGGGTGTGATGATGCCGGCGAGCGCGTGCAGCAACGTGGATTTGCCGGAGCCGGAGGGGCCCATCACGGCCACGGTCTCGCCGGGGTAGAGCGTGAAATTGACGCGGTTGAGCGCAAGCGGGTGTGGGGCGAACGCGCCGGGGCCGCCCGGGGCGGGTTGCGCGGCGCGCGGTTTGGCGGCCTGCGCGGCGTAGTCCATCGTGAGGTCGGTGGCGGTGAGGATCGGCTGTGCTGTGTTGTTCATGCCTCCGACTCTATGGGCCGGCGGGCGGCGCGGGTATCGTGCGCGGGAATGAATCGGCGCGCATGGCATGCGCCTTCTCATCCTTGGGAATGAGGCGGCATGATGCTGGCTGCCGAAAACGCTGGGGGTGTTCGCCTGGGGTGGAAAACGCGCCGCTAGAGCAGCTTCCAGCTCGTGCGGTGTTCGTCGCAAGGGCCGTATTGCGCGATCGCGGCCCGGTGCTCCTGTGAACCGTAACCCTTGTTGTGTGCCCAGCCATAGCGCGCGTAGTCGGGGTTGGTTTCGGCGAGCCGGGTCATCAGGCGGTCGCGCGTGACCTTCGCGAGCACGGCCGCGCACGCCACGGAACCGCAGTGCTGATCGCCCTTGACCTGTGTGACGACGTGCGCGGGCATGGATACGGCCGGCGCCTCGAACGTGCCGAGCGCCTTGGTGATGTAGTCGTTGGGGCCGTCCAGGATCGCACCGACGCGCGGCATGCGGGCGGGGTCGAGCGCGTCCCAGTCCGCGGCGAGCGTAGGCTCCTGCGCGCCAGCCGCCGGCATGCTTCCCTGCGCGCGGAATACACCGCCGGATTGCGTGGCGGAGGTTGCGCTCGCGGCGTCGGCGAACGCGCCGAACAGCGTGCGCTCCACCGTGTCAAGCGCACGCAGGGCGGCGATGCCGAGCGCGTGCGAGATGCCCCATTCGTCGATCTCCGCGCTCGTGGCGGAACCGACCGCCCACGCGTCGGCCCACTGCTGCAATGGTTCGTAGAGCGCTTCGCGTCGGCGTTCGGTGAGCATCTTCGAATCGGCCAGATAGTGCGGCATGTCGTGCGCGGCCTGTGGCAGGCGTTGGGCGAGGAACGCCGCCGCACCCACCATGACCGGGCCGGCGAGACTACCGCGGCCCACCTCGTCGAAACCGACGATCACGCTGTAGCCTTCGCGCGCGAGCGACTCCTCAAGGTCGAATGTGGGGACTGCGGAAATGCTCATCGTTCCTCTTTTCGGGCGGGGTTGCGGCGTATGCTTTCCCGGCGGCATGCGGGTGGCGGATTGCGGCTGTGCGGTCAGCCGGTGGGTGCGCGTGTGGGCACATCGCGAAAGACATCATGATGCGCGCTGAGCCAGCCCATGCGGTTGAACGGCCAGTAGCGTACGAATGCCACGCCCTCCACATCATCGACCGGCACCAGACCCTGCGCGCCGTCGTTCGTGTGCGCGCGCGAATCGGCGGAATTAGCACGGTTGTCGCCCAGCACAAACAGGCGGCCGGCGGGCACGGTCACCGAAAACGCGCTGCGGCTCGGCTCCACGCCCGGTTTGAGATACGCCGATTCATCGATCGGCACGCCATTGATCACAATCGGCGCGCCGCCGCCCGCGCACTCCACCGTGTCGCCGGGAAGGCCGATCAGCCGTTTGATCAGGCGGTCGCTGTTGTGTGAGGCGCCCTCGTTCGCAAGCCAGTTGGCGGGATCCTTGAACACAACGATGTCGCCACGGCGCAGGGCGATCGGGCGCGGCGAGAGGTGTGTGGTGATCACGCGGTCGCCGGGCATGATCGTGTTTTCCATCGAGCCGGACGGGATCACGTACAGGCCGAACACGAACAGGCGCAAACCAAGCACGATGAGCACGGGCAGCACGCACCACAGCAGTATGTCGCGCAATGTGAACAGGGTGCGTGATCCGGCGGCGGTGCCGGGCGCGTCTGGCGCTGAGGCCGGCGCGGCATGGCGTGGCGCATGCGGATTGTGACGGGTATCGATGCGTGGGCGGATCTGGTGTGGATCCGGCGACAGTGGACCGGTTTCATGCCGCAGCGACGGCCGGTCTTCGGCATGAGGGGCCCGGTGGGGGTTCCTCGTCTGTGGATTGCTCATGCCGACTCCTTTATATATAGGCCGATGCGCGGTGATCGGCCCCGCAAGCAACCGTACGCCATTGTATGTCAGACAGCGGCATACGCCCAATTCTGCTACGGGTAGTGCCCTGTCCGAGGCTGACCGTCTGAAAACGCAAAGACCCCGGGTGGGCCCGGGGTCTTTTCACGAATTACCGCGTAAGAATCACTTGGCGGAATTGTCGCGGCGCTCGGCGATGCGGGCGGCCTTACCGCGCAGGTTGCGCAGGTAGTAAAGCTTGGCGCGGCGCACCTTGCCACGACGGACGACCTTGATGGAGTCGATCGTGGGGGCGTGCAGCGGGAAGCGGCGCTCGACACCGGTGCCGAAGCTGATCTTGCGCACGATGAAGGTCTCGCGCACACCAGCACCCTGACGGGCGATGACCACGCCGGTGAAGGTCTGGATACGGGAGTTGTTGCCTTCCTGGATCTTCACGTTCACGTCCACGGTGTCGCCGGGGCGGAAGTCCGGGATTTCCTCGGAGGCCTTCAGATGCTTTGCATCAAATGCTTCAATAGCGTTAACCATTGTTCCCTCGCTCGCTGCCGCATATCAGCGCAGTGGTTGGGGCGCCCGCGCATGGGCCGGCGCCTGAATCGCCACGGACCACTTCAGCCCGCGGGCTGCCAATCCGCCGAAAGTCAGGGTTCGGCTGGACCTTGTGACGCACTGGGCTATGCGGCGCCCCGCGCATCGGCACAACGGATGGTATTGTACACGCGGCCATGAACAGTGGCAGCCTTTCATGGCTGACCCTAGACGCCAACAGCCGCCGCGCCCCATGCAACAGCAGTCTGTGTCTACCGTCCAGACACGAGCAGCCGCCAATCCCTGCCGAGATGGTTGTGAATGTCTACCGTCCAGACACCGACTGCCACCAATCCCCCTCATGGCAGCAGTCCGCGTCTATCCACTAGCTGCCAACAGCCATCTGCACCCACACCGCAGCCACAGCAAAGGGGCGCGCAGTCCATAACGGACCGCACGCCCCTCGGATCAGCGACCAACGGCCGAATACGGCTCATCGGTCAACCGCACACGCGAATCAGAACTCGCGCACCTTGCGGTAGAAGTTGATCAGGCTGCGCGTGGAGGCATCCTGCGCGGCGAGTGCCTCGTCGCTTTCGGAGATCGCCGGGGTGATCTCCTTCGCGAGCTGCTTGCCGAGCTCGACGCCCCACTGGTCGTAGGAATCGAGGCCCCACACGGTGCCTTCGACGAAGGTGATGTGTTCGTAGAGCGCGATCAGCTCGCCGAGCGCGAACGGGTCGAGGCGCACGCCGAAGATCGACGTGGTCGGGCGGTTGCCGGTGAACACGCGGGCCGGGACGATCTCTTCCGGCGTGCCTTCGGCGCGCACTTCGTCGGCGGTCTTGCCGAAGGCGAGCGCCTTGGTCTGCGCGAAGTAGTTGCCGAGCAGCAGCTCGTGCATGTCCTGGTCGCCGTCCTTGAGCGGGTTCGGCGTGTTGGCGAACGCGATGAAGTCGGCCGGGATCAGCTGCGTGCCCTGATGGATCAGCTGGTAGAACGCGTGCTGGCCGTTGGTGCCGGGCTCGCCCCAGAAGATCTCGCCGGTCTCGGTGGTGACGGGCGTGCCGTCCCAACGCACGGACTTGCCGTTCGATTCCATCGTGAGCTGCTGCAGGTACGCCGGGAAGCGGTGCAGGTACTGGTCGTACGGCAGCACGGCGTGCGAGGCGACCTTGAAGAAGTTTCGGTACCAGACGTTGAGCATGCCCATGAGCACCACGACGTTCTTCTCGAACGGGGTGTTGGCGAAGTACTCGTCGATCTGGTGGAAGCCGTTGAGGAACTCCTCGAATCGCGCCGGTCCGAAGACGATGGCGAGCGTGAGGCCGACGGCGGAGTCGACGGAGTAACGGCCGCCGACCCAATCCCAGAAGCCGAACGCGTTGGCCGGGTCGATGCCGAATTCCTTGACGCGCTCGAGGTTGGTGGACACGGCCACGAAGTGCTTTTCGATGGCTTCGGCCTTGGAGACCTCGGTGCCGTCGATCGCGTTGCTCGCGGTGAGTTCCTCGAGGAGCCATGCGCGCGCCTCACGGGCGTTGGTCAGGGTTTCAAGGGTGCCGAAGGTCTTGGAGACGACGACGAACAGCGTGGTCTCCGGGTTGAGGTCGCGGGTCTTCTCGGCGATGTCGTTGGGGTCGATGTTGGAGACGTAGCGGGCCTTGATGCCGGCGTCGGCGAACGGCTTGAGCGCCTCGTACGCCATGACGGGACCCAGGTCGGAACCACCGATGCCAATGTTGACGACGGTTTCGATCTCCTTGCCGGTCACGCCCTTCCATTCGCCGGAACGGACTTTCTCAGCGAACGCGTACATGCGCTCGAGGGTCTCGCGCACATCCTTGACGGTGTCCTGGCCGTCCACGATGTACTTGCCTTCGTCTTCGGCCGGGCGGCGCAGCGCGGTGTGCAGCACGGCGCGGTCCTCGGTGTTGTTGATGTGCACGCCCGTATACATCTGCTTGGTGCGCTCGGCGAGGTTGACCTCGTTGGCGAGTTCGGCGAAGAGCTCCAGCGTCTCCGGCTTGATCAGGTTCTTGGAAAGATCGAAGTGCAGCGTGCCCGCTTCGAACGTGAGGTCGTCCACGCGGTTCTCGTCGTCCGCGAACCACTTCTTGAGGTCGATGCCCTCGGACTGCATCTCGTCGTAGTGACGCTGCAGCTTGGCCCACGCCTCGGTCTGAGTGGCGTCAACTGGCGGATTGATAGCCATATTTGGTCCTTTCATCATCATCAGGTGGAAAGCGCGGCTGCGCCCGCGGCGAATCCGCACGGCGGCGGCTGTGTCAACGCATGTTCCGCACACGTTCGCAACGCTTCACCGAACACCCACACTACTCATGAAATGCGACAGTGCCGCGCACGCCGCACGTCCGCGCAACGCGTGCCGTGCGCGGCGGAAAACCGCGGCGCTCGTTGCGGCGACTACAGCAGATCCTCACGCCCGGAGTCGGCGAGATGCTTGACCATCGCCTTGACCTCCTGGCTGCGCGCGCGTGGCGCGATGAGCAGCGCGTCGGGCGTATCGACGACGACCATGTCGTTCACGCCGAGCAATGCGACCGTTCGCCCCGACGCCGGCACCACCACGTCGCCCGCCGAATCGAGATACGCCACGTCGTCCACACTGCCGAGCACCTTGATGTTGCGCTCGTTCACGCTCGGCAGCAGCGCGGCGACCGAGTTGAAATCACCGACGTCGTCCCAGCCGAAGTCACCCGGGATCATCGCCACGCCGCCCTCCACCGAAAGTGGTTCGGCCACCGCGTAATCGAACGCGATCTTCTCAATCGACGGCCAGTACGTGCGCATCGCCTCGTCGCGATGCTCGTGGAAATCCGCGCGCGCGACCGTCTCGAGCTGGTTCTCGCCGCGTTCGTGCGCTTCGGCGCAGGCGCGCTCGAACGCGCGGTCGTCTTCGATGATCGCGTCGGCGATCGCGTCGATCGCGCGCGCGAGCTGCGGCTTGTGCGCGTGCAGATGGTCGAGCAGCACGTCTGCGCGCATGACGAACATGCCCGCGTTCCAGCGGTATTCGCCCGTGGAGAGATACGCCTGCGCGGTCGCGGCGTTCGGTTTTTCGACGAAGCGCTCCACAATGCACGCATCCGGCGCGTTCGGGATCCGCTCGGCGAGCGACGCGCCTTCGTGGATGTAGCCGAACGCGGTCGACGGGCGCGAGGCGGCGATGCCGATCGTGGTGACGTACCCGGCGCGCGCGGTCTCCACCGCCTGCCGCACCGCTTCGATGAATGCGATCTTGCCGCGGATCACATGGTCGGCGGCGAACGAACCGACGATGACGTTGCCGCCGTTGCGCCGCGCCAGCACGGCGGTGGCGAGTGCGATCGCCGCCGTCGAGTCGCGTGGCGCCGGCTCGGCGAAGATCTGGTCCGCGCCGATTTCGGGCAGCTGTTCGCGCACGGTGTCCACGTGGTAGTCGCCGGTGCTCACGCACACATGGTCCATGCCGCAGATCTGCGAAAGGCGGTCATAGGTGGATTGGATGAGCGTGCGGCCCTGGCCGAGCAGGTCGTAGAAGAACTTGGGCCGGCGCTCGCGGCTGAGCGGCCACAGGCGCGTGCCGGTGCCGCCGGCGGGAATGATGGCGTAGAAATCGTCGAATCCGTTGGTCATGGGGATTATTTTAGCGGTGGCGGTGGCAGCCACTTTTCCCGTCTGGCTTTCTGTGGATGCATCCTTCCCCGTTGCTACGGGTAGTGCTTCCACGCCTGAGGATCACACAGAATCGTTGGAATATAACGGATTATATGGAAGGCATACGCGAAAAAACACTACTCGTAGCGAAGAAGGCACTACCCGTAGTGAAAGGTGCGCGAGATGGGACTCGAACCCACACGACCGAAGTCACAGGAACCTAAATCCTGCGCGGCTACCAATTACGCCACTCGCGCGCATAGTACAAAACCCTAGGCGGCGAACACCACCTAGGGCCTTATGGAGCCACTTGACAGAATCGAACTGTCGACCTGCTCATTACGAGTGAGCCGCTCTACCGACTGAGCTAAAGTGGCATGCGCACAATTTGCATCTGCGCACAGAAAGAACATTCTACACATAATCGCAGGTTTGTCCAATCCCAACGGCGCAGACAACCCCGCACGGCGTGTCGCGAGATAAGACACGCGGTATCTACCCAGGTGACATACCATAATCGCGCATATTGGAGCACCATCACACAATCCAATCACTACCCGTAGCAGAATAGAAAACAACATCACCACACACAGAAGAACCGACACCATGCTCGCTATGCTCCAACCCATCTCGCTCCTGCTCATCATCGTGGCGGGCTATCTGTTCAAGCGCAACAACCTGTTCGGCCCGCGCGACTACCGCATTGTGCAGGTGGCGCTCTTCGACCTGGTGCTGCCGGGAGCGATTGTCTATTCCTTTGCCAAGAACCCGCACGACATCTCGCTGCTGTGGCTTTCCGCATACGGCTTCATTGTGGCGCTCGTGCCGGTCATCATCATCTACCTGGCCACATCGCGCCGCCCGATCGCCCAACGCGCGTTTCTCATGTTCAACGGCACGGGCCTGAACATCGGCTGTTTCTGCTTCCCTGTGGTGCAGGCGTTCCTCGGCAACGCGGCCGTGGTGCCCGCCGCGATGTTCGACATCGGCAACTGCGTGATGGTGGCCGCCGGCACGAATGTGATGACGCAGACGCTCCTGCACATCCAACCCGGCCTCACGCTCGCCGAACAGCACGCGGACGACGCGCCGACGCTCCCCTACTCACCACCCACCGACCGCGACGCCAAACGCCTGGCCCGCCGCGCGCTCGCGAAGACGATCGCACGCGGCTTCGTCGGCTCGGTGCCGTTCGACGTCTACATGCTCATGATCGCGCTGACGGTGGCCGGCTGGTCGGTGCCCACGTGGCTCGCCGACATGTTCGCGCCGTTCGCCAACGCGAACGCGTGCGTGGCGATGCTCATGGTCGGCATGCTCATGGACCTGCCCGCGAACAAACACGACATGCTGTCCGTGCTGCAGGTGATCGCCTGGCGGTTGCCGTTTGGCATCGCGTTCGGCCTCGCCGCCTGGTTCCTGCTGCCGTTCAGCCCGATGATCCGCGAGGCCACGCTGATGTGCTGCCTGGCGCCGATCGCCGTCTTCTCCACGCTGTTCACTGACGAAGTGCTGGGCAATGCGAAACTCGCCGGCTTCTCGCTCACCGTGACCGCCGTGATCAGCCTGCTGACGATGACCGGCGCGCACGCGCTGATCGCCGCGGGAATCCTGTAGGACTCACCAACCGCCCACTCAGCGGCCGATCACTTTCTGCGCGATCCGCTTGACCGCGCACCGCACGCGGCTCACCGGCAGCGTGAACTCGCCGGGCAGTTCCTCCACGTACCCGTTGAATCCCTGCTTGAACTCGAGCACGCCGTGCCCTTCGCTGTGCGGGTCGTCGAACACGCCGTCGATGCCGTAGAAATTGTACCGATCGATGCCGCGCTCTACGCACAACCGCAGCATCGCCTCGTGCTGGATGAGCGCGGAGGCATAGAACGGCTTGAATTCCTCGAGCGAGCCGGAGAACAGGTAGACGACCTCGTTCGGATGCTCGACGAACAGCGAGCACGCGGCCGGCAGCATGTCGCCGCGTGCCGCCAGTTCGCGCGCCGCCTGCAACCGTTTGTTCACGGCGGCCAGATTGCTCGACTCCTCGTTGTACCGCCGGCGCAGTTTGGTCGTCTCGCGCACCTGCATCTTCGCGCCAATCGAATCGACGAGCGCCTGCAGATCACTCGCCTTGCGCTGCATCGATTCGAGGTAGCGCGCGGTGTCGATATACGCGACCATGAAATGCGCGCGCGCACCGAACGCATGCGCGAAATCATGGAAGTATCGCTCGCCGCGGAACGCGAACCGGCGGCGTTCGGCGGTCTGCTGTTCGATCTGCGCGAACACGCCGAACTCGCTTTCACCCACTTCGCGCACCACCACGCCCATGCTGCGCGCGCGTGTGACGCTCCACTGTGTGCGCTTGGAATACGATTCGAGCAGCGCGCGCTCGCTGGAGATCCCCGTGAGGTCCTTGACGTAGACCCAGCGGTTCATCACCGAGTCGTAGCCGGTGCCGAACCCTTGGTGCCGCCAGTGCGCACGCGTGTAGTCGCGCATAAGCGCGCCGTCCGCCGCGCCGTCCGCGCTGCCGTCGGAATGATGCCTGCGGTAGACGTCATTGGGCCAGCACGAGATGCTCAGCGCGTGGTGGCGCCGGCCATCCTCGAGGATCGCCTCGCTCACCGCGCTCACCATGTCCGGGGCGTCCGGGTCGCACAGCGGCCCCGCCCACACCGACCCGACCGGGCCGAAGCGCGAGGGCGTGTACGCAATCATCGCGCCGGCGACCGGCTCGTCATGTTCGTCGACGACGCCGACGAGCGACGTGCTTGCGCCGTGCGCCTGCGCCATGTCGCGCATGCTCAGCGACTGCTGGAAGCTCCCTTCGGCCATGCGCTGCGAGAGCTGCTCGAATTCGTCGTCGCGCAGCGGGCGCACGTTCCAGTGATGCGCGCGTGCGGGTGCCTGTGCCATCGTCCTGCCTTCCGTGAGCGGTTTGATCGTACGGATGCTATGAAAATATACCGCACAGATGTTGCGCTCAAAGCAGATAATTATCGCACAGAAAAATAAGAAATGATTATCGCCGAGAGCAAACCGTGTGCACAAGCCGCTCGAGGCGGTAGAGCGCGGGGCGCAGCACGCGCATGAACTCGCCCGGCAGCTCCTCCACGTACCCGTTGAATCCCTGCTTGAACTCGAGCACGCCGCGGCCCTCGCTATTGGGGTCGTCGAACACGCCGTCGATGCCGTAGAAGTTGTAACGCGCGATGCCCTGCTCCACGCACAGCCGCAACATCGCCTCGTACTGGATCAGCGCGGACGCGTAGAACGGCTTGTATTCCTCAAGCGAACCCGAGAACAGATAGACAACCTCTTGCGGCATGTCTACAAACAGCGACGCCGCGACCGGGATCCGCTCGCCGCGCGCCACGAGCACGCGCGCCTCGTCGAGCCGCTTGCGCGCGGCCGCGAGATTGTTCGACTCCTCGTTGTGGCGCCGGCGCAGTTTCGTCGTCTCATGCACGGCAATCTTGGCTTCCAAATCATCCACGAGCCGCTGCAGGTCGTCGGCCTTCCGCTCCATCGCATTGAAGTAGGCCTGCGTGTCGATTTCGGCGATCAGGAAATGCGCGCGCTCGCCGTACGCCTGCGCGAACTGGCGGAAATACTCCTCGCCGCGGTAGGCGAAATGCCGGCGCTCGGCGGTGGCTTGCTCGATCGACGCAAACAGGTGCAGCTCGTCCATGCCGATCTGCCGGATGCACACCCCCATGCTGCGCGCGCGTTTGACGCTCCACTGGGTACGCTTCGAGAACGACGCGAGCAGCTGCTCCGCGCTGGCGATGCCGGTGAGGTCCTTGACGAACCGCCAGCGCGGCACGGCCGTGTACCCGCGTGTAAACCCGCCGTGGGCCATGTGCGCGGCGGTGATGTTCGCGATCATCGCGTTGTCCGGGTCGCTTGCCGGGTCGCCGGCGATCGGCTCGCCTTCCGCGTTGAGCACGCGGTACGGCTGTTCGGGTGTGATGTCGAGGTGCACGGCGTGCAGGCGCTTGGCGTACGCGGCCAAGTGGTCCAGAAAGAATGTGGTCAGTTCGCGGTCGTCGTAGTCGCACAGCGGACCGTCGTGCACCGCGCAGAATGTGGCGGGGCCGGACCCGTGCACCTCGAGCAGTGCGGCCGCCACGGTCTCGGTGCCTTCGCGCACGCCGACGAAGCGCGTGGCCACGCCGTTGGCGCCGCGCAGGCGGGCCGCCATCACGGTCTGTTGGAAGTTGCCGCGCGGCGCGCGCTCGGAGAACGCCTCGAAGTCGTCCGCGGAAAGTTCGGTGAACGTCAAAGAACGCATGAATACCTACTATGCAGTCTTACTTTGTCTCTGTTGATTCTCTATTGATATTGATTCGCCTAGTCGTCGAGCAGCGCTTTGACGGCGGGCACGAGCGCGCGCAACGCCTTGCCGCGGTGCGAGATCGCGTTCTTCTGCTCGGGCATCATCTGCGCGCTCGTAAGCAGCTCGCCGCTGTCTCGCGCGGCCTGCGGCTGGTCGTCGGGCATGAAGATCGGGTCGTAGCCGAAGCCGTTCGCGCCGTGCGGATGGCGCAGGATTGTGCCGGGCATCTCGCCAAGCGCGACGGTCTCGTGGAACTCACCGAGTCCGTCGCCGTCGCTCTCCACCGGCACCACGAGCGCGGCGGCGCAGCGGAAGCGCGCCGTGCGGTCGTCGTCGGGGATGTCTTCGATCTGCGCAAGCAGCAGGCGGTTGTTCGCCTCGTCGTCGCCGTGCGTGCCCGACCAGCGCGCGGAGAGGATGCCGGGCGCGTTGCCCATCACATCGACGATCAGGCCGGAGTCGTCGGCGATCGCCGGCAGCCCGGTCTCGCCCGCCACGAAGCGCGCCTTGAGCAGCGCGTTCTCCTCGAAGGTCACGCCCGTTTCGGCCGGGTCGGCAAGGCCCAGGCTGCCGGCGGAGACGAGTTCGATGCCCTGCGCGGCGGCGCTGAGTTGCTCGTTGAGGATGTTGCGGATCTCCACAAGTTTGCCTTCGTTGTGCGTGGCGACGACGATCTTCACGGTGTGCTCCTTGGTGCGGTTGCGGTTGGACTGGGTGGATTGCCGAGTGCGGTCTCAGCGCTCGGCGAGTTCGGCGAGCGCGTCGGCCTGCGCGCGCTGCAGTTCGCGGTTGCCTTTGGTGGCCAGGTCGAGCAGCACGTTGAGTTCGTCGCGTGAGAACGGGCGGTGCTCTGCGGTGCCCTGGATCTCGACGAAGTCACCCGAGCCGGTCATCGCCACATTCATATCGGTCATGGCCTGACTGTCTTCGATGTACGGCAGGTCGAGCATGGGCGTGCCGTTGATCACGCCGACCGAGACGGCGGAGACGCTGTCTTTGAGCACGCGCTCCACGCTGCGAATCTTATGCTGGCTCTTCGCCCAGTGCAGCGCGTCGACGAGCGCCACGTACGCGCCGGTGATCGACGCGGTGCGCGTGCCGCCGTCTGCCTGCAGCACGTCGCAGTCGAGTTGAATCTGGTTTTCACCCAGGGCCTTCATATCCACGACCGCGCGCAGGCAGCGGCCGATCAGGCGGCTGATCTCGTGCGTGCGCCCGCCGACCTTGCCGCGCACGGATTCGCGGTCGGTGCGTTCTGCGGTGGCGCGCGGGAGCATCGCATACTCCGCGGTCACCCAGCCCAGGCCGCTGTCTTTGCGCCAGCGCGGCACGCCGGGGGTGAATGTGGCGGTGCACATGACGCGCGTGTTGCCGCATTCGATGAGCACGGAGCCTTCGGGCACATCGGTGAAGCTGCGGGTGATCTTCACGGGACGCAGTTCGTCGACGGCGCGGCCGTCGGTGCGGATGATCGTCTGGGCGTCGAGCATGTCTTTGATTTGCACGGTGTTGCTGTTCCTCTCCGGGTGCGCACGGCAGCGCACCGTTTATGTTGCTCTTTGCAGGATAGTACGCGCGCGCCGGTTCAGCGCGTGGCTACTTCGCGAGCGGATGTTCGGGAAGCGCGCGGTCGACGAGGCACACGACCGCGCCGCTCGCCAGGAACGCAGCGAGCACTTTGAGACACGCGATGCCGAACTGCGCCCAACCCACGGCCGGCAGGTTCAGGAAGTCGTAGGGGTATGGGCTGCCGCCGGCGCCGGGGCCGGCGTGCGGCCACCACCACGCGCGCACAAGCACGAACGTCAGGTAGAGCGGCGGGTAGATGAGCCACAGCAGCGGGTAGGACGCCTTGAGGCGCCGGTGTTCGTCGAAGAGCAGAAAATCGAGCACCACCATGGCGGGCACGATGCGGTGCAGCATCGTGTTGGTCATGATGCCCATGATCTGCGGTACATAGCGCGGATCGTCAGGCGGCAGCATCGTGAACGCCACAAGCGCCACCACGATCGCGTAGGTGGTGGCGGCGCCTTTGAGCCATGCCGGCGGCTGCACGCCGCGCACAAGGCTCGCCGCGCCCGCCCACAGCATGACGAAACCGACGAGCGCGCCCGTCTGGAACGTGAAATACACCCAACGGTTCGGCTGGGTCCATGCTTCCGACGTGCCCATCACGCACAGCGCCACAATCGCCAGGCGCCAGATTCCCGCAACAAAACGCATGGCCCCAGTTTAGCGTGCGGTCCTGCACCACCCGCGCGCCGCCACCCCTCGACCCGCCCGCAGCGCATTGCCGCTCGCGGCGACTACGCTAAGAGCAACGCTGCACACAGCACGACGGAACAACCACGTCCCGCCGCCGGCACAGCGAAGTACGCACCAGCCGCCCAGCAAAGGAGCCATCCATGCCCACACAACCCATCCAGACAACGCCACACCCCCGTTCGATCAGCGGACCGGTCAACCCTTCGATGATGACCGACATGTACGAGTACACGATGCTCGACGCCACGCTGCAAGACGGCACCGCCAACCGCGACTGCGTGTTCGAGGTCTTCACACGCCACCTTCCCGAAGGGCGCCGCTACGGCGTGGTCGCCGGCATCGGCCGCCTGCTCGACGAACTCGAGGCGTTCCACCCGAGCGAAGACGACCTGCGGTTCCTGGCCGACCGCCACATTGTGAGCAAAGAGACAATCACTTGGCTTGAGAACTACCATTTCAACGGCACGATCCGCGGCTACCGCGAAGGCGAGGCGTACTTCCCCAATTCGCCGATCCTGCAGGTCGAGGGCACCTTCGGCGAGTGCACGCTGCTCGAAACGCTGATCCTGTCGATCCTCAACTACGATTCGGCGGTGGCCGCGGCGGCCTCGCGCATGACTTCGGCCGCGAAGAACCGCCCGTGCATGGACATGGGCGGCCGGCGCACCAACGAGTGGGCGGCCGTGGCGGCGGCGCGCGCCTCGATCGTGGGCGGCTTCAAGGGCACGGCGAATCTGCTCGCTGCGCAACTGTACGGCCTGACCGCGATCGGCACTGCCGCGCACTGCTTCACCCTCGTGCACGACAGCGAGCGCGCCGCGTTCGAATCGCAGATCGCCGCGCTCGGCAGGAACACGACGCTGCTCGTCGACACGTACAACATCGAGGAGGCCGTGCGCACGGCGGTCGAAGTGGCCGGCCCGGAGCTCGGCGGCGTGCGCATCGACTCGGGCGATCTGGCCGCGCTCGCCCAGCGCGTGCGCAACCAGCTCGACGCGCTCGGTGCGGTCAACACGAAGATCACGGTGACGAACGACCTCGACGAATACGCAATCGCCGCGCTGCAGACAGCGCCGGTCGATTCGTACGGCGTCGGCACGCAGCTCGTCACGGGCTCCGGCGCCCCCACATGCGCGATGGTCTACAAGCTCACCGAACGCATGGGCGCGCACGGCGCAATGGAGCCGGTGGCGAAGAAGTCGAAAGACAAGGCCACGGTGCCGGGGCGCAAGCTCGCGTTCCGCTCGTACGAATATTCGCTTGCGAGCTGTGAGCATGTCATCGCGGGCAATGCGCAGGCGCTCGCCGATTTTGCGCCGGGCGAAGGGTGGAAGGACCTGCTCGTCGACTATGTGGACCACGGGCAGATCGACAACCAGTGGCGCGGGCATGACGCGATCATGAACGCGCGCGACTACCACGCGCAGGCCCTGAGCGAGCTGCCGATCACCGCGCAGTCGCTCATGCGCGGCGACCCGGTGATCCCCACCGAGACGACCGTGCTGCCGCAGTGAGCCACGCGGCGCCCGCGCCCCCGGTGCGCGGGCGCCGCTGGTCCTCCCGTGGTATACTGGGACGACGTAAAGGAACAAATCCGAACAATTATAATCACAACTCAACAGACATAGAACGACACGATGGAGTGACCATGTTCGAACCAACAGCCGTCTACACCCCCGACCCCACCCGCTACGAATCGATGCGCTACGTGCACAGCGGCGATTCCGGCCTGCAGCTTCCGGAAGTCTCGCTGGGCCTATGGCACAATTTCGGCGACATCACGCCGTACGCGCAAATGAAAGAGGTCGTCTTCACCGCCTTCGACAACGGCATCACGCACTTCGACTTGGCGAACAACTACGGCCCCGAACCGGGCAGCGCGGAGAAGAACTTCGGGCGCATCATGCGCGAATATTTCCCCTGCCACCGCGACGAGATGGTCATCAGCACCAAGGCCGGGTACGAGATGTGGGACGGGCCCTACGGGCGTGGCGGTAGCCGCAAATACCTGCTGTCGAGCCTCGACCAGAGCCTTGAACGCCTCGGCCTTGACTATGTGGACATCTTCTACCACCACTGCATGGATCCGGACACCCCGGTCGAGGAATCGATGGGCGCGCTTGCCCAGGCGGTCAACAGCGGGCGCGCGATCTACGCGGGGCTCTCGAACTACGACGGGCCGACGCTCGAACAGGCCGCCGCGATCCTCGACGAGCTGCATGTGCCGTTCGTCATCAACCAGAACCGCTACAACATCTTCGACCGCACGATCGAACGCAACGGGCTCAAAGAGACCGCGAAGAAGCTCGGCAAAGGGCTGATCACCTTCTCGCCGCTCGAACAGGGATTGCTCACCGACCGCTACCTCAACGGCATCCCGGCCGACAGCCGCATCGCGCACGACGGCCGGTTCCTCGGCGAGGACGCGCTCACCGACGAGCGCATGGGCCAGATCCGCGAACTCAACGCCATCGCGCAACAGCGCGGGCAGACGCTCGCCGAGATGGCGCTCGCGTGGCTGCTGCACGACGACGCGGTCACCTCCGTGCTCGTCGGCGCCTCCAAACCGCAGCAGGTGCTCGACGACATCGCCGCGATGAACAACACCGACTTCACCGATGAGGAACTGCGCCGCATCGACGAGATCGCCGGCGCATAACCCGTGCCCGTAGCAGAGACGGCACTGCCCGTAGCGGAACAGGATGCTACGGGCAGTGTGCGTACGCGGACACGGAGGGGTCAGAACCCGCCGCCGGCGCCGTACTCCTCGAAGATGCGCTTGCACTCCGGGCACACCGGGTAGTTCTTCGGGTCGTGTTTCGGCACCCACACCTTGCCGCACAGCGCCACTACCGGGCGGCCGGTCAGGCGCGATTCGGCGATGCGCTCGCGCGAAACGTAATGGGCGAAGCGGTCGCCTTCGCCATCGTTGCTGCGCTGTTCTTGCTCCTCTTCGACCGGACGTTCGAGCACCGCGGTGCCGCCACCCGAATCGGGCGCGAACAGCGGATCGGCGTCATCGAGGCCATCCATCCATGCACTCATCGATCTCTCCGTTTCTGTATGTGTGCGCACGGCGCGCGCCAACACGCGACGCCCCACGCAAAAGCCTGCCTTGTGCCCTCCATTGTGGCACGCATGCCCGGCATCTGTGCGCACAGGCGGCACCAAGAGCGAAAAAACGGGCGAAACACCATGATGCAGGCGCGCCGCACAGTACTCTAGTGCATATGACTATTGCAGTATGCCCCGGATCCTATGACCCCGTGACGAGCGGTCATCTCGACGTGATCCAACGATGCGCGCGCCTGTTCACCGAAGTGCATGTAGTTGTGGCGGTCAATGCGGCGAAGACGCCGCTGTTCACCGAGGATGAACGCGTGGACATCATTCGCCATGCGCTCGCCGATATGCACTGCCACAACGTGGTCGTCAGCTCCACCGACGGCCTGATCACCGACTACTGCACCAAGGTGGGCGCGCCGGTGATCGTCAAAGGCCTGCGCCAGAACGGCGATTACGAAGCCGAGCTGGGCATGGCGCTCGTGAACCGCAAACTCGCCGGCATCGAAACGATGTTCCTGCCCGCCGCGCCGGCCCTCGAACACATCTCGAGCTCGGTCGTCAAAGACGTGGCGCGCCACGGCGGCGACGTGACCGGCATGGTGCCCGACTACGTGATCCCCATGCTGTACACCGCGCTGCACGCCGAGCGGCCGGCCGCGACGGCACAGCACTGAACCGGCAACCAGGCGTAACGAGAGGCCAGAAGGAGCACACCCATGACGGACATGACGGAACCACACCCCGAACCGGAAACCGACCCCACCGGCACCGAGGCTTCGACCCCCACACAGCGTCACCGATTCTCGATGGACGACCTGCCCGACCTGCGCGAAACCCACGACAGCGACGGCGGTGTCACGCCGGCGCATGAGCAGGCCGAGTTCACCACCGTGTACGACGCGATCGACGCGATGGAACGCATGCTCAACGAGGCGAAAGGCTCGATCTTCTCACCCACGGCCGTCAAGATCGACCGCGACGACTTCCTCGAACAGCTGCAGTCGCTCAAATCGATGCTCCCCGTGCAGCTCGAGCGCGCGTCGGCGCTGATGCGCGAGGCCGAGCGCCGGCTCGCCGACGCGCAAAGCCAGGCAAACGTGATCATCACATCCGCGCAGAGCCGCGCCGCCGACATGGTGCGCGACGCGAACGAACAGGTGCGCTTCATGGCGAGCCAGGAGAACGTGACGCAGCTGGCGCGCGAAAAGGCGCGGTCGATGCTCGACAAGGCGCAGAGCAAATCGGACCACCTGACGCAGGGCGCCGACCGCTACTGCATCGGCGTGATGAACGACCTCGAAGAACAACTGCACAAGCTGGAACGCGACGTGCAAGCGGGACTCAAGGTGCTCGAGGACCGCCAGCAGAAAGCCGCCGAGCAATTGCCGCGGCTCGACGAGGGCGACTACCCGGACGACTAGGCCGGCGCGGCGGCGTGGAATACCACGCGCGCGCAGGCGATTGAACCAAATTGAACCAAACAGACAGCGCACAAGCAGCAGACCGGGCCCGCACGCACGGCCCGGCACGAGGAAATGGAGAGCGTGGAGATATGGCACGAGTCACGTATACGGATTGGACGATTCCCGTGGCGCAGATCGGTTCGCGCGCGGGGCAGTCGATGGAGATCGACAAGGCGTTCCCCGCGCCGGGCGGCATCGGCGACACGATTGTCGGCATCACCGAAGGCAGCGACGTGCAGGTGCGCGGGCGGTTCGACTCGATTGTGGACGGGCTGATCTTCACCGGCAGCTTCACCGCGCCGGTGCACGCCGTGTGCACGCGCTGCGACACGCCGCTCGACCGCGACTGGACGGCGCAGGCAACCGCGTTCTTCCCCTTCGAGGAACAGCCTGCGGATGGCGAGAAGACGGCCGCCAAGTCCGACGACGAAGTGGAGATCTTCGCAGGTGAGGACGAGGCGGAGGACGTGTACCCGCTGATCGACCGCGGCGCATTCGCCGACATCGAAGCGTTGATCCGCGACACCTTCGTCGATGCGCTTCCGCTGCAGCCGTTGTGCCGCCCGGATTGCAAGGGCCTGTGCCCGCAGTGCGGCGTCGATCTCAACGAGCACCCCGAGCACGAGCACAAAGTGGCCGACATGCGGTTCGCCGGTCTGGCTGCGCTCAAGGAACAGCTCGAGGCGGAAGAGCAGGGCGACGCCTGAGTTGTACCGCAGGCGTGTTAACATGCTGAACGCTTAAGCTCATATTGTTCGAACGAAACAGAGGATACGACTATGGCACTGCCAAAGTATAAGATGTCGCGCGCCAACACGCGCACGCGTCGCTCCACCTGGAAGGCCAAGGCCGCCCAGACGATCAGCTGCCCGAACTGCGGCGCTCCGACCCTGGCCCACATGGCCTGCCCGACCTGCGGTTCCTACCGCGGCCGCGTCTACCGCGAGGCCATCCGCGCCACGCATTCGCGCTGAATCCAGGCGGTTCACTGACGCTCAACGCTCTGCCATCGACGGGTGGCAGGGCGTTTTTTCTATGCATCGGCGCGCCCGGTGCCCGTTACGGCACCGAGTAGTATGCCAACTATGACTTCACATTCCGTTCGGGTAAGCACAGACATCCCCTCACCTTCCAGCGAGCTGCTCGCCGCGCTCGGCACCACGTTGCAGCCGGACCTGCTCGTGGAGGCGCTCACGCACCGCTCGTTCTCGCACGAGCACCCCGGCGTCAAGAACTACGAGCGGCTCGAGTTCCTCGGTGACGCCGTGCTCGAGCTCGTCGCCACCGAAACGCTGTTCGCGCGCCACCCCGACATGACCGAAGGCCAGCTCGCCAAGATCCGCGCCAAAGCCGTCTCCGAAGAGGAGCTGAGCGCCATCGCGCGCGACAAACTGCATGTGAGCCCCTACATCCTGCTCGGCCACGGCGAGCGCGAACAGGGCGGCGCGGAGAAAAGCTCGATCCTGTGCGACATCGTGGAGTCGCTCATCGGCGCCACGTTCGTGGAGCACGGTATCGACGAGGCGCGCAAGGTCGTGCACCACCTGATCGACAACACGCTCGCCGAAGTCGCGAGCGAAGGCCCGGCGCTTGACTGGAAGACGTCGCTCACCGTGAAGGCGCATCAAATGGGCCTCGGCGAGCCGCGGTACCAGATGTCGGTGGCCGGCCCCGAGTATGCGCCGGTGTTCACGGCGCGTGCCATGCTCGGCGATTCGGTCGAGATCATCGGCACCGGCACCGGCACGAGCAAACGCAAGGCGCAGCTCGCCGCCGCCGAAGAGGGCTGGAAGACGCTCGACGCGCGCGGCAAGGAACAACGCGCGCGCAAGAAGCGGTAGTGCCCATACCCCGATTCAGCATTCGGTCATCACTGTCCACGCCCTGCTTGCTTCCAGTAGTATGGCTGCAACCGTGGGGCCCGCCCCAGCCGTACTATCAACGAGAGGGAAAGCAGTGTCACCTACACCCCTGCAGGCGTTCCGCGGCGTGAACAAATCCGCCGCAGATCAGCACAAGCGCACCATCGCCGACGGAGAGAAGATGACCGGCGCGCAAGCGCTGGTACGCTCGCTGGAGGACCTGGGAGTCAAAGACGTGTTCGGCGTCCCGGGAGGCGCGATCCTGCCCGTATACCACGCGATCAACGACCAGACCGGGTTCCGGTTCATCCTCGCGCGCCATGAGCAGGCCGCGGGGCACGCCGCCGAAGGCTACGCTGTGGCCACGGGTGAGGTGGGCGTGTGCATCGTCACGTCCGGCCCCGGCGCCACGAACATCATCACGGCGATCGCCGACGCGAACATGGATTCGATCCCGATGGTGGTGATCACCGGCCAGGTGGGCGTCGACTCGATCGGCACCGACGCGTTCCAGGAGGCCGACATCGTGGGCGCCACCTACCCGTTGTCCAAGCATTCGTACCTCGTCACCAATGCGCAGGACGTGCCGCGCGTGCTCGCCGAAGCGCATTACATCGCGCGCTCCGGCCGCCCCGGCCCCGTCGTCGTCGATCTGACGAAGACCGCGCAGAACGGCGAGATGTATTATTCGTGGCCGCAGCGCATGATCCTGCCCGGCTATAACCCGGTGACCGAAGCGCACGGCCACGTGCTCGCCGACGCCGCGCGCATGTTCCAGCGCTCGTTCCGCCCCGTGCTGTATGTGGGCGGCGGCGCCGTGCGTTCCGACGCCGGCAATGAGATCAAGGCGCTGAGCGACCTGACCGGCGCGCCGATTGTGACAACGCTGCCCGCGCGCGGCATCGTGCCCGACGACGACCCGGCGGTGCTCGGCATGCTCGGCATGCACGGCACGATCGCGGCGACCGGCGCCGTGCAGCGCTCCGACCTGCTCGTGGCGATCGGCGCGCGCTTCGACGACCGCGTGACCGGTAAGCTCGAGGCCTTCGCCCCGGGCGCGCGCGTGATCCACATCGACATCGACCCGGCGGAGATCGGCAAGAACCGCGTGGCGGACGTGCCGATTGTGGGCGATGTGAAAACCGTGCTGCAGGCATTGATCCCGCAGATCGAGCAGCTGCACAAGGAGTACGGCAAGCCGGATCTGACGACATGGTGGAAGTTGCTCGACAAGTGGGTGGAGCAGTATCCGGTGGCGTACGAGGAGCCGACGGACGGCACGCTTGCCCCGCAGTGGGTCGTGCAGCAGCTTTCGGCCGAGGCGGACCCGAACACGATCTGGGTCTCGGGCGTGGGCCAGCACCAGATGTGGGCCACGCAGCTCATCGAGTTCCACCACCCGCACCAGTGGATCTCGTCGGGCGGCCTGGGCACGATGGGCTTCGGTCTGCCTGCCGCGATTGGCGCCGAAATCGGCTCGCAGCAGTATTTCGACGGCAAGAAGCCGGTGTGGCTCATCGACGGCGACGGTTCGTTCCAGATGACGAGCGAAGAACTCGCCACCGCGTTCATGGAAGGCACGCCGATCAAGATCGCGCTGCTCAACAACTCCGTGTACGGCATGGTGCGCCAATGGCAGACGCTCTTCTACGAGAAGCACTATTCGGCCACGATCCTCCATGAGGAGGAGAAGACCGGGCTCGTGGGCGTACCGGACTTCGTCAAGCTCGCCGAAGCCTACGGCTGCGTGGGGCTGCGCGCACGCACGAAGGAAGAGGCCATCGAGTGCATCCGCAAGGCGAACGAAATCAACGACCGGCCGGTACTGATCGACTTCCACGTGTGGAAAGACGCGATGGTGTGGCCGATGGTCGCCGCCGGTGACGCCAACGACAACGTGACCTACATGCCGGGCATCAAGCCGCTGCTCAACCCGCAGGGTAACGTGAGCCTGCAAGACGAGCCGGAAACCACCGAGGAAAACAACTGAAAGGGGCGCCGCAGATGACATCCTATCCTGCATCCAAGCCGGGTTCCCAGCGTCACACGCTGTCGGTGCTCGTGGAAAACCGACCGGGCGTGCTCGCGCGCATCGCCGGGCTGTTCGCACGCCGCGCGTTCAACATCAATTCGCTTTCGGTCTCACCGACCGAACGCCCCGATATCTCACGCGTCACCGTGACCGCCGACGTGGAGGATGTGCCGCTCGAGCAGATTATCAAGCAGCTCAACAAACTGCTCCATGTGCTCAAGATCGTCGACCTCGACCCCGCCACGACAGTGGAACGCGAGCTCGTGCTCATCAAAGTGGCGGCCGACGAATCGAACCGCTCCGACGTGCTCGAGATCGTGCGCCTGTTCCGCGTGCGCGTGGTGGATGTGAACCCCGAATCGCTCACGATCGAAGCGACCGGCGCGGGCGGCAAGATTGACGCGCTGCTCGGACTGCTCGAGCATTACGGCGTCACCGAGCTTGTGCGGTCGGGCGCGGTCGCGATGACCCGCGGCCCACACGCGCTGAGCGAAAAAGTGGTCGGCTCGGAAATCACCGGCCGCTGAAACCAGCGAACGCCGTGCACCGTGCGCGGGGCATCCGCCCCCATGCGCGGTGCGCGGCGTTCCTATATCGGGTGCCCCGTTCACCGTGGCCTGCGCACCGCTACATCTTTGTGGATTCGCCGTTTGTGTCACTGTTTTCGCCGTTATCGTCACTTTTTAGCCGGATTAATGACGATAACAGCGAAAACAGTGACGTAAACAGCGAAATGCAGCCGGGTAGTAGGCGGACTCCACCGCCTCGTCCGGGCAGATGGCACAATAGTGGCTATGAGCAAACCGGAAGTTCTGATTCTTCAGCATGCGGCGTGGGAAAAACCCGGGCGCATCCTCACCGACCTCGAAGAAATCGAGCTGCCCACGCAGACGCTGAACATCACCACACACAAAAAACCGGACATGCCGGACTTCGACGAAGTGGCCGGCGTGGTGCTGATGGGCGGCCCCATGGGTGCGACCGACGTGGACGACTACCCCGGACTCAAAGCCGAAGCCAAACTCGTGCGCGCCGCCGTGAGCGTGGGCAAACCCGTGCTCGGCGTATGCCTGGGCCACCAAATCATCGCCACGGCGCTCGGCGCCAAACTCAAACGCAACTGCACGCCCGAAATCGGCGTGCTACCGATCAAACGCATGGAACGCCACGACTACTTCTCCATGTGGAGCAAACAGCTCGACGTGCTGCACTGGCACACCGACGCCGTCACACTGCCCGAAGGCGCGCAGCTGCTCGCACGGTCCGCCGAAACCAAAGTGCAGGCGTTCCGCTTCGGATCGGCCCTCGGCATGCAATTCCACCTCGAAGTCACACCACAACTGCTCGAAGAGTGGCTCGACGAACCCACCATGGTCAAACAGCTCAAAGCGGCGGGCGGATCCAAATCCCAACTGCGCGACGCCTACGCCACGGTCTACGGCCAGCTGCAGCCGCTCGCCGAACAGGTGTTCTCTGGGTTCGCCGCGCGCTGCAACACCTACGCGCGCTCGCTCATGAACTAGCCGACGCACGGCCTGCACGGCTCCGGCACGGTGATTTACCGCGGTCTCATTACAGTGGAACACTATGCCGACTTATGACCTGGGACTTGAGCATGTATCGCTCGCATTCGCCACAAAAACCGTGTTCACCGACGTCACGCAGGGCGTGTTCGAAGGCGACCGCATTGGCATCGTCGGCCGCAACGGCGACGGCAAATCCACGCTGCTCAAACTGCTCGCCGGCACGCAGGAGCCCGACTCCGGGCGCGTGACGCGCCGCAACGGCCTGACCTTCGGCATGCTCACGCAGCGCGATACGCTCGACGACAACGCGACACTGCGCGAAGCCGCGCTCGAGGGGCGTGAAGACTACGAATGGGCGTCACAGCAACAGTCGCGCGAGATCGTGGAGGCACTGCTGGGCGGCATGAACCTCGATGCGAAAGTCGGCTCGCTTTCCGGCGGGCAGCGGCGCCGCGCCGACCTGGCGCGCCTGCTGCTCAAGGAATGGGACATCCTCGCGCTCGACGAGCCCACCAACCACCTCGATGTGATCACGATCCACTGGCTCGCCGAACATCTCAAGAACCGGTGGAACCGCGGCACGGGCGCGCTCCTGCTCGTGACGCACGACCGCTGGTTCCTCGACGAAGTGTGCGAATCGATGTGGGAGGTGCACGACGGGCGGATCGAACCGTTCGAAGGCGGTTACAGCGCCTACATGCTGCAGCGCGTGGAGCGCGACCGGCAGGCCGACGTGCGCGAAACCAAGCGCCGCAACCTGGCACGCAAAGAGCTCGCGTGGCTCTCGCGCGGGGCGCGCGCACGGTCCACGAAGCAGAAATTCCACGTCAAGGCGGCCACCGAGCTCATCGCCGACGTGCCGCCGATCCGCAACACGGTGGAACTCAAGCAGATGGCCACCTCGCGCTTGGGCAAGCAGGTCGTGGATCTGGTGGACGTGACGCAGATCTACGACCGCGAGCAGGGTTCGTATGCGGACATCGACCCCGATGCGGCGGCGCTCGCGGCGAACACGCGGTCGGCGAGCACCGTGGACGTGGTGGAGCCGATGGTGCGGGAACCACAAGTGTTCGGCAGCGTCACAATCGCCGTCGACGATGCGGATGACCCGCGGCTCACCTCGGCGTTCGGGGCGCGCGCGGGCGAAGTCGCCGCCGAGCACGGTCTGACGCACCACGAGCCGGAGGGCGAGATCAACGCGTTGCGCGGCACGCGCGGCGAGGCGGAAACCGCTCCGGATGAGACGAGCGCGGCCGTGGAGATCACGGTGAGCGGCCGTAAGATCCTCGACGATGTGACGTGGCTCATCGGGCCGGGCGATCGCTTCGGCATCGTCGGCGCGAACGGCGCGGGCAAATCGACGCTGCTCAAGATCCTCGACGGCACGCTCACGCCCACCGCCGGACGGGTGAACATCGGCAAGACCGTGCGCTTCGCCGTACTTTCACAGCGGCTCGACGAGCTGGAGAAGCTCGGCAAATACAAGGTCAAGGAAGTGCTCAGCCGGTACAAGCCGAGCTACATCGTGGACGGCAAGGAAGTGACACCGGGCCAGCTCATGGAGCGGCTCGGATTCGAGGCAGCGCAACTGATGACGCCGATCCGCGACCTTTCGGGCGGCCAGAAGCGCCGTATGCAGCTGCTGCTGATTCTGCTTGACGAACCGAACGTGCTGATCATGGACGAGCCGGGCAACGATCTGGACACCGACATGCTGGCCGTGATGGAGGATCTGCTCGACACGTGGCCGGGCACGCTGATCGTGGTGAGCCACGACCGTTACTTGCTCGAACGCGTGACCGACGAGCAGTTCGCACTGATCGGCGGCAAGGTGCGCCACCTGCCGGGCGGCGTGCAGGACTACCTCGACATGGTGGAACAGCTCAAACGCGGCGAGGACCCGCTGGGGCTGGAAGGTGCTGCGGCTGGCGCGGCTGGCGAGAATGTTGCTGGCGGCGCCTCCGATGGCGCCGCCTCCGCTGCGTCGGAAACCCTGAAGCTCAGCGGCAAGGCCTATGCCGACGCCTCGCGGCGCGTTTCGGCGATCGAACGCAAACTCGAGAAGCTGGAAACACAGAAAGAGCGGCTCGAGGAGCAGATGGCGGCGCACGACCCAAGCGACTACGTCGGACTCAACGAGCTCAACGGGCAATTGCAGGCGCTCACGACGGAATCGGAGGACCTCGAGGCCGAATGGCTCGACCTTTCCGAGCAAATGGGCCAGTGAACAGCAGCATCGCAAACGCTTGAGCCTCGCATTCTATTTGTCTACAAAACGCAATACGCTCGAACCATGACCGAGCATTCCCACAACGCAAGCAATGCCAACACTTTCAAGGACCCGCAGTTCACCGAAACGCAGATGGCCGGCGACGGCGGCGTCGCGAACGCGGCCGTCGCCTTGAAGCTCTACGACACGGCGTCGCATGAGGTCTCGCGCTTCGAGCCGATCCAGCCGGGCAAGGTGGGCATGTACGTGTGTGGCGCCACGGTGCAGAGCTCGCCGCACATCGGGCACATCCGCGCCGGCGTGGCGTTCGACATCATCCGCCGTTGGTTCCTGCGCTTGGGGTATGACGTCACGTTCATCCGCAACGTGACCGATATCGACGACAAGATCCTCGACAAAGCCGCGGCGGCCGGGCAGCGCTGGTGGGCGCGCGCCTACCACTATGAGCGCGAATTCACCGAGGCCTACGAGCAGCTGGGCGTGCTGCCGCCAACCTATGAGCCGCGCGCGACCGGGCACATCATGGATATGGTCCACCTGATCGAGCGCATCATCGACAACGGCCACGCCTATGTGGTGCGTGACGAAAACGGCGAACTCACGGGCGATGTCTACTTCGATGTGGCGTCGTGGCCGCATTACGGCGAACTCACCCACCAGAAGCAGACCACCGAGGTCGACGAGGCGGCGACCGTGGCCGACCGCATGGGGCCGTCGGTGGACGCCACCGGCGAAGACAAATACAATCCGGCTGACCCGGCCGACCTTTCCGAAGACAAGCGCGACCCGCGTGATTTCGCGCTGTGGAAGCGCCCGAAGCCCACCGACCCGGCCGACGCGCGCTGGAAGACGCCGTTCGGCACCGGCCGCCCGGGCTGGCACATCGAATGCTCCGCGATGAGCTACCGCTACCTCGACGGCATGTTCGACATCCATGGCGGCGGCCTCGACCTGCGCTTCCCGCACCACGAGAACGAGATGGCACAGACGCGCGCGGCCGGCTACCGCACGGCGAACCGCTGGATGCATTCGGCGTGGGTCACCGCGAAGGGCGAGAAGATGAGCAAATCGCTCGGCAACGGGCTCTCGGTGCCCGTCGTGCTCAAGGAGCACTCCGCGTGGGTCGTGCGCTATGCGCTCGGCTCGGTGCAGTACCGGTCGATGCTCGAGTGGTCCGACCAGACGCTCACCGAGGCGCAAGCCGCCTACGACCGCATCATGAACTTCATCGAACACGCGGGCGAAGCGCTCGGCGAGCAGCCGTCGCGCGAGGAGATCGCGGGCGTCTCCGCCGACGATCTGCCGGTGGACTTCGTGGCCGCGATGAACGACGATGTCAATGTTTCACGTGCAACAGCCGCGATCTTCACGCAGGTGCGCGCGGGCAACACGCAGCTCACCGAACTCGTGGACGACGCCGAAACCAGCAAGCGCGCGGCCCTGCGCGCCACGCTTGTCAATGTGCGCGCGATGCTCGACACGCTCGGCCTTGACCCGCTCGCCGAACCGTGGATCAGCGGCGGCGACGAAGCTGGCGGCGAGTCGGCGGCGCAGGACGCGCTCGGGCGCCTCATCGACGCGCAGCTCGAAGCGCGCGCCGCTGCCCGCAAGGCCAAGGATTTCGCGGCCGCGGACAAGATCCGTGACGACCTTGCGGCCCTCGGCATCACAATCGAAGACGGCCCCAACGGCTCGACTTGGTCCCTCGACTGACCTAGCTACAGTTCCGCCGTATCCCAGCCGTCGGCGCGCGGGATGCGGCGGATGCGCGCACTGCACAACACGATCACCGTGGAGAGCGCAAGTGCCGCAAGGAACACCGCGATGGTGCCGCGGAATCCGAGCACAGGCACGATGAGCGAGACGGCGATCCTGCCCTGCATCAACGTCGGCGCCTTCGCATACACGAAGCCGAGCAGCAGCGCGTCGATGATCGGGAACGGCAGGCCCATCACCGAATTCGCGACAAACACAAGCGCATACGACGCGCCATCCGATACTCCAGGCCCATACGCGAACAGCATCGGCGCCACGCACGCGCACAGAAACACGAAACTGACGCAGATGCAGACGCCGACCGGTACGCGGTCGCTCAACCGCGCGGCGGCGAACGCGCCGACGAGCATCATCGCGGCGATGCCGCTGCCGATCGCGCCAATGAGCGTCGCGTCCGTGTTGAACTGCATCAGATGCAATTGAATCGCATATTCGACACCGTTCACACCGAAGTTCAGCAGTGCGGCCGCTACCATGACCGTCACGAGCAGCGGTTTGCGCAGAGACCACGACCATCCGCTCACAAAGTCGCCGAAGAACGACGGGCGCGCGGCGGGCGCGGCCGCGTGCGCCATACGCGGCAGGCGAATGCGTCGCGCGGCCGCACACCACCTACTCGAACACGAAGTCCACGTTGACGATGTACAGCTTCGGCTCCAACGCTTTTTCGATCGTCTGGCGCGCCCCCACGAGCTCCTCCATCTGCACGGTACCCTTGGTGCTGCCGATGAAGATGTCCACATCGAAGTTCATGCCGGTCTTGAACACGTGGATCTTCTCCATCTCGATCCCCGCGGGCAGATGCGTCTCGACTTCGCGCGTCACAACATCGGAGATCTCCTCGTCGTCATGCGTGCCGCCGACGAGCTCCACAAACGCGTCACGCAACACGATGACCGGCTCCTTGATCGTGAGCAGCACAATGATCGTCGTAATGAAGAAATCGCCGGTGTAGTGCAGAAAATCAAATGGTGTGCCATTGGGCAGGAAGTACAGCAGCACCGCCACAATGCCAATGCCGAGCGAGATCATACCGTCGATCCATGTGCCGTTCGCCTCCGCTTTGAGCATGAGGCTCGCGTTGCCGATCGCCCGGTTGCGCGCGCGGTAATACCCCACGAGCATGAGGCACACCGCCACGGCCGCGATCTGGTAGATGATCACCGGGCCGAAACTGAGCCGCTCGCCCTCGCCGTACGCGAAATAGTCGATCGCCACGCGCAGCACGTCGAGGAACGAAAACAGCAGCAGGCAGATCGTGAAGATCGATTTGCAGATCGCGTAGATCGGCTCGAGCGCGAACATGCCGTTGGGGAACCGGTCGCTCACGCGCACCGTCTTCCGGGAGAGATACGACGCCACGCCGCCGGAGATGACCGAGATCACCGTGAACGAGGCGTCGAGGAACATGGATTTGAGGCCGGTGAGGAAGAACACGAAGAATCCGGCGAGCACCATGACCACATTGACGACGATGCCCACCGTCAACGCCTGCTGTTCGATTTTCTTCTGCTTCATGCAGCCACTCCTTCGCGCCACGCTCAACCTCTCCAGCTTAACATTCCACACGGTTATGCGCAGACCAAAACGACATGTCGCACAACGTCCACACAATCCCGCCCTTTTCCCACGCAACGGCTAGAATCGGCTCATTATGGCAGCATTTAGTTCTCTTACAGACAGGCTCTCGAACGCGTTCAAGCATCTCAAGAGCAAAGGCAAGCTCTCCGAAGCGGACATCGACGGCACGATCCGCGAGATCCGCCGCGCGTTGCTCGATGCGGACGTCTCGCTCGACGTGGTGCGCTCGTTCACCGCGCGCGTACGCGAGCGCGCGCTCGGCGCCGAGGTCTCCGAAGCGCTCAACCCGGCACAGCAGGTGGTGAAGATCGTCAATGACGAGCTCACCGACATCCTGGGCCAGGGCGTCGATCGCCCGCTCAACTTCGCGAAGAACCCGCCCACGATCATCATGCTCGCGGGTCTGCAGGGCGCCGGCAAGACGACGCTCGCGGGCAAGCTCGGCTACTGGCTCAAGGATTCGGGCCATACGCCGCTGCTCGTGGCGGCCGATCTGCAGCGCCCGAACGCAGTGACGCAGCTCGAGGTCGTCGGCGAGCGCGCCGGCGTGCCCGTCTACGCGCCGGAGAAGGGCGTGCAGTCCGCGGGCGGCGACGCGGTTTCCGCCCCGGGCGAGACGACCGGCGACCCGGTGAAGGTGGCGCGCGACTCGATCGAATACGCGCGGCAGAAGCTGTACGACACGGTGATCATCGACACCGCCGGCCGACTCGGCGTGGACGAGACGCTGATGCAGCAGGCGCGAGACATCCGCGACGCCGTGCAGCCGAACGAGATCCTGTTCGTGATCGACGCGATGATCGGCCAGGACGCGGTGCGCACCGCCCAAGCCTTCGATGAGGGCGTCGATTTCACCGGCGTGGTGCTCTCCAAACTCGATGGCGATGCGCGCGGTGGCGCGGCGCTTTCGGTCGCGTCGGTGACCGGCAAGCCGATCCTATTCGCGTCGAACGGCGAAGGTCTCAAGGACTTCGAGGTGTTCCACCCGGATCGCATGGCTTCGCGCATCCTCGACATGGGCGACATCCTCACGCTCATCGAGCAGGCGCAGCGCGAATTCGACGAGGAGCAGACGCGCGAGGCCGCCGCGAAGATGGCGGAGGGCAGCTTCGGCCTCGACGACTTCCTGGCCCAGCTGCAGCAGGTGCGCAAGCTCGGTTCGATGAAGTCGCTGCTCGGCATGATTCCGGGCATGGCGCAGCACCGCAAGGAACTCGAACAGTTCGATGAGCGCGAGATCGACCGCACCGAGGCGATCATCCGCTCGATGACCCCCGAAGAGCGCCGCGACCCGAAAATCATCGACGGTTCGCGCCGAGCTCGCATCGCGTATGGTTCGGGCGTCACCGTCTCCGCCGTCAATGCGCTGCTGCAGCGCTTCGAGCAGGCCGCGAAGATGATGAAGCGCATGAGCAACAAAGCCGGCATGGGTGGATTCCCCGGCATGGGTGGCCCCGGCGGCGGCAAGAAAGGCAAAAAGGGGAAGAAAGGCAAGAAGGGCGGCTCCAAGTCGGGCAATCCGATGAAGCGCGAGGCCGAAGAGAAGGCATTGCGCGCACGCCTTTCGGGCAAGCCGAGCTCGGGGGGTTCGGCGTTCGCGAAGAAGCAAGGCACCCCGCAGCTGCCGGAAGGACTGCAGGATGCCTTCGGCGGCGAGCTCCCACCAAACCTGGGTGGCGGCCTGAGCGGTCTCCTCGGCTGAGCCCTTTGCGCGGCGTCACCAACCAAGTCGGGTGGCGCCGCGCAGCCTTTGCTGCCGGCCAGTAGCCCTGCAACCCGCCGCCACTACCCTATCCAGCGTGTGATTGACTATCATTTTCGCCGTAATCGTCACTGTTTTCGCCGTTTACGTCATAAAAACAGAAGAAAAGTGACCAAAACGGCGAAAAGCCTAGGCACCTAGAGACCTACCCACCCCATCCATCAGTCGAAAGGACCTCCATGCTCATCGCACTGTGGATTATCCTGATTGTCTGCCTGCTATGGCTCGCGCTCACCGAACTGCCAGCCGGCTGGGACGGCCACAACCCGCTGCCGTACCTCATCGCGCTCACCCCCATGCTGTGGATCGCGTTCGCCGCGCTCGGCATCGCTGGCCTATGCATGCGCGAATGGGGGTTCGCTGCTTGTTGCGCCGCTGGCCTCATCGCCTCGCTCATGCGCAAAACCGCATACTGGCTCAACAACCTGAAGTCGCCGAACACCGGCGAGGCGATCGCCCGCAAAATCGCCGAACGCAAAGCCCGCGAAGCGCAGGCGCGGCACACGCCCACACCATCCGACGACCGCCTCGACAACGCGCATGACGGCCGATTCCGCGTGCTCACGCTCAACTGCCGCTTCGGCCATGCCAACGCCGCCGAAATCGTGCGCGCGGTGCGGAGCGAAGACGTGGCCGTGCTCGCGTTGCAGGAACTGACCGAAGACCTCGTGCACCAGCTCGATGAAGCCGGCCTCGCCACGCTCCTGCCCTACCGCCAGCTCGGCGACCCGCAGGCGAGCGACAATGGCGGCTTCAACGGCGTGTGGCTGCGCGTCGAACCGGCGCAAAGCACGCCCACCGGCGTGGCGATCCCCGCCGCCGACGTGCCCGCCGTCACACTGCAGGTCTCGCCGATGCGCGATATCACATTCGCCTCCGCGCACACGAAATCACCCCAGCGCAGCTGCCGCGAATGGTCCGAAGGGATAATCGGCTTGGGCGCACTCGCCCGCCCGCAGCAGAATCTGGCCGCTCCGGACACCCCGGCGCACGAGACGATCACGGTGATCCTGGGCGACCTCAACGCGAGCATCCCGCACCCGAGCTTCCGCAAACTGCTCGCGAGCGGATTCCACGACGCCGCGCTCGACGAGGCGAAGGGCCTGCACCCCACGTTCCCCACGTGGCTGCCGTGGCCGCGCATTGTAATCGACCATGTGATCTTCACCGACCATCTGCACGCGAGCGACGTGCAGGCCGTGCGCATCGACGGCTCCGACCATATGGCGCTCGCCGCCACGCTCACCTTGCAGGACGCACGCGAGCCAGTGAATGCGGCCGCCCGCGAAACCTGGCCCGAATCATTGCCGCCGTTGCCCAAGAAAGAGAAGGCGCGCTGACCGCCGTCATGCGCTCTGCGGACGCAGGGTGACGGCGAAGCGGAACTCGGGTGCGTCGAGCCGGTATTGCGGCAGCAGCTCCGGGCCGCAGCTGTTCGACCCGATGCCCGACTGCATGTAGTCCACGCTGACGATGGTCGCATCGGCCGGTTCGAGATCGAAATCGTGCGAGGCGCGGGTCATCTCCCCGGCCGTGTAGTCAATCGCCTGGAAGTCGAACGCGTGCGCGGGCTGCACGCCATCGCCGCGCAGCACCATCAGCGCCACGCCGTCGCCCGCCACGCTCGCCCAATCACAGTCGTGCCGGTTGCCGTTCTCCTGCGGGCGGATCTCATGCTCGCCCAGCGTGGGCGGCGTGCCTTCGAACATGCCATGCCAGCAGGCGCGGTGCTTGTCCACATAGCTTTCGCCCGGCCCATAGCCGCAATACACCACGTTGCGCATGGCGCGCGGCAGCATCATGCGGATGCCGAAACGCGGCAGGAACGGGAACTCGGTGTCGCGCTCCACGTCCATCTGCAGGGCGATCGACCCGTCCGCATGCACGGTCCATGTAGTCCGCATGCGCGCAATCGGCTGCACGACCGGCGCCACAACGGCCATCGCACAGCGCAGTTCGACGGCGTTGATCGACATGTTGGCGCCCTGCCCGTCGGATTCACGCGGCACAGTGCCCGCTTCGGCCGCCTGCGCGATGCCGCTCGACGCGACCGCGCGCGCCGAAACACTGTACGCGCGCGCCGACGCATGGTGGTATTGCGCGCGCTCCCACTCCTCGCGCACATACCGGTCGTTGTCAGTCGGCGCACGCCAGACGCTCAGGCCCATCGGCTCGGTGAGCAGCTGGTGGTTGCGGTAGCTCAGCTCACGGAACAATCCGGTGCGCGTGTCGAGCACATACCGCCAATCCACGCCCGTGAGCACGATCGACGCACCAATGCGCTGCACGCGGATTGTGTCGCCTCGCTCATCACCGGCGAGCATCTCCTCATGCTGTTGGCGCACCCACTGGTTGTGCGCGTCGCCGGCCACGGGCACGGCGACTTCGTCGAACCCGAGTTCGAACAGCGGGTCCATGCCCCAGCGCGCCTCGCGCGTCACATACCGCAGCACGAGCGTGGCCTTACCGTCGCGCACGAGCGGCGGCAGGCCGATGAGCGGCACACGGCCGGCGTCATGCGGCGCGATCATCAGCGCCTGCTGCGTGGGCTCGTCGTCGCACAGGCGGTACGCCTGCATCACGCCGTCCACATAGAGCTCCCACATCAGCATGACCTCGGCGCCAAGCGGCGTGAAGTCGAGGTGATTGCGCAGCGTGACGGACGCGTCCGGACTGTCGCCGCCGGTGAGAGTGAAATCTTCCACGCGCGCGGGGCGGAACACGTTCTTGAACTCGTCGAGGCCGGAATGCGGTGTGCGGTCGGGCGACACCATGCCGTCGACGCAGAAATTGCCGTCGTTCGGGTAGTCGCCGAAATCACCGCCATACAGGTATTCGCGCCGGCCCTGCGGCGTGCGGCCGACGTCGACCGCGTGGTCGCACCATTCCCACACATAGCCGCCGACGAGCCCGGGGTGGCGTTGGATCGCCTGGAAGTAGTCCTCGAGGTCGCCCGGGCCGTTGCCCATCGCGTGGCAGAATTCGCACATCACATACGGCTTGATTTCGCCGCCGGCCGCCAGACCGTTCTCACCGAGCGCGCCGTCGGGGTTCGCGGCGGCGCTCGCCGGGCCGTCGTCGAAGTACGCATCAATCTCCTCGATGCTCGGGTACATGCGGCTGTGCACGTCGAGATTGCCGTATTCGTGCGAATCGTGCCCGTTCGGCTCCACATAGCGCGCGCTTTCGTAATGCGTCAGGCGGCTGGAATCGTACCGCTTGGTCCACGCGAGCGCGCGCTCGAAGCCCACGCCGAACGCGCCTTCGTTGCCCATCGACCAGAACAGCACGCACCCGTGGTTCTTGTCGCGCTCCACGCACCGCTGCACGCGGTCGATGATCGCCGGCGCGAAGTCCTCGTTGTCGGCGATCCGCTCGTTCCACAGCTGCGCGGCGCGTTTCCAGTCCTCCTGCGGCACGCCGCTCGTCGGATGGTAGGCGTCGTTCGCGCCGTGCGCCTCGAGGTCGGCCTCGTCGATCACGAGGAACCCAAGTTGTTCGAACGCGTCGTAGAAATGCGGCGCGTTCGGGTAGTGGCTTGTGCGCACGCCGTTCACATTGTGCTGTTTCATCAGGAGCAGGTCTTCCATGAACTGCCCAACGCTGATTGTGTAGCCGGTGCGCGGGTCGCTGTCGTGCCGGTTCATGCCGTGGATCACGATCGGTTTGCGGTTGAGCTCCACCACGCGCTGCACGCCGTCATGCGCCACTGCGCGCAGGTCGCTGATCGTGAGCAGCTGCGTGATCGCCTCGTCCGGCGTCTCGATGACGAGCCGGTAGCACGTCGGGCGTTCGGGATTCCACAGCCGCGGCGTGTCGACCGTGAGCCGCGCTTGTGCGTGCGCGGAGAACGAGCCGTCGTCCGCGCGCTCGTCGAGCATGCGCGCCGCCGGCACCGCGCGCGCGTGCGCCACCGGCTCACCCTCGGCGCTGAGCACGGTTACGTCGATGCGCCCGGGCAAACCGGACCCGCCGCGCGCGAAATCGATGGAGATCCGCGCGCGGATGGGCTCGTCATCAGGGCCGTATTCGACGTTCGTGTGCACAAAATAGTCGCGGATCATCCGCTCGGGACGCGTGAGCAGATAGACATCGCGGAAGATGCCGCTCATGCGCAGTTTGTCCTGGTCTTCGAGATAGCTGCCGTCGCACCATTTGAGCACGAGCACCACGAGCGTGTTTTCGCCGGGCGCGATGTGCTCGGTCACGTCGAATTCGCTCGTGGAGTGCGAGACCTGCGAATAGCCGATGAACTCGCCGTTGAGCCACACATAGAAACAGCTGTCCACGCCCTCGAAGTTGAGATAGGCGCGCGGGGCGGATTCGCTTGGTGTGTAGTCGAATGTGCGGCGGTAGACGGCGCAGGGGTTGTCCGCGGGCACGTACGGCGGGTCGAGCGGGAACGGGTAGCGCGTGTTCGTGTATTGGTTGTGGTCGTAGCCGTGCATCTGCCACACGCTCGGCACGGGCAGTGTGGCGTAGTCGGCGCCGGCGTCGAAGTCCATGTCGAAGAAGCGCGGGGCGTAGGCGGCGTCCGCGGCGGCGACCTCCGCGTCCAGATTGTGGATGCTGCCGTAGTAGCGGAACTGCCAGTCGCCGCTGAGCAGCTGCAGGCGGTCGGAGTCGAGGCGGTTGTCGAGCGTCGTGTCGGTGGGGCGCGACGCGGGGATGAAGTACGAGCGGTTCGGCTCGCAGCCCACATGCAACGTGTTGAGATCCTCATAATACCGCGGAATGAACATGCAGACTCCCTTGCCTTGTACGGTATTCATGCCGTTTGCGATTATAGCGGCCAGTGCGGCCCGCTCATCGGGGGGCAATGGTAAGCCGTTTTTCCATGGCGGATTGTATACTGTGTGGGTTATTTGACCATGCGGGGCCCTCTACTACCGTGTGGCCAAGGAACACGTGCACCGGCCGGGCTGTGCCCCACACGGCACGGGATGGCGCACACCCCTAGTTACCAAGGAGAGCCATTTTGGCAACCAAGATTCGTCTCAAGCGCATGGGTAAGAAGTTCTACGCGGTCTACCGCGTGGTCATCATGGATTCGCGTACCAAGCGCGATGGCAGGGCCATTGAGGAGATCGGCCTGTACAACCCGAACACCCAGCCTTCGACCATCGAAATCAACTCCGAGCGCGCCCAGTACTGGCTCGGCGTTGGTGCCCAGCCGACCGAGCAGGTGCTCAACCTGCTCAAGATCACCGGCGATTGGCAGAAGTTCAAGGGCCTCAAGGGCGCCGAAGGCACCCTGAAGACCGTTGCCCCGAAGAAGGACGCCGCCACGCTGGTCGAAGAGGCCGACACCAAGGCCCAGAAGCTCAAGGCCGCCAAGGCCGAAGCCGAGATCAAGGCGAACGAGAACGCGACCGACGCCGACGCTGCCGCCGAGCAGAAGGCCGACGAAAAGGTCGAGTTCGCAGACGCCGAAGAGTCCGCACCGGAAGCAGTGTGATCCGATCATGCTTGCTCAAGCCGTGGAACATCTGATTAAGAACATCGTCGATTTTCCCGACGACGTTTCGGTCAAGTCCCATGAGAATGCGCGCGGGGAACTCATTCGCGTACGCGTGAATCCTGAAGACATTGGCCGAGTGATTGGCCGCAACGGCCGCACCGCCAACGCGATCCGCACAGTGGTGCAGGCCATGGCCGACCACAAGGTGCGCGTCGACATCATGGATGTGCGTAGGTGAGTGGTGAACTTCCTGCAGACCCTCAACAGCCCGAGTTGTTGAGGGTCTGTCGTATTGGCCGCGCGCAGGGGCTCAAGGGCGAAGTGACCGTGCGCATCTTCACGGACGAACCCGAAGAGCGGTTCGCCCCCGGCGCCGAGCTGTTCAACCGCGACGGCTCCGTGACCTACATTGTGGAACGTGCACGCACGTTCAAAAACCGCTGGTACCTCAAACTCGAAGGCGTGGACGACCGCAACGCCGCCGAGGAGCTCAACGGCACCGTGCTCTACGGCGAACCATGGGAGCTCGAGGACGACGAGTTCTACCCGAAAGACATCGTGGGCCTCGAGGCACGCCTGAAGGCCGACGGCCGCGTGCTCGGCAAGGTCGTGGACATGATCGAAGGCGCGCAATGGCTGCTCAAGATCCGCCTCACACAGCCCGTGGGCGATGAGACGACGGCACTCGTGCCATTCGTGGTCGATCTTGTGCCGGATGTGGACCTCGACGAGGGCTATCTGACGGTCGACCCGCCCGGCGGCCTGATTCCCGGGGTATGATCTTCCACTTTTGTCGGGGCGTGGTGATTTGTGCGCGCTCCAGCGCGCACAAATCACCATTTCACCCCAAAACTCCTCCCACTTTTTCCAAGCCCGGAAAAAAGTGCGCACTGCGTTTTCTTAAAGGACTGCCATGGACATCGACATCGTTTCGGTTTTCCCCGAATACTTCGACGTGCTCAACCTGAGCCTGCTCGGCAAGGCGAAAGACAAGGGGCTCATCAGCGTGCACGCGCACAATCTGCGCGACTGGACGCACGACGTGCACCAGTCCGTGGATGACACACCAGTCGGCGGCGGCGCGGGCATGGTCATGAAGCCGGCCGTCTGGGCGGAATGCCTCGACGAACTGCTCGGCCTGCCGGCGGATGCGCCCGCGCAGGAGACTGCACTCCCGGACCGCCCGATCCTCATCTTCCCCAATCCCTCCGCCCCACTCTTCACACAGCAGGACGCGACCGAGCTTTCGCACGCACAGCATCTCGTGTTCGGCTGCGGGCGCTACGAGGGATACGACGCGCGCATCCCCGTCTACTACCGCGAGCGCGGCGTGGACGTGCGCGAATACTCAATCGGAGATTATGTGCTCAACGGCGGCGAAGTGGCTGTCTCGGTGATGCTCGAGGCGATCACGCGCCTGCTGCCGGGCTTCATGGGCAATCCCGATTCAATTATCGAGGAGTCGTACACCGGCGGCAATGCGCTGCTCGAACACAACCAGTACACGAAGCCCGCCAGTTGGCGCAGCCTGGACGTGCCGGCCGTGCTGCTTTCCGGCGACCATGCCAAGGTTGACCGTTTCCGGCGCGACGAGGCTCTTGAGAAGACGAACCGCATCCGCCCCGACCTCATCGCGCAACTCGACTGCCACGCGCTGAGCAAGGCGGACCGCAAGACGCTGATCGAACTCGGCTGGGAGGTCTCCGGCGACCACCCGCGCCGCATCGGATGACTGCCCTATTCCTCTGACTGTTCCCGCACAATCTGCTCGTATTCCTGCGAGCGGAACGTGTAGACGGCCGTCTCGCCGTAGTCACGCCGGTCGATCATCACCCATCCTTCCGGGGCTGCCGGCGGCGCGGTGCGCGTGGAGCGTTCGAGCACGATCGCGCCGAAGCGTGCGACGAGTCCGCGCGCGGTCAGGTCGCGCAACAGGCGCTCGCAATCGGCTGAGGCGAAGGCGTACGGCGGGTCAATCAACACGAGGTCGAACGGCTCCCCCGGCTTCGCCTTCGCCGCATATCGCTCCGCCTTGGCATGCACGACGCGCGCACCCATCCCTTCCTGCCATCCGGCGTACCGTCGCAGCGCGGTGAGTGTCTGCGCGATGAGCTGCGCCGCCTGCGCGGACGATTCGACGACGACGAGTTCATGTGCGCCACGGCTGAGCGCCTCGATGCCGAGCGCGCCGGTGCCGCCGAACAGGTCGAGCACGCGCGCATCCTGCAGCAGCCCATGCGATTCGAGGCGTGAGAACAGCGCCTCCTTGGTGCGGTCGGTCGTCGGCCGTGTCTCCGCGCGCGGCGTGGCGAGCGGCATTCCCTTGAATCTGCCGGTAATCACATGCATATATCTGAGCATAGCCGCCGATCTGCACCATCTCATGACCGGATCCTCCGTGCTTCCCTGTTACGGGTAGTGCCTCCTCTGTTACGGGTAGTGCCGCCCTTTGTAGACTCCGGAATCTTTTTGTTACTGGTAGTGAAAAAGGCGCCAAAATATATCGTCTTTCGATAAAAATACACTACCCGTAACAGGGATGCACTGCCCGTAGCAGAAAAGGGCCGCGTGCTCCTTCCCGCCGTTGTCTAAATGAAAGTGCAACACCCGGTAGATTGGTAATTGTCCAGAAAACCAGTCTGGAAGGATGTTGCACCTATGGGAGCGGTGTATTCGCACCTGTCGGAAGAGGAACGCCAGATCATCCAGATCGAGATCGGCAATGGCACCGGCATACGGGCGATCGCCACGATGCTCGCTCGCAGCGCGTCCACCATCAGCAGGGAAATCAAGCGCAACACGTGGTTCCCATCCAACGAGAACGGGTCGTACCGGCCATACCGGCCCAAACGCCTCAAAACGGGCCCGTGGACCGGGCGCTACTACATCGCCGGGCCCGCGCAACGCAAGGCCGGACGGCGCAGGATGAAGCCACGCAAACCGCATCGCCTGTCGTACGGGCGCCTGTGGACGCAGGTGGCCGCATGGCTGGGATGCGGCTACTCTCCGCTGCTTATCAGCGGCAGGCTGCGTGTCCTGTGGCCGGATGACCGGTCCATGCATGTGTGCCCGAAAGACCATCTACCAATGGATCTACGCCGACAAGCGACGGCGCGAGCGTTGGGCGCGTTGCCTGCCTCGCGGCCACAGGCGCCGCCGAAAACGCCTGGGGCGCAAGGTATCGCGCTTCGCGCTTCCCGAAGGCGCCAGGATCAGCGTCACGCATGACAACGGCGCCGAGTTCGCCCGCCACACGCGGCTGCGCGACGAACCGGGCATGATCACATACTTCGCCGACCCGTACGCCAGCTGGCAGCGGGCGAGCTGCGAGAACCGCAACGGCATGATCCGCCGCTACCTGCCCAAACGCTGCACAATCACGATGGACATGGCGCGGGAGGTGCAAGAGATCGTCGACGAGACCGACAACCGGCCCATGCGCGTGCTCGGATACCGCACACCAGCCGAAGCCTTCATTGACGAACTGCTACACTTACAAGCCTGACAACAGTGTTGCACTTTCATTTAGACAACGGCTCCACGTTCGCCGTGTACAGGCGCAACGGCAGCAGCTCGGCGGGGACATTGACGGTGACGAGATCGCCGGTCTTGCCCTCATTGTGCGTGACGACGATCTGCATCGTGCTCAGATCGGCTTCCTTGTAGATCTCGTTCGCCTCGACCTTGCCTTCGAACGTGTAGGTGGTCTGCGAGCCGTCCGCCGAGGTCTGCGACGAGACCTCGCTGTACTGCTGCCCCGCGAACACGATGCTGTTCATGCGGGTTACGCGCATGTAGTCGCCGAGCTGGTCGGTGAAGGTCACCACACCGTTGCCTTCGGTCGTGCCGCCTTGCGATTCAGTTTGAATCGGCGAGGTCGGGTTGCTCGAAACCTCGCCCCAGATTGTGTCGAACACGGCATTGAGCGCATCGGCGTCGGACGCGGCCAGATAGTGGTTCGCGTCCGCGGCCTTCGTGCCCAGCTTCGTGTACGCCGTGGCATCCGGGTAATTGCTTGACACACCCTGCATGAACGCGTTCGACCTGAGTGTCGTGTTGCTGTTGCTTGTCACATTGGACACGTTGGCTGCCGGGTCGGCGCCTTCGAAGATACCGACCGAATAGACGGAAGCGCCGCTTTCCTTCATCGTCTTCGCGTTCGCGATGGCACCATTCGCGACCGCCGCTTCAAAAGTATTGCCGCTCGTCGGCTGGCCATCGGTGAAGAAGATGACAATCTTCGAGGCATCAGCGCGCGCATTGTTGAGCACCTTATTGGCGTTCTCCAAACCAGAATCTGCGCGCGTGGCGCCAGTGGCTGAAAGGTCGTTCACCGTGCCCTTCAATGCTTCCAAGCTATCGGTCAAGCCACTGCGCGTGGTCGCCGAGCTCGCATAGGTCACCAAACCGATGCGGTTCTTCTTGTTCGGATCGCTCACCTTGGCGTTCGCCGCAATCGTCTGGTCGATGAAGCCATTGACCGCCTGCTTGAGCGCATCCATACGCGAATCCGTGGATCGGGCATAGAATTGCACATGGCCCGCGGCCGTGTCGTCCGCGGCGGTCTTCGGCGTGACCGATGTCCAATTCCTCCGGCCATACCCCCATGAGTTTTCGCTGTCACTCCAGCTCACCTCACGGTAGCTGCCGCCATTGGGGATGTAATACGATTTGTCCTTATCGAGCTGGCTGTCGTATACCGGACTGTACATGTTCTTATCCATCGACCCCGAGGTGTCGAGCACGAGCACGATATCCAACGGTTTTGTCACGTTCGAGACGCCGACGAGCTTCTGCGCGCTCGACATCGCCGAAAGCCCCACGAGGAATGAACCCTCCGCTGGCGTGACGGTCACTGTATCGCCTTTATAGGTCTTCAGCGTCACCGGCTTGGTCGACACCGACTTGTCGGTCCATACGCGCCCGGTGGAGCGTGGATCGGTCGGGTCGCCCATGCCCTGCTCCCACTGTGTGAACGTGGTGGGGTCCGCGATTCGTGTTTCTTCTGCGTGCGCCGGGGCAGCAACCAGTACCGGCGCCGCAACCGTTGCGAGCGCCGTCAATGCGGCCAGGGCCTTGCGCCCATGGGCTTGCACTGCGCGTATGGCTGTTTGCGTCCACGTACGCCTATGCTGCGTGAACATAGCTTTTCCTTCTGCCTGCCTGCGCTGGAAGTTGTGGCTCCAAAATCGTCCACCCCTCCACGCGAGGGGTTATTGGCGCGGCCTGCCCCCATACCTCGTTCGTAACCATCTGAATCCCACATGAGCGAGGTGCCGCGATTACCCCATCAGTTTAACAGATCATCCTATGGAGCCTAAAAGCTAGCACACATCATTACACATCATCCCTTCCCCTCCCCATCCCCTCTAGCCTCCCCTCCAATTGGCTCCAACACTG
Organism: Bifidobacterium pseudolongum subsp. pseudolongum DSM 20099; assembly: GCF_000771225.1. GTDB lineage: Bacteria > Actinomycetota > Actinomycetes > Actinomycetales > Bifidobacteriaceae > Bifidobacterium > Bifidobacterium pseudolongum. The sequence goes on from NZ_JDTZ01000004.1 coordinate 46,188, forward strand.
CCCTCCGCACCCACCACCGCCACCGACACGCACCTCCGCAAATCCATACCAACATTTCACAACCAAATCCACATTTCGGACAAAACGTCCGAATCTTGGTCGTTTACGTCCAATATGTCTAGCTCAGTTGCTCGTCAGATATTGCTCGTTGCCGCGCGTGAAATCGAGCACGGCGCCCGCGAGCTGCACATGCCCCTCAAGGCCGGGGTCGTGCGCGAGCAGCTCCTGCGCCCGTGCGCGCGCATCGGCGATCATGCGCGCGTCCTGCACGACGCGCAGCAGTTTGAGGCTCGATTTTCCGCCCGACTGCGCGTCGCCGAGCACGTCGCCGGCTCCGCGCAACTCGAGGTCGCGGCTCGCGATCTCGGCGCCGTCGAGCGAGCCGGCGATCACTTCGAGCCGCTCCTGCGCGATTGTGCCCGGCTCAGCGCGCGAGACAAGGAACGCCCAGCTGTCGGTGCCGCCGCGGCCCACACGCCCGCGCAACTGGTGCAGCTGCGACAGGCCGTATCGGTCGGCATCGAAGATCGTGATGCAGCTGGCTTGCGGCACATCCACACCGACTTCGACCACGGTCGTGGCCACCATGACCGGCGTCTCGCCCGATTCGAAATCCGCCATGACCTGCGCTTTCGTCGCGTCGTCGTCCCGCCCGGTCAGCGTGCACAGCCGCACGCCGTTGAACTGCGGCAGCGACCGCAGCCGCTGCGCGATCTCCACCACGGCGTGCAGCGGAGGCCGCGGTTCACCTGTGTCGCCCAGTGCGGCGTCGCTGAGCAGTTCGGGCGCGTCGGCCTCGCCACCCCCGTCTTCGGTGTCACTCGGTTCGATGCGCGGGCAGATGATGTACGCGCGCTCGCCGGCGTCGATGCGGCGGCGGATGTGCCAGAACATGTCGGACATCACGCGCGCATCGCCTTCGGGAATCACGAACGTGCGGATCGGCTTCCGGCCGCCGGGCAGTTCGGTGAGCCACGAGATGTCGAGGTCGCCGAACCATGTCATCGCCGCCGTGCGCGGGATCGGCGTGGCCGTCATGACGAGCAGGTGCGGGTCACGCTCCGATTTCGCACGCAGTGTTTCACGCTGTTCCACGCCGAAGCGGTGCTGCTCGTCGATCACGGCGAGCGCCAGGTTCGGCGCTTGGAACGATTTCGAGAACGCGGCGTGCGTGGCCACCACGATGCACGGCTCGCCGCTCGCCGCCGCCGCAAGCACCTTGCGCCGCGCCGCGAGCTTCATGCCGCCGGTGAGCAGGTGCACAGGCACGAGATCGCCCACCGAGGCGCTGATCGATTGGAAATGCTGTTCCGCAAGCACCTGTGTTGGCGCGACGAGCACGGCCTGGTGCCCCGATCCCACGGCCTGCAGCATCGCGGCCACGGCCACTACCGTCTTGCCCGAGCCGACCTCGCCCTGCAGCAGGCGTTGCATCGGGTGCGCACGGCCCATGTCGATGCCGATCGCATCGATCACCTCGCGCTGCCCGTTCGTCAGCGCAAAAGGCAACCGCTCAATGTACCCGTCGCGCAACTGCACATCCGCGCACGGGTAGGCGTTGCTTGTGGCGGCGCGGTTGCGCGCCATCAGCAGCGCGCACTGGCAGACGAACGCCTCCTCATAGCGCATCGTCCCGATCGCGCGCTTGAAGTCGGCCACCGATTGTGGCTCGTGGATCGCGCAGAACGCCTGCGCACGGTGCATGAGCTGCTTCGCTTCGCGCACCGGCTCGGGCAGCACATCGGGAATCCGTTCGGCGAGCCGCGCGCGGGCGTGCTCGCCGAGCGTGAACTGCTCGCCGAACTGCGCGCTGTCGGCGGTGCCGGGCGCAGCGGCGGCGAGCGGGTCCTCGCCGGCGAGCATGCGCAGCACCTGGTCGATCGTCTCGTGGATGTGCTCACTCGAAATGCGCGCATTCGCATGGTAGACGGGGCGCGGGCGTGTGGCGCGTGCCAGCCCCTGCGCCACCGAATCCACGTCGTACCGCAAACGCGGTGCGGGTTGCGGTTGCACGGCCGGTTCGCCGAACGCGAGCTGCGGTTCGGCCGCCGGCGGCTCGGCGGGCACCACGGTCAGGATGTCGGGGTGGGTGAACTGCAGGCGGTCATTGAATGTGCTCGGCTCGCCCGAAATGACGAGCTGCAGGCCCGCGCGCAGGCGCGAGGCCATCCAATCGACATATGATTTGCGGTGCGAAAAGAAGACGAGGGACGCGGTGCGCGGGGCCACGGCGCGCGCGGACGCGGTCGGCGCATCGTCGACGAGCACTTCGAGCCGGTAGCCGCGGCGCGCGTTCATCGGCGTCACGCGCAGTGCGCGCACATCCACGGCGCACGCCATCTTCTCGCCGAACCGCGCCTCGGCGAGCGCGCGCACGGGCACGGGGTCGGTTACGCGGAAGGGATAATACGTGAGTGCGTCGGCCACAGTGACCACGCCGAGCGCCTTGAGGGCGCTGACGCGGCGCTTGTTCGTCAGCAGCGCAGCCAGGGGCGTGTCCACGGTGGTGTCGGTCATGCGGTCCATTGTACAAAAACAACCCCGGGAGCGTCGCTCACCGGGGCTGTGGTCGTCTGCGCATATCAGACAGCGCTCACACGCTGAACCTTGCCTGCCTTGAGGCATTTCGCGCACACACGCACGCGGACGTTCTGGCCGTCCACAGTGGTGCGCACCGGCTGCAGGTTCGGCAGGAAGCGGCGCTTGGTACGAATATGCGAGTGCGAAACGGTGTAACCGGTCTGCGGTCCCTTGCCGCACACTGCACAACGAGCTGCCATAATGGACTCCCTACAATTACTTCTATAGACTTGCAAGTCTGTGCACCCGCGCACGCGCCCGAAAAAGGGCATGCACCAATACACACAACTTCCCAATAGTACAACCGGACCGCGGACAACGCAACACCCACCCTCGCCAGTACACGTTCCGTGTATGAATGGGCGCGGTTTGGCAGCGTTTTCAGGCAATTCCCCGCAAACACGGATACAATCGTGCTAACCGTGATGCGCCACACCCGTCAGCGTCGATGCATCACGGATTCGTTCGGGAATTTTCAGGGAAGGAACCCAAGGCCCATGCTCAGCGACATCCTGCACAAGATCCGCGCACAGCGCGACCACGAACCGACGGTCATCTCGATAGGCCAGATCTGGGTCGACATCACCATGCATGTACAGGAGATGCCGCAGCCGGGCGAGTTCACCAACGCCCCTTCGGTGACCAAATCGGCGGGCGGCAGTTTCCATGTGCTGCAGGCGGCGAGCCGCATGGGCGCGCGCACCGAACTAGCGAGCATCATGGGCACCGGACCGTGGGCCACGATGTTGCGCAATTCGCTGCGCCGCTCGCACATCCTGCACACCGGCCCCACCAGGCCGAACCAAGACAACGGGTTCCGCATTGTGCTCACCGACGGCATGCAGAAGTCGTATGTGGCGCACCATGGCGCCGAGGCGCATGGCGAACCCCACGCGTTCGCGCATATGCGCCCGCAGCGCGGCGACGTAGTACACATCAGCGGCAATGCACTGATGAACGAGTCGCCGCTCGCCGTCAACGCGTTCATCCAACAGCCGCAATGCCGCCCGCAGGAGCGCGAATTCCGTATGGTGATCAACCCCACGAACACACTGCGGCTCGTCAACGACCAGCTGCTCGAGAATCTCGTGCTCACGCGCCCCATCTGGTCGATGAACCGGCAGGAGGCGCACACACTCGCCTATCGTCTGGGCGTGACCTTCGACGAAAGCGCCACGATGCGCGTGAACGGCGGCTTCGACGAGTCGATGCACGCGCTGTGTGAGGCGCTCGGCGAGACACTGCGTGCGCCGGTCGTGCTGCGCGCCGGCGCACGCGGCGCCTGGGTGCGCCAGCACGGCAAGGGCGTGGAGCACATCGACGGCTTCCCCACGAAGGCCACGCACATCCGTTCCGCCGGCCCCGCGCACACCGGTGCGTTGTGCGCGCTGCTCGCCGAAGGGTGGGATCTGGAGAGCGCGGTGCAGATCGCGAACGCCGCCGCATCGCTCGCGATCACACACAACCACGCGGGCATCCCGTTCTGCCCCACGTACGATGAGGCCGCCAAACTGGTGTCGGACACCCTCACCACACCGAAGAAGGACTGATCACTCGTCGCTGTCCGGGGTGATGCCGGCGGCTCCCCACCGCAGGCAGCGGCGCAGCGCCGGCAGCACGTCGGCCGGCTGCATGATGCCGAGCATCCACACCGCCTCGTCGGCTGCGAGCGGGAAGCCTGCGTCCACGAGCATGATCGCCACTTTGGCGAGCTGTTCGAGCAACGTGAGCGGCGGCGCCACCGGAATGCCGGCCGCGCGCAGGGTCTGCTCGGCGCGGTCGCGGTCCGGCAGCTCCTCTTCGCCCATCTTGGCGCGCAGCTGGTTCGACTCGTCACGGCTCTTGTCGTGGAACGGCCCTTCGGGCATCGAAAGCACCATCGCGTAGCACGCCAGGGCGGCCTTGTGGTTGTTGGTCCTCCACAACGCGAAGGCCAGGCGGTAATACATGAAGCCCACGTCAATCGGCATCAGCGCGGTCTTGAGTCCGCGGATCAGCGCATCCGCCGACCCCGCGTAGTCCTCACCCACATCCGTGTAGTCAAGCGAAAGCTCGATGGCGCCGCGCGCGGTCGTCGGCGCCAGACGCATCATCTCCTCGGAATGGGCCACCGCCTTGTCTCGCTCGCCCAGTTCGCGGTTCAGGCGGCTGAGCGCGCCATGCGCGTTGTACACGGCGTCGGGCAGCTTCCAGTAGCGGTCGGTCGCCTTGCCTTCCACGTTCACCATGAGCAGGCGCATGAGCGGGTGTTCGCAATACAACGGTTTGCGGTCGCCATGGTCCTTTTCGGCGCTTTCGATCTGCATGAGCGCGGATTCCACCTCGAACATGGCGGTCACCGGCGAATCCTCGTTCTGGTTCACAATGTCCCAGATCTCCGGGCCCTTGACCACGCAGTCGTCGTGCATCACGTCGAGTTCGTACGCGAAGTCGGCGCGCACAAGCGTCTTGATGTCGTCGGGCAGTTCTCGCTTGTCTTTCCACAGCGGCACATGCTGGCGCACGAGCGCCTTCGGCAGCGGCAGCGGCTCGACCGGCATCAGGCCGCGGTCCGCGCCGAAGCTCAGCGCGTGGCGCGCCGGCTGGAGCATCTGCACGATCGCCGCCGGGTCGTTGTCTTGCGCGGTGTCGTCGAACCGGCCGCTCACATACGCCGGCTGCACGCCCATCTGGAACGGGCTGCGGTCAAAGCCGAGCGACAGCACCGGCTGACCGCGCAGCGAGCCGAGGCGCCCGGTGACGTCGACCGACGTGACGCGCACGCCGGTCGTGAACGCGGCCTGTGCGAGCAGGCCCGCGAGGCGCAGCGCGTACGACGCGGCACGGCCCGCGCGTTCGGCGCGCGCATCGATCCACTGGCCGCCCACAAAATCGGACCCCGGCATCATCAGTGCGGTGGGCACGCTGAACGTGACCGCCATCTGCCCGCTCTTCGGATCCACGTCGCACAGGTACTCGAGGCGGAACGGCAGCTTGAGGCGCTCGCAGATCGCGATGAATCGCGTCATCACATCCCACGCGCCGCCGCGGGCCGCCTTGGCGCCGCGCACGGTCTGCTCCGGGTTCTCCACCGTGGCCTCCTGCTGCACGAACCTCGCGTGTGCGGCCCACATGTGCATCGAGCGCGTGGCTGCGCGGAAGCACTCCTCCTCGGTGAGCGTGGAGACAAGTCCCATACCGTTGTCGTGGCCTCGGGCCTCGATGTCCACGAACGACAGGCGATTGAGCGCGGCTTCCACACCGAGCACCAAGTCGCGCTGCAGGCCTTCGATCTCATCGTCATCGAAGCGCATCCAGAACATGTCGGTCGATTCCAACCGAATCACGTTGAGCGGGTGCTCGCCTTCGATCTGGCGGATCTGCCCGGCGCCCGCCTCCACAAGCTGGCGGGCGGCGAAGCGTTCGAAGACCGAGGCATGGCCGTTGTTCGTGGTGCCGCGCCAGATGATCTCGTCGAGCCCGTCGGGCAGCGGCTTGTTCATCATGTTGCGGAACAGTTCGCTGATGCGCCCCGAGCCCGAGCCCACCGTCTTTCCCGCAAGGCGCGGCACAAGGCATGCGCCGATCCAGCAGCACGGCGAGCAGCACGGCGAGCGGGTGCTTGCCTTCGCGGTACGCGCCGAGGTCCTCCGTGCAGGCGGTGAGCCACGCCGTGCCGCCGTCCACCGCGTATTCGCCGATCGTGACGGTGCGGTCGAAGCCGTCTGAGCTCTGCACGCGCACGGCGCCCGAGTTCGGGGTGTCGGTCCACGGGTCGAAATGCAGCTCGCCAGGCTCTCCCGGCGTCTGGTCGAGCGTCTGGGTTGCGGGGAACACCTTCATGTCTTCGCTGATCCATGCCAGCACCCGCACCTTGCGGCGCCCCACGACCTGCGCCACATACCCGAGTCCGCCTTTGGGCTGGTCCAGGTCCTTGACAAGGCTGTATGTGGCGTCGACCGGCTGGCCCGGCAGCGTGCCGAGCGCCGTGGCATGCGAGAGCAGCGGCAACCTGTAGATGTTCTGTTCCATAAATCTCTCTCCTGGGTCCGTTCCATTCCATCCGGCCGCAAGCGTGTGCAAGCACACTTCCACCGTTCCTCATTGCACGGCGCGCTGCACGGGTGGGCTCCCACTCGGCAAAGCGGCATGTTGTTGCACTGTAACACGCGTCATGCGGTGCCGTCGAGCCCCGTTCCACCGTGCAGTCACCCCAATGACCACGATTGCAACAATCATGCACACCCCGCCTCGCCATGGGCGTGCTGTAGCGTTGGCGGCATGACTTGGCTCGCACTCGAACAGACCTTCCTGTGGTTCCTGCTGTACAGCTTTGTGGGCTGGCTGTGGGAGACCGTACTCAACATCGTCATGAAAAAGCGGTTCGTGGACCGCGGCATCCTCAACGGACCCATCTGCCCCATCTACGGCTTCGGTGCGCTGCTGGCGATCTACGCGCTGCCCGGCGAGCATTCGGTCGTCGCAATCTTCCTCAGCAGCGGCGTGCTGTGCTGCACGCTCGAATACTTCACGTCGTGGGCCATCGAAAAGCTCTTCCACATGCGGCTGTGGGACTATTCGGGCAAACCGTTCAACATCAACGGGCGCGTCTACCTCAACGGCTTCCTCTTCTTCGCCGCCGGCTGCACCGTGGTCAAACTGTGGGTGCAGCCGCACGTCATGGACCTGCTCGACGCAATCGACCCGCGCACGATCACGGTCCTCGCCGTGGCGCTGCTCGTGGCGCTGCTCGCCGACGCCGCTGTCACGCTCGCCGGCCTGACGAGCCTCAACAGTTGCCTCGGGCACGCCGAACAAGACATCAAGGCGCTCAAAGCGCGCGGCATCGCGCACATCGACGTCGGCATCACCGCCGCCGACAAGCGCATCGAGTCGACCGAAACGCGCATCACCACCGTGTGCGCGCAGCTCACCGAGCGCGCGCACACGGACGGCGAGGCGCTCGCCGCGCATGTGGCGCACCTGTTCGATTGGCAGCAGCGCCGTCTGATCCGCGCCTACCCCGCCATGCGCACCGAGCACGGCGAAGGCCTGCTTGCCGAAGTGCGCGAGCAATTCGACCGCGCGCGCAATTCGCACACCAACACCAAGTGAACGCCGCGCCACACCGGCGCGCGCATGCGCTACGGTAGTGGCAGTGGCGCAGTCCCGGGCGAACAGGAGAAGACCCATGATCAACGAAACATACCAGTCCATGCTCAACGCAAAATCCGTGATCCGCATGATCGGCGAACGCGCGAGCGCACGCCGCGCGCAGATCGGCGCGAGCGAGGTCTTCGACTTCTCGCTCGGTAATCCGAGCGTGCCGTGCGCGCCGGAGTTCACGCGCGCCATGATCGACCTCTACGAGACGCAGGCGCCGTACGCGCTGCACGGGTACAGCCCGTCCGTCGGGATCGAGTCGGTGCGCGGCGCGATCGCCGACTCGCTCAACCGACGCTTCGGCATGGGGTACACGCCCGCGCACATCTTCCCCACCGCCGGTGCCACCGCAGCGCTTGCGCACGCGTTCCGCGCGGTCACGGAGCCGGGCAGCGAGATCGTCACATTCGCCCCGTATTTCCCCGAATACCAGCCGTATGTGGGAGGTACGGGCGCCACGCTGACCGTGGTGCCCGCCGACACCGCGCATTTCCAGATTGATTTCGACGCGTTTGAACGCGCGCTCAACCCGCGCGTGGCGGCCGTGCTGATCAACACGCCGAACAACCCTTCGGGCGCCGTCTATTCCGAGCAGACCCTGCGCCGCCTTGCGCAGATCCTCGAGGACCGCGAGCGCGCATGGGGGCACAGCATCTTCCTGATCAGCGACGAACCGTACCGCGAGATCGTGTTCGGGGGCGCCGAGCAGCCTTACCCCGCGCGCTTCTACGACAACACGCTCACCTGCTATTCGTTCTCGAAGGCGCTTTCGCTGCCCGGCGAGCGCATCGGGTACATCGCGGTCAATCCGCGCGCCGAACAGGCCGAGCTGCTCGTGCCGATGTTCGCGCAGATCAGCCGCACGATCGGGCACAACTGCCCGTCGTCGAGCATGCAGCTCGCCGTGGCGCGCGTGATCGACGAGACGAGCGACCTGGGTGTGTACGAACGCAACATGGAGCTGCTGTACAGCGCGCTTGTGCGGCTCGGGTTCACGGTGGAAAAGCCGGGCGGCACGTTCTACATCTTCCCGCAGTCGCCCATCCCCGACGCAATGGAGTTCTGCGAGCAGGCGATGGAATACGACCTGTTCATGGTGCCGTCCGATTCGTTCGGCGTGCCGGGGCACCTGCGCTTGTCGTACTGCATGGAGACGGACCATCTCGAGCGCGCGATCGAGCGGCTCGAACAGTTCATGCACGAACGCCACGGCCGCTGAGCACGCCCTGCAGCTGAAAGCCTGCGCGCACGTCCGCGGTCCCCTAGAATTGAGACGGGCGCGGCGCGCCATCCGGCGTCCGCTTGAGTGACGGGAGCATATGTGGAGGAGCAACGCACAGGCACGATTCTCGATTACGCGCGCACGCAGACACGGGACTTCACCGAGTACCCGTTCCAGACGGCCGACGCGCTCGTGTTCGCGCTGCTCAGCTACGACCGGATCCCGCAGTCGGTGCCGCGCCTCAAGTCACTTGTGGCACGCTATGGCTCACTGTCGCGGCGCGTGCGGTCCTTTGACTGGCGGCACCCGGTGGCTTCGGCGCAGGCGCTTGTGCGCGTGCCGTTCGACGGCCCTACGATGCGGCAGGTGGAGCAGGAGCTGACGCTGTACGAAGAGCACCACCCGTACCTCGAGGAGCACGCCGGGTTCGTGCCGGCGGGCACACCGCGCCGGTTCTACCGTTCGATCGCGCACAACCCGCGCTTCGCCGTCACGCGTGTCAACGCCGCCGACGAACGCTTCGACTTGGACCAGCAGACGCAGTTCGCGGCCATGACGTTCCTGCTGCCCACCGGCACGCTTGTAGTGGCGTTCCGCGGCACCGACGACTCGCTCGTCGGGTGGAAAGAGGACTTCAACATGGCGTTCACCTACCCGGTGCCCGCCCAGAAGCAGGCCGCGGATTACCTGGAGCATGTGGGCGCGCTGTGGAGTGGCGACATTGTGCTCACCGGGCATTCCAAGGGCGGCAATCTGGCGATCTACGCGGCCATGAACGCGCCCGACGCCATCAAGGACCGCATCACGCGCATCTACACGCTCGATGGGCCCGGGTTCAGCCCCGAGGTGATCCACAGCTACGAATACAGCACCGTGGTGCACCGCATCACGCGTGTGATCCCCGATGGGTCGATCATCGGCATGCTGCTCACGCATTCGCCGCACGCGCACCGCATCGTCGTCAAATCGAGCGCTGACGGGCTCATGCAGCATTCGTGCTACACGTGGCTCATGCACGGCGACCAATTTGTGCAGGAGCCTGACGTGACATCCACCTCGCGGTCCTTCGCCGAGGCGATGAACTCGTGGCTCGGCGGCATGACGCAACGCCAGCGCGAACACGGCGTGGAGGCGCTGTTCCGCGTGCTGGCGTCCTCCGGCCATGGCACAATCACCGAGCTGATGACGGCCGGCCCGCGCATCATCCCCGACATGCTCGGCAGCTATGTGGGTCTGAGTGGCGAGGAACGCAAATACATCAACCAGGCACTGTGGATGCTCGCCGGTGCCACATTGCATCATTAACGGTGAAATTGTGCGGCATTTCGCCCGCAGCCATGGTTGCACAAGAACCGGCCCGACGACTATAAACTTACGTACACGGACACATTGTGTCAGCATAAGAAGGGCGGTCACACCACCGTACCTTCGCGAAGGAGTACGTTATGCCGAGGCCACGTCGCGATTCAGAGATTCTCCCCGCCAAGGAGCGATTGGAGAACGCCTTCTGGACGCTCCTCGCCGATCGTCCCTTCAAAAAAATCACCGTGACCGACGTGGTGCACGAGGCGCGCGTGAACCGCAACTCGTTCTACTACCATTTCTCCGGCCTGCCCGAACTCGCCGACTCCGCGATCATGTATGAGCTCAACCGGCTGCCGGTGCCGCCGGTGCCCGATTCCCACGACGACCCGCTCATGATATGGCACACGTTCTGCTCGTCGATGGTCTCCACGCCCGAGAACATCCGGCACATCGACCACTTGGCGTTGCTGACGAGCGAACACAGCACACGCGAACTCGTGGACTCGCTGCGTGACTTCCTGCGTCTAACGCTGTTGAGCCTGCTGGACGAGACGCCGAACTCGATCACCAACACGAAGCGCGTGCTGCTCGACTTCGCCGTCGGCGGCATCCTCTCGCTCCTGGCGCATTGGCCGGAGACGCGCCACACGGTGACGCTGCGCGAAGTGCAGAACCGTGACGTGGCCGTGCTGGCCATGGGCCTGTATGTCTCCATGTCCCGCCAAGACACCAACGGCTTCTGGGAGCGTCTGTACCTCGACTCCACGCGCTACGGCGGCAAGGAGTCCACCACCGCCGGCCTCGAGGCATACCGCATCTAGCCCACGCCCTGCCCGGTTCCCCACACCCCCTATGATGGAGCTGCCGCGCCCCGCGGCCCCCGCACACATCATCAGGAGTGGCATGGAACAGCCGAACATGGAACAGGTCGTGGACTGGCTCAAGGTCCATTCGTCTCGCATCATCTTTCTGGCCATCGTCTGTGTGGCCGCATATGTGACGGCCCGCCTCGTCTCTCGCGCGCTGCGCAAGGCGCTCGAGAAATCGCAGATTCCCGACGCTTCGATCTTCGTCAATCTGGCGCGCGTGCTGATCTGGGTCATCGCCGTCACGATTGTGCTCAAACCGGTGTTCGGCGTCAACCCGATGACGCTGTTCACGGCGCTCGGCATCGGCGGTTTCGCCGTCTCGCTCGGCCTCAAGGATTCGATCGCCAACACGATTGGCGGGTTCCAGCTCATGTTCTCGCATGTGCTGCAGCCGGGCGACATGGTGCGCATATCCGGCATCACGGGCGAAGTGCAAGACGTCACGTGGCGGCAGACGGTGGTGCGCGAACGCGACGGCAACCTGATGATGATCCCGAACTCGGTGCTGAACACCACGCTGCTCGAAAAACTCGACCCGCACAACGAAGCGAGCGTCACGATTCCCTTCACCGCCAAACCGAACGTGGACACGGTGCGTCTGACGAACGAACTGTTGTCGAAGATCGACGAGTCCGCACACGGCCTGATGGACCCCAAAACCCCGCCGATCGTGCGCCTGACCGGGTTTTCGCCAGCCGGCGTGACCGGCAACATCATCGCCTACGCCAAACCGCACGCCTCGCAGGCGCAGCTCATCGACGCCGTGACGCGTTCGGTGAGCTCATCGGACCTGTTCACCGACCTCGTGGCGAGTGGCGATGCCAAGGCGCGCGATCTGCTCGCCACACAACACGATACGGGTGACAGCGGCAAATAGCCTCACGCGAACAGCATGAGCAGCGTGCCGAGCGTGCCGACGGCGATGCAGGTGATGACGCCGGGATTGCCGAACGCGGCACGGCCCGCGGCACCGTGCGGCAATTGTTCGGGCGCCAGGTAGAATTCGCGGCGCTTCCAGCGCACGATGAGCAGCACGAGGCCGGCCAGTGTGGCGGCGAGCAGCAGAAACGCATAGGCGAAGCCGCTGAGCAGCGCGCCCATCTGCGCGTTGGTGATTGTCTCGGCCGTGGGGTGCGCCTCCACGACCGCCATCATCCGGTTCATGAACCACGGGGCCACAATGCCGCCGTTGGCGTTGATGAGCATGTGCAGCCCCACCGTGTAGCGCAGTTTGCTCGTGCGCATGTAGACGTAGCCGAACAGCACGCCCAGTCCGAACGCGTAGAAGAACTGGAAGAGGTTCAGGTGGAACAGCGCGAAGAACAGTGCGGAGACCAGGATCGCCGGCAGTTCGCCGAAGCGGCGCAGGCGGCCGATGAGCTGTTTGCGGAACAGCCATTCCTCCACGATCGGCGCGAGCAGCACCGCGGCAACGATGTTGACGACCCAATCCGAGCCGCCGGTCATGTCGAGGATGCGGTTGCTCGCCTGACCGCCCGAGAGAAGGGCGGACAGCACGATGCCGATGATGTTGCCGGCGTAGGTGATCGGCAGCGCGATCAGCAGGTACATGAGGAACCGTGAGGGTTTGAGCGTGAACCTGCGTGTGGGCAGCATCGGCTCGGTGCGCAGCACGATGAACCCGAGCGGCAACGCGATGCAGTACAGCACGCCGCTCGAGATCACCACGCTCAGCCACATGGAAAGCTGCGGCGTGCGCAGCATGCCGGCCACGGCCCCCTGCAGCAGCAGCGTCAGCAGCACCCACACCACGAGCATCAACGCGATGGCGGCACCGGCGCGCGAATAGGCGCGCTTGGCCGCCGTGATGCGCGCCTGCCATGGCGATGGCGCCGGCGCCGGCCGCATGGCGGCCATCGGCGGCACCGGCGGCCAATGCGTCGGCGGCCGTTGTGGCTGTTGGGGCTGGAATCGCTGTGGCTGCTGCGGGGGCATGGTCATGGGTCAGGGCTTTCGGCTAGCGGATCGTGAGGCCGGCGAGCAACACCTCGGGCGTCTCGCGTGCGGCGAGCTCGGCGGCGCTGTGGTACCCGGTCTGCACCTTGATGTCGTCGCACACCTCGTCATAGGGGTCGCAAGCGTAGGAGTCGCGGGTGTCGTCGAACGCCACACCCAACACACTGACGCCGATCACCACGAACGCGATGATCATGACGATGGTCATGACGATTGACAGGCCGGAGATGATGATGCCCGCCAACGCGAGCTCCTTGCCTTTCTCGCCCGTCTTCTTGGTCTGGTTGTAGCCGATGATGCTCAGCACCAGGCCGACGATGCTGAAGATGAACGAGCAGACGAACCCGGCGATCGCCATGCCGTTCCAGCGGTCCTGTGGGTAATACGCCGGCTGCTGACCATACGGCTGCTGCGGCGCCTGCCCGCAGGTCGGCTGGATGTATGGCTGCTGGCCCGCGTACCCGTATTCCTGCGCGTACGGGTTCGGCTGTTCGGCCTGTGGCTGCTGTGGCGCGCCGTACTGGGGCTGCTCACCGCCGTATGGGTTGGTTGGCTGGGTCATCTGCTATGCCTCACTCCGTGTAATCCTTGTCGACGATCGTCTGGCCGTCCGCGAGTTTCATGGTCAGGTGCACCACCACATCATCGGTGCCGAGCTCGCTGTTGAGATTGCCGGCGATCTCTTCCATCTGCGAGCCGAGCACCGACTCGGCCATGCTGCGCACCTGCTCCACCTGATCGTCCGTCAGCGATTCGTTGATCGTGGCGTCGAAGGTGAGCGTGTTGCCCTTGGCGCTGACCTTCATGTCCATGTTGTCGGGCATGCCTGCGGTGGTCTGCCGTTCGATCTGCTCCTTGAACGTGGGCATGCTCAGCAGGTCTTCGAGCGTCACGCCCTCCGGCAGCGTGTCCACATCGTTGTCGAGGTCGTCCAGATCGTCATCCAGATCGTCGATGTCGTTGTCGAGGTCGTCGATGTCCGGGTCGGTCGTGCTCGGCGAGGAGGACGAGGACGATGGGCTCTGCGACGCGGTGATCGCCGTCTGCACAGCGCTGTTGGCGGCGTTGAGCATCGAGAACACGAGCAGGCCGTTGAGCACCATCACCACAACCGAGACGAGGATGCCGGCGATCGCCATGCCCTTGCTCTTGCCGCCGTTCTTGTTGATCTGCACCATGCCGATGATGCTCAGGATCAGACCGACAATCGGAACCAGGAACGCGCACACGAAGCCCGCGATCACCAGGCCGTTCCATTTGTCGTTGTTCTGCGGCGCGCCATAGCCGCCCATCGGTTCCTGCGGCGGGATCTGCCCGCCGTACGGCTGCTGTCCCTGCTGGCTGTAGTCGAATGATTGCATGGGCTGTTCGGGCGCCGCATACGGGTTCGGCTGCATCTGGCCGTATTCCGGCATGGCCTGCATGGGTTCGGCCTGCGGCGCGCCATACGGCTGTCGTGCAGGCTGGCCGTAGGGCTGCTGCGCAGGCTGGCCGTACTGCTGTGTCTCGTCGGCCGGCTGCCCGGTGCCCGGTGCATACGGGTCGCCGTTGTACGGATTCTCTGGGGTTGTCATCTCTGTCTGCTCTCTTTCCTGTGAGTACACCGCACCGCGCCATGTGGGCGCGCGCAGCGTGCCTCCCAGTGTACTGAACGCCACCTGTGGCGCCAGATGTCGTCCGCTGGTTGGGCGCCTGTCAGCTATGCAACGCGCCGTCGATGAGCGTGGTGATCAGGTCGGTGTATGCGATGCCGGTGGCCTCCCAGGCCTTGGGATACATGGAGATCGACGTGAACCCGGGCATCGTGTTGATCTCGTTGACAAGCACATCGCCGCCCGGCGTCACAAACGTGTCCACACGGCTCAGGCCGGTGCCGTCGACCGCCAGGAACGCCTTCACCGCCGTCTCGCGCACACGTTCGATCAGCTCGGCGGGAAGATGCGCGGGCACCTCCACATGGCTCGCCTGCGCATCCATGTATTTGCTGTCGAAATCGTAGAACTGGTCGTCGTCCTGGTCCCGGCGGTCGAGCACGATCTCGCCGGGCAGGCTCGCGCGCGGCGCCTCATCGCTGCGCGGGCGCAGCACCGGGCATTCGATCTCACGACCGTCGACGCCCTGCTCCACGATCACACGCCAGTCATGCAGGCTCGCCTCATACACGGCGGCCGCAATCTCCTCCGCGTCACCCACGCGCTCGACCTTCGTCACGCCGAAACTCGATCCGGCGCGCGACGGCTTCACGAACAGCGGGTACTGCAGCCCCGCCTCGTCCACCGCGTCCAGGAATCCCGGCCCATCAGCCGCAAAACGGTCCGACGCATCACACAGGCGGGTGTCCAAGGTGATGCCCGGCGCGACGGAGATGCCGGCGGCCGCAAGCAGCGTCTTCGTGTAATGCTTGTCCATCGAGGCGGCGCTCGCGAGCACGCCGCAACCCACATATGGCACGCCCATCATCTCGAACAGGCCTTGGATCGTGCCATCTTCGCCGTACGGGCCGTGCAGCACCGGCAGCACCACGTCGATGTGGCCGAGCGACTCCAACGTGCCGTCGGCGTTGCGCGCGTAGAACCCGTCACCGCCTTCGCCCATGCTCAGCACGACGCCGCGCGAGCCGACGGTGCGCTCGACCTGCGGCAGGCCCTTGTCGAGCGCCCACTGGCGCGGGTCCTCGCCGTCCACGATCCATTCGCCCTGTTTGGTGATGCCGATCAGCACCGGCTCGAAACGGTCCGTGTCGAGCGCTCGCAGCACGCTCGCCACGGAAATGCAGGAGATCGGGTGTTCGTCGGCCTTACCGCCGTACATGACGGCCACGCGTGTGAGTTGTGCCATAATTCGGTTCGTCCCTTCCAGCAAAAACAGGGTGCTCAATGGCTCCCAGCGTACCGCAAGGCTTGCCTTTCGCCGCGCGCGCAGTCCCCGCGCGCACGCGGCGGACGGCGTCACTCCACCGTCACGTCGGCGGGGAACATCTCCGCGATCATCTGCTTGAACGAGATACCGTCGTCGAGCAGGCGCGTCACCGCCTTGGCGAGCGGCGTGCACACATGGTACTGCTCGCCGAGGGCCACGACGGCGCTCGCCGTGGCGACGCCTTCGGCGACGCCGTTGCTCGCCTTCGTGGCTTCCTCCACGCTCATGCCCTTGCCCAGGTTGTAGCCGAAGGTGTAGTTGCGCGAAAGCGACGAGCCGCATGTGGCGATCAGGTCGCCCACGCCGGCCAGGCCATAGAAGGTCTCGGGCAGGGCGCCCGCCGCCGTGCCGACGTCCTTGATCTCGGTCAAGCCGCGCGTCTCGATCATCGCGGCCGTGTTCTCGCCGAAGCCCGCGCCGTGCGACATGCCCACGGCGAGCGCCACCACATTCTTGAGCGATCCGCACAGTTCCAGACCGATCACGTCGGCGGTGATGAAGGTCTTGAAGTAGTCAGTCGTGCACAGTTTCGCCACGCGGCGCGCCACGTCGATGTCGGTGCAGCCGACCACGGTCGCGGCGGGTTCGCGCGCGGCGATCTGCTTGCTCAGGTTCGGTCCCGAAATCGCCACAAAACGGTCGGTGGGCAGGTCGAGCGCCTCGGTGACCACCTGGTCCATGCGCTTGCCGGTTTTCTGCTCAATGCCCTTCATCAGTGAGACGACCACGGCCTCGTCGGGAATCAGCCCCTTGAATTCCTCGAGCGCCTGGCGTGCGTACTGGGCGGCGATCGCCACGACGACCACCTCGGCATGCGCCACGGCCTCGGCGCGGTCACCGGTCGCGGTCACCGAGTCGGGCAGCTTATCCACGCTCGGCAGGCGAACCGGGTTGCGGTGCTCGGTCTGGATCGCCTTGACGATTTCGGGTTCGATCGCCCACATCATCACATCGTTGCCGGCGTCCGCAAGCACCTGACCGAATGCCGTGCCCCATGCGCCGGCACCCAATACCGTAATATTCGCCATACTCTGCTCCTTTTATCATTCAGCCGTGCCGCCGCGCATACGATGAACGGCGGTGCACTGGCTTCCATTGTTGGCCTTTTTGCGCGGGTCGCGCGTGATTATGCTCTTGGCTGGGCGTGCGTGGGCATATCCGTCACATCGCCTATCCCGCCGCATATCGGGATGCGCTCCCGGTCTTGCGTGAGCGCACGCGCATCCATCTGGTGCAGGTCGGGGAACGGCTCGACTTCGGGCACTTCCTTCATGATCCGGTAGTCGAAGAAGCCCTTCGGCGGCTGTTCGTCGCGGATGTTGGCCATCACATTCTTCATGCGCACGCGGATGCGGCGCGCCAGTTCGTTCGCGTATTCGACCGGCGGCTCCGCGCCCCAGTCATCCATGCCTTCGAGCAGGTCGCTGTAGTCGAGGCGCTCGTCGTAGCACATGACGACGTTCTTGCGCGGCCACGGCCAGAAGTGGTTGATGCTCGCCGCCCCCCATGTGACAGCGCAGTACAGCGGGATCTGCCTGCCGAGCCGGCGCGAGGCCTCGAGCGCGATGAACCCGACGCCGTTCTTCATGCTCATCGGCCATTTCTGCGGGTCGCGCGTCACGGTGCCTTCCGGCCAGATCGTCAGGGGGCGCCCACCGGTCAGGATCGAGATCGATTCCTCTTCGATCTGGCGCGCCTTGCCGCTGCGTCGCGTGACCGGCTGCATGCCCACGGCGCGGAACCATTTGCCGATGATCGGCCATTTGCCCATCTCGGCCTTGGCCATGTAGCGCGGACGGCGCCCCATTTCGAACATCGCGATCATCGGCACGAACACGTCGAATTGCGTCACATGCGTGGCGGCAGTGATGTATGGGCCGTCCACCGGCACGTTCTCGAGCCCCCATGCGCGCGGCCGGCAGCTGGCGCGCAGCACCTTGGCGCAGCCCTCCATCAGGCGCGCGGTGAGCTTGGGGTTCTGTTCGTTGATCTCCTTCTCATTCGGCTCGATGCGCCCGGTCGGGTACGGGCGGGTCGGGTCCACGAGGTCGTATTGCGCCGCGAGCCTGGCGACCTGCGCGTCACTGAGCGGCTTGACCGCGGAGCGCGGCGACGGTTTTCCTTTGGATACCATGCGCTCCATTGTGCCGCACCGCCGGTACACGCCCACCCTTGGACCCCATGTGCAGCAGCACGTCCGTAGACGCGAACGACCCGGCCGTGCATGGCACAGGCCGGGTCGTTCATCGGTTGGTGCGAAGCATCAGTCGATCTGCGCACCGAGCGCGGTGAGCTTGCCGCGGAAGTCGGCGTAGCCGCGGTCGATCAGGCTGATGCCGCGCACGTCGGACGGGCCGTTCGCCGCCAGCGCGGCGATCAAGTGGCTGAAGCCGCCGCGCAGGTCCGGCACGTCGATGTCGCGGCCTTCGAGCGGCGTGGGCCCGAATATCACCGCGGAATGCTTGTAGTTGCGCTGCTGGAAGCGGCACGGCAGCGAGCCGAGGCACTCGCGGTACAGCTGGATCGTGGCGCCCATCTGCGTGAGCGGCTTGGTGAAGCCGAAGCGGTTTTCGTACACCGTCTCGTGCACAATGCTCAGGCCGTTCGCCTGGGTCAGCGCCACGACGAGAGGTTGCTGCCAGTCGGTCATGAAGCCGGGGTGCACGTCGGTCTCGATCGCCACGGGCTTGAGGTCGCCGCCCGGGTGCCAGAAGCGGATGCCCTTGTCGGTGATGTCGAACTCGCCGCCGATCTTGCGGAACACGTTGAGGAACGTCATCATCTCGGGCTGCGTGGCGCCCTTCACGAACACGTCACCGTGCGTGGCGAGCGCGGCCGAAGCCCAGCTCGCCGCCTCGATGCGGTCGGTGAGCGCGGTGTGCGTGTATCCTTTGAGCTCCTTGACGCCTTCGATGCGGAATGTGCGGTCCACATCCACCGAGATGATCGCGCCCATCTTCTGCAGCACGGCCACCAGGTCCATGATCTCGGGTTCGGTGGCGGCGCCGGAAAGCTCGGTCTTGCCGTCGGCGAGCACGGCCGCGAGCAGCGTCTGCTCGGTGGCGCCGACGGACGGGTACGGCAGATGGATCTTCGCGCCGTGCAGGCCGTTGGGGGCGGTGATGTGGATGCCGTCCTTATGCTCCTTGTCCACGTCCGCGCCGAGCTTGCGCAGCGTCTCCAAGTGGAAGTCGATCGGGCGGCCGCCGATGTTGCAGCCGCCGAGCGCGGGGATGAACGCCTCGCCCAAACGGTGCAGCAGCGGTCCGGAGAACAGGATCGGGATACGGCTCGAGCCGGAGAGCGTGTCCACGTCGGCCACGTCGGCGAGCTGCACGTTCTTCGCGTCGATCGTCACAATGCCATCGTCGCCGTTCACGTCCACGTCCACGCCGTGCAGGCGCAGCAGGTCGGAGACCACGTGCACGTCGCGGATCTCGGGCACGTTCTTCAGCACCGACGTGCCGGGCGCCAGCAGCGCCGCCACCATGGCCTTGCTCACGAAGTTCTTGGCGCCGCGCACCTTGATGGTGCCGTTGAGCGGCTTGCCGCCCACAACATGCAGCACGTCATCTGTTGTTTCGACCACGTCTATCCTCTTTCGCCAGTGGTGCACACAATGCGCGGCGCCGGCGCATGGTCCGGTGCCGCGTGTGGGCCGAGTCTGATTGTCTGGTTATCTCTACAGTCGGGCGCGCGGTTTTATTTCCGCGCCGCGTCGCGCCGGCAGTCCGTCCGGCGGCGATGTCAGGCAACCAGTTTGCCATAAGGCATGTAATATGCGTGGCGCGTGTGAGGTGCCGGCGCGCGCCACGGGCGGGCGTCAGGCGCCCTGCTCGGCCACGGCCTTCGCGGCCACCGCGCCCACGTAGTAGACGGGCTGGTCGAAGTTCGGTTGGAACAGGAAGTCCACGTTCGCCAACATGTCGATTGTGAACCCGGCTTGGATGGCCACGCTCACCGTGTTCGCCGCGCCCGAGATGTCCGCGGTCGAGCAGAATTGGGCGCCCTTGACGAGCCGTGTCTGCGGGTCCCAGCTCAGGATCGACGTGACGGGGGCTGTGGAGAGCATGAACGCCGGGCGGTAGTCCTCCACGAGTTCGGTCGAGCGCACGTCCATGCCGCGGCGGTCGGCGCCGGCCTGCGTCAGGCCGCTCGCCGCAAGCGACAGGTCGTAGAGCTGCACGGCGCTCGTGGCCTGCGTGCCCATGTATTTGCGCGTCGGCACGTCGATGTTCTGCCCGATGAGCGTGCCTTGGCGCACGGCGTTCGTGGCGAGCGGAATGTAGTCAAGCTCGCCCGTCGGGTTATAACGCACGGTGGCGCTGTCGCCCGCGGCGTAGACGTATGGCACTGAAGCCTGCATGTAGTCGTTCGTGATGATCGCGCCGTTGCTGAGCGTGTCCACCTGGCCACGGACCAGATCGGTGTTCGGCAGGAACCCGACGGCGAGCACGGCGAACTGCGCGGTGTAAGCGCCACCCGTCGTGGTCACGGTCACCGTGCCGTCGGCGTTGTCGGTGAAGGCGGTCACCTTCTCGCCGAGCGCGAGCGTCACACCGTGCTTGCGGTAGCGCTCCTCCACTTGGTCGGTGATGAGCTTGTCGAAATTGTTGGCGAGCACACGGTCGGCCGCATCGATCAGCGTCGTCTCCACGCCGATTGTGCTGAACTGTTCGGCCAGCTCGGCGCCGATGTAGCCGGCACCGATCACCACAACCGATTTCGCGTCGTGCGCGCGCTCCTTGATCTGCACCGCGTTGTCCCAGTTCTTGCACAGCTGCACGCGGTCGGATTCGATGCCGGGGATCGACGGCACCACTGGGCGCGAACCGGTCGTGACCACGAGCTTGTCGAACCGCAGCGTCTGAGAGTCGCCCATCTCCAAGCTATGGAACTCGAGCGTCTTGCCGGCCACATCAATGTCGGTCACGTCGGTGCGCATGTGCATTGTGGCGCCGAGCTTCTCGAGCTCGGCAGGCGAGGAATAGAACATCTTGCGCGGGTCGGACACATGGTCGCCCACCCACAGCGCGATGCCGCATGAGAGGAACGAAAGCGTGTCGCCGCGTTCGAACACGTGCACGGTCCAATCGGGATGCTCGCGCAGGATCGAAGTGGCGGCGAATGTGCCGGCATGGGTGCAGCCGACGATGGCGACGGTGGTCATGACAACTCCTTACACATATGTGCGCCCCGCCCGCGGTGTGCGGGCGTGGCGTGAGGCGCTTCAACGAATGGCGCCTGCAGCTAGTTGCGATGATAGGCCACCATGCGGCGGTGTGGAGGGTGTTCGCGCTTCGAGGATCGGCTGTGTCGGCTCGTATCTCGCTTACGCGGGTGCCCTAATTCATGGGGTGCCCCCTATGACCCTTGAAAACCCACCGTATATACCCTTGGGGACCATGATTAGGGCACCCGCGTAAGCGAGATACGAAAAAACGGGGCCGAAACATCCGTTGTTTCGGCCCCGATGGGGTTGTTTTGCCCGTGCGTTCGCCCAGGATCAGTCGCCACCCAGATCGAAGGCGGCCTGCTCGTCTTCACGGGAGTAGGTGCGGAAGGCCATCAGGGTCTGGGTGCCGGCCACGCCGTCCACCTTGGCAATCCCCTCGGGAATCACACTCGTCAGGTCCTCGAAGTGGTCGGTGGACACCACGGCCACAAGGTCCACGTCGCCCGCCACCGAATAGACGTCCTGCACGCCGTCGAGTTCGACGATGCGTTTCGCCGCCTCGCTCACCATGTCGCTTTCCGTGGTGATGAGCACAATCGCATCAGCCATGCTGCCTCCTTGTTCGTTACTGGTGGTGCCTCCTATGCTACGACGTGGCCTCAGCGTTCAGCAATCGGGCCGGGCCAGTCGGCCGCCTCGGGTTCGCGGGCGGAGACCACGGGAGCCTCGGGTTCGCGCAGCACCGGGATCGTCTTCGGCTTGAACGGGAAACGTTCGGCGCGCATCTTTTCGTAGGCAGCGATGTCGTCTTCGTGCTGCAGCGTCAGATCGATGTCGTCGTAGCCGTTCATGAGGCGCCAGCGCACATAGTCGTTCACTTCGAACGGCAGCACCACGTCGCCGCACGTCACCGTGCGGTCCTCGAGGTTCACCGTCATCTGGCGGCCCGGCTCCTCTTCGAGCAGCTTCCACAGCAGTTCCACGGATTCCTGCGGCATGATCGCGGCGAGCACGCCGTTCTTGGCGGTGTTGCCATAGAAAATGTCGGCGAAGCGCGGCGCGATGACGACGCGGAAGCCATAGTCGTGCAGCGCCCACACCGCGTGCTCACGCGATGAGCCGATGCCGAAGTCGGGGCCGGCGACCAGGATCTGCCCGTCCGCATACTCGGGTTTGTTGAGCACGAAGTCCGGGTTGCGGCGCCACGCGTAGAACAGCGCGTCATCGAAGCCGGTGCGCGTCACGCGCTTGAGGAACACGGCGGGGATGATCTGGTCGGTGTCTACGTTCGAGCGGCGCAGCGGCACGCCCGTACCGGTGAGAGTGGTGAGTTTTTCCATCGTTGAATCAACATCCTCTGTTCAAAAATCGGTCTGGATAAGCCGGGTTGTGGTCACAGGTCGGCTGGCGTGGAGATTGTGCCGCGCACGGCCGTCGCCGCGGCCACGGCCGGCGAGGCGAGGTGCGTGCGCGAGCCTTTGCCTTGACGGCCTTCGAAATTGCGGTTCGACGTGGAGATCGAGCGCTCGCCCACCACGAGTTTGTCCGGGTTCATGCCCAGGCACATCGAGCAGCCGGCGTTGCGCCATTCCGCGCCGAACTCGGTGAAGATGCGGTCGAGCCCCTCCTCTTCGGCCTGCAGGCGGATGCGCGACGACGCCGGCACCACGAGCACGCGGTGGATCGAATCGGCTTTTTTGCGGCCCTTCATGATTTCGGCGGCGATGCGCAGATCCTCGATGCGGCCGTTCGTGCACGATCCGATGAACACGGTGTCCACGGGGATGTCGCGGATCGGCGTACCCGGCTCGAGTCCCATGTAGTCGAGCGCGCGCTCGGCGGCGGCGCGCTCGGTCGCGTCGGCGAAGTCTTCGGGCGCGGGGATGCTCGCGGAGATCGGCAGACCCTGGCCGGGGTTCGTGCCCCACGTGACGAAGGGTTCGAGGTCTTCGGCGCGCAGCGTCACCTCGGTGTCGAACACGGCGTCGTCGTCGGTCTTGAGCGTCTTCCAGTATTCGACCGCCTGGTCCCACAGTTCGCCCTGCGGCGCATGCGGGCGGCCCTTGAGGTACTCGAAGGTCGTCTCGTCGGGGGCGATCATGCCGGCGCGCGCACCCGCTTCGATGCTCATGTTGCAAATCGTCATGCGCGCGTCCATCGACAGGTTCTCGATGGCCTTGCCGCGGTATTCGAGCACGTGGCCCTGGCCGCCGCCGGTGCCGATCTTCGCGATCACCGCGAGGATGATGTCTTTGGCGCTCACGCCTTCGGGCAGGTCGCCTTCGATGTTGATGGCCATGGTTTTGAACGGCTTGAGGCTCAACGTCTGCGTGGCCATCACATGCTCCACTTCGGAGGTGCCGATGCCGAACGCGAGCGCGCCGAACGCGCCATGGGTCGAGGTGTGTGAGTCGCCGCACACGATCGTCATGCCGGGCTGCGTGAGTCCAAGCATCGGGGCGAACGCGTGCACGATGCCCTGGTCCGCGTCGCCGAGCGGGTGCAGGCGCACGCCGAACTCGCGGCAGTTCTTTTCGAGCGTGCTCAGCTGGGTGGCGCTCGTTTCGTCCGGGTTCGGCCTGTCGATGTCGACTGTGGGCGTGTTGTGGTCTTCGGTGGCGATGAGCTGGTCCACGTGGCGAGGGCTTCGGCCGGCGAGGCGCAGGCCTTCGAACGCCTGCGGGCTCGTCACTTCGTGCATGAGCATCAGGTCGATGTACAGCAGATCGGGAGCACCGTCGTCACCCTTACGCACCAAATGATCAGCCCAGACTTTCTCGGCCAATGTCATTCCCATAGGTGGATCCTCCTCAGAGTATTCAAAGGCGCAGGGGCACGTGTGACCATGCCATTGCCCGGCCCTGCGTTGTTCACGTCCATATAGCGTATGGGTTCATTAGTCAAGACTTCCGCAATATGCCGGTATGTGAGATGCAGAAGTTTGATGGAGAGATATTGCACTGCGCAACCGTTGGAATGACAACGATTTCAACGGTGTAGCAGCACGGTTCCGACACCTAGGACACGAGTTTTAGACGCCTCGCTTTTGCGTTTCAGAATGTGAGATGGCATAATTTAACCATGACTTCAAATACGCTTTCCGCAGAATCCAAACAGCGCACCGCCGCTGAGTCCGCCGCCGCTTCCCCAGCGGAAGCGGCGCAACCCGTCGACAACGAGATCCACTCCGGCGTTGGAGTGCTCGACAAAACGGTTAAGATCCTCGACGCGCTCGAGTCCGGCCCCGCCACGCTCGGCCAACTCGTGACCGCCACGAAGCTCGCACGCCCCACCGCGCACCGTCTGGCGATCGCGCTCGAACGCCACCGCTTCGTGCTGCGCGACCAGCACGGCCGCTTCGTGCTCGGCTCGCGGTTCGCCGAACTCGCCGCCGCCGCAGGCGAAGACCGCCTGCTCGCCGCGGCCGGCCCGATCCTGCAGACCCTGCTCGACCGCACCGGCGAATCCGCGCAGATTTACCGCCGCCAAGGCGAACAGCGCGTGTGCATCGCCGCCGTGGAGCGCGCGAGCGGACTGCGCGACTCGATTCCCGTGGGCGCCATGCTGTCGATGGAAGCCGGTTCCGCCGCGCAGATCCTGCTCGCATGGGAGGATTCCGACCGCTTGCACCAGGGCCTGCGCCACGCGCGCTTCTCGTCCGCGAAGCTTGCCGCCGTGCGCAAGCGCGGCTGGGCCGAGTCGATCAATGAACGTGATGAGGGCGTGTGCTCGATCTCCGCGCCGATCCGCAACGCATCCGGCCAGGTGATCGCCGCGATCTCGATCTCGGGCCCGAGCGGGCGCATGGGCTCGAACCCCGGCCATCGCTATGCCCCGCTCGTCATGGGCGCCGGCAAATACCTGACCGACGCCCTGATTAAGGCCAGCGCCAGCCGCTGACCCGCACGATGCGTGGTAGCCGCGTGCGCGCGCACCACGCACCTCTCAAAGCACTGCCCGTAATGGCCGATTGCCAACGATGGCCGGCGGCTACTTGCCGAGGATGGTTTTGGCGGCGGCATGCACGAAGCGGCTGAAGGCGTTGGGCTTGTGCAGCAGGTGCACGCCTTCGCTTTGCGACTTCGACGCCACCGTCATGCCATACACATACGCCTTCTTGGAGCTCGGCTTGCCCACAAGCTGCCCGAACTCCAGCAGCTGCGTGCGCGGATTGTACGGGTGCCGAATGTCGAATTCGAACAGGCGTGCCGCACGCCGCTCGGGAATCGGCCCATACGACCCGAATCCGCATGTCGGGCTCGCCACCATCGCTAGCCCGCCCGACTGCCCTACGAACGCGTTGCGGTGGTCGTGCCCGGTGGCGATCGCGCAATAGGCGCCGCCATCGGTGAGGATCCCGAATTCGCCACTGTCGTCGTCCGGGCTGCTCACGCCTTCGCCCAGATACCCGCCGGGTTCGGTCGCGCGCTCGTCGAGCACATAGTACTGCCCCGAAAACATGCGGTAGCCTTCCACCGCATGCGCCGCAGTGGATGCGACCGGCTTGAGCAGCCGATAATACTGCGGCAACGCCGTGTGCTGGAACACCACCGACCGCACGCCCTGCCCCAGCTGCGCCGGCACCTGCCGCAGAAAGCGCAACGCGCGCGGGCTCGGCGCGCCGTAGCCGCCGGTCGGCGCATAATCGCCCGAATCCACGAGCACGACTCCCAACACCGTTTCGCCGCGCTCGTTCGCGACCGGCAGCGCGAACGTGCCCGGCTCGCACGCGAACACCGTTTCGCGCGGCAACGCGGCCACGCGATCCGCTACGCACACGGCGCCATCCGCCGGCGGTGCAGGCGGATTGACGCAGCCGTCGAACTCGCGGTAGAGCTCGTCGAGCTGCGCATTGCCCAGCCCGCACTGGAAATCATGATTGCCGTACGTGACCGCCCACGGCACGCCCGCGTCAATGAGCGGCTGCACGCACTGCCCGATCGACGCGCGCACCAGCTGACGCGTGTGCGACAGCGCGAGTTCGCGCCGCTGGGTGAGCACCGGCGTCTTCCAATGCCGCTTGCAATACGTCTCCGCATAGGCGGGGTCATACCCAGCGATCTGATTGCCCGAGAAGATGACGAGGTCGGGCCGCGCGGTCTTGACCGCCGCGGTGATCAGGCGAATTGTATCACTGGAGATGCGCGGACCGTCCTGCACATCGGCCAACTGCAATACACGGAATTTACCCGAACGATGGAACTGCAGGCGCCCCAGACGCGCCGACACAGACAACGGCCGCGGCTGCTCCCCGCGGTCGACCGCATTGCTCTGTTCTCGCTCACTCATAGTTCCCACAGTAATGCACGCGCCCATGCAGTGCACAATCTCCGCGGAAAACAAAAACCCTCGCCGTAGCGAGGGTTCGTTGGCTGGGATGCCTGGACTCGAACCAAGAATGGCTGAACCAGAATCAGCTGTGTTGCCAATTACACCACATCCCAATTTGGCATGCTCACCATCGATGATGGTGAACTCGTACCCCCAACCGGATTTGAACCGGTGTTGGCGCCGTGAGAGGGCGTAGTCCTAGACCGCTAGACGATGGGGGCATCATCTGCTGCTCCGTGAAGCAACAGATAGAAAATATACACATAAGCGCCCATCAGCGCAAATCACGGCGTGTCGGGCGTCATTCCAAGCCTCAGGCGGCCTGAATCTCAGCCAGATGCTCGCGCAGGTTGCGCAGGCGGGCCATCGAAACCGGCTTGCCGACGATCTCCATCGACTCGAAGAGCGGCGGCGAGACGCGGCGGCCGGACATCGCCACACGCACCGGCCCGAACGCCACGCGCGGCTTGTACCCGGCGTCTTCGATCAGAGCCTTGTTGAGCGTCTCATGCAGATTGTCGGTCGTCCACCCAGCCTCGGGCACCGCGTCCAACGCGGCGATCGCGGCGTCGAGCACCTCGCCCGCCGTGGCCTTGAGCTGCTTCTTCGCGTCCTCCTCCGGCGCGATGTACTCGCTCGTCGACAGCAGCGAGCCGACCATGCCCGCGACCTCGCCGAGCAGGCGCACGCGCGGCTGCACGAGCGGCGCGGCGGCGGTGAGCACGCTGCGCTCGCGGTCGGTGAGCTCATCCCAGCGTTCGGCGGAGACGATGCCGTCACGGAACAGGTACGGCACCGAGCGGTTCAGGAAGTCCTGCGGTTCGAGCATGCGGATGTGCTCCGCGTTGATCGAGACCGCCTTGTCGATGTCGAAGCGAGCCGGGTTGGCCTTCACGTCGCGCACGTCGAACGCCTTGACCATCTCGTCCATCGAGAAGATGTCGTTATCGGGCGCGATAGACCATCCCAGCAGCGCCAGGTAGTTGAGCAGGCCCTCCTTGATGAAGCCGTGGTCGCGGTGCAGGAACAGGTTCGACTCCGGGTCGCGCTTGGAGAGTTTCTTGTTGCCCTGGCCCATCACATACGGCATGTGGCCGAACAGCGGCATCTGCTTGGCCACACCCAGTTCCATGAGGTAGCGGTAGAGCACGATCTGGCGCGGGGTGGAGCTCAGCAGGTCCTCGCCGCGCAGCACGACGTTGATGTCCATCAGCGCGTCATCGACCGGATTCGTGAGCGTGTACAGCGGATCGCCGTTCGGGCGCACGATCACATAGTCCGGCACGGAACCGGCCTTGAACGTGATCTCACCGCGGATCAGGTCGTTGAACGTAATGTCTTCGCTGGGCATCTTGATGCGCAGCGCGGGCTGGCGCCCCTCGGCGCGGAACGCGGCTTTCTGCTCCTCGGTCAGGTTGCGGTCGTAGCCGTCGTAACCGAACGCCTTGGGCCGCCCGGCCGCCACATTGCGCGCCTCGATCTCTTCGGGCGTGGAGAACGACTCGTACGCGTAGCCCGCGTCGAGCAGCTGCTGCGCGACCTTCTGGTAGATCGGCCCGCGCTCGGACTGGCGGTACGGGCCGTGCGGGCCGCCCACCTCAATGCCCTCGTCCCAGTCGAGCCCGAGCCACTTGAGCGCATCGATGATCTGGTTGAAGCTCTCTTCGGAGTCGCGCTGCGCGTCGGTGTCTTCGATGCGGAACACGAACGTGCCGCCGGTGTGGCGCGCCTCGGCCCAGTTGAACAGGGCCGTGCGCACCATGCCCACGTGCGGGATGCCCGTGGGCGAGGGGCAGAACCGCACACGCACGTCGTCCGGCAGCTCCGGCTTCACATGCTCGCGCTCCTTCATGTCTTCCACGGAATCTTCGGGTTGGATGATCTTTGCAGCATCGGTGTCAGTCATGCTGTCCATTGTGGCGCGCGAACCGGACGTGCACGCACGCGCGCGATCACGCGCTGATCTCGGTGAGCACGGGAGTCTCGGTGCTCGTCTTGATCTGCTTGAAGCCGAGCAGTGCGATCGCGAGCGAGACGAGCGCGAGCGCGGTGACGACCATGAAGCCGCCGTGCGAGCCGTTGCGGTCGATGAACACGCCGGCGATCGCGGAGCCTGCGGATCCGCCGATCGCGTTCATCGCACCCATCCACGCCATGCCTTCGGTGAAGCGCGTCTGCGGCACGAGGTGCAGCATGAGCTGGTTGCCGTTGATCCACGTGGGCGACTGGCAGACGCCGATGATCAGGTAGATCACCATGATCACCCACAGGTGTTTGGCGAACAGGAACGAGCCGATGCCCAGATTCACCACGGCCAGGCACACGTAGAAGCGCTTCCACAATGGGATCGTCCAGTTCTTCGCGCCGTACAGCAGCGCGCCGGCGAGCGAGCTCACCGAGAAACATGCGAACACGAAGCCCGTGTACTGCTTCATGTTGACTTCGGTGGCGAACGCGACGATCGAGATGCCCGCGGCCGACTGGAATGCGCCCAGGCCGAACCACGTGACGCACACCGCGATGAGGCCTGGGCCCCAGATCGAGTCCTTCTTGCCGCTCATCGCGCGGTCGTAGGCCTCGCGCGCGGCCTGCTGCACGGCCGCGTCGCCGAGCCCTTCGGACTTGGCGCGCACGCGCGCGTCGTCCGCGGCGCTCTGCGCGCGCACCAGTCGCGCCTGCTCGTCTTCGCGCGCGCGGAACTCCTTGCGCGTCAGGCCGGCCTCGCGCGCGAGCTGCGTTTGGCTCGGCGGGCATGTGGTGAACTCGGTGAGGAACATCAGCGCGCCGATGAGCACGCACAGGCCCGTCACGGAGAACGAGAGCACGCCGGAGATGACGGCGAGCGTGGAGGCGAGCGGATTGCCCACGACCCACATCGCCTCGTCGAACACGCCCGAAAGCGAAAGCGCGCGGTTGACGCCTTGGCGGTCGTTGCCCATCAGGTACGTCCAGCGCGCGCGGCTCATCGCGCCCCACGGCGGCACCGCGGCGAGGAAGGGCACGATGCAGTACAGGACCACCGGGTCGACATGCGCGAGCACGCACGAGACGAATGATGTGGCGGCGACCATCCACACGACGATCGTCGGGATGGAGACGGCGCGCTGCCCGAAGCGGTCGACGAGCGTGCCCAGCACGGGGCTCAGCACGGCGCCGGCGATCGCCTGCACGGCGGTCAGCGCGCCGGCGAGTGCGTAATTGCCGTAGTATTGCTGCGTCATGATCGTCATCGTCATGCCGACCATCGGGAACGGCATGCACGCGATGACCGATCCGACGGCAAAACGCGCGGTGTGTGGAATACGGAGAAGTTCGGCGTACCCGCCGAAGATGCGATGGACGACGTCGTGGACGCCGTTGGTGTGATTGGAGGCCATGGTGTGCCGCTCCTTTCTGCTCACGGTGTGTCCCGCGTGCGGTCGTCGCGCCGTTTTGCGTCACGGCTTGATTCCTTCCGCCCACGGCCGGGTTGGGGTGGGATGTTCGTCGATTGACTTGTTGTGGTCGGGGTCGCCGCGCCGGCATGTGCCGCCGCTGGCCCCTCGCCGTCTTCGCGGTCCGTTGCGCGCGCGGACGCTGCCATACGTGCCGCGCACCGCCGCCACTGCGAAGCCGTGCCCGCGCACATGGCCGGTTCGGCGCGCGCCTATGCGCCTGTTCGCCTATGCCGATGTGCGTGCCGGACACGGCCACATTAGTCGCACCCACCGGCGCGACACGCGGTGAAAACGGGCTGCTGCGTGATTTTCGAAAAATATCTCGAATGACTGAACCGCCCACAGGAACGGCGCCTATGCAGTATGCGGCGTGACGGCCTTTCACCTCTCGGCCGGATGCGACCACGGCGAGGCACATGCCGGCCGCCACAACGGCGATGCCGAGCGCCATGAGATGCATGCCGCGCCCACCTGCGGAGGGCAGTGTGACCGTGGCCTTGTGGTTCCCAACGACATGCAATCCCGACGATGTCGTATGGAAATCGGAGTCCGCAGTGTTTTCCCACTGAACCGTGCCGTTGGATTCGATGGTGAAGGTGTATGAACCATTCCCCTTGTGATAGTCCTGAGGCGCTTTCGTTTCCGTCAGCGCATAGGTTCCGGCGGGAAGCCCCACCACCGTGATGTACCCCGAAGCGGGATCGCGATCGGCCTTCTGGGCGTTCCCCTCAGTGGTGTCGTCATCCCTCACTGTCCATGTCTGTTTGGCGCACTGCTCCTCGCCGGACGGCGGGACGGCCTCGGTGGGGCATTGACGGGTGATCTTCCATTCGGATCCCGGCAGGAATGCGCCTCCCTTCACTGCAACGGATCCATTCTCTTGGACCGTCACCTTCGCGGCGTCCACCTTGCCCCAGGAAACCTGGATGGGCGTATCATACACATCGAAACCGGAATAGGTGGCGGCCAGTTCATACCTCGACACATAGTCCTGCAGGGACTTCAACGCGTTCTTGTCCTCGTCGGTGTTCGAGGCGCCGGCGATATAGAAATAATGCGGCGTGGCATCCAGACGATACCCAGCCGGGGCCTTCGATTCCCGCGCCACGTATAGCGTATTGACATTCAGCCTCGCACCTGACGCGCCACTTTCCCCGGGCTTGAACGCAATCTTGCCATTGGAATCCGTGGTATACGCGATTGGCGATTCGCACAATTGAGTCGGTGGTTCGGTATTGATGTTCTCTGTGGGCACCTTGCAGACGCTGAACTCCGCGCCTGGCAGCGCGGCCGTCACATCGGCGCTATCGCGTTTGGTCAGTACAGTGGCGCCTGTAGCACCAGCATCGGCATTCGGTTTGACGATTTGAACGGAACCCTTATGAGTGTACGCACTTTCGGTGCCGCCCTTCAGCCTGACCGTGTTGCCGATCGTACGCTGGACTCCGGGCACACCAGTCACCTGTACGTTGTAATGCAAGCGCAGTGTGGCATTGTTGAGTGTCAGCCGATTCGGATCCCAATCAGGATTATTGCCTAGAGCGTCTCCGTCTATAGTGATTGTCACCCTTGCGGTGCCATTATCATTCCTGCCGAATCGCAAACGCCAATGCTTTCGGTCTACCGTCTGATAATCATTCATGGTCAACGAGAACGAATCGCGCACATATTCCGCATTAGGGGAACCCAACTGGTCTTCAAGAGTCAGGGACTCGCTTGCGGTGAATGGGCGCAGACGCTTCTCCGCCATCGTCTTGGTATCGACCTCGACAGTGTACTTCATCAGGTTGTTGCCCGCGTCATACCCGCCCTTCTTCGGTTTCACGACATCGCCTTTCGCGAGGGTGGTGGTACCGGAAGCCGACCGGCTGTCCAATTCGCCGAATTTGAACTCAATGCGGTTGGTCACCTGTTCCGCGCTGTTCTCCGGGAGATTGGCGTCCGCTTTCGTGATATAAGTGTCGAATTCGAGTACGATGACCGAGTTCCTCTGCGTGGAGATCGTCTTTCCCTTCGGGTTGATTTCCGTCAGGACCATGTCTTCGTTCTTGGGGTCGCCCTCGTATTTCCAATTGGACAACGTTTCATTATTGGGGATGGAGAATCTGATCGTACCGCTGTTCGACGTATCGTATGTAGCGCATGTTGCAGGATCGCCTGAATCAGTTGTGCAGCTCGACTCCTGCGCAATTGTGAACACATGCCATTGTTCGCCCGCCTCGTAGTTGTTGGTGTAGAGGTTCTTCGTGGTCGGCCACGCTTCAACCGTGCTGCCATCCACGGTCACCGGCTTCTTCGGAGGCATCGACACGAACCAGCCGAATACAGGCTTGTCCGTATTCAAATGCCATTTGTCTGAAGGCAGCGTATCCGTGACGGTGATGGTATTGACTCCCGATAGATCCTGAATGCCGCTCATGCCCGGCACTTCGACCTTGTAGGGGCCGTTTTCATTCCAAACCTGGTTTCCGTTGGCGTCCGTCAGCCAATCACAAATCCACCATGATTTCACACCGTTGGATCAGACACGCCAATGCGCTGTCCAGACATCAACCTCATTGCCGGGGTCACTGGGATCCGGCACCGTATCCGATTCGGCCTCATCGTGTCAACTGGCCTCACCATCATGGTTGGCATGCACCATTTTGCCCGCCGCATTACCTTGGTCGAACATGATATCCGTTTGGGGGACTTCGTATCTCGGATTCCCATTCACCATATACCTGAATTTGGCGTAGTTGTGGTACCGGTCAGGAGCACCGTCGCATAACGTGTTGTAGGTGATGCGCAACGGCTTATTGAACGCTCTTTCAGAGTTCTCGAATACGATGCGGAAAGCCGGCGCTCCGTCGTGGTTGCCGTATGAATCCGCGGAATTGCGGTCGCTTTCATGGTACCAGCCCTTGGGGTACTCCGTTCCCATGGGCAGCGGGCGAGCGGCCGGCTTGCCGTTTTCGGCGGTGAGGCCCGCATAGCAGGTATCCGCACGCTTAGGGTCCGTCTCCTTCTCGCACCCTTCACTGGGGTTGTTCCTATCCGCCTCGACCACGGTGCATTTATCCGTGATCGGCGTCCACTTCCCCGGCTCTGTCTCCTCCCCCAGTTTCAGATCGAGGTAATCCCGGATGTACCACATGTGCAGCGTATTGCCATCCGAATTGCCGTGAACCCAGTCCTCGTACAGGAACAAATCGGTGATCTTCTGCCCACCTTTGGGCGGGGTGAAATCGATCTGCCACGGCACCTTATAGACACCGGAGCCGGGAGCGGCCTCCTCCAACACATACCCGTCCTGTTGTGCGGGGGAGCTCTTCGTCAACAGTGTCTCATTGAATCCCGGCTCAACGGGCTGATCCTTCTGCACGCTCGCTTCTTTGCCTGGCCCCGGGGCCGGAGTGCAACCGTTATTCTTGCACTGGATTTCGCCGGTGTTCTTCCATTCCGAAACCTCAATGTTTGCATCCACTTGCGTGGAATACTCTATGACGCATATCTGCTTGACTGCACCATCAGGGAATGTATACGTGAACTGCCTATCAGTCTCCGTATTGACAACACCAAAATCTGACCATGGCTTGTGCTGTGGAATACCCTGGTTCCCCCAGTCATCGAAGCACTTGACGCTCGCGCCGTCCCCTGCATAGTGATGCCCCGGCTGCAAGGTGTCGACGAACTTGTAGTTGCCCAGATTGAATTTGTCATTGGCCATGTTGATCTGCACCGTCCAGTTGATGGTCGTATGCTCATTGTCGTCCCAATTGCCCCATTTATGCCCCACCCAGTTGTAATGTGCCTGGGGAACATTCGGCGTGACACTGCTGGTCTCTTCCTCATGATCCTTCCACTGCCATTTTGCGGTGTTGCCGGCATTGACGTACTGGTGGCCGCTGCCGTTTGGCGTCGCCTTATCGTTGATTTGCGTGGTATAGGTGATGACGTATTCGCCCTTGGGCAAGTATGGAGTCTCGTCCTTTTTGGGAAGGCTGTTCTGCGTCAAGGACACCTTGCGTCCAGCCTCATCCCATGTAAAAGTCGGCGACCATCCATCTGGAACGTCTGTTATATCCACCAGTTCGCCCGACGCGTCCCTCTTCCGCATCGTAAAACCATCCCGCTCGACGCTCAGTCCCTCTTCCCATTCATCGACAAACGTAAAGCCCTCAATATCGCCTTCGGCATTGAGCGTCACGGTGAGGTGGATATCTTATGGTCAATATCGGGCTGTGTGCAGCTTTTCTGCCCGGTGACGCCCCACGGTTCGCGCTGCACAGTAATAGAGGTGCCCGTGCCAGGGAACTCCCATGTCTGCCGAAGCGTTTCTTCGTCTACGTTGGGGATCCAGTTCACATCGAGGCCATACCTGAAATAGAAATTAGTGTTCTTGCCGTTGTTGACAACATAGGCGCGGTCATAGGAGATCTGCAGCTTGGCGTTGTTGCCTTCGCCCGGCACCACTCTCAATGTGGCGACCTTCACACCGTTTTCGTACACCACATGATCCTTGGGCTGGCCATTGTTGCCCTTGGTGTCGTTGATCGACTTGTAATCGATCGGCAACTGGTATTCCCAATCCAACTGGTACTTCAACGGGTCATCTGGATGGCCATTATGGATGGCGTCGTCGGTGATGGTGATGTCGAGGTCGAATTTCAGGTTCGCGTGGGCTGGCAGCGGCTGCGTGACTTCCTGATCATCGACACGCAGCGTCACCGTCGACTTCCCGGGGACGATCTTGTCTGCCGTCAATGGACAGTATGTGGATTGTCACAGGCGGCATCGGATTGCGAGACCGCAGGCGCGTCGTCTTGCGCCACTGCGGTCGTGCCCACCACGGGCAGGAAGATCAAAGAGACAGCGACGGCGAGCGCGACTACAGCACGTTTCCAAGCGCAAACGCGCGTCTTTGATATGCCGACCTTGTCATCGCTCCTGTGCATAATCGCCATCGCTCCGCTCCCGGCATACTCTCCTCACCGTTGTGCCTGCTCCTCGAACATGCCGTATTGCGCCCTGCAATATACGCTCAGAGAGTATATTAGTCAAACGAATATACTTATTTTGCCTCTTTTTGAATACGCTTTCAGAAAATGCTTTGCGCGTCTCGCACGAAAACCTCACTATGCGACATAAACCGCCAAAATAGCGGTGTTTTCTCCACGCTCACGATGCACATTTCATGCAACATGAGAGAATCGGTACAATAGTCATTTCACTTACTCATGCCGATATATTCACCACGGTCCATAACAGACTGGCAACGTTGTCACGGCGTGTCGGCGCCATGCCAGACAACCAGACAGATGGAACGCCGCAATCCACATATTTACCGTCTGCACAGTACGGTAGGAGGCAGCACTTTCCGGACACACGCAACAGTGCGAAGCGTCCGGAGAACCACACGCATCCAAGGAGCGCGCATGACGGCCACCACAATCAACTTCGTACGCCACGGCAAGGTCTACAACCCCAACCATGTGCTGTACGAACGGCTACCCGGATTCCATCTCTCCACATCAGGGCGGCGTATGGCGGAAACCACCGGCCGGTACATCGCGGCAAGCCCACAGCTCAACACCGCGACCGCCGTCTACTCATCGCCCCTCGACCGCACCCGCGAGACGGCGGACGCCATCCTGATCGAGCTGAACGCATTGCGCGCCGAACGCGGGCAGGAACAGCTCGAACTACTCACCGACAAACGACTCATCGAAGCGGGCAATGAATTCCGCGGCAAGCGCATCGGCCACGGCGACGGCGCGCTGTGGAAGCCGGAGAACCTCAAACTCGTGCGCAACCTGTGGCGCCCCACATGGGGCGAAAGCTACCGGTCGATTGCCAGCCGCGTACAGGATTTCGCGCTCGAAAAAGTCGACGAGCATCCCGGCGAGCAGATCATCGTCGTCTCGCACGAATCACCGATCTGGTCATACCGGCACATGCTCGAAACTGGCCACCCCGAGCACAACATGCTGCTGCGCAAGACGGCGCTCGCGTCGGTCACCTCCATCACCTACGACAACGCGACGCACAACGTGCTCGGCATCACATACGCGGATCCCGTCGCGCAGGCCGAGGCCGCGCACGCATGACAACAGACAGTTTTCCAGGAGGCACAACATGAATCGAAATAACAATGTGAGCATCGAACAGATCGCGGCAATGCCCGCTGTACGGCAGGCGGCGCAGACAGGCGAGGAACTCGTGGGACTGTGGCCGCTCACAAGCGCCGCGCACATGGGCAACGACGCCCAGTATGCGGAGAACCTGCAGGTGCGGCTCAGCCGTACATTGGCGCAGGTCATGACGGGCGAGGCGGTCAGCATGCCCGACGCCGAGTTCGTATACGAAGGCGCGGAGTCGATTCCCGGGCGGCCGCAGAGCATTGTTGATGCATTACTCGCGGCGAACGATGCGCTCGACGGGCTGAGCGAACCCGAGACGCCGCAACTGCTCGAAACGGCGCGCACGTTGGGCATCGAGTGGGATGAGCAGACGCAAACGTCCGTGGCGAAGACCGTGGACGGAGCGCTGTCGGCGCAGGGCGGCGGACTGGACGGCAAACCGTTCGCGTGGCGGTTCGCCGCGGTCATCGCGTTGCTTGACGAGCTCATGCATGCCGCGCTGGACCAGACGGAAGCGCAATTGGGTGGCGCAGCGGCTCCGCATAGTGGCGGTGCGCCGACGGACCGCGTGACGGGCGTCGAACAGCTGGCGCTGCCGTTCGTGCCGTTCGCCAATGCGTACGCGGAGGCGATTGGTGTGCCGGGCATGTTTATGACGGCCGAACAATACCACGGCATCGTGGCCGCCTACGCCACGCCGAACGGCAGCACCGACGCCGAAGACAGCGCCGCCGTGCTGGCGCAGGTGCTCGGGCCGCTCGCCGCGGCGGAATGGCGCAAACACCGCGAAGACGTGTTGTGGGATCCGGCCGAGGCGAAGAAGCGCGCCAAGGAAGAGGATGAACGCAAGAACAAAGAGGCCTTGACCGCCAAGTTCGCACACATCAAGGACGACCCCACCAAGCCCGAAGTGGAGCTGTAGAGGCGGAGGGGAGGCTATCTGTGGCTGGGCCCTAGACACCAACAGCCCTCCTTTCCCATTCCCACAACCGCCTGTGACTACCACCTAGACACCCACGGCCGCCTACCCCTACTCCGATGGCAGTCTATGGCTACCTCCTAGATACATCCGTCTTTGTGCAGCGCGCTTGTCGCCATGGGCGGCACCACGCGGCAGGCAAACACCCGGGACACAGGCAGTGGAGACGACTACAGTGAGGAAGGGAGCGCGGCGCAATCCGTGCCGCCGTACGCAAGAACGCAAGGAGCAACCATGCCAGTCATTCACACCCATGTTTCCGTGCCGACCACGCAAGAACAGCGCGACACCCTCAAGAACCTCTTCGGCCAGGCGATCACCGCAGTGCCGGGCAAAACCGAGAATTGGCTCATGTGCCTGTTCGAAGACAATGTGCCGATGTATTTCGCGGGCTCCGACGACACCCCGGTCGCCTACGTCGAGGTGAATGTCTTCGGCACATCCGTCCCGAAGAGCGCATGGGAGAAGCTCACCCCGCAGATCATGGACGCCTTGCAGAACACGCTGGGTGTGCCCGCCGACCACACCTACATCCGCTACACCGGCACTGCCGACTGGGGCTGGAACGGCGGCAATTTCTGATATTCGCCCGCGAGCGCGGACGCAAGAATCCGCGAAGTTGTGCAGAACAAGCGAGGGGTGATCGCAGTATGCCTCGGAATACTACACCCCCCTCGCTTGTGTTCGACTGTTCACGCAGACACCAGCTGCTGCGCACGCTGATGGCTGATCCCCATGGTCTGCCGCTTGCCGCCTTCCATCACGATTTGCGGGTCATCGAACTGGTTTGCCACAACCGAGGCGGGCAGCGGCACATCGTATTCCCGTGCAAGGTGTTTCTCACCGTCCTTGACCACGGCCGCATCCGCAAGATGCACGTTCAGGAAGAATTCGAGATCCGTGTTCGGTACCACATTGGGAACATTCTTCAGCTCTTCGCCAGTGAAACGTCTCCCTCACCTGCGAACCATCATTGTTCGCCACCGTGGCAATCAATCATTGACCGCCATACCGTATCCACACACAGATTAAGCGCTTAATTAACATTGTAGGAAAAATTGCCGCGAAAACAAGTAAAAGCGGTTCATGCATCGATGGTGAAAACGTGTGTAAGCTGAAATTTCAATGATTTTAGCCATCTACCCTAGAATTTCAGTTCTTTTTCAGTTACATGAAGCCTTTAAGGCTGTCATACCCAAGAGACACCGCCATCCCCCCCCCCCCCCCCC
>NZ_JDTZ01000005.1 GCF_000771225.1 Bifidobacterium pseudolongum subsp. pseudolongum DSM 20099
CGCCGATTTCCCGCACTTCCACGGTACCGCTCTGCGCTTAAGCTCCTATACCCACGCAACGCCATCCACTACGCGAACAATACAACCATTTGCATTGAGACAAAGCCCGTACGTACGCCCCGCGGAAAAAGCCCTGCCGGCAGCCCAGCCCAACCCAACCCTTCTTTGTAATACGACAAAAGGGCCGCAACCATCCAAACGGTTGCGGCCCTGCAGCCCAGCGGCTCCCCGCCACTACAGCGGCGCCACCGCGCTCACACGATCTTCGGCATCGGCGTGGTGAGCGACGTCGTCAGGTTCACATGCACGAGCCCCGCACCCGAATGCACGTCCACCTTCTTCAGCGTCACGGTGCGCTCGTCGGCCGGCGCGGTGTCGTCGTCGGTCATCGTGGCGGGCGACTTGACCGACACGAGCGCCAGATCGTCGAACGCGATGCCCGCGCTCTCACACAGCTCACGCGCCGCCTCGAGCGACTGCGCGAACCCGGCCTTCTCCACCACGCGCGCTTCCGGCACGCCGTACGCGTTCTCGCAGACCCAGCGCAGATTGTCGATCAGGCCCATGCCCTTGTGGCTCGCCGGTGTCTCGATTGGCTCGCCATCCGTCACCGCGCCCACAAACTCGTCGAGCTGCGGCACGAGCACGTCGCCGCCGTCGCGGAACAGGTTGCCGACGATCGGCGCGCGGAACCCGAGCTCGCTCGCCGTCTCGCGCAGCGCCGGCACCTGGTCGTCCTCGCCTTCCCACAGATTGATGAGCGGGAATGTGGGAATGTTGAGTTCCTCAAGTCGTTTCACGTGGAACGGATAGCGCCACTGCAGCGCCGGGTCGTCGCGCCACGTGGACGCACGCGTCACCACGACGGCCGCGCTCGGCCACTGCGCGCCGTACTCGCGGCATGCGATGTCGAGCCACTTCTGCGCACCGGCGTCGGCGCCATACCCGGCCTCGACGATGACGACGT
Source organism: Bifidobacterium pseudolongum subsp. pseudolongum DSM 20099 (assembly GCF_000771225.1). Taxonomy (GTDB): domain Bacteria; phylum Actinomycetota; class Actinomycetes; order Actinomycetales; family Bifidobacteriaceae; genus Bifidobacterium; species Bifidobacterium pseudolongum. The sequence continues at coordinate 968 of NZ_JDTZ01000005.1, forward strand.
CGTGCTCCGCGCACGCCATCTCCACCGAGACAAGCGAGGGAATGCCGATCGAGACGTTCGCGAACGGACCGCCGTGCACATACACCGGCGAACCGTTGACGGTCTCGGTCTTGGCCGGTTTGACGGCGTCGCCAAGGATGTCGGTGATGCGCCACAGGTCGATGAATTCGCCGAACGTGACCGCCTTGCCGTCTTTCGTGCCGGCGATCATCTTCGCCACGCGCTCGGCGATCTCGTCCATCGACCGCGAGAGCACGACGATCTGCATGAGTTCGCACGTCGGCGTCAGCACGACCTTCTCGTGCACGTCGTTCTTGCCGGCGTCCACCACAATCGAGCGCAGCGAGCGCGACGGCACTTCGGAGACGCGCGGCACGAGCACGTCGTCGAGCAGCCCATCGTCCACGGCTTTCTCCGCGAACGAAACAAGCAGGTTCTGCGCGGCTTCGATCGCACCCATCTCACCGCACAGGCCCCAGTCGATGAGCTCGGGGTGGGTCAGAGACGCGCTGCCACCGCCCGACGCGCCGCCCTTGGATCCGGCGGCGGTGATGCCCATGCTCGGCTGGCGCAGCACGGCGGCGGCGTCGATGCCGCGCGCGTTGAGTGCGTCGATGAGCGCGATGGTTGTGGTGGTCTTGCCTTCGCCGCGCGACGCCTTGAGCGGCGTGTCCGCGGTGACGAGCACGACCTTTCCGTGCTTGCGTGGAGCGTCAGGATGATTCTTGAGATAGTCCAAATAACCGAAGGCGTCGATTTTCTCTACCAGCCCGTAAGGCATGGTGAATTGCTCGATGAGCGTCACTACACGTTCCTTTCCGCGGATGTTGTGCTGCCTTTTCAACATATCAGCACACCACGGCCGTGTATAGATGCGTGTCACTGTGCGAACAGTATCCAAGCACCCTCTGAGGCGACTGCCCATAGCTACCAACTAGACACAGACAGCTATGCGATGGCACTGCGATGTACATTCATGGCTACGGTCAGCCACAACCGTACATATTCCTACGAAAAACGGCTGTCCGTGGCTACCAGCCAGCCACGGACAGCCGCCATACGGCATGGCAACCGTCAGTTGTCGGAACGGTTGTAGCCGTTGCGCATCTTCATGCTCACCGTGTAGAGCACGCTGTTGAGCAGTTCGTCGGTGTTCTCTTTGAGCTGCTGCGCCATCGTCTCATTCGCCGCCTCGAGCACATCGCGCACCTCGGGGTTGCGCACGGCGGCGACGATGGCCTCCGGGGCCATCGGCTCGACGTCTTCGGAGATGTCGTCTGCCTCATACCGTTCCTCGAGCTGCGCGGCATCGAACACATCGGCGCCGCCGAGGCGGTCGACCTGTGCGTCCGCGGCGGCGACCATGCGGTTGCCGAGCGCGCCCATCTTCTGTTGGAACCGCTCGACCGCGGCGCTCGTCTCGGCGAAGCGCGCGTCGCACAACGCGGCGATGATGCGGTTTTCCCAATACATGTTCTCGGTCGTCACGCGCGTCGTGGTGTCGCGCAGATACGCGGGCGTGTCGTTCACATTCGGGAAGAACGGCACGAGCGCGTTGAAGGGGTTGGACGCGTAGGTGAGCCACTGCACGGCGCGGTTCGCCTGCGGGCGGTACGGGCGGAGCTGCATGACGGCTAGATGGTTCTGCCGGTTGATACCGATCGGACGGTACAGGTGCCGCGTCTCCTCGGTGCCGAGCGTGCCGTAGGGGTCGAACTCGGTGCCCTGGTAGTGGGAGCTAAGCACATATTTGATGTCTTCGATCGTGATCTTGCGTTCCGGTTGGCGCGCCCACGGAATGTCGTCGCTCGTCGGCTTGTGGTCGGCGTCCGGACCGTCCCAGACCTCGTCGTACGGGTTGAGGCACCGCTGCATGTACCATGCGCGCGGCGTGTTGTACACATGGTCGGCGTCGGAATGCGAGCCGAAGGCCGACCGCGGGTCGAACGCGGACAGTCCTTCGACGGAAAGGTCGAGGTGGTTGTGTGCGATGAACTCGCGCAGGTCGGCGGAGCACATGCAGTCCTGCTGCTCGCCGAAGGCGTCGTCGAGGTCGAACTCGTCGATGCCCAGCTGGTTCGGCATCGTCACATAGCAGCCGTCCGGCACGCGCTTGGCAATCCAATGGTGGCCGCCGACCGATTCGAACCACCAGATCTCGCTCGCGTCACTGAACGCGACACCGTTGGATTCGTATGTGCCGTATTCCTCGAGCAGCGCGCCGAGGCGCTCCACGCCTTCGCGCGCCGTCTTGATGTACGGCAGCACGACGGTCACGAAATCCTCTTCGCCCAGGCCGCCGGGCACGGCCGGCTCATAGCCGTCCTCGCCTTCCGTGCCCTTCGCCGCCACATATTCGACGAGCGGATCGGCGCCGAGCACGCGCTCGTTCGTGGTGATCGTCTCGGTCGCGCTCATCGCGACGTTCGCTTCATTGACGCCGGCCTCGCCCCATTCGCCGATGTGCAGGTCCGCGTTCGGCACCGCCGTGTATTGCAGTGGATTGTCCGGCAACGCCACCGTCAGATGGCTCTGCACGGTCGTGTAGGTGCGCGGCTGGTCGGCCGGCTTGACCACGACGAAGCGCTTCGGGTCGAACTCCCCGAAGCAGGAATCCTCATTGCGCGCGATGATCGTCGATCCGTCGTAGCTGGCGTCCCTGCCAACCAGAATCGTTGTGCAGCTCATTGATGCTCCTCATAGGTATAGCGGTCGCACCCCGGGCGGGGCGCAGTATACGCAGACACCTTAGAGCATTCCGTACGGATACGCCCAGAGCAAGCCATCATGCGGGATGATGGCCTTGGCGCCACAGCACAGCACCGTCATGGCATCATCCCGCAAGAGCGCACACGGATCCGTGCGCCAGTGCCGTCAGGCTTTGCCTACGAGCATCACACCGCCGGCGTCGCACACGGACTTGCCGCGTTCGAGCCCGTGCAGCAGCTCGTTGAGCCAGAAGCCCTGTTCGAGTCCTTCGACCGGCTCGCTCGTGCCCCACACCTGCAGCGCGTACTGATGGTCCTTGTCCGGCGGCTGCGGCCCGTTGTAGCGTTCGATGAGCGCCGGGTCGGAGCTGCGGCCCAGGAACGGCGAGGCGGAGGAATTGCGGCCCTGCAGCGCCTCGGGGATCATCGCGGGCAGCGAGCGCGAGAAATCAGCCGGAATCGACAACGCGTGCGCGTCGCTCGGGTCGAACATGATCGCCTCAACCGGCAGGTTCGCCACGGTCCAGTGGATCCATTCGAACCCGCATACGGGGATGGAATCCGGATCGCTGAACTCCCAGTGCAGGTACTTCGCACGCGGGTTGAGTTGGTCGATGTAGAAGGGGAACGATACGCACGGCACGGAGTCGACGCGTGCGTCTTCAGGCGCGTCTTTTGCGTATGCGCTGGGGATGATGGAAAAATCTGCGGTGATCAGCATGTTCCCAGTATGGCGTATGGGCTGGCCACCCGGGGGCGCACCGGCGTTTCCAGCGCGCCCCATGGGCGTGTCAGCGGCGTCATTCGCCCAGTTCGCACCACTGTGGCGGATTGTAGAAATCGCCGTTGAGCGCCTTCTCGGCGATCTGCTGCGCCTCTTCGAGCGTGTGCTGCGCGAGTTCCGCACGCACGTCGTCGAGGGCGACCGGGGTCATCGACAGCGAGTTGACACCGAGGCCCGCGAGCACGACGGCCAAATCCGGGTCGGCCGCTGCCTCGCCGCACACGCCGACCGGCATGCCATTCTTGTTGCCGGCTTCGCAGATCATCTTGATGACGCGCAGCACGGCCGGGTGCCATGCGGTCTGGTAGTTCGAGACGGAGCCGAGCGTGCGGTCCGCGGCGAGCGTGTACTGCGTCAGGTCGTTCGTGCCGATCGAGACAAAGTCGGTGACCTGCGAGACCTTGTCCGCCATCACGGCGATCGACGGCACTTCGGCCATCGAACCCACGAACTTCAGGCCGAAGCTCTTGCCGAGCTTCGTGAAGTATTCGGCTTCCCACTCGTCGGCCACCATCGGCGCCATGACCCACAGGTCGGCGTCGGTCTGCGCGTCGGCTTCGGCGAGCGCCTTGAGCTGGCCTTCGAGCACGGCCTTGTGCTGTGCGAGCGTGCGCAGGCCGCGCAGGCCGAGCGCCGGGTTCGGCTCGTCTTCGGGCGTCAGGAACGGCAACGGCTTGTCGGCGCCGGCGTCGAGCAAGCGGATCACGACTTTCTTGCCGGGGAATTGCGCGAGCAGTTCGGCGTAGGCCTTCGTCTGCTCTTCCACCGTCGGCGGCTCTTCGTTGCCGATGAACAGGAACTCGGTGCGGAACAGACCGACGCCTTCCGCGCCGTATTCGAGCGCGGTCTTGGCGTCCGACGGCTTGCCGACATTCGCGAGCAGCGGAATGCGGTGGCCGTCCTTGAGCTGTCCGGGCTGGCCGCGCAGTTCCTTGGCCTTGTCGGCGCGCAGCTTCGCGTCGTGTGCGGCGGCGAGCTGCTCGTCGGTCGGGTCGGTCGTCACTTCGCTCTTGGCGGCGTTGACGATCACGGTCTCGCCGTCGGCCAGGTCCACGGCTTCGGTGGCCGAGACGACGGCCACGATGCCGCGCGCACGGCACAGGATGGCCGTGTGCGAGGTGGGGCCGCCTTCCGACGTGACGATCGCGAGCGTCTTGTCCAGATCGAGGCTCGCGGTGTCTGCGGGCGAAAGGTCCTTGGCCACGAGCACGAACGGCGTCTCGCTCTGCGGCACGCCGGGGGCCGGGCGCCCCATGAGCTCGGCGATCACGCGCTGGCCCACGTCGTGCAGGTCGGCGGCGCGTTCACCCTGATAGCCGCCGATCTGGCGGAACATCTCCTCGACCTGGCCGAAGCCATCGAGCACGGCGCGTTCGCCGGTCTTGCCTTCGTCGACCATTTTTGCGATGTTCGCGGCGAGCGCAGGATCGGAGGCGAACATGGCCACGGCCTGCAGGATCTCGGCGGCCTGCTTGGTGCCTTCATCGCCGTTCGCGGCTTCCTGCGCGCGACGGTTGAGGTCGGCGTTCACCGCGGCCAGCGCCTTGGTGACGCGCGCGTTCTCCGCTTCGGCGCTCACCGACGCGGCGCGCGGCTCGTCCTTCGGCTCCGGCAGCGGCTCAGCCATACGAAGCACCGGGCCCACGGCCACACCACGGCCAATGCCCACACCTTTGATAATCATTTAGGGACTCCTTCCATCCCACCCATTCCCCTACGCGCGTCGCACATACTGGGGCCCCACGCACGCCAGCGCGCGGCCCCGGCGCGACGGCACGGGAATCCAGTGAATCGATCGTCAGCAATTCTACTCGCGCGCAGCCGTGTGGGGCCGTTTTCCGGTCTCAGCTAATAGCGCGTCCTTCAAGGTGGGCATGGTAACGTGTGCACTGTCTGCGGTATATCCGCTGCATGTTTTTGCTTATCAGAAGGAGCACACTATGGCAACCGCTACTCGTAGCACCGTGATCAACGATCCCGTGGGCATCCACGCCCGTCCGGCCGCGCAGTTCGCGCAGGCCGCCGGCGCGAGCGGCTGCACCGTGACCATCGCCAAGGGCGACGGCGCACCGGTGCAGGCCGATTCGATCCTCTCGGTGATGGGTCTGGGCGTCAAGCAGGGCGACACGGTGGAGATCACCGTGGAAGGCGACAATGCCGAAGCCGTGGCCGACGAGCTCATCAACACGCTGCTCGCTGTCTGATTCGCGGTACACACCGCCTACACCAAGGCCCGCGATGCGCACTGGCGCACCGTGGGCCTCTTCGTATGCGCCTTTATGCGCGCCGGTCACTGCGGCAACAGCTCGCAGAACAGGGCTTCGAACACCAACTGCGGGTTGACGTTGCCGATCAGACGGCGGCGCGCCACGGCGATGCGGTCGAGCCGTTCGATCACCTGTTCGCGGCGCAACGCGACCGACAGGTCCACGATCGCCTTGCGGTTCTCCACGTTCACGAGCCCCACCGACCCTTCGGCGTCGTTCTGCAGCACCGCCACATCGCGGTAGACGCTCGCCACCGAGTTGAGCGCGCGGTCGAGCACGTCGCGTTGGCGGCGCGTGGCCTGCCGTTTGAGCTCGTCTTTCTTCGTGATCGCGTTGTACATGCCGCGCAGGCCCGGCGGCACACGGTCGTCCTCCCCCAGCCCGTTGATGCGCCGGAACTCCTGCTGCGCGCGCTCGGCCTGCCGGTCCACGTCCGCCTGCGCCTGCGCCTTCGCGCTCGCGATGAGCGTGTCGGCGAGCAGCACCGCCTGCGAGGCGCGCGCCAGGCCGAGCACACCCACCACGAGTTCGTCACGGTCGGCGAGCACCTGTGAATCGCGCGCATAGAGCGCGGCGATGCCGATATGCCCTTCGGCGAGGCGCGCCACACGCGCCGCCGTGGCCCGGTCCGCGCCGCAGCTGTGTTCCAGATACGCGGCCACATCCGCGTCGTCGGGCACGCCCAGATTGACGATTCGTGTGCGTGAGCGAATCGTGGGCAGCACGTCTTGCGCGCTCGGCGCACACAACAGCCAGATGGTGCGTGGGCTCGGCTCTTCGATCTCTTTGAGCAGCACGTTCGTGGTGCGCTCGAGCATGCGGTCCACGTCTTCGATGATGATGATGCGCCACGGCGCCGTGCTCGGCGTCTGCTCAGCTGTGCCGATGAGGCTGCGCACGTCGTCGATACCGATCGTCACTTTGTCGGTCGTGAGCGTCGTCACGTCGGGGTGTGTGCCGGCGAGCACCTGCTTGGTCACGCGCGTTGGCGTTTCGGAAAGCCCATGGTCGGGGCTTTCGAGCGCCGCGGCGAACGCGCGCGCCACATGCGACCGGCCCGACCCGGGCGGCCCGCAGATGAGCCACGACTGCGCCAGCGCGCTCCCGTCGCCGCTGCTGACGGCGCGCAGCTGCTCCACCACGCGCGGCTGGCCCACAATGGAATCCCATACACTCATACGGATTCACCCAACCAGATTCGCACTGTCTTGGCAAATCACTTCGGCGATGCGCCCAATCGGCTCGCGCGCGTCCAACACAAGGAACCGCTCCGGTTCGCGCTCGGCGAGACGCAGGAACGCGGCGCGCGTGCGGCGGGCGAACTCGGCGCCGGCCGATTCCATGCGGTCCTGCTCGTGTTCGAGCCGGCCGAGCGATACGGCCGGGTCGATGTCGAGCAGATAGGTGCGCGCCGGCAGCAGCCCGTCTGTGGCCCACATGCTCAACGCGCGCACGTCGTCGGCGGTCAATTCGCGGCCGCCCGACTGGTAGGCAAGCGACGAATCGAGGTACCGGTCGGTGATCACGATCGCGCCGCGGTCGAGCGCGGGGCGCACGACCTGCGCCACATGCTGCGCGCGGTCCGCGGCGAACAGCAGCGCCTCGGCGCGCGGCGCGATCGGCTCCGCACCGTGCAGCAGCAGCCGGCGGATCCGCGTGCCGAGCTCGGTGCCGCCCGGTTCGCGCGTGACGACGACTTCACGCCCGCGCGCACGCCAGAACCCGGCGAGACGCTCGACCTGCGTGGTCTTGCCGGCGCCGTCGACGCCTTCGAACGAGATGAACAGTCCGCGTGGGGTCTGTGTGGCCATGGCGACCATGCCCTCAGCGGTTCGGCACGACCGGCGGACGGCTGTAGCCGTCGTGTTCGGCCATGTATTCGACGTCGTTTTTCACGGTGATGGCGGTCGTGCCGAGCTCCTTGGCGATGCGCGAGTTCGCCCACCCCTTGTCGGCGAGTTCACGCACCTTACGGCGGCGCTCCTCGCGCGCCTTCTGCGCAGGGCTGGCCGATTTTCCGCCCGACTTCGCCTTCGTCTTCGCAGCGGTCTTGCGCCCACGGCGTTTGGCGGGGCCGGCCGCGCGCTTTTCGGCGAGCAGGCGGAACGCGTCTTCCGCGGAGATTGTCTTGGAGTCGTACTGCTTGGGCAGCGACCGGTTCGTTTCGCCGTCGGTGATGTACGCGCCGTAGAAGCCCTCTTTGATCGTCACCGGCTTGTTCGTGGCCGGGTCGTTGCCCAGTTCGCGCAGCGGCGGCTTGGCCGCGCGCCCACGCCCACGGCCGTACTTGGGCTGCGCGAACAGATCGCGCGCCTGCTGTTCGGTCACAGTGAAGATCGCGTCTTCGTTCTCGAGCGAACGGGTCTCGCTCGCCCCGCCCTCCACGGCGCGCGTCAGGTACGGGCCGTAGCGGCCGTTGTTCGCCGTCACCGTCACATGTTCGATCTCGCCGGTCTTCGCGTTCGGCTCATCGGCCGCATACACCTCGCGCGGCAGGCTCAGCAAGCGCAGCGCGTCCGCGAGCGTGACCGTCTCGGGGCTCATCGACTTGAACAGCGACGCCATCTTGGGGCGCTCGCCCTCCGCCTTCTTGGATTTCTTCGCATCGTGCTCGTGCGCGGCCTGCTCCTGGCCGGGCAGCACAAGCGCCACATACGGGCCGTAACGCCCGTTGCGCACTTCCACCGTGCCGCCGGTGGCCGGGTCGGTGCCGAGCACACGCGGGCCGCCCGCATTGCTGTCGATCAGCTTGCGCGCCTCGGCCACAGTCAGCTCATCGGGGGCGAGCGTGTCGGGGATCGTGGCGCGCTTGGGGTTGCCCTCGGCGTCCAGATGCGCACAATCCTCCAGATACGGGCCATAGCGCCCCACGCGCACGGCCAGGCCGTCGCCGATCTCGATCGTGTTGATCGCGCGCGCGTCGATCTCGCCGAGCTGCGCGACCTGCTGCTGCAGGCCCTCATGCACGTCCTGCGCGGTGTGCGCGGCGTCGTGCCCCGTACCGAAGTAAAACGCGGTGAGCCATTCGCGCCCGGTCTCCTTGCCGTGCGCGATCTGATCGAGCCCGTTCTCCATGTCCGCGGTGAACTGGTAGTCCACGTATTTCGGGAAGCGCGTCTCGAGCAGTTTCGTGACCGCGAACGCGAGCCATGACGGGATCAGCGCGCGGCCGCGCTCATACACATACCCGCGGTCCATGATCGTGGAGATGATGCTCGCGTACGTGGACGGACGGCCGATCTCCTTCGCCTCAAGCGTTTTGACGAGCGACGCCTCGGTGTATCGCGCCGGCGGCTGCGTCTCATGGCCGTCGGCCTGCACGCCGGTGGCGGTGAGCACTTGGCCTTCGCTCATCGGCGGCAGCGACACCTCGTCGCTCCCCTTCGCCCGCGCCGATCCGAGCACGCGCAGGAAGCCGGGGAATTCGATCACGGTGCCGGACGTCTGGAATACCGCCTTGCCGTGTTCCGGGGCCTGCGCAGTGAAGCGCGCGACGGCGGTGGAGCCGGTCGCGTCGGCCATCTGCGAGGCGAGCGTGCGCTGCCAGATCAATGTATAGAGCTTGAGCTGGTCCGGCGGCAGCGTGCCCGCGAGCTCGTCGGGCGCGCGGAACCGCGAACCCGCCGGGCGGATGCATTCGTGCGCTTCCTGCGCGCCAGCCGTCTTTGTGGCGTACTGCTTGGGCTGCGGCGCCAGATACTGCTCGCCGAACTGCTGCGCCACCGACTCGCGCGCGGCGGCGATCGCCTCGTGGCTCAACGTGACCGAATCGGTACGCATATATGTGATATAGCCGTTTTCGTACAGGCTCTGCGCCGCGCGCATCGTCTGGCGCGACGACATGCCGAGGCGGTTGCCGGCGGCCTGCTGCATCGTCGACGTGGTGAACGGCGGCTGCGGACGGCGGCGGTACGGCTTCTTCTCGACCGACGAGACGAGGAAGTCGGCGTCGCGCAACGTGTCGGCGAGCGCCGTCGCATCGGCCTCGGTCAGCTGGCGCACATCGTCGTGCGCAGCCGCGTCGGTCAGCGCGCCCGCGGCGGTGAAGTCCTTCGAGCCGGCCACGCGACGGCCGTCGAGCGTGGTCAGGCGCGCATCGAACGGTGTGAGTTCGCCGAGCGCATCGGGGGCCTGCAGTTGGGCCACCACATCCCAGTATGGGGCGCGCACGAACGCCATGCGCTCGCGCTCGCGCTCCACGATCAGGCGCGTGGCCACCGACTGCACGCGGCCGGCGGACAGGCCCGGCCCCACCTTGCGCCACAGCACCGGCGAAAGCTCATAGCCGTACAGGCGGTCGAGGATGCGGCGCGTCTCCTGTGCGTCGACCATGTGGTCGTCCACTTGGCGCGTGTGTTCGAGCGACGCGCGGATCGCCTCGGGCGTGATCTCGTGGAACACCATGCGCTTGACCGGCACCTTCGGCTTGAGCGTCTGCACGAGGTGCCATGCAATCGCCTCGCCTTCGCGGTCCTCATCAGTCGCCAGATAGAGTTCGCTCGCGTGTTTGAGCGCGGACCGCAGTTCGGAGACCGTCTTCTTTTTGTCGGCGCCCACAATGTAATAGGGTTTGAAGCCGTCGTTCACGTCCACGCCGAACTTGCCGTACTGCGCCTTCTGGTCGGCGGGGATCTGGCTGGGCTGCGCAAGGTCGCGGATATGGCCCACTGACGCCAGCACGGTGTAGCCCTCACCCAGATACCCGCCGATCTTCTTTGCCTTGGCGGGAGACTCGACGATGACGAGCTTGCTACCGGTAGTCATGCTCTTCTCCTTACACTTACGCGTTTCGAGACGTCATATTACTCATGCCGTGTGCACAGCGCGCGGACGAGGTGTGGCGCACAGCTGAAAACACAGCTGTGGCGGAGGTCAGGCCGCGGCCTTGCGCGGTGGCGCGGGAGGCTCGCCTATCAGGCCGAGGCGCGTGAGCGGGGCCGCCGTGATCTGCCGCATCATCAGCACCATGCCGTTGACGAGCCCGGCGAACCCGACGACCATCGCGGTGGCCGCGGCACATGCGCCCGGCGCCGCCCACGCGGAGGCGTACTGCAATCCGGGGAACACCTGCCACAGCACGTATGCGCCGTATGCGATCGCGCACAAGCCCAGCGTGATGAGCGCGGTGGCCGCAATCTGCACGCTCGGCGACGACATGCGGCTGCCCGTGCGGTCCATGCCCGAGGCGCGCGTGCAGGCGAGCGCGAGCATCATGCACGCGCCGGCGATGCACACCGACATCACCACGTCCACCGGCCGGTGCCAGCGGTCATAGATCACGCTCACACCCACGATCGACGTGAACACAGTGGACAGCACCGCCGCGCACGCGCGCCATGAACGCGGCACCGCGGCGAGCAGCATGAGCCCGGCCGCCGCGGCGAGCATCGTGTGGCCCGAGGGGGCGGAATTGTTGACCGACGACTCCACATGCACGAGCAGCGGGCGCGGCAAAAGCGGTTTGAGCAGCTTCGCCGCGGCGAACGCGACGGCCGCGAACACGGCGAGCTGGCCGAGCAGCCACCAGCGTTTGCGCGCCGCCGCCACGAGCATGGCCGCGGCGCCGAACGCGAGACTCACGCCGATGACGAGCCCCGATTTGAGGTTGCCGAAGCTGAGCCATGCGGGCATCGTGTCGGCGAAGTTCATGATGGCCAGGTCTTCGTAGCTCTGGCCGTCCACCGTGTGCACGCCGAGCCAGTAGACGGCTGCCGCGACCGCCAGGAACACCACGCCGAACACCACGCACAGCACAACGCTCGATGTGCGCGGGCGCAGCGCGAGGGGGTCGGGCTGGGCGAGCGAGGCGTCGATCTGCGCCGACAGCTGGTCTTCCGCGGTAGGCACGGCGGTGGGCGCACTGGTCGGCTGCGACTCACGGCGTTCCTCGAGCGGGGCCCACTGCGCGGCGGGGGTGGTGGCATCGCCGGTGGCAACACCATCGCTGGGTGCACTGCCGCCGGAGGCGTTCGCGGAGCCGTTGGCGCGCGGCTCGTCTTCTGGGGCGGATTCGTGTTGTGTCATGGCTACGACTGTACGAGCACGAGTGAACCTTGGCACCGACGCCAATGCGTGCACGAATTGGAAGAGGGTATGGAAAAACCTCCGCGCACCCACCAGAGGCCACTTACCCTTGCTGCATTCCTGCCCTGGGGGGATTGGGTGACGTAGTGCCACGCGGAGGCTTTATCAGTGTACACCATGCCGGGACCAAGCGGAACCGGCGGCTGTGTCAGGCCTTCCAGACGTCCTTGCCGTCGGCCTTCGCCTTGGCGACGTCGGCGTTGAGCTGCTCTTCGGTCGCTTCGACCGTGCCGGCGATGAACTCCTCGACGAGCTGGCGTGCCTCATTGTCCTCATGCTGCACGGCCGGGGACTTCATGAAGTACGACGACGGCGCGAGGATCGGGCCGGCCAGGCCGCGGTCGAGCGCGATCTTGGCGGCGCGCAGCGCGTCGATCACGATGCCGGCGGAGTTCGGGGAATCCCACACTTCGAGCTTGTATTCAAGATTGAGCGGCACATCGCCGAACGTGGTGCCTTCGAGACGCACGAACGCGAACTTGCGGTCGTCGAGCCATGCCACGTAGTCGGACGGCCCGATGTGCACGTTGTACGGATCCATCTCGTGCGGCACCACGGAGGTGACGGCGCGGGTCTTCGAGATCTTCTTCGACTCAAGGCGCGAACGCTGCAGCATGTTCATGAAGTCCATGTTGCCACCCACGTTGAGCTGGTAGGTGCGGTCGAGGCGCACACCGCGGTCCTCGAACAGGCGGGCCATCACGCGGTGCGTGATCGTGGCGCCGACCTGCGACTTGATGTCGTCGCCGACGATCGGCACGCCGGCATCGCGGAACTTCTGCGCCCACTCCGGGTCGGACGCGATGAACACGGGCAGGCAGTTGACGAACGCGCAGCCGGCGTCCATCGCGGCCTGCGCATACGCCTTGTCCGCCTCTTCCGAGCCGACCGGCAGATACGAGATCAGGACGTCGACCTTCTTGTCGCGCAGCACCTGGGCCACGTCCACAGGTTCGGCGTCGGACTCCTCGATCATCTCACGGTAGTATTCGCCCAGACCGTCGTAGGTGGGTCCGCGCAGCACTTCGACGCCCAGTTCCGGCACGTCCGCGAATTTGATCGTGTTGTTCTGCGAAGCGCCGATCGCCTCAGACAGATCCTTGCCCACCTTTTCGGCGTCCACGTCGAATGCCGTGACGAACTCGATGTCTCGGACACGGTACCCGCCGAAATTGTTGTGCATCAGGCCCGGAATCTTGTCTTCGTCTTTGGTGTCTTTATAGTAGGTCACACCTTGCACCAGCGACGAGGCGCAATTGCCCACACCGGCGATAGCCACGCGAATGCTCATCTGAAACGACTCCTCCAAGTTGCGTGCGTTCATACAACCTTCAAGCATACCTTTACACCCCCGCAATTGCCATCACGGGGCGGTTCGACGATAGCGGAAGCGCTGGAAAACAACAGATTGCGCGCATCTGCACAAAGGTCGCGGTCGTGTGCACGGCCGCGTATTTTCCATTGGCGAACCCGCCTTTTTTCAGGTGGAACGATTACCGTGGTGCTCATGGCTTCACAAACTCGCACCGCAAGCTCACGCCAGAATGGCGCCAAGCCGCGCACCGCCGCCTCAGGTTCCACCAGGCAGGCCGGTTCCTCCACGCGCCGCAGCGCCACGCGTTCGAGCGGCAAACGGCCCAGTGGCAGCCGCAACCAGTCCAAAGGCCACAAGCAGCCGAGGAACCACAAGAAAGGGTTGTGGTGGAAGATCCTGCTCGGCGTGATCGGCGGCCTGCTGCTCGCCGGCATCGGCCTGTTCATCTACCTGTATGCCACAACCGACATCCCCCAGCCTGAAAAAGTGGCGATCGCCGAAAAGACGAACATCTACTACAGCGACGGCACCACGCCGATCGGCTCGATCTCGTCGCAGAACCGCGAGATCATCGACTGTTCCGTGCTGCCCGAGTATGTGGGCAATGCGATCGTATCGTCCGAGGACCGTTCGTTCCACACGAACAAGGGCATCGACATCATGGGCATGGCCCGCGCGCTCTACAACAACCTGACCACCGGGTCACGCCAAGGCGGCTCGACGATCACGCAGCAATACGCGGAGCGGTATTACCTCGGCGAGACCACGTCGTACGCGGGCAAGATCCGCGAGGCGATCCTCGCGATGAAGATCGCGAATTCGCAAGACAAAGACGAAGTGCTGTGCAATTACATGAACACGATCTACCTGGGGCGTGGCGCGTACGGCATCCAGGCCGCCGCGCAGGCGTACTTCGGCAAGGACGCCAAGGACCTCACCGTGTCCGAGGCGGCCATGATCGCCGGCATCATCCCCGCGCCAAGCTCGTGGGATCCGCAGGAGAACCCCGAGCAGGCGAAGAAACGCTTCGACCGCGTGATCCGCATCATGAAGGAGGACGGCTACATCACCGACGCCGAGGCGGCCGAAGCCCAGTTCCCGCAAGTCAAGGACTACACGCTGAGCAACGATTTCGCTGGCCCGAACGGATACCTGCTCTCCACTGTGGAATCGGAACTGGTCAACGCCAAGGCGTTCACCAAGGACGAGCTCGAAACGGGCGGCTACAAGGTGGTGACCACGATTGACAAGGCGTTGCAGGACCGCATCCAGGAGGTGGGCGACGAACGCCCCGAGGGCATGCCGGAAACACTGCAGGTGGGCGGCATAGCCGTCGACCAGAAGACCGGTTCGGTCAAGGCGATGTACGCCGGCTCCGACTACCTCAAGCAGCAGCTCAACAATACCACGCAGTCCACGTTCCAGCCCGGTTCCACCATGAAGCCCTTCGGCCTCATCGGCGCCGCGCAGAGCGATGTGAGCTTCGCGACGCTGTTCAACGGCAACTCGCCCGAGGAGTTCGAAACCACGCCCGGCACCTTCGCCGAAGTACCGAACGCGCTCGGCATCAGCTGGGGCAACATCAACCTCAACCAAGCCACCGCGAACTCGGTGAACACGGTGTTCATGAACGTCAACGAACACCTGACGCCGGAACGCTACGCGCAGATCGCGCATGACGCCGGCATCAGCGGAGACATCCAGACCGACACGCTCTACAACATCCTGGGCATCAACTCGCTCACCGTGTGGGATCTGGCACAGGGCCACTCGACGATCGCCAACAACGGCACGAAGAACACACTGCACGTCGTGGACCGCGTGCTCAAGGGCGACAAAGACATGTACCAGCCGAATCTCAACACCACCAAGGTGTTCGACGAGAACGACTGCGCCCTCGTGCAGCACGCGATGCTCGGCACCACGCAGTATGGCACGGCCGCAGGCGTGGCGAGCGCGCTCGGTCGCCCAGTGGCCGGCAAATCGGGCACGGCGAACGACGAGACCGCGGCTTCGTTCGTGGGCTATACACCGCAGCTGATGAACGTGTGGGCCATCTGGAACCCGGGCCCGAACGGCGAGAACCAGGTGGTGCCGCAGTTCGCCGGCTATGGCGTCTCGTCCACCGGTTATCCGTCGCATCTGTTCTCCGAATTCATGTCGACGGCGGTCGCCGACATGCCGGTCGAACAGTTCCCCGACGCCATTGACAACGGCGTGATCGGCGGACCGGACGGCGATTGGGGTCTGGGCGGCAGCAAGCGCGGGTCCGGCAACAGCTACAACAACCTGCAGCAGATGCAGCCCACGCCGAGCGAGAGCAGCTCGTCGCCGTCGAATTCACCGTCGCCTTCGACGGAGCAGCAGCAGACGCCCGAACAGACGACACCCACCGAGCCGAGCGGCGGCAATACGCCCGAGCCGGAGCCAAAGCCGAGCCAAAGCACGCCGGGGCCCCAGCCGAGCGAATCTCCGGCCGAGACGCCGGGCGGCGGCGGTGAATCCGGCGGCAACACGCAGGAGAACAAGCCGTAGCAGCAGTCAGGGCCAGTCAGCTCGTCCAGCCCTGACTGCTCCATCATGATGAGGTGACGACACGCAGCGCCGTCACACGTGGCCCGCAGGTTGTGGCCGTGGCGCTCAACGAGAAGCGCGCACAGGCTCCCGCATCTCCCGCCTCATGCAGGCGCCCGGGCGGATCGCACTGCGGCACGGCGTACACATCGATGATGCGGGATGAATCCTTCATGGTGCATCTCTGGGTTCGCTCAAGCGGCATGTCGTTCATGAACACCGCATAGTCGCAATCGCAATCGGCCTTCATGATCTCGACGTGCAGCGTGCATCGATCCCGAGTGAGCGCCATTATATAGGAGAACACCCCGCACAATTGCGCGCAGCGCCAGTGCACATCGCGCTGCCTGCCAAGGCGGTCCGCACGGCCACGGTACTGGTGCCCCACCTCGGATTGCTGCCTGCCACATTCCACTTCGTCAACAATGCCGGCAGCATGCTCAAGGCGCTCCTCATCCAACCGCATCAGTCCGGCCCGCACCCGCGCCGCATCGGATTCATCCCGTGCAATCGGCAGATACACGCTATACCGGGTACGGTCCATCGCAGCAAACGGCTCCAGTGTGAGTTCGGCGAGAGCCCCATCCGGCATCAGCGCCTCAACGCGCAACGAGCCTTCGATCAACCGGGGAGGACGGTTGCCACACAGGACCGGCAGATCCGCAAGAGGCAGTTTCTCGCCTTGGGCGATATGCCCCATCCGGCTGGAGTCAGCGTTTTCACCGTCTCGGCCGCCATGACCATCACGTAACGCCATGACCGTGTTCCCGACAATGATGCTTGCCCAATCGGAACCATCAGGCAAACGCTCAACCGCTATGTTCTCGGTGAGGCGCACCGTGAACTCCATGCCGCCCGTCCAAGTCGCCCGCAACGGACGGAACCCTTCGGGCACATCGTCATCTGCATCCACGGCAATCGTGCCTCCCTGCACATCCTCGACGCTCCAGCCGAAAGCCCATTGTGGTTCCCGTACGCCAAGGCGTAGTTCATGGCGGAAGCCCCGCGTCTCACGCAAGGCGATGGTGACGAGCAAGGAGCCATCGGCGGCATGGTGAACGCGTTGTTTGATGTGCAATCCACGTTCACGCCACTGCAACGAAGAGCCGATGAACAGATTGATGAGCAGACGGCGCGAATCGAGCGGGCCGCCACCCTGCTTGGCGTAGATAAGACGCCCATAACGCGCATGGTTCTCGAGCCCCGACCCAACGCAGCACCAGAAGCATTCCCGCACCGAGGAATAGACACGGTAATGCCGGGGCCTCATCGGCGTGAAATACACGAAACCCGGCTCATCGACGCTCACCGTGGACAAGATGTGATTGCACATGATCCGCTCGTAGAAATCAAGGTATTCGCGGCGTGGATCCTGCAGCCACATCCGTGCGGTGAGTTTGGCCATATTGTATGAATTGCAGGTCTCCGGCCCCTGCTCCGAAGTGACCATGGGACCGAAATCGGCGCTGTCATGGAAATGCTCTGCCACCGAATGCGCGCCGATGCTCACGGATCGACCAAGCGCCACCGACCTCCAGAAGGTCTCCACCGCATCCGCATACCGCCTCTCATGGGTGAGCGCGCCGATTCGCTGCCAACCGAGCACCTTGGGTATCTGCGTATTGGCGTGTTGACCAGTGAGGGCATCGACGCCATGGGACAGTGGGTCGAACACACTCGAATCCGTGAGGCGGTGCGCCATATCGAGATAGCGCTCGTTGCCGGTACGGGCGTACAGTTCAGCGAACGATTCGCACAGCCCCCCGAATTCGCTCACCAGTATGCGCGCGAACAACGCATCGTCGATTGTGGCCGTCAAACGGCACCACCAGTTCGCCAGATCAACCACGCATGCCCTGGCCATGGAGGCGGTCGGCGGATCGATTGACGAGAGCCCCGACCATGCGTCGAGCAGGCCGGCGAAGGTCTTATGCACATTGTAGAGGGGCACCCATGCCCCGTTGAGCGAGAATGCCTGTGACTGCACCTCACCCCGCCCGATGCGTTGGAACACCTCCACGGCACCCGGAACACCCCCGATGAATCCTCTCATGAGCCCCTGCATGTGTTCTTGGCATTCGCGCATCCCCCTGACAAGCGAAGCGGCGCGGCGTGCGAATTCAGGCAGGTCGGTGGTTTGCGCGAAGGCGACATACGCGCTGAGCGCATGCCCCGCCATATGGCCGTCGAGTCCGGTCGATTCCCAGTTCGGATACGGCTCCGTCGGGGCGCCTGTATGGTCAGCCATAGGCAGACCGGCCTCGCGGCGCATCGGGGCGAGCAGACGATCGATATCCAACGACAGCAGATATGATCCCGCGGCGGACTGGGCGGCTTCATACCGCCCGGAATGGATGCGCACGGCCGAAGGATCGAATGCGTCCAAAGCAGGTGCGGGCGCGGCGACGGGCTCAAGGCCCTCCGCGGACGATGCGACACTCATGGCAGCGGCCTTTCTGATCAACATGGTCGGGTTAATACCCGTCGGGCCGCCGACCACGACTGCGCGGTTGGCGGCCCGACGGGCGGAGAGGAAAGGAGAAGGTAAGAATATGGATACGCGGATGCGCTCACTTCATGCCGGTCATGGCAATGCCCTCAACGAACCGCTTCTGCACGAAGAAGAACACGATGATCAACGGCAATGCTGAGATCAATGCACCGGCCATCACGACGCCATACGGGGTCACGGATGACCCGTGCCCTGTGAGCATGGCCAATCCTGCGGTGATGGTGCGCGTCTCCGGCTTGGACGTCATGATGAGCGGCCACAGCAGGTCATTCCAATTGCCCATGAAATTGAACATGCCGACGGTGAGGATGGCGGGCACTGAATTCGGCAGGATGATCTGCAGGAAGATGCGGAACTCACCTGCGCCGTCGATGCGGGCTGCGTTGTCGAGGTCCTTCGGGATCGAGATGAAGAACTGCCTCAGCAGGAAAATGCCACCCACATCCGCCAGTCTCGGAATGATGATGCCGAGGTAGCTGTTGACGAGCCCCATGTTGGCGAGCAGCTTGTAGATTGGAATCAGCAAGGCCATTGCGGGGATCATCATCGTCGCGATGAGCACGCCCAGGAGGATGCCGCGCCCTTTGAAGTCGACGCGCGACAACCCGTAGGCGGCGAGCGCATCAAAGAATACCGAGAAAATGGTCACACAGCCGGCGAAGACAATGGTGTTGAGCATCTCCCGGCCGACTGGCAAGCGTTGGAACAGCGACTGGTAGTTCTCGAGGGTGAACGCGGATGGGATGAACTTCGGAGGCCATGTCTGCGTCACCGCGTTCGGCGTGAACGAGACCAGCAGGATGACGAGCAGGGGGAAGACCATGAGGATCGTCACGAGGATCAGGGCCAGGTAACTGAAGCCAAGTCCCCAACGGCGACGGGCTGTCGCCCTGCGGCGCAGTCGCTCATTCTCGTCGTATTCTTCGGATGCGCGGTGCGCGACGAGGGTTGCGGTGGTCATGCGAGTTCCTCCTTCTCGTGCTTGGCGTTGGTGTACAGCTGGATGAGGCCGACGATCAGCGTCATGATGAGCAGCACATATGACAGCGCCGAGGCATAGCCGAGCTTTCCGTTGCCGAAGGCCTCGGTGTAGATGCGGTAGACGATGGTCTCGGTGGCACGGTCGGGTCCGCCGGAGGTGAGGATGAACACCTGGTCGAAGACCTGGAACGCGCCGATCAGACCGAAGATGACGATGTAGTTGAAGGTCGGCCGCAAAGCCGGGATGGTGATATGCCAGAACTTCTGCCATGAGTTCGCGCCGTCGAGGCTCGCCGCCTCATACAGTTCGGCGGAGATGCCTTGCAGGCCGGCGAGGAAGATGACCATGAAGTAGCCGAAATTCTTCCAGACCGTGATGAAGACGATCGTCGCCATGGCCGTAGAGCGCGTGCCCAGCAGATTGAGGTGTTCGATGCCGAACAGTTGCGACGCCCAATACGGCACGAGGCCGAGCGATGGGGAGAGAATGAAGTTCCAGGCGATCGCCGCGACCGTCAGCGAGATGACGAACGGCAGGAACATGCATGTGCGGAAGAATCCGACGAACTTCAGGTCCTTGCGGTTGAGCAGCAGCGCGAACGCGAGCGCGACGATGACGACGAGCGGCGCGTACAGCACCGCGTAGAACAGCGTGTTCCTCACATCGGTCCAGAAATCGGCGCTATGGAACAGCTTGACGTAGTTTTCGAATCCAATGAACTTTCCCGCGCGGTTGATGCGATTGTTCGTCAGCGAGACGATGAAGGTCTCGATGGCGGGATAGAACACGAAGACCGCGAGCACGATGAGTGCGGGTGCAGTGAACAGCAAACCGGTGCGTAGATTGCGCCGTGCAATGGACTTCCGGTTCTCTTCGGCGATTCTCGCACTGCCGGTAACCGTTGATGCCTGGGTCATGGCTTTTCCTTTCCTCCGATCAGAATTGGGTGCTGCCCGGGCGGGACCATGTACGGGCACGGTCCCGTCCGGAGCATGTGGACTGTTCGCCTTGGGAGGCTCAGTCCTCGGCGTATTCCTCGAGGTAGCCGGAGATCTTCTGTTCGGCTTCGTCAAGCAGGCCTTGGATGTCGTCATCCGTGCGGGCTGCATTGCTGGTGAGCGTGTCGACGGTGGCGAGCACATCGCCGAAGCCTCCCTTGAGTCCTGCGATGGGGATGAAGGAGTTGTCGGTGTACTGGGAGATCTTCGCGATGAGCGGTCGCTCGGACAGATCCTCTTCGGTCACGGTCGTGTTGTTCGGCGGGTAGGCGGAGCCGAGCGACCAGATGATCTGGTTGTCGTGGTTGTTGTACCACTTGTAGAACTCATAGATGCCCTTCTTGACGTCGTCGTCCTTCACCTGCGAGGTGACCCACCAATACAGGCCGGTCGAACCGGTGTTGGAGCCCTTCGAACCGTTCGGGAAGACGTAGGTGCCATTGCCGTTTGGGACTTGGAAGACATCATGCGGAATGCCCTTGTCCGTGGCCGCCTGGTCCTCCCAAGGGCCGACGATGACCATGGCCGACTGGCCGGATTCGAAGGATTCACGTGCCGCGGTCTCGTCCATGCCCGACAGCGAATAGCCGCCCTTGTAGAATTCGCGTATCTGCTGGAGGAATGCCTTGTTCTCGGGGGTATTCACGGAGACTTTGCCTTCCATGGTGTACAGGCCTGAGCCGTTGCCCTTGAGGAACGGTGCCATCGTCACGTCCGGCAGGGCGATCCCATACTGCTGCTTGCCCTTGGTGAGTTTTTTGGCGACTTCGAGCAGCTGGTCCCACGTTTTCGGATAATCGGCCTCCGTGAGGCCCGCGGCCTTCCACATGTCGGTGTTGTACCATACGGCGGTGGGTGCATAGCCCATCGGCACGGCGCATTTCTCCTGGGATCCGTCGATGTCGAAGGTGATCTGGTCCACGACGTTGGGGATGTAGTTCTTGGTCTCATAGGCGGGGTCGTCGTAGAAGTCGGAGACGCACTGGAAGGTGCCGTCGATAGACCATCCCTGGCCGTTGTCCGCTCCTGTCGTCACGAAATCGGGGCCATCACCGGAAGTGACCTTGGTGACCATGGTCTCGCCGATTGTGGTCCACGGCTGCAGCTGGGCATCGATCTGGTATTTGTCCTGCGATTTGTTGAAGGAATCCACAATGCCTTCGAGTGTCTTGCCATCGGCTTCGGAAAAACCATGCCACATCGTGATCTGCACTTTGCCGTCAGCGGTCTTCTTGACGTCGCCGCCTGCTGAGCCGCATCCGGAGAGCCCAAGTGTGGAGGCCGTGACTATGGCAAGCGCCGCGGCGATGGTCTTGTTCATCTTCATTGATTGCTCCGTTTCTTTCCCAATTCGACAAGGAACCGGGAACGTTGACGCAGCGACGGCGGAACGCCCTCGCTAGCTCCATTGCTTTTTGCAACGTTGTACTTGAAGTATAGCGCCGTTTTCAACGTTGTACAAAACAATACTCCCAAATCGGCCATCATCCCCGAGATTACGCCACTTTCCCGCGTGTCGCAGACATTATGCGACAATCGGGGCGCCGGAACGAACGAAACGGCGTCCGGAAGCCGAAGCCCCGGACGCCGCCGCAAGGAAAGGAAGACAGGAGGATCAGGACACCGCGCTCAAGCCATCTTCCTCGAGGAGACAGGAGCTGTGCCCGCGAGTGCACCGCCATCGGGGGGAAGCACATCCACCGATTTCGGCGTCCACAGCGTATCCGGCTCGGGCACGCCGAAATCGGGGCCATCCGCGGTCCAACGCACGATTTGCGCGCGCGCATGGCGATTGGGGTCGAAGAGGGGGTCGCCGTCGATATCCGTGTAGTTGCGCGCATGGTAGACCATGATGTCCTGCGCGCCGTCCTTTGTCTTGGTGAAGGAATTATGGCCCGGCCCATACTGGCCGTTGGCCTCGCATGTGCGGAACACCGGCTGCGCGCTCTTTGTCCAGGAAGCGGGGTCCAGCAGGTCCACGTCCGTATCTGCGGCAAGCATGCCCATCGCATAGGCGGGGCCGGTGCCGGAGGCGGAATAGGTGATGTAGATGCGCCCATCATGCTCAAGCACGGCGGGGCCTTCGTTGACGAGGAAGTCAATGCATTCCCAATCGTATTCCGGCTTGGAGAGCATGACCGGCTCACCGCCAAGCGTCCACGGATCGGACATCGGAGCGATGTAGAGGTTCGAGTTGCCTTCGATCGCCGGGTCCTTCTGCGCCCAGACAAGGTATTGCGTGCCGCGGTGGACGAATGTCGTGGCATCAAGCGCAAACGAATCGATTGGTGTGACGATCTGCCCTTTTTCGACCCAATGGTCGCTCATCGGGTCTTCGTCGACGTTTTCAAGCACGAACATGCGGTGCGTGGGCAGTCCGGAATCCTCGAAATCGGTTTCGGCGGCGGCGAAGTAGATATACCACGCGTCCCCGATGCGGTGCAATTCCGGGGCCCAGATGTATTTGCTGGCGGGGCCGGACTCATGCCTACGCCAGACCGTCTTCTCGGGCGCGGACTGCAGGCCGTCAAGATCGGCAGCATACCGCAGTGCGATGCCGTCATACCGTGGGTCCGAGCCGGTGAAGTAATACCCATCGCCATGTTTGATGACCCACGGGTCGGCACGCTGCAGCACGATTGGATTCAGGTAGGTGCGCATATGACCACTCTTTCTCACAAACGCCAATGTTTACATCGTTGAATATAGCAGGTTATACAACGTTGTACAATTGTTCGGCATGTCGCCGTCCATACGGGATGGGCATTGGCCCGGCGGGAGCGTCTACGCCATAGCCGTCAGAAAATGGGAGGGCGGGTGGATTCACGCACGACGAGCGAGGACGGCACCTTATGGAACACCTTGCCAGTGGCCGGATCCGTCTCCTCGGCGAGCCCCTCGAGGGCATGGGAGGCCGGATCGAGGCCATCGATGCGGTCCTTGAGCACGCGCACGGCAAGGCGGGCCACCTCGGGCAATCCGGGCGAGATCGATGTGAGCGCGGGCGAGAGGTACTTGGAATCATCGGAATTGTCGAAACCGACAACGGCCACATCATCCGGGATCCCGTACCCGCGCATCTGGATGGCATGCATGACGCCGGAGGCGAGCATGTCGTTGAGCGCGACGACGCCATCGGGCACAATGCCCGAATCGAACAACATGTTCATCGCGGTCTCGCCATCCACGCGGTGCCACATGCGCGACGGAACCACAAGGCGTTCGTCATACTCGATCCCAGCTTCGTGCAGCGCCTCGCAATAGCCTTGGAATCGCAGCGCGGCCGAACCCACCCGCTCCCCGGGGTGCGCGCCAACGACGGCGATGCGCCGGCACCCGGTCTCCAGCAGATACGACGTGGCCCGTTTGGCGCCCTCGACGTTCTCGGTGGCGATGTGGTCCGCGCGGGAAGTGAAGATGCGCTCGCCGAGCAGCACAAGCGGGTAGTCCACCTGCAGCTCGTCGACATCCTCCTGCCCCAGTTCGAGCGGGCTGAAGATGAGCCCATCGACCATCGTGGACTGCGCGCCATGCAACACGTTGAGCTCCTCGTCACGCGAATACAGCGTCGGCTCGATGAGCACGCGCAACCCCTGCTGCTTGGCTTCGGCGATGACAAGCGAGGACAGCTGGGCGAAATACGGCATCTGCAGATCGGGAACCGCCAATGCGATGATATTCGTGTGCCCCGTGCGCAGCGTGCGCGCGGAGACATTCACCGAATACCCAAGGCGGTCGATCGCCTCACGCACTTTGGCGCGCGTGGCCTCCGTGACGAACTCGTAGTCGTTGACGACGTTCGAGACCGTCTTGATCGACACCCCCGCCGCATTGGCTACATCGCGCATGGTCACCGTATGCTCGCGTTTCGAATGCGTCCGTCCGGCCATCGCTGCGCCTCCGTTCCATATCCTCGTCACGGCGACCAGGGCCGCGATCCATCTGCCTTCGACGATACTACCTCCGACGGCGCAAGACCTGCCGTCAGTCCACGACTATGGTCATCGTGACCTCACGGTATGCGGGATCGAGTTCCTCGTCGGCCTGCATGTCGAGCACCGGCATGCCATCGGCCGCCCAGTGCACACGACGCACCTGCGCATCACGGCCGCCATATGCGCCATCCTCATATTCGGCGGCATGGAAGACATAGATGAGGTTACCGTCCTCGTCATGGGACCACATGCCGTGGCCGGTGCCGAGCTGCCATGCGCCGTTGTACACACCCGACTTCTGCAATGGGTAGTCAAGCTTCGTCCACACCGCCGGATCGAGCAGATCCGCGCCCACACCGGCCGGTGCGGTCGCCAAGCCCGTCGCATAGTCGATGCCGACGCTCGAACCGGAGTAGATGAGGTAGATCACGCCGTCATGCACGATTGCATTGGGCCCCTCGGCGATGAGGTTGTCCCAGGCAAACTCGGGCACAATGAGCTGCGCCGGCTGGCCGGTGAGACGCGCGGGGCGCCGCGGATCGAACGGGGCTATCCACACCGAGCCCACCTGTTGCCACAAGTAGTACCAGCGCCCGGAATCCTCAAGCACGGTCATGTCGAGCGAAATGAGCTGCACCGGGTTGAGGATGCCCCCGTCAGGCCCGAGGATCGGCTCCGGTACAGTCCAATTGCCCTTGACACGGGGATCGAGGTCGCGGCCATCGGGCCCTTTGCGCAACTGCATGATATGGCACCGCCCTGTCCACATGTCGGCGAGGCCCAGCCTGTCCCCCTCCACGCCATCGAAGCACGGCATGAACAGAATGGACAGGCGGCCATCGATCACATGCAGCTCAGGAGCCCAGAAGCAGCCGGTCATTGCGCGCCCTTCGGAGTTGAGGTCGCCGCGCGCCAGCAGGTCGATCTCGCGCGCCCGTCCACCTGCGGCATCGGCGAGCTCCGCGATCGAGCCGGCCACGCGCAGCGGCATATGCGTGGCGCCACCGCGGGGGTCGATGCAGTTGCCGTCGGCATCTTCGGTCGCGATGAACATGAACATCGGCTCGCCGTTGAAGCTCCACGCGAACACTGACGGATCGGCTCGTTCCACCGCGAAGGGGACCGGGTATCTCGGCGCGCGCACGGAGCCATGCACCTCGACGCGCGCGCCCGGGCCAAGGGCACCGTCATCCAATGCGCGGCGCATATCGCCAAGCGCGGCCGCGTCCCAATCGACGCGGCGGGTGGCGGTCGAACCATCGCTGTACCGCAGCGTGACCGGGGTCCGCTCCAGATCCACAGCCCCTCCACCGACAGACGCGGGAACGGACACGGTGATGGGGTCGACGCCGACATTGGCGATGCGCCCGAAACGACCCATCAGCCGTGCCGCCTCTTCGGCGTCGACGCTCACGACATTGCCGCCGCACGCCTGTGGGATGCCCGTGGCGGCGGCATCAACAAAGGTCGGTGCCGGCCCCGGGCCGGCGCCTTCACCGGCCGGCCCGAGAACGGCATGGGTGCGCGCGACGGCCTCGATGTCATCGCAGAACGCATGGCGCGGCAAGCCCGCATCGTCATGCCACCGCACAACATACCGCGCAGCAGTAGGGTCGAACACGACGGACGGATTGCGCACACCGCTGTCGACGGCCAGGTGCAGCAGACCGAAGCGCTCAAAGGACAGCAGGTCATCGCTTGTTGCGAACAGCATCGCGTTGCGTTCTGAACCATCGGGCGCGCCCCCGCGCGCCGTGCGCGTGGCGACGACGCCGAAACGGCCGTCAGCCAGCCGGAACAGGTATGGGTCGCGCAAGGACGCCAACACGATATCGACGTCGGGCATCACAGCGGCATACGGAAGGGCGCCCGAGGGGCTGCGCGAAGGCAAATCGCCTTCATAACCCGCCGCACGCATCTGCGAAACGGCGCCTTGGGCCGCCGTGCATGCACGCGCAGCGCCGGCGTCCACCGCCTCGCGAGACGGTGTTCCGGACGCGAAGAAAATGCCGTAGTTCCCGTTCAGCGGCTCCCAATCCCCGCTGACCGGCGAGCGCAACGCCAGGTGCATGCTCAGCGCGACATCGGCGTTGTTCGCCTCTTCATTGGACGTGGGCGTGCGCATATAGCACAGCAACGGGAAACATGGACTCGCCATTGGGCCACCTTTCTGCATAAGGGTTTACATCGATGTATCATAGCAGTGTGTACATCGTTGTACAACTTGCGCGGCGCCAACAGCCGCCTGCATTGCCCACCCTACCCAAGGACCTGATATGACGTTGCCGACCCAACCAAAACGCACAATCGCCGCAATCATCGCCATCATCATGCTGCTCTGCCCGCTTGCCGCCGGCTGTACCGACACCACCAAACCGCGTCCGGAGACCACCCCGACCCAGACAATCGCACGCGGGGAATCCCATGACCCATCCATCGTGAAAGCGGACGGACGGTACTACATCTTCGGTTCGCACCTCGCATTCCTGCAAAGCGACGACCTTGTCGACTGGAAACCGCTGACCAACAACCTCACCGACGACTACGCTTCAATCTTCGCGGACATCTGGAACGACTGGTCGAGCCAGTCGACGAACCCCGACATCAAGGGGAACATGTGGGCGCCCGACGTGCTGTGGAATCCGGCGATGCGCAAATGGTGCATGTACATGTCGATCAACGGCGACAACCGCCGTTCGGCGATCGTGCTGCTCACTGCGGATGACATCGCCGGCGACTGGAGCTATGTGGGGCCCGTCGTGTACTCGGGGTTCTCGCGCGGCAACGCCTCACGCACCGACATACCACGCGTCCTGGGAGCGGACGCCGACCTCACCCGCTACCAGTCACCGAACGACACGGGCATCAATGCGATCGACCCATGCGTGACCTTCGACGAAGACGGTGGGATGTGGATGACCTACGGCTCGTGGTTCGGCGGGATCTGGATGCTGCGGCTCGACCCGGCCACAGGACTGCGCGACTACACAGCGGACTACTTCACAAAGCATGATGCCTCCGACGCCTACTACGGCGTGAAGATCGCCGGCGGACACGGCAACTCCGGAGAAGGCCCCTATCTGATCCATACGGGCGGCTGGTGGTACCTGTTCGTCTCCTATGGCCATCTCCAGCAGAAAGGCGGCTACCAGATCCGCATGTTCCGGTCGAAGAAGATCACCGGCCCGTATGTCGACGAGGCCGGCCATGCGGCCATCACGACACGCGCGGAAGGCAACAACTGGCAGGGTGACACCGGCGTGCGCCTCATGGGCTCGGTCCAGTGGAGCGGCAACGACAACGGGAACATCGAAGTCGCCCAAGGGCACAACTCCGTGCTCATCGACGACGATGGCACCGTGTTCCTCGTCTACCACACACGATTCTCGGGTAGTGGGGAGCGCCATGAAGTGCGTGTGCGGCAGATGCTCCCCACCGCCGACGGCTGGCTTGTCGCCGCGCCGTACGAATACACCGGCGTGAAAGCCGACATGAAGGGGTATGCCACGGATGCCGTCACCGGCGACTACGAACTCGTCACCCACGACCCGCATGCCGCGTTCAAGGGCCCCAAGAAAGCCACCGACCCCACGAGCACCAAATACCGCGGGGTCAACCGCCCCGTACGCATCACACTCCATGAAGATGGCACCATCACCGGCGCCCGGCAAGGCACATGGAAGGCCACCGCCGGCACCAACCTCCTGACGATGTCGATTGACGGCGTCACCTACCAAGGCGCGTTCGACCGCCTGCCTCGCGACAAGGCAGGCTCCCCCGATATGACGTTCAGCGCGATCGGAGGCAACCAATGCGTCTGGGGTCTGCACCGTTGACATGCACGCACACCACGGACCATCCGACCATCCATACCCCGGTACCGCACAAGGAGATAACCATGCCCCTGCATAACAACCATGCCTCCCTCATCAACAACACCGCTCCGCACATCCACGATCCGGCGATCGTACAGGACCACGACGGCTCATATGCCGTCTTCGGCACACACCGCATGTTCGCCCATAGCGACGATCTTGTGCATTGGAGCCCCCTGACGAACAACCTCACCCGCAATCCCGAGGCTGAGCTCGGCGCGATCTGGGAACAATGGCCCGCAAGTCCCACGAATCCCGATCTTCGCGGCAACACATGGGCGCCAGACGTCATATGGAATCCGACGATGCATCGATGGTGCATGTACCTGTCACTCAACGGTGACGACCTGCGTTCGGTCATCGTCCTGCTCGTGGCGGAGGAACTCACCGGCGACTGGACCTATGTGGGGCCCGTCGTCTACTCCGGCTTCACCAGGCAGGACATCGCCCGCACCGATGCCAATGATGTGCTGCGTGAGGCCGCCGCCACATCCTCACCCATGGATGCGGCGCGCATACTTGACATGGCGCGCTATATGTCGCGTAAAGACACGCGCATCAACGCCATAGACGCCGCGCCGGTGCTGTGCGAGGACGGCACGATGTGGCTCGCGTTCGGTTCATGGTTCGCGGGCATCTGGATGCTCCGCCTTGACCCGGCGACAGGACTGCGCGACCGCAGCATACGCTATCCGCTCATACGCGACACGACAGGCAACGCGAGTGTGAGCGACCCGTATTACGGTGTGAAGATTGCCGGCGGATACTGGAACAGCGGCGAAGGGGCTTATCTGGTGCAACGCGATGGCTGGTGGTTCCTCATGCTCTCCTACGGTTGGCTCGGACGCACCGGCGGCTACCAGGTCCGCGAGTTCCGCGCACGTTCCCCGCTCGGCCCCTTTGTCGACATGCATGGAAACCCGGCGATTGCGCTCGGTGAGACACCGCACAACGAAACCGGACGCACCGGGGTGCGTATGCTGTCAAGCGTGCATTGGCACGACGGTTCCGACGCCATAGAGGTGTCACAAGGGCATAACTCCGTACTGCAGCGCAATGACGGGAGGATGTTCCTCGTCTACCACACAAGATTCGCCGACCGTTTCCATCCTGACGACGACGAGGATTTCGATATGCGCGTGAGGGAACTGGTGATGACCGACAACGGCTGGCTCGCAGTCTCCCCGGCGCTGTACCGGGGAGAGCCGATGCAGCCGGTTGATATGGCGGACATTCCCGGTGATTACGACATCATCATCCACGATCCGACGACATGCTTCACAGGCGACACCGATGACACCGGCCGTCGGGAAGGCGTCGGGATCCCTCAGTCAATCACGTTGCAGGCGGATGGGCGAATCATTTGCGGTGAAGCCGTGGCATTCAGTGACACAAATGGACTGACGGCCCCGCGCATGACCGATGGCGCACCGACATGTGGATTGTGGCGTTTCGCCGCCCGCGCACGGCCAGGATTGCCCGAAGACGATGCGGGGCCGGTCATCGGCAGCGCCCATGCGGCTTCGGATATTGTCATGCATCTGAACGGCATGCCTTACCACATGAGGGCCGGCGCACAGCCTCACGACGCCGCTCCAGCCCGCATCCTGCTGACAGGCGTTGGATGCAACCAGGCGGTCTGGGGTGTACGCCGCGGCTAGCCCCGTCCTGGAAGTAAAAGAGGGCGTCCGTGTGGCCAGACAAGAACCACACGGGCGCCGTCGCGCATGGGACCGTGGAGGTCAGCGACCGGAACGGTTGATCGCGGAGATGATCGCCTTGAGCGAGCTCGTGATGATCGACGAATCGATGCCGACGCCCCAGACGGTGCGCTTCTCCTCGTCTTCCATGCCGACTTCGCATTCCACGTACGAGGCGGCGAGCGCGTCGGTGCCAACGGACATTGTGTGCTCGGCGTAATCGAGCACCGAGGCCTCCACACCGAAGGACTTCAGCGCGTTGAGGAACGCGGCGATCGGGCCGTTGCCGGTGCCCGTGATCTCGCGCGTCACCTCGGGCTCGTGACCGACGTTGATGCCGCGGTCGAGCACGGTGGCGTGCAGCACGGTGTCGGAGCCGTCTTCGCCGGACGACACACTGACCTTGAGCAGCTTGAGGCGGCCCCACTGTTCGAGCGAGGCGTCGCCGCTGTCGCTCAGCACGTCACCGCTCGCCACGGCGCCGCCGTCTTCGACCGGCAGGTACTCGTCCTTGAACAGACGCCAGATGTCTTCGTCCTTGACTTCCTTCTTCGTCTCGTCGGCGTGCTGCTGCACCACGCGCTCGAACTCCACCTGCAGTTTCTTCGGCAGGTCGAGGTTGTGGTTCGCCTTGAGCAGGTACGCCATGCCGCCCTTGCCCGACTGCGAGTTCACGCGGATGATTGCCTCGTACGACCGGCCGATGTCCTTCGGGTCGATCGGCAGGTACGGCACGAGCCACACGAAGTTCTCGACTTCGCTGCCGGCCATTTCCGCGGCCACCTCGCGGGCTTCGAGGCCCTTCTTGATGGCGTCCTGATGCGAGCCGGAGAACGCGGTGAACACGAAGTTGCCCGCGTACGGGTGGCGCTCCGAGATCTTGATCTGGTTGCAGTATTCCACCGTGCGGCGGATCGTGGGCATGTCGGACAGGTCGAGCTGCGGGTCGATGCCCTGCGTGAGCAGGTTGAGTCCGATTGTCACGAGGTCCACATTGCCGGTGCGCTCGCCGTTGCCGAGCAGGCAGCCTTCGATGCGGTCGGCGCCGGCGAGGATGCCTAGTTCGGCCGCGGCCACGCCCATGCCTTCGTCGTTGTGCGGGTGGAGCGAAAGCACCACGGCGTCGCGACGGTCGAGGTTGTTGGAGACGTACTCCACCTGGTCGGCGAACACGTTCGGCGTGGTCATCTCCACCGTGGCGGGCAGGTTGATGATCATCGGGTGCTCCGGCGTCGGCTTGATCACGTCGATCACCGCATTGCACACCTCGACCGCATACTCCGGCTCGGTGCCGGTGAATGATTCGGGCGAATACTCGTAATACAGGTCGATGCCCTCGGCGTCGCCCTCAAGTTCCTTGCACAGCGCCGCGGCGTCGGTCGCGAGCTTCTTGATGCCGTCGCGGTCCTTGCGGAACACCACTTCGCGCTGCAGCACCGAAACCGAGTTGTAGAAGTGCACGATTGCGCGCTTGCAGCCCTTGAGGCACTCGTAGGTCTTGCGGATCAGATGTTCGCGGGCCTGTGTGAGCACCACGATCGTCACGTCGTCGGGGATCAGTTCACGCTCGATGAGCATGCGGATGAAGTCATAATCGGTTTCCGAGGCGCTCGGGAAGCCGACTTCGATCTCTTTGAAGCCCATTTCCACGAGCATGGTCCAGAAGCGCAGCTTGCGCTCGGAATCCATCGGATTGACCAGCGCCTGGTTGCCGTCGCGAAGATCGACGGAGCACCAGCGCGGTGCGCGCTGCAGTCGCTTGCCCGGCCACGTGCGCTCCGGGTAGTCGAACGGCACCTGCTTGTCGTATGCCACGTACTTCGTGTAGGGCATATCGCTCGGCTTCTGCGGGGCACCGATAAAACGCGCCGGAGGCAGCAGCGGGTCGTTGTTCCCTCCGTTGGATGCCGCAGCCACTGCGGCGAGATCAAACACAGTCGATTGATCCTGACCCATCACTCCTCCTTTTTACTGTTATTGTAGATATAGTTGTTCCCTATATAAATAATCAATATGATAGTTCATATAGCGAGTGCGCGCGAGCACGCACAACCGCTACGTTATACAGCGTAGCGAAGAACCGGCGGCGAAACGTCCGAATACTGGCATTTCCCCGCATCTTATTTACAACTATCGTGTATAAGCCGGCGCGGCGCCCAGTCAGCCGATCAGATTGACACCGCGGCGCGCCACGCAGTACGCGTTGCCGAGCCACGTGTGCCGCGAATTCGGCCACACGGAGCCGAGGCGCGGCGCGTTCTGGCTCATCCAGATGCTCGGCACACGCCCGTCGGCGCTGCGCGAGCCAAGCAGATTGAAGCCGTTCTTCTCGAGCAGCCATTCAGGGTGTTGCGTGGCCACGGCGAGCCCCTCTTCGAGTGTGAGCGGGATGCGCTCGTCGGATTCGATGAGCTTGCGCGCCACGTCGGGCTCGCGGTTCACATAGCATGTGCCCGTGTGCGGGTCGACGACCAGGTAGAACGGGCCCTCCGGCGGTTCGAAGCCGTCGGTCGGCAGGAAGCTCGCGATGTCGCGCGGCGGCATCGTGGTGAAGCCGGCCATGCGGTTGATGCTCGTGCGGGCGATCAGCGATTCGGGCGTGACGAGCTCGCGCGTGGGAACCAAGAGGATGTCCGTGCCGAGGTCGCTGTCTTCGAGCGCGCTGATGAGCGGGCGGGCGAGCGCGCGGAACGAATCCGAGCTCATGTCCGCTACGTCGGGGTAGCCGAGTGCCACAATGCGGTCCAGTTGTTTGGTCGCTTCAATCGATGCCAATGACATGGTTCCCAGCATAGCCGCCGCCCCTACACCAACGCACGACGCAAACCAGTCACCTAGCGATGTGCGTCGGTGCGCATCGCACCAACGCGCCACGGAACCAGACTCCTTAGCATGCAGCGTTGGTGCATATGGCGGGAACGCACCACGCAAACACCAGGACACATAGCACAAGGCGCACGCCACGATGGCGTGCGCCTTGTGCAGGGGCTATCCGGCCTACTCAGGCCGTGGAAGTCACAGCTGGTCGGCGAAATGCTTCTGCGCCACGACCTCGGCGAGCTCGACCGCGTTGAGCGCGGCGCCCTTGCGCAGGTTGTCGTTCGTCACAAAGAACGCGAGGCCCTTGTTGCCGTCGACGGCCTGGTCCTGGCGGATGCGGCCCACGAAGCTCGGCGTCTTGCCTGCGGCGAGCTGCGCGGTCGGAATGTCCACGAGCTCCACAGCCGGCGCCTCACCGAGCACTTCGCGCGCCTGATCCGGCGTCACGTCCTGCTCGAATTCGGCGTTCACGCTCATGCCGTGCGAGGTGAACACACCCACACGCACGCACGTGCACGAGGCCTTGAGGTCGGGCAGGTGCAGGATCTTGCGGCTTTCGTTGCGCAGCTTCTGCTCTTCGTCGGTCTCTTCGGAGCCGTCGTCGACGATGTCGCCGATCATCGGCACCTCGTTGAACGCGATTGTGCGCGCGACCTTCGTCGGCTCCGGGAAGTCGATCGCGTCGCCGCCGAACACGAGCTTGTCGGCGCCCTGTTCGACCGCGGCCTTCGCTTCGTTCATGAGCTGCTCCACGCCGGCGCGGCCCGCACCGGAAACCGCCTGGTACGAGCTGACGATGAGGCGCTTGAGGCCGAAGGCGTCGGCGAGCGGCTTCAATACCGGCATGATCGCCATCGTCGTGCAGTTCGGGTTGGCCACGATGCCGGCAGGGATCTCGTCGAGGTCGTCCGGGTTCACTTCGGCCACCACGAGCGGCACGTCGTCATGCAGACGCCACTGCGAGGAGTTGTCGATCACGATGGCGCCGGCTTCGGCGAACTTGGGCGCCCACTGCTTCGAGGTGCCGCCGCCCGCGGAAAAGATCGCGATGTCGATGCCGCTCAGGTCGGCCGTGGCCACGTCTTCCACCGTGATGTCATGGCCGCGCCAGTTGAGCGTCTGGCCCGCGGAACGTGCCGAGGCGAGGAAACGCAGGTCCTTGATCGGGAAGTCGCGCTCGTCGAGCACGCGGCGCATGACCATGCCCACCTGGCCGGTCGCGCCGAGCACCGCCACATTGACACCGCGTTCGTTGATTTGTACCATTGCCGGACTCCTTTACCGTATTTGCCCTGTTGTGCCGTGTACTGTGTGCCGTTGGTTCAGCGGCCCGTGCCGCCGTAGACGACCGCTTCCACCTGGTCCGCGTCGAGACCGTAGGCGGTATGCAGCGCCTTGACCGCCTCGTTGAGCTGGTCAAGCGGCACAAGCGCGGCGATGCGGATCTCGGACGTGGAGATCATCAGCACATTGATGCCCTTGTCGCTCAGCGCCTCGAAGAAGCGCGCGGCGAGACCGGAGTGCGTCTTCATGCCGACGCCCACCACGGCCACCTTGCCCACGTTCGGATTGACGTCGAACGAATCGTAGCCGAGCACGTCCTGCTCCTGCAGCAGCACTTCACGCACGCGCGCCGCGTCGGCGCCGGGCACGGTGAACGAGATGTCGGCGGTGCCAGTCGAAGCGCCTGCCTGCACGATCATGTCGATGTTCACGCCGATCTGCGCGAGGCGGGTGAACACGCGCGCCGCCATACCCGGCTCGTCGGTCACGCCGCGCACGGTGGCGAGCGATTCGCTGCTGTCGTGCGCCACGCCGGAGATGATTGGCGTCTCCTGGCCCAGGTCTGGAAACAGATCACCCATCGACTTGTCTTCGTTCTCGTTCATATTGCTCTCCGTAGATTCTGCTTGGTTCTGTACAAAGTTCGGTTGAAAAATATGAGCCCTTAGAGATTGGGCAGGGTGTGCGGGTCCATGCCGTCGGGCACCACGAGCGTGCCGCTGCGGTGCGAGAAGGAGCTGCGCACATGCAGCGGCATCTTGAAGCGCTGGGCGTATTCCACGCAGCGCAGCGCGAGCACCTTGGAGCCGCACGACGACATTTCGAGGATCTCGTCGTAGCCGATCACCGGAATGCGGCGGGCCGTGGGCACAATGCGCGGGTCGGCGGTGAACACGCCGTCCACATCCGTGTAGATCTCGCACACGTCGGCGCCGAGGGCCACGGCGAGCGCGACGGCGGACGTGTCGGAGCCGCCGCGGCCGAGCGTCGTGGCGTCGCCGCGCTCATTCTTGCCTTGGAATCCGGCCACAATCGCCACACTGCCCTTGTCGAGCGCGCGGCGCACACGGTCCGGCTTGACGGCGCGGATATGCGCGGCGCCGAACTGGGCGTCAGTCATGAATCCGGCCTGCGAGCCGGTGAACGAATAGGCGTGCGAGCCGGCCGCGTGGATCGCCATAGCCAGCAGGCTCATTGAGATGCGCTCGCCGGCGGTCATGAGCATGTCCATTTCACGCGCCGGTGGATCGGAATCGATGCTCAGCGCCTGGTCGATGAGGTCGTCGGTGGTGTCTCCCATCGCCGAAACCACTACCGCCACGTCGTTGCCGGCGTTCTTGGTTTCGATGATGCGCCGTGCCACACGCTTGATCGAGTCGGGGTCGGCGACAGACGAACCGCCGTATTTCTGCACGATAAGAGCCACTGCTATCCAATCTTCTTGTCTGGTGAATCGTCCTTCGGTACGCGTTATTCAGTGTACGCGGGAAGCGCGATTATTATATGGAACCGCGCACGTGATGCCACAGTGCCGACCATAATGCGGAAAACTGCGTCAAATCATACGGATTGGCGGCCCTGCAACGCGCGCGAGAGCGTGATCTCGTCGGCGTATTCCAGGTCGCCGCCCACCGGCAGGCCGCTCGCCAGACGCGTGACCTTCACGTCGAGCGGGGTGAGCAGCCGGCTCAGGTATGTTGTGGTGGCCTCGCCCTCGATGTTCGGGTTGAGCGCCACGATGATCTCCTTGACCTCGTCGGTCTGCAACCGGTTGAGCAGTTGGGCGATGTTGAGGTCGTTGGGGCCGATGTTGGCCATCGGGTTGATCGCGCCGCCGAGCACATGGTAGAGGCCGCGGTATTCGCGCGTGCGCTCGATGCTCATCACGTCTTTCGGCTCCTCGACGACGCAGATCACCGTGTGGTCCCTGCGCGGGTCGGCGCACACCGTGCATGGGCTCGTTTCGCACACATTGCCGCAGATCTCGCAGAACTTCACTTTCGCCTTGACCTCGGCGATGGCCTCGGTGAGGCGCTGCGCCTCGTCGTCGGGCGCGCCGAGCAGGTAGAACGCGATGCGCTGCGCGCCTTTGGGCCCGATGCCGGGAAGGCTCGCGAACGAGTCGATAAGGCGCTGGATCGCGCCGTCATAAGCCAAGGCCATTGCCGTCTCCTGATCCTCCTGGTGGTATGCGCCGGTCAGTGCTCGTCATGGTGTTTCTGCGCGTGCAGGTTGCGCGGGTTCTTCGGGTCGTCGGCGCTGAAATCCTCAACAGACTTGACGTCGAATAATTCCTTGACGGCGTCCAGATCCATCATCATCGACGTGCTGATGGACTCGTCGGTCATCGAGTATTCGTCGTCGTCCGGATCCACTTGCGGCGTGGGCTCGGGCTGCGCGGGCCCGGACGTGGCGGCCGCGGGCTGCGCAGATGCACGGTCCGGCGCCGACTCCCCCGGCATGCGCTGCCACGGGTCGTCGGTTTTGGCGGCACGCGCCTGCGCGGCCTGCTGCTCGAACGACGAGACGCGGTCGAAGTCGATGTGCGTCTGCTCGTCCTCCGGGTACGCCCACGGGTCGATATCGTCGAGCGCAGGTGTGGCCGGGGCGGTCTGCGCGGCGGAGACAGCCGGCATGGCCGGCGCGGTCTGCGCGGGCGCGGCTCGGTGCACAGCGTCGGCGTCGGACGGAGCCTCGCCGTCTGCGCCACTGTGCTTGCTGGATTCACGTTCCGCACGCCCCGCGATCTGCGACTGCAGGCTGCCCTGCAGCAGCTGCGCCTTGATGCGCTGCTGCTGATCCGCCGGCAGTTTGCTCAACGGCGGCGCCACCTGGCCGTCCGCCATTTTCTCGGTCGGCGCGAGCGCCACCTGCGGCCCGAACGCGCGGTGCACCTCGGCGCGCAGGATGTCAACGACCTTGGTGGTGCCATCCACGCTTTCGGCACTGACGGCGAGCGCGAACGCATATTTGCTCATCGGGGTGTCGAACTTGATCCACAGGCGCGAGCGGCCGGTGCGCGGATCCTGTGCCAGGTTGATGCGCGGCACTTTCTGGCGGTCCACATACGCGCGCACGTCCTCGGGCAGCCCCCGCACCAAGGCGTCCCAACGCTCGTCGGGGCTCGCATTGGACTGCGCCGCGGATGCGGGCTGCTGCTGCACCGGTTGGGTGGATTGTGCGGGCTGGGCCGGCTGAGCGGCCGCACGGGAGGCCATGTCGGGCCAACCGGACTGCGCGGGCTGGGGTGCGTCAGCCGCCTGCAGTGCCTGGTGCGGCTCGGCGGACTGTTGCGGCGTGGGCCGCGGCTCCGGCGCCTTCTGCTGCTGGGCCTTCGCCTGATTGGCGATGAACCCGCCGTGCGGCGCAGGCTTGGTGGGGTCGTCGGCAATCGCCTTGGCGGGCGCGTTGATCGCCGCATAGCCGGTCTCGCGTCCAGCGAGCAGTTTCGCCGCGAGCAGTTCAAGCCGCATGCGCGGCGAAATCGCGCCGGCCATATGCACGAGTGCGTCGTCCATCGTTTCGGCCATGGCCGTGAGCGTCGGCAAGCCCAGCGCCTTGGCCTGCCGGTGCAGTTGTTCGAGGTCTTCGGCTGCGGCGTCATCGCTCAACACACGTTCGGCCTGGTCGCCGCCAAGTGTGAGCACGAGCAGGTCGCGTGTGCGCGCCAGCAGGTCCTCCACAAAGCGGCGCGCGTCGAAGCCACCGACGATCACCTTCTGGATCACGTCGTACAATTTCGCGCCGTCGTGGTCGATGATCGCGTCAATCGCCGTGCCGATGAGCACGTCGGGCGTAAAACCGAGCAGCGCCACGGCGGCGTCATACGAGATCTCGCCGTCCACGGCGCCCACCATGAGCTGGTCGAGCACCGAAAGCGTGTCGCGCACCGAGCCGCCGCCTGCACGCATCGCCAGGCGCAGCACGCCGGGCTCGGCCTCGATCTG
This sequence comes from Bifidobacterium pseudolongum subsp. pseudolongum DSM 20099, assembly GCF_000771225.1. Classification (GTDB taxonomy): domain Bacteria; phylum Actinomycetota; class Actinomycetes; order Actinomycetales; family Bifidobacteriaceae; genus Bifidobacterium; species Bifidobacterium pseudolongum. The sequence goes on from NZ_JDTZ01000005.1 coordinate 38,753, forward strand.
CTCCTTTTCGCAGATCTCCTCGAGGTACGGCCCCATCACCTCGGGCGGCACCAGACGGAACGGATAATGGTGCGTGCGCGAGCGGATCGTGCCGATCACCTTTTCGGGCTCGGTCGTGGCGAAGATGAACATCACATGCTCCGGCGGCTCCTCCACGATCTTGAGCAGCGCATTGAACCCCTGCTGGGTCACCATATGCGCCTCGTCGAGGATGAAGATCTTGTAGCGGTCGCGCGCCGGCGCGAACCCCGCGCGTTCACGCAGTTCGCGCGCGTCGTCCACACCGTTGTGGCTCGCGGCGTCGATCTCCACGACGTCGATCGAGCCGGGGCCGCCGGTCGCCAGGTCCCGGCAGCTTTCGCAGACGCCGCACGGCTGCGACGTGGGGCCTTCGGCGCAGTTGACGCAACGCGCCAGGATGCGCGCCGAGCTCGTCTTGCCGCAGCCGCGCGGGCCCGAGAACAGATATGCGTGCGTGAGCTTGTGTTCGTCGAGCGCGCGCATGAGCGGCACGGTCACCTGATCCTGCCCGATAACGCCCGCGAACGTGTCTGGACGGTACCGACGATATAACGCTAATGCCATAATGTGCCCTGTTTCCTTCTCGCGATGATTCGCGTAGTGCTGCTACTTAAAATACAGGCTGCATCACCCGTGCAGGGCGCGGGAACGCACCTGCGCACACGGAACGCCCCGCTGCCCGCGCGTGTTGCACGCCTCCCGCGGCGGCGCATGGGCGCGGACCGGCGCGCGCCTGCGCCGTGACGTGCCGCACGAACGGCACTTGTGTGGCCACACGCGCACGCACCTGCACGTCGTCGCCATCCACCATGCACGTCTCGATTGCACCACCGTTCGCGCTGGCGATATGCCCAGCGAGAACGCACGGCGTCTCTGTTTCGCCATACCACAGCGCCTGCGCCGCGCCGACCGCGGCCAGATCGGCCACAGTGCGAGCCTGCCCGCGCCGCAGCACGATGTTTCCGCCGGCGGCAATCAGGCTGAGCAGCAGGGCCGCCGCGCACACGAGCGCGACGCCGGCCATGGCGGCACTGCCTTCGTCACGCACGTCCAGCCACCCACGCATACGCCGCAGAACCGCGCGCACGGTACTGACCATGCTATGCCTGCCCATCCTGCTTCACCCCCACCGCTTTGCCGTGCACACTGCCCGGAATCACATGCAACGGATCCGACACGACCCTGCACGTTGTGGTCACGACGTACCGGTTCGCTTCGGAGGCCACCGCCACATGCACGCCGGCGCCCGCCGATGCGCGCGCTGCGGCAGCGTCACCGTCGAGCACCACGAGCTGGCGCGCCACGGCCGCCGCCGCGTCTTGGCATTCCAGCTGCACCACGCATGCACGGGCCGTGTAGAGCAGCAGGGCGACCATGACCACCACGGCGGGGAGGACCACCGCGAATTCCGCGGTGGCCGCCCCCTCATCGTGCGCCCGAAGCCAGCGCCCAAGACGTTGCGCCATGTGCCACACGGCACCGGAGCCGTTCATGCCGCGCATCGCTAGGCGACGCTCAGCGCCTTCTTGACGATGTTCGTCAAGAGCGTCTTGATGGTGTCCGACTTGAGCAATGCCACGAGTATGGCCGCAAACCCGGTGGCCGCCACAAGCACTACGGCGTATTCGGCCGTGGCGGCGCCTTCCTCCGGCTCGGCGGCCAACGTGCGCCAGCGCGCGTCGAGCATGATGGCCGCGCGCTGCGCACGCGCCGCCCAATCCCCTACCGTGCCGCCGATGCCACGTCGGGTTGCGAGGCCATCCCCATTGATGGCGGTGAGTTCGTTCATGATGCACTCCATTCCTTACGATTGCTGTATTCGGTTGTATGGCGCCCCTGGTGCGGGGCGTGGGTTCACTGTGCGCCATGCGCGCCTGCGTGTCCAGCCCAGCGAGGGCATGTGGTCGGACGGTCGGTTATCCACATTTCCTCAGCCCTGCGCAAACGACATGATCGTCGGCACCACGGCGATGCACAGGAACGCCGGCAGAAAACACAGGCCCATCGGCAACAGCAGCCGTACCGAAAGCGCCGACGCCGCGCGTTCGATGCGCATGCGTTCAAGCGCATCCAGCTGTTCGGCTGCGGCACGCAGCCTCGGCACAGCCGCCGAACCGTCGTGCCATGGCGAGCGCAGCGCGTCGGCGAGCGTGTGCAGCACGGCGGCCAAGCCGCGCGTATCTGGCTCGTCCACGAGCACAGCGGCCACACTCCAGGCATCATTCCACGGCATGCCCTGTTCGAGCGCGCCGGCCACGTCGGCGAACGCGCTGGCGCATGCAGGGCCACAACAGGCGCCCACGGTGCGCAGCGCAGTGGGGATCGATGCGCCTTGTTCAAGCGCCGCAACGACAAGCGCGATCACCAAAGTGCCCGACGGCCGCCAATCGTCATCATGGGGCACGCCGGCACGCGCATCCCGCAGCCGCACGGACGCAGTGCGCGGCACGGGCAGCCAACACACGGCCGCCGCCGCGCAGCAGGCGGCCAGCAATGCCCAAGCCGACCCCGCCAGCGCGATCATGGCGGCGTGCCGATCATCGCGAGCATCAGACGGTGCATCCACGCGGCGCCCACGGCGTAGCAGATGGAGCCGAGCAGCAGGCAGCACATCCCCTGCACCGAGCCGAACAGCACGCTGAGGGGATGCGCGCCGAGCAATTCACCCAACGCGACGGTGACGGCCGGGAGCCCCATGAGCATACGCACCGTGGAGCGTGGCACGGCGAACGCGTTGCGCTTCAGGTCCTCGCGCAACCGCAAGCGCGCATATGATTCGCGCACCGCCTCAAAACAGCGCGCGGCCGGGCAGCCAAGCCGGTGGCTCACCCCATACGCCGCGCATATGCCGTGTGCGGCGGCGCAAATCTGCGCATCGGTCTCTTCCGCGAGCCTGTGCGCCTGCAACAATGCGGCGATCGCGTCGGCATCGCAGTCGCCGTTGACGTCCGTCACCGCCGTGTGCGCGACAAGGCCGGGCAGCGCGGCGCCGTGTGGATCGCTCAGCGGTGACGCACGGGCATGCTGTTGCGGCACCTCGAATTGGCGGCACAGCGCCTCGAGCACGCCGGCACCGCCCTGCAACGAGGCGACGACGCCCGCGAGCACCACGCTCACGCCCTGATTGCCCGAATCGGTGTGCGCTTCATCAACATGCACACCCGGGGCATGGTGCGCATCACGAAGCCGTGCATGCGGCGCGCGCATGCACAGCCATACTGCGGCCCCCATACACAGCGCCGCCCACCACGCCAGCCAGTTCATGACCCGCCTCCGGAACCGTGGGCCTTCCACTGCGCGACGAAATCGCCCCACGCCTCACCCGCCACCGCATTGCCCGTGCCACTCCACTGCGCCACCACCCGGCCGCACAGGCGGCCGTCTACGCACTGCACCATGCCGATCTGCGCGATGCGCCGGCATTGCGAGCCGCGCTCCAGATGCAGCAGCACGTCGAACGCGCCCTCCGCCAGTATCGCCGTCGCGCGCGGTTCGAGCCCGGCGAGCAGGCCCAATGCAATGAGCCGGCCCGGCACACGCGCCACGGAATCCGCGTGCACCGTGGTGAACGACCCGCGGTGCCCCGAATTCAACGCCCGCAACAGATCAGCCACCTCCTCACCGCGGCATTCGCCCACCACCACGCGGTCGGGCCGCATGCGCAGCGTCGCCTTGACAAGATCGGGCAGCCCCACCGCTCCCCTGCCCTCGACGTTCGCCGCACGGGCCACGAGCGACACCGTGTGCGCATGCGGTACGGCGTTCAATTCGCGCACCTCCTCGACCGTCACGATGCGCTCCTGGGGTGCGCAACAGGCCAGCAGCGCCTTGAGCAGCGTCGTTTTGCCCACGCCGGTGCCTCCAGTGATGAGCACATTCGCGCGGCCCCGCACCAACAACCGCAGCAACGGCACCCATGGCGCAGGGCACATGCCCAGCCGCGCCAACACATCCAAATCGGGAGCCACACGGTCGGGGAAGCGAATTGAAATCGACGCGCCATGCGGCACAATCGGCGCGACGACCGCGTGCACGCGCGTGCCGTCAGGGGCGCTCGCGTCGGCGATCGGGCAGGATTCGTCGAGCCTGCAGCCCAATTGGGCGCACAACCGCACAGCGAAGTCACGCAGCACATGCGGGTCGTGCAGCGGGATCGCGGTATGCGCGAGCTGCATGCCGCGCCCACAGTCGACCCATACCGCGCCGTCGCACGTCACCACCACATCGGTCACGGTGCCGTCGCACGCGAACCGCTCCAGCGGTCCCAGCTGCAACGCCGGAGTGGGGTGCTTCACGGACTGATGGGCGGGTTGCTGCGCGAGTGGTGGCGCTACCGATTGCGCGGCAGTCTGCGTAGATTGGCGCGCGCCCGCCGGCACCATATGCCAGCCGCGTTCGGGGGTCATCACGGCTGTGCAACCCGCCGCCGCGCGCTTTGACGCCGCGCGTCCCACTTCCGTGTGCCCCGCTCCTGCATGCCCTGCTGCCGTATGCCCCATCGCCATCGTCCACCTTTCGTTTTTGCCGTGCCCATACGCGACTCAATCACGCCGGCCATCGAGCGCGCAGGCGTGCTCTGCGACCGACGTCAGTTCATCGATGACCGCGCGGTTCCGGCGCGGCACCGTGCGCACGCCAAGCCCTTCCAGCACGTCACCGCACAAATGCACGTCCGTGCGCAGTGTGCCGAGCACGTCACGTCCCAGATACGACGTGGCCTCGTCGGGCGCCACCACGCCGCGCTCGCGCACCGTGCCGCGCGGTTCGACACCGACGACCGCAACGATCTGCCCAGGCACCGCCGCCATCGGGCGCACCTCCTGCCCAATGCCCGGCGGGGTGTTGCGCTGCTCCACACTGTTCAGGCCGACCTGTTCGAGCCATTCGATATGCATTTGCGCGCGGGCGAGCCCCAGCACCGACAGTTCGACGAACACAATGTGCGAGGCTTCCACGAGCGTGGCGACCTGTTCGATCATTTCACCGCGGCCCGCATCCACAACCACCGCATCGTCTTCCTGTGCAAGCGCCTGCACCGCCGCCTGCACTTCCCACCAGTCCGGTGCCTCGCCCTGCCAGGGGTTGTGCGAAAGGACCGCCACGCCCTTCCACTTCGGCAGTTTGCGCTGCAGCGCGGGGCCGTTGAGCTGGCCGAGCGGCGCGTGCACGTCGTGCCACCGCACCCCGCGCTCATGCTCCAGGCCGAGCATCAGGTCCAACCCGCCGCCGGCCACGCGCAGGTCGGCGTCGACGAGCGCGGTGGACGCATGGCGCTTGGCGAGCTGCCGCGCCAGGATTGCCGCCGTGAGCGTCGTGCCTATTCCGCCGCTCGCCGATGTGCATGTGATGACGTTGCGGCCGACAATCGTCACGCGCTCGCGCTCAGGTGCCGGATCGGTAATCGCCTCATGCGCCGGAGCGACCGGCGCCCAACGCACACCTGACCCTGAGCGGGAAGCGGCGCGCGCGGGCTCCTGTTGGTGCGGCACATAGAACCGCTGTGGTTCGAGCGTGGTGCGGCGGCTCACGGTGCTGCGCGCGCCGGGCGATTGCGTGGCATCGCGGTGTGCGAACGGTGTCTGGATATTGCCCAAGGGCATTGTTGCTGTACTCATGGTTCGATTGAACGGCATGCGCGCAGTGCGGGCCAAACTGTGCGGACCCATGTGGTCGGACGGTCGGCTATCCACAGCTATCCACATCGCCTTGTGCGTCTCCCTGCGTTACGAAGTGGCACTTTCTTCGTTATGAATGCACTTTCTTCGTTACGGATGCTGCCTTCCTCATTACGGGTGGTGCTGGCATCGATCAAACGGGGCATGCAAGCCATACCATCCGTTACGGGTAGCGCCCATGGCTAGACCCTAGACATCGACAGCCACCCAAGGCATTGATGGCGACCTCCCCCGTCTGGCCACTAGACACGGGCGTCCATTCCAGGAGCAGATGCCGACTGCATATGTCTACCCACTAGACACCGACAACCACCCAGGCCACAAATGTCAGCCGCCTCACTATATAGTGATAATAAAATGAATAATTACTAGCTATATAATATTTCGCGCCTCAGCCACAAAAAAGGGGAAGGCCCACGCTATTGTGGGCCTTCCCTACAAGTCCAACTGTGCAGAATCTCTACACAACCTCATCGTTGCAACGGTAAGTCTTTCCAATACCCGCTCAACGTAATAATCTTGCTGATCATATACTTTTTGTGGGTCTGCTATTCAGTTGTTCTTGTACTTGCAATTATGCTCGCCATTTGGCATTCCGCAACTGGATTTGGCCAATGTGCACAAATTCTCCTTTTTGTTCGCTCAACTACCTAATCTCACATCGCAATGTGCTGTTTTATGTGCACAACCTGCCCTGAATGTTCATTCAAACACGTTATGCCTCACCTTACGGCGTGTCGCGACCGCGCCAACCCGTCGGCGCCCGCACTCCAACACGACGCCCCGCACAACACACGCACAGCCGCAAGGCGCAAGCCCCGAACGGAACAGGAAGTCTCCAGAGCCCACCACGATGGCAACGGATGCGCAGGCGGCAGAACATACAACCCATGAGCATGCTGCCGGAATTGGAACTCATCATGGTCAACGAATTCGATGACCTCATGGGATGCGACATGTTTTCCAGATTCCATCTGGAGGGGAAATACGAAAACGAACTGCTGCTGCTTTCACCTGTCGTGGTAAAGATGGATTTCCAAAGGCAGCATGTTTCCAAAGACATTATCGAATCCGGTTTCCAGAGCACCGCCGCACACTATACAACACCGCGGAACATGAATAAATAGCAAAGTTTTCGCCACTTTCAGTGATTTTTCGGGCGCAAGGCCCTAAAGTAGAGTGCATGACACAGATTTTTGACGCACCATCAAAGGCGATACTGCGCAGTCAGATTGCCGAGCATATCGCAGAGACCGACAAATCCGACAAGCGCGAGACGCTCAACGGAGAGCAGCCGCTGCCGAAGGACCGTTTCTTCGACCGCGAACTGAGCTGGCTCAAGTTCAACAAGCGCGTGCTCGAACTGGCGCAAGACGAAGACATCCCGATCATCGAGCGCGCCACCTTCGCCGCGATCTTCGCGAGCAACCTCGACGAATTCTTCATGGTCCGTGTGGCCGGCCTCAAGCGCCGCATCGACACCGGCATCGCCGTCACGAGCGCATCGGGGCTAAGCCCGCGCCAGCAGATGCGCGCGATCAGCGAGCAGGCCCACCGCCTGCAGGACGAGCACGCGCACTACGTGGTGGACCACATCCTGCCCGACCTGGCGAAGGAGAACATCAAGCTGCTGGGCTGGGACAAGCTCACGATCGCCGAGCAGGAGCGCCTCTCGAAGTACTTCCGCCAGCAGGTGTTCCCCGTGCTCACCCCGCTCGCCGTGGACCCCGCGCACCCCTTCCCGTACATCTCGGGCAACTCGATCAATCTGGCCGTGCTCGTGGAGAACCCGGCTTCGGGCAAATCGCATTTCGCGCGCGTGAAGATACCCGACAACATCAACCGCCTCGTGCCGGTCGACGACATGACCGAAGACGAGGCCGATGAGGTGCGCTACGGCTTCATCACAATGGAGAACCTGATCATCGCGCATCTGGAATCGCTGTTCCCGGGCATGATCATCAAGGAGGCACGCTCGTTCCGCGTGACGCGCAACGAGGACATCGAGGTCGAGGAAGACGACGCCGAAAACCTGCTCAACGCAATCGAGAAGGAGCTGCTGCGCCGCCGCTTCGGACCGCCGATCCGCCTGGAGATCTCCGACGAGACCTCGCCGTTCCTCTCCCAGCTGCTCGCCGACCAGATGGGCGTGACGCCGGACGAGGTCTACCGTCTGCCCGCCCCGCTCGACGCGACCGTGCTCTTCGAACTCGGCGGCATCGACCGCCCGGACCTCAAGTTCCGCCCGTTCGTGCCGACGACGAACCGCCAGATCGCGCAGGTCGAGACGAGCCGTGCGCAGGACATCTTCGCGGCGATCCGCGAGCGCGACATCCTGCTGCACCACCCCTACGACTCGTTCTCCACCTCGGTGCAGGCGTTCCTCGCGCAGGCTGCGGCCGACCCGAAGGTGCTCGCGATCAAGCAGACGCTCTACCGCACGTCGAGCAATTCGCCGATCATCGACGCGCTCATCGACGCCGCGCACGCCGGCAAGCAGGTGCTCGCGCTCGTCGAGCTCAAGGCGCGCTTCGACGAGGACGCAAACATCGCGTGGGCGCGCAAGCTCGAGCGCGCGGGCGTGCACGTCGTCTACGGCATCGTCGGGCTCAAGACGCACTGCAAGCTCTCGCTCGTCGTGCGTCAGGAGGCGGACGGCCTCAAACGCTACTGCCACGTGGGTACGGGCAACTACAATCCGAAGACCGCGCGCCAGTACACCGACCTCGGCCTGCTCACATGCGACCCCGTGGTGGGTCAGGACATGACGCGCCTGTTCAACCAGCTGAGCGGCTACGCGCCGAAGTCGAGTTTCCACCGTCTGCTCGTCGCGCCGCGCACAGTGCGCTCCGGGCTGATTCAGCGCATCCGCCGCGAGGAGGACGCCGCGCGCGCAGGCAAGGAGGCGTGGATCAAGATCAAGGTGAACTCGATTGTCGACGAAAAGACGATCGATGCGCTGTACCGCGCGAGCCAGGCCGGCGTGAAGATCGACATCGTGGAGCGTGGCATCTGCTCGCTCAAGCCGGGCGTGCCGGGCCTGAGCGAGAACATCCGCGTACGCTCGATCCTCGGCCGGTTCCTCGAGCACAGCCGCATCTACGCGTTCGCGAATTCCGACGGCCCGCAGATCGGCGAAGGCCCGATTGCCGGACCGGAGGTGTGGATCGGTTCCGCCGACCTGATGCACCGCAACCTCGACCGGCGCGTGGAGGCGCTTGTGCGCATCACCGCACCCGAGCAGATCGACGAGCTGATCAAGTACATCGACCTGCAGATGGCCGACACCACGTCGTCGTGGCACATGGAGCCTGATGGCACGTATGTGCGCCACTCGAAGGACGAAGAGGGCCGCCCGCTCGTGGACAGCCAGGAGTACCTGATCCGCAAGCACCAGCGCAGGCCCAACCCGCATCGCTGACGCACTCCGCCGAGGCCGCCCGCACCACGCACCGGGCGGCCTCGCGCATATTCCCCAGTAGCCGCCCCACACAGCCCCTACAATGGGGAACCATGAGCAAACGCAGAATTGTCGAAGCGGCAGGTGGCATCCTATACCGCACACGCGCAGGCGCACCGGATGGCGACATCGAAGTGTGCGTGGTGCACCGCCCCAAATACGACGATTGGAGCTGGCCGAAAGGAAAACTGGAACTCAACGAATCCCACCGCCACGCGGCCGTGCGCGAAATCGGCGAGGAGACCGGCTGCCATGTGGCGCTCGGCCCGTTCCTGGGTGAGGTCGAATACCCGCTCGCCGACGAAGGCCGCAAAAAACGCCACGCCGGCGCGCAAGGCAACAGCAGCGGCAGTGACGACACCCAGACCAAGCATGTGGCCTATTGGATGGCCACGGTGATCAGTGACTCGCAGGCACACCGCATGGCCACTGCGTTCGGTCCCGTGCGCCGCGCCGATGTGGGCGAGATCAGCGACGTGCGTTGGCTCACGATCGCCGAGGCGCGCAAACAGCTCACCCATTCAACCGACAAAGACGTGCTCGCGTGGTTCGTCGACCGCCTGCAGGAGGACGCGCACCACGCGCGCACGGTCCTGCTCGTGAGGCATGCCAAGGCCGAGCCGCGCAAATTGTGGAAAGGCACCGACCCCGCGCGTCCGATTACACCGAAAGGCGCAGCGGCCGCCTATGCGCTCGACCGCGAACTCGCCTGCTACGCGCCCGAACGACTCACGACATCCCCGTGGATTCGCTGCCAGCAAACCATGCAGATGCTCGCATGGCAGACTGGATTACCCGTTGAGCTGATCCCCGAGCTGACCGAAGACGCGTTCGCCGCCGACCCAGCCGCCGCGTGGGCCGCGTTCCGCGCGCAGATCGCCGAGGCGCTCACCAGTGGCGCCACGACCGCGATCTGCATGCACCGCCCCGTCATCGGCGGCATCTTCGAGCAACTGCGCCCGCTGTGCTCGTGCAAATCCCTGACCAAACGACTCATCGCGAAGTCCCCGTACATGCCCACCGGCAATGCGCTCGCCCTGTTCGTCACCGGCAGCCCGGAGGGCCCGCGCATCATCGATATTCAGAAAGTGGCACCGATTGTCTACTAACGCCCCGCACTTCGGCAACGGCTCCGTGATCGCGAGCCGTGCCGCGTTCACCCACACCGGCTCGCCCCGCCCTGCACGCCCAGGCCAGCTCGACCAAGGGCTCGCCGAGAACATCGCCGGCGGCGTCGACCCCGAGCAGCTGAGCGAAGTGAGTCACGCGACCGCCTGGGCCCTGCTCAGCCATGTGCACAAGACCGACGACCCGGCCGTCGTGGCGCGCACGCTGACCCTCGTGGACCATGAGGGCGTGGACGTGATCGCGGAACTGTGGAGCCACGCGGAACCCGACTCACTGCCGGGCGTGCTGTGGCGTCTGTATCTGCTGCGCACATGGATGCGCCGCCAGCGTAATGCAATCGCGCGCCTGTGGCGTCTCGGCGAGCCGATCGCCACGTCGGCGTCTGCGATCGCCGGAGTGGTCGCGGCGCCGACGGAAGAGGACATTGCGCGCACGGCGGATTCGATCCTCGCCGGCGCGTTCCGCGGCGATTTCGCCGTCGCGCTCGAGCGCGCCTCGACGTTCGTGGATGTGGTCGTGCTCGGCCTGCGCGTCGAGGCGAAACGCGTGACTGCGCGCGCCTCGGCGATGGCCGACGTCGACTCCCCCGTCGTCGGCACGACTGACGAGATCCACACCCTGCGCGCGCAAGCGGCGCGCCTGCTGCACACCGCGGCGAACCTGCAGACCACCGCGCGGGACCTGCGGGCCGGCGCGCACCTGTGGCGCCGCGGCCAGCTCGAATAGCGGCGCGTCACAGCGGTATGGTGTACACACCCGCGCAAATCATGTACAATATAAGACGCGTCGGGCCGTGCATAGCCCCGGGCTCCATTTTTTGCCGCTGCGAGCGGCCTTTGCGCCGACATGGCGCTTTCGCGGTCCGACGTTCTCTCTTCCCTCAGCCGCGCGTCAGTGTGTAGGCACGGGCATGTTCGGCAGTTCCTCATCGATGAACTTCATGTACGGCTTGGCCACCACCTCATTGCGGTGCGCGCTGTACCACGCGTATGACTCGCGCAGACCCTCGGCGAGCGGCGTCGTCTCCGGCATGAGTTCGCGTTGCGCACGCACATCGAGCTCATACTGGTAATCGTGGAAGGGGAAGAAACTGCGCTGGGGCACGTTGTGCACCTCCACGCATTCGAGCGGTTTGCCCGCGGCGCGGTAGCACAGCTCGACCCATTCGCGCACACTAACCGATTCCGGATTGCCCACATTGAACACATGCTGCTGCGGCCGCTGCCCGATGATCACGTTGATGAACCGGCACAAGTCGCGCACATGGAAGAACTGCAGGCGCATCTCCCCTTCGCCCGGAAGGCGGAACGCGCGCGAGGCGTCGGCGCAGTCGAAGACGAAGGCCTCGCGGTACACGTTGTTCATCGGTCCGTACAAGTACGGCGGCCGGATGATGTATGCGTTCGGAATCTGTTGGAGCACGGCGCGTTCGGCGGCGATCTTGCCTTCGCTGTACGGGCCCCACACCTCATGTTCCGTGTTGAGCCCAAGCCGGCCGTTCTCGACGAATGGCTGCAGGTTGGTGGTTGGGTACACCGCGCTGGAACTGATCATCACATAGGTCTCGAAAGTGGCCGATCCCAAGGCGCGCGCCAGATTGTCCACATCCTGCGCGTTGTAGGCGGTTACGTCGATCACCGCGTCGAAATGCTGGCCGTCCAGCACATTCCCCAGTGCGTGCCGGTCGGCTTCGATGACCGTGACGCCCTCCAGCTGCTGCTTGGTATTGCGGTTGAGGACCACAACGTCTGCGCCAAGACCCGCGAAATACCGCGCGAGGTACTTGCTCACGAAGACGGTTCCCCCTGTCACCAGAATCCTACGTGCCACTTCGCTCCCTTGTTCTCCTGTGGATTAGGACTACAGCAGAACGTACCAGATGGATGCGGGACATGGGGCCAGGGCGCCCACGATGTGGGATTGAGCAGGCCCCATGTCATGTGATCAGATTCGCCGTTTTCGTCACCGTTTTCGCCGTTATGGTCATTAATCGAGATAAAAAGTGACGAAAACGGCGAAAACGGTGACGAAAACGGCGAATCCAGAGAGGTAACGACACCTACCGCCACGACAGCAGGCGGCAAGACGGCAATCTTCAACCATCTCCAAACCACAATCATCCTGCATCGCATAACAAAGAGGCCCTGCATGTAGAGCCTGCAGGGCCTGAAACGCCTATACGTGACAATCACTTCTTGGCGGTGACTCTCATCACGAAGAACGAGACAACAGCGACCACGATGACCGCGCCGATGAGCGATGGGAAGATGGCCATGCCGCCGAGTTGCGGGCCCCAGCTGCCGAAGAGCGCCTGTCCCAGCGCCGAACCAGCAAGGCCTGCGATGATGTTGGCGATCCAACCCATCGATCCGCTGCGGTTCGTGATGGCTCCAGCGATGGCTCCAATGATTGCTCCAACGATAAGCGTCCAAATCCAATACATGATATTTCCTTACGTCTTGGTTTTCAAGGTTCGGGAAGAAACCTTGAACTATCTTTCACTGTACGGGACCGCACGATGATTTCCTTGAAATCACGCGGTTTTACGCTACTACGGCAAAATCAGGCAACGCACAGGCTGGCCAACTATGCTTCCGCATGTGCGCCGGCCGCGGGAGTGGCCCGGCCCGTCATTCACCCGTGCGCCCCTCGCATTCGGACAAAAACGCAACGCCGGTGCAAGGCGCATGCCCCACACCGGTGTATGACGGTAACCAACCCCGTGACGTCACTTGCTTGAACGCATGAGGAAGAACGAAACGACGGCAACGACAATGATCGCGCCGATGAGCGACGGGATGATTGCCATGCCTGCGAGCTGCGGACCCCAATGTCCCAGCAGGGCCTCACCGATCGCCGAGCCAACCAAGCCGGCGATGATGTTGCTGATCCAGCCCATCGCTCCACTGCGACGGGTGATGACACCAGCGACTGCGCCAATAATGGCTCCTACAATCAATACCCATATCCAACGCATAATAGTACTCCTTTCCTAACGCGAAGAATGTGGGTAGGTATAAATATACGAAGCCGATAATGGTGAGTATTGCTTTTTAGCTAATGGCAAGCACCGCTATCTCATAGCTGAAAAGGCATGCGCGTTGACACGATTGCGCTATCCGCATGGACATCGGCGCATCGCCCGGTGTGCGTCCATCGCTGAATCAGACACGCGCGCCATGCGCAGGCTATGCTAGGAGATATGGAACTCCAAGTACTCAATCATCCGCTGGTCGAGCACAAGCTCACCGTGCTGCGAGACAAGAACACCCCTTCATCCACCTTCCGCGAACTCGTCTCCGAGCTCGTCACACTCGAAGCCTACGAAGCCACCCGCAACCTTGAGGTCGTGGACAAGCCGATCGAGACGCCTGTGGCGCCGATGGTGGGCAAGACAATCGCCAAGCCGCGCCCAATCATCGTGCCGGTGCTGCGTGCCGGCTTGGGTATGCTCGACGGCATGACGCGCATGATGCCGAGCGCCGAGGTCGGATTCCTGGGCATGAAGCGCGACGAAGAGCATCCCACCCAGCAGATCACCTACGCGAACCGCTTGCCGGACGACCTTTCGGGCCGCCAATGCTTCCTGATCGACCCGATGCTCGCCACCGGCGGCACGCTCGTGGCCGCCACCCACTATCTGGCGGAAAAGGGCGCCAAAGACGTGACCGCCATCTGCATCATCGCCGCACCGGAGGGCATCAAGTTCGTCGAAGAGAACATCGACCCGAGCATCTCGTTCCGCGTTGTCGTCTGCGGTGTGGACGAAGGCCTCAACAGTAAGAGCTACATCGTGCCCGGTCTGGGCGACGCCGGCGACCGCCTGTACGGCGTGATCGACTGACACAACCTACGCACAGACGGGGGTTTTCGCCGTTTTCGTCATAAATCCAACCAAAAAATGACGAAAACAGCGAAAACCCTGACGAAAACGGCGAAACCAGCAACATAAACAGCGAAACCCCCAATGCAAGAGCGGGCCGCGGTATTCACCACCGCGGCCCGCCCGTATTATGCGCGTATCAGCTCATAGCTGCATGTTCGGCGCGGGCAGTTCGCCCGGCACGAACGCTTCGAAGATGTAGCGGTCGAAGTATGGCATGCTTTGGCTCAGTTCAGCCGAGCTGCGTACGGTCCATGCCACGGAGAGCGCGCCCATCTTGCGCGCGAAGGCGAGCAGCTTGCTGCTGCCGTTACGGTAGTCATACGCCACGAAATCGGGCCGCGACATCCAGTTGAACACGAGCTTGCCGGCGGCCCATGCCACCGGGTCAGTCGAGCCGAACGGCACGTCCTCGGCGAGCTGCCCACGGCACACGTCCGGATGGTTCGTCTTGTACCAGTGCATCGCGGCCGGGTTGAACGACTCCACCGCATACAGCCCACAGTACGCCTCGAGCAGATCCGCTGCGCGCGCCATGAACTCATCGTCACGGGAGTCCCATGCGCGCACGTTCTCGAACTTGAATTCGACGATGATCGGCACGCGGCCGTCCACCACGCGCAGCACGTCGCTGAGCAGCGGCACATGCTGGTAGTAGCCCTTCGGCGCCTGCTCCGGCGTTTTGACCGCAGCCGGGTCGTCCGCGGCGGCGCCCGGCAGCAGCGGCGACTCATGCGCGCCTGGCGCGGCTGTAGGGAAGAGCGGGATGCGCACGAGCTCGTCGTACGTCAGGTCGGCCACGCGGCGCGGATCGCCGGCCACGCGCAGCAGGTCGGGGTCGTGCAGCACCACGATCTGATTGTCGAGCGTCATCTGCACATCGAGTTCGATGCCGTAGCCGGCGGTCGCTGCCGCGGCGAACGCGGCGAGCGAATTCTCCGGCGCGATCGGGCCCGGTTCGTTCGGCGTGCCGTAACCCGACTGCATCGCCATGCGGCGTGCGAGCGCGATGTATTCGCCGCTCTCCCCCGCGTACTGCTGGCTCAGGCCGGAGCCCGCGTCATGCAAGCCGCGATGCGCGTAGGGGATCTGCGGCAGCGTGGGCACATAGTTCTTGCGCTTGTTGCCGAACGTGCGCGGCGCCATCGCCCACAATCCGGCACCTGCGGCGAGCGCTCCGCCAATCAGGATTTTCTGTACGGTCTTGGCCATGTTTCCTCCTTGGGAGTTCCACTACCCGAGCCTACTGCACGCCGGTGCCGTTGCTGTCAGCGAACGCGCGTCATTTGCGGGCGCGCCGTTTGGCCTGCCGTTTCTTCGAGTAGATGTCGAAGACGATCCATACGGACAGCACAAACGCCGCCAAGTACCCCAGGAACCCCACGGCCGGGATGCCGAAGATGATCGGCTTCATGCCGGCGTAGT
Organism: Bifidobacterium pseudolongum subsp. pseudolongum DSM 20099; assembly: GCF_000771225.1. Classification (GTDB taxonomy): domain Bacteria; phylum Actinomycetota; class Actinomycetes; order Actinomycetales; family Bifidobacteriaceae; genus Bifidobacterium; species Bifidobacterium pseudolongum. The sequence continues at coordinate 54,345 of NZ_JDTZ01000005.1, forward strand.
ACACGATCGACGATCCGATGAACAGGCCGACGACGATGAGCGCCATCGTCAGTCGGTTGACCATGTCGGAAAGCTGGCGCATCGGCTCTTCGGATGAGACGAGCTCGAGGTTCATGCGCAGTTCGCCGCGCGTGAGCATGTGGAGCGCGGTGTTGGCCTCGCTCATCGATTTGAGCGCGCCGTGCAGCGCCTCGTGCCCCTCCACGGCGAGCGTCTTGAGTTCGTCGGTCACCGATTCCATGTTCGTCTTCGACGCCGCGATGTGCTTCGAGACGATCTGGATCATATTGACGTTGGGGATGAACTTGTCAAGCAGGCCTTCGAGCGTCACGAGCGCACGGCCCACCGTGGTCACTGAGCTCGGAATCTCGATACCGTGCCGGCGCGCCATCTGCGTCAACTGCGCCAAAAACGCGGCCAAGTCGAGGTCGGCCAGATCCACGGTGCCGAATTCCTCGACGATCCCGTCCAGGTCGGCGAGCAGCGAGGGGTAGTCCGTGTGGTTGATCTCGGTGCCGGCGAAGCGCAGCAGCGCGTCGGCGAGCCCCGCCGAATCCTGCTTGGCCACCGCGAACAACATCTGTTTGAGCGCCGCGCGCGTCGATGCGTTGAGCCGCCCGGTCATGCCGAGGTCGAGCAGCACGATCGTGCCGCCGCGGATCTCGATGTTGCCCGGGTGCGGGTCGGCGTGGAAGAAGCCGGCGTCGAGGATCTGCGAAGCGTAGTTGTCGACGAGCTTCGTGCCGATCTCCTTGAGCGAATAACCGTCGTCGAGCAGTTCGCGCGTGTGCGCGATCGGAATGCCCTCGATGTATTCCATGACGACCACATGCTCGGTGCACAGGTCCACATACGGCGTGGGGCAGTCCATGTAGGCATAGCCCTCGCAGAAGCGCTTGAATTCACACAGGTTGCGCGCTTCGTTGAGGAAGTTCGTCTCCTCGTCGAAGGTCTCCCACAGTTCCTCCACGACGCCCTGGAAGTCCACCACCTGCGCGTTGTGCATGATCTTGGTGGCGCCGCGCGCGAGCGAACGCATGATCGACACGTCCTCGGCCATCGTCTCGCGCACGCCCGGCCGCTGCACCTTGACGGCCACATCTTCGCCCGTGAGCAGCGTGGCGCGGTGCACTTGCGCAAGTGAGGCGGAACCAAGCGGCGTGGGGTCGATCTTCGCGAAGATCTCGTCCACCGGCCGCCGGTATTCGTTTTCGAGCGTCTCGAGCACGATCGAATACGGCATGGGGTCGGCGTCGGCGCGCAGCTTCGCGAGCTCATCGCAGAACGATTGCGGCAGGATCTCGGACCGCATCGAAAGGATCTGCCCGACCTTGACGAACGTGGGGCCGAGCGCTTCGAACATGAGGCGCATCTTGACCGGCGTGAGCCCCTTGAGGGCGTCGAACTGCACGGCGATCTTGCCGATCTGGTGCAGGCGTTTGATTTTGCTGCGCCGCGTGAGGTGGTATTCGCTCGAAAACGACTTCTTGCGCGCGCCGAACAGGCCGATTGTCTCATCTTCGGTATGCCGGTTGAGCGGCACGTCCTCAGGCATCGGCTGGCGGCGCGCCGGACCGCTGTGCTGCTGCGCGGCCTCCCGCTCGTCGTCTTCCAACTGCATGATCCGCTCCGCCTCGCGGGCCTCGGCCTGCGCGCGCAACCGGGCGTCGCGCTCCCCGGCCGCACCGGGCGCATCGGCCGCCGCCTCCTGATCCTGCAACGCGTCGTCGAGCGCGATGATCCGCGTGGTCTCACGGTCTTCGCGCGCTCGGCGTTCGCGCGCGGCATGCGTGGCCTGCTCATCCGCGCTGCGGCGCGCACGCGCGACCTCCCGCTCGTCGCGGCGCAGTTCGCGCGCCGCGCTGCGGTCATCTGGATTGTGTTCGTTCATAGGCAAACCAAAACGCCGCCCGGGTCATACCGGCTCGGGCGGCGCGTGTCATCGGGAGCTTGTGCACGTCATCGCACGCTCATCGGGGATTGGCTGCGGCGCGGGCCGCACGGAGCGCCGCGCCGGGACGGCTCACTTCGTGGAGCCGGCGTTCGCAGGGTCGACCGGGGTGTTGTCGGCGGGCGCGGCGGCGTTGTCATCGTCGGCCCCGACCATGGACTTGACGTTCTGCTGCACCTGGTCCTTGATGCCGGCGGCGGCGTCACGCACGGTCTGCGTGGCTTCCTGCGCCTGTTCCTTGAGGCCGCTCGTCTTCTCGCTGGCCTTGTGCGCGAGCTCGCTGTTGAGCTTCTTGCCCTGCTCGACGGTCAGCTCGCCACGGGCCACCAGATTGTTGACGATCTCCTGGCCCTTCTCCGCGGTGGCGGCGAGCGCGCCGACGCCCGCGAGGAAGATCTTGCGCAGGCCTTCGCCGAAGTCCGGCATATTGGTGTTGTTGGAAGTGTTGTTGTCGGTCATGATACCTCCCGGGTTCAAACGACTGTCATTGCCCACTCTACACGCTCAAGGCCGGCCTGCCGCGCGCCGCGGCGGCGTTTCAGCGTGGGCGTACCTCGGCCACGGCTCGGGCATGTTCGGCGAGTGCGTCCAAGCGCGCGAGCTCGTCGCGCATGTCTGCGCTCTGCTCGGGGGTGAACGTGCCGTAGCGGCGTTCGGCGGCCGCACGGATCAGGAAGTCGCTGATCGCAGGATTCTTCGGCAGCAGCGACCCATGCATGTAGGTGCCGATCACATGGTTCACCACGGCGCCTTCGGTGTGGTCCTCGCCGTTGTTGCCGCAACCGTCGGCGTCCACATGCCCCAGCGGCTGCACATGCTCGCGCAGGAACGTCTGCCCCGAATGGTTCTCGTAGCCCACGATCCGGCCGAATTGTTCGCTCAATTCGGTGAGGTTGCCGATCATGCGCACATCACGCCCCACCGTGTACGCGCCGATGATCGAGATGCCTTCGAGCTTCGAGCCGTCCACCGTCTCAAAGTATTCGCCGAACAGCTGGTAGAGGCCGCAGATCATGAGCATCGGCACGCCGTCCTGCGCGAGCGAGCGCAGCAGGTCGGCGCGGCGGAACAGGTCCTCGATGATCTTGCGCTGGCCGTTGTCCTGGCCGCCACCGCCCAGGATGATGTCGGCATGGTCGGGCCACGGGTCGTTCTGGTTGACGGCGTGGATGCGCGGCTCATAGCCGTAGAGCGCGAGCCGGCGCTCCACGGTGAGCACGTTGCCCGAATCGCCGTAGATGTTCATGTCTTTGGGATAGAGCGAGACAATGTCGATTTGCCGTGCCATCACGCACTCCTTTACTTGCCCACGCCGGCGTCCGCAACGTCGGCCATCGTGCCCAGGATCGAACGCACGGCGAGCATTGCCGTGTACGTGCAGTAGATGTGTTTGCGCGTGCCCGGGTCCATGCCCACGAACGCGCGCACTGCCTGCTCGAGGTCGGTGTTGACGCCGCGCGCCGCCACGCCGTCGTATTCGAGCCGCAGCGCCATGTCCCACGCGCGCACGCCCGACACGGCGTCGACGCCGGTGGCGTGCAGGCTCGTGAAGTCGACGTCCCACAGCCAGCTCATGTCGCGGCCGTCGGCGTATTCGTCGTTGATGCAGATCATCGTGTTGCAGCCGGCCGGCGGGAACGAGGCGAGCGCCAGACGGAACCCCATCGGGTTCTTCACGAGCAGCAGCTCGACGGGCGAGCCCTGCACGTCGATCACCTCGCCGCGTCCGAACGCCGGCGTGACCTGCGCGAGCGCATCGACGAGCGCATCGGTCGAGGCGCCGGCGAAGCGCTGGGCGCGCATCACGAAGCCGTCGCGGCGTTTGGCGGGCAGGCGTGCGGCGCGCTCGCGGATCGCCTGCGGGTTGCGTACGCTAGCCTGCACCGCGCGCACCACGGCGAGCGCGGCCGCCGCGTTGTACAGGTTGTAGACGCCTTCGAGGCGCACCTCGGAGTCGTATTCGGTGCCGTCGATGAGCAGTTGCGCGCGGTGGTCGCCCACGCCGGTGAGCATCACGTCGGCCACGGTGCCCGCGGTCGGTTCGGCGGGCGCGGACGCCGGTGCGGCGTCACGCTCGAAGGTCGTGGCCATGTCGTCGTCGGTCGGGAAGAACCGGCGCAGGGCCTGCGAAAGGCCGAAGTGCACAGTGCGCGCACCGCTTGGCACGACCTGCGCGAGCGCGGCGATGCGCGGGTCCTCGCGGTTGAGCACCACCGTGCCGGTCGTGGCGGCTGCGACGCGTGACAGCAGGCGCGCGGTGTTGTCGATCTCGCCGAAGCGATCGAGCTGGTCGCGCATCACGTTGAGCAGCAGCGCGTAGTCGGGGCGCACCTGCTCCACGAAATGCACGGCGTAGGCCTCGTCGAGCTCGAGCACGGCGATGTCGGCGTCGAGCGCGCCGTCCGCCGAGACCTCCTGCAACAGCGCGGAGACGACGCCGCGCGTGAAGTTGGAGCCGGTGGGATTCGTGAACACGCGCAATCCCAACGATTCGAGCATCATCGAGACCATGCGCGTGGTGGTCGTCTTGCCGTTGGTGCCCGAGACAAGCACCACACCGAGCGGCAGCTGCGCGAGCGTGCGGCGCAGGAAGCCGGGGTCCACGCGTTCCACGACCTTGCCGGGGAACGCGCTGCCCCCATGGTGCGTGATGCGCGAAGCCCAGCGCACGCCTTTGCCGATCGTGGGCGTGGCGAAGGCGTACCAAGGCGCGCGCGGCGCCGGTGTGCCGGTGGGTGCTTGCGTCATGTCAGACCCCCTGTTGCATGTTCTGGGCCATGTCGCTGAAGCGCGAGTACTGGCCCTGGAACCCGAGTTGGAACGTTGCGGTGGGGCCGTTGCGGTGCTTTGCCATGATGATGTCCGCCTCGCCCGGCCTGTCCTCTTTATCATAGACGTCGGGGCGGTGCACCAGGAAGATCACGTCGGCGTCCTGCTCGATCGAGCCGGATTCGCGCAGGTCGGAGATCTGCGGCTTGCGGTCGTTGCGCATCTCGGAATTGCGGTTGAGCTGGCTCAACGCCACGACCGGCAGCTCGAGCTCTTTCGCGAGCAGCTTGAGCGCGCGCGAGAATTCGGAAACCTCCTGCTGGCGGCTTTCCACCTGCTTGCCCGAGCTCATGAGCTGCAGATAGTCGATCACCACGAGCTTGAGGCCCTGCGTCTGCTTGAGGCGGCGGCACTTGGCGCGGATCTCCATGAGGCTCATGTTCGGCGAATCGTCGATGTACAGCGGGGCGCTCTCGAGCTTGCCGTAGAAGTCGTTGAGCACGTTCCAGCGGCCGGGGTCGATGTCGTCGGGGTTGCGCATCGCGGCGAGCGGAATGTTCGTCTCCGCGGCGATGATGCGCTGCGCGAGCTCGATGCGGCTCATCTCGAGGCTGAAGATCACGGTGGGCTCGTGGTGCTTGAGCGCGGCCGAACGCGCGAAGTCCACGCCGAGCGTCGATTTGCCCATCGCGGGGCGGCCGGCCACCACCACCATCTGGCCGGGCTGCAGGCCCTTCGTCATCGCATCGATCTCGCGGAAGCCGGTGGGGATGCCGGCTTCGATCTCGCCTTTCTGGATGCGGTCGATCTGGTCGAGCGCCGTGTTCACGGCGTCGCGCAGCGGCACGTAGTCCTGATGCACCTTGCCTTCGCCCATCTCGTAGGCCTCGGCCTGTGCCAGGTTGATCACGTCCTGGGCCTGCGCGCCGCCGGCGTTGTAGCCGAGCTGGGTGATTTTGGTGCCGGTGGCGATCACGCGGCGCAGCAGCGCGCGCTGGTGCACGATCTCGGCGTAATACAGGGCGTTCGCGGCCGTCGGCACCTCCGACGCCAGGTCGTGCAGGTAGTTCACACCGCCGATCTTCTGCAGGTCGCCGCGCTCGTCGAGCTTCGTGGCCACCGTCACGCTGTCCACGGGGTCGCCGGCGCTGAACATGGCCAGGATCGTCTCATAGATCGTCTGGTGGTTCGGCTGGTAGAAATCCTCGGGGTCGAGGGCCTGCGAGATCTCGCCGATTGCGTCTTTGCTCACGAGCATGCCGCCCAACGCGGCGCGCTCGGCGTCATCATCGTGCGGGGGCACGCGGTCGAACAGCGATGCGTCATTCATGTCGGTTTTCTGGAATCCTTCAGCCATAGCTCACGAGTATATCCATGGAATGGCACAGGCGAAACCGTGCGGATGGAGCACTACCCGTAGCGGAAGAGGACGGAGAGGGAGAGGCATCAACGCACTTGTTGGGGGCTGCCGCATTTTCCCTGTAACGTGACCCGTCGCCCACCGAGGTGTCGCGCCTACAATCGGAAATCAGGATATGGGAGGCTGCATATGGCAAGTATCGAAGACATCAGAACCAGCATCATCAACGACCCGCGCAACGCGCGCTTCACCGCCGAAGGGTGGAAGCCGGTGTTCTCCGCACCATCCACCGCCGTGATCACGATTGTCGGCCAGACGCCGAGCGCGGACGCGCAGCGCAGCGGGCTGTGCTGGGACGACCGCAGCGGTGACCGCCTGCGCGAATGGCTCGACGTGGACCGCGAGACGTTCTACCATTCCGGCCTGTTCGCGCTCGTGCCGATGGATTTCTACTTCCTCGGCGATGGAGAGGACGGCCATGGAGACACACCGCGCCCGTGGGTCGCGCCACAATGGCACCCGCAGATCAACGCGGACCTGCCGCATGTGCAGCTGACGGTCCTAGCGGGCGAAGACGCGCAGCGCTACTACCTGCATGAGAACACCGAAGCGCGCGAGACGCAGACCGTGGAGCATTTCGAACAATACCTGCCCAAGTTCTTCCCCATCGTGCACCCTTCGGGCCGCACCAACATCTGGCGTACCGAGCATCCGTGGTTCGACGAGCGCGTGATCCCCGCACTGCGCACACGCGTGCATGGGATCATCGACGCGCGGCAGTGACGTGCCCTGCCCCCTACATGGAAAGGTGACCGATGGAAACGATTGAGCGCATCACACAGGAGATCATGGCCGACCCGGCCAACCGCAGCTACACCGAGCGGGGCATTCCACCGCTGTTCAGTGCGCCCACGACCGCGCGCATCAACATCGTGGGGCAGGCGCCGGGCGTGCGCGCGCAGGAGACGCGGCTGTTCTGGAACGACCCAAGCGGCGACCGCCTGCGCGCATGGATGGGCGTGGACCGCGACACGTTCTACCATTCGGGCATGTTCGCGATCCTGCCGATGGATTTCTATTTTCCGGGCAAAGGCAAATCAGGCGACCTGGCGCCGCGGCGCGGATTCGCCGAGAAGTGGCATCCGCGCATCCTGGCCGACCTGCCCGATATCCAGCTCACAATCCTCGTGGGCCAATACGCGACGCACCACTACCTGCACCTCAAGTCGTCGGTCAAGCTCACGAGCATCGTCGAGGACTACCGCAGCTACCTGCCCGAGTTCTTCCCCATCGTGCACCCTTCGCCACGCAACGGCATCTGGCTCGGCGCCCACCCGTGGTTCGAGCGCGACGTGGTGCCTGCGCTGCAGCAGCGCGTGCACAGCATCCTGCAGTGAGCGAAAACAGCGACGCTGGATACCAGTCCAGCAGGCCACTGCATTTTGGCGGTGGGCAGAAAACCACGGTGATGCCGCCCTGTGGATTGGTGTATCCACAAAATCGTGATTTATCCACATTCTGGGGATAACCATGTGGATTGCCGCTGATTTTATCCACATTCGGTGGATAAGTCTGTGGATAGCGTGGGGATACGAGGTGTACAGCCTCCATTCCCCACTGTTCCGATTTGCCATATGGCTAGTTCTCTGCTATACTGCCCGCACCATTCACATGTGGTATTGCGCGACCGAAGCCATCGTCGTCACCAGTTTGGCGCGCCACCGGCTCCACCCCACCTTGCCCGAGATCTGCTCTTCGGCGGTGGCTCCCAACGAACACATGTCGGCACGCGTCAAGTCGAACAGCATGTCGAGCAGCGCCGGGTCGTGCTCCACGCGCCGCGCAAGCTCACCGCCCGCCTCGGGGTCGTTCGGGTTGCGCGAACTCGCGAATTCCGAAAGTGTCAGATGCTCGCGCACAAGCAATGTAGCCCAGTGCACGATTCGCGGGTCGAAACCCATGCGCGTGAGCACCGCGCGCGCATGGCGCGCCCCTTCACGCGCGTGGTCAGTGACACCGGGCCGTTTGCCGATGTCGTGCAGGATCCCCGCGAGCAACAGCGCCGTGTACTGGTCGCTCGTGTAGTTCTCGGATGTGCGCGGCGCCACCCCGGCCGCCAGAAAATCGGGACGCACATGGGTGAGCTGCGCCGTCACTTCGAGCATGTGCCGGTCGATTGTGAAGCGGTGCGCGGCGGAGGCGCTCGGCCGGTTGCGGATCGCCTCCCATTCGGGCATCCACCGGCTGGGGATCCCCACAAAGTCCAGCTCCTCCCACGTGCGCGCCAGTTGATCGCCGGTGGCGAGCAGGCGCACGAACAGCGCGCGCGTCTCGTCCGTCCACTCCGTGTAGCGGATCGGTGCGCGCCGCAGGTTCAGCAGTGTGGACGTATTGATCGAAAGTCCGTGTTCGGCCGCTGCTACCGACGCACGCAGCGGCAGCGCGCCGTCGGTCCGCACATCGGCGCCGGGGGCGAGCACAACCTCGTGTTCGTGCTCGGCCACGCCGGCGGCGAGCACGTCGAATGTCGGCGCTTCGCGTTTGCCGCCGGCGCGCGGATGGCGGAGCTGAAAGAACGAAAAACGCGGTTTGTCATGCACGAGTGTGCGTTCGGCGCGCGCCGCCGTGGCGTCGAGCGAGAACGCGATGGTGCGCCCGAGCCGCGCGAGCAATGTCTGCAAATCATCGATCGACTTCGCCTCGCGCGCACCACTCGGCAGCGTGGGATCCGCAAGCCCGAGCATCGCGGCTACCGGCGCCTGGTATGGCGCGAGCAACAGGTTCGTGTCTTTGCCCGCGGCCATATGGATGCAGTCGCGCACATCGAGCAGGCGTTCCACACTGGCGTCGTACCTGCCGTGCGGGCGGTCCGCGAGCCACGACGCGGCGAGCGCGCCCAACAACACGGTGTCGCGCAGTCCGCCGCGTGACTCCTTGATGTCGGGCTGGTTCACATACGGCATCTGCCCGAACCGCTCCAGCCGCACGCGCGCGGAGTCGAGCAGTTCCGGCAGCCGTTTGCGCGCGGCCTTGCGCCAGCGCTCCAAAATGGCGGTGGATGTGCGCGTCACGAGTTCACCGTCGCCCGCGACCGCGCGCACGTCGAGCCAGCCCATCGCCGCCGGCAGGTCGTGGTCGGTCACGGCCTCGCACTCCGCCACTGTGCGCACCGAATAATCCAGGTCGATTCCCGCGTCCCAGATTGGATACCACAGCTTGTTCGCGAGTTCGGCGAGCCGCGCATGGTCCAACGCGCGGCCGTCGCTGATCAGCACGAGGTCGAGGTCGGACGCGGGGCCGATCTGCCCGCGCGCGAGCGAACCGACGGCGGCGAGCGCTACGCCGCGACTCGGCACGTCGAACGGCACGGCCTGCGCGGCTTCGTTCCACAATTGCGCCAGCGCGTCCATCGCGAGCGCGGTGCGCGCGGCGCGCTTGGCGGTGCCGCCGCGCAGTACGCCGTCCGCGTCCGGCGCGCTCAGTTCGAGCATGCATGTTTTGAGATCGCTGACTGCGCTGGGCATGGGTTCCTTTCGCGTATGAGAATCCCCGCGCGCGCTTGCTGCGCCACGCGGGGATGGGATTGCGCGCGGGCGGGCGGAAGGGTTCAGGGACCGCCCGCCCGCGCATGTCTTGTTGTGCGGTCAGATGGCCGCGGAGCCGGTTTCGCCGGTGCGCACGCGCGCCACCATGTCGAGCGGGGCGACCCACACCTTGCCGTCGCCGATCGTGCCGGAGCCGGCGGATTTGATGATGACGTCGACGAGTGTTTCCGCATCGGCGTCGTCGCACAGGACCTCCACGCGGATCTTGGGGATCAGGTCCACCGTGTATTCGGCGCCGCGGTAGATCTCGGTGTGGCCGCGCTGGCGGCCGTAGCCGTTGGCCTCCGAAACGGTCAGGCCGTGCACGCCGGCGGCCGCGAGGGCCTCCTTGACGTCGTCGAGCTTATGGGGCTGGATGATGGCGGTAATCAGTTTCATTTCACTTCATCTCCCTGATGACGGAGCTGGCGGTGCCAGCGAAATCGTATGCGCGCTCGCCCTGGTCGGCCAGATCGATGCCGCTGACTTCCTGCGCGGTGGTGACGCGCCAGCCGACGGTCTTCTCAAGCGCGAAGGCGATGATGGTGGTGATGACCGCGGAGAACGCCATGGCGACGACCGCGATGATGATCTGCACGACGAGCTGGCGCCAGTCGCCGCCGCAGAACAGGCCGGTGTCCTGCATGAAGAAGCCGAGGGCCACGGTACCGATGAGGCCGCCGACACCGTGCACGCCGACCACATCGAGCGAATCGTCGTAGCCGAGCTTGAACTTGAGCGAGCAGGCGAGGCACGTGCAGATACCGGCGATCGCGCCGAGCACGATGGACCACAGCGGCGAAACGACATCGGCGGCCGGGGTGATGGCGACGAGGCCGGCCACGATGCCCGAGGCGGCGCCGATCGCGGTGTAGTGGCCCGTGCGGATCTTCTCGGTGAAGCCCCAGGCGAGCATGGCGGCCGCCGCGGCGAGCGACGTGGAGACCCAGGCGTAGCCGGCCACGCCGTTGGCGGCGAAGGCGGAGCCCGCGTTGAAGCCGAACCAGCCGAACCACAGCAGGAAGGCGCCGAGCATGACGAACGGCACGTTGTGTGGGCGCATCGGCTCGGTGCCGAAGCCCTTGCGCTTGCCGATGATGAGGACGATGATCAGCGCTGCCACAGCGGCGTTGATGTGGACGACCGTACCGCCTGCGAAGTCGTGCGCGGCGGCGCCGATCGCCTGCGAGATCGCGCCATCCGCAGAGAGGATGCCGCCGTTCCACACCATGTGGGCCATGGGAGCATAATCGAAGGTGATCCACAGCGCCACGAAGATCATCCACGTGCTGTACTTGACGCGTTCGGCGATCGCGCCACAGATGAGGGCGACGGTGATCATGGCGAACGCGGCCTGGAACGCCACGTCCACACTGGCCGGGTAGTTGTTGCTGTTCACCCCGGCGGATGTGAACACGCCATCCTGGGCGACCATTGTGTCGCGCAGCAGGAACCCTGTGGCGGGATCACCGAACACACCACCGATCGAATTGCCGGCGTATGCGATCGACCATCCCCACAGGCCCCAGATGAGCATCGTGACGGACAGCGCGGCGGCTTCCATCATCAACATGTTGAGCACGGCCTTCGCACGGACCATGCCGCCGTAGAAAAGCGCCACACCTGGCGTCATCAGGAACACAAGACACGCAGAGGTCAAGATCCACGCGGTATTGCCGGAATCAAGCTGTCCCATACGGCCACCTCCCTATTTATATTTATGTAGTCTTTCTTTCATTTTCGTCCCGCGCATCGCGTGGGCGACTCTCCAATGATGCAGCCCCCTGCGGGGCTCACATGCGCTATGGAACGCCCCGCGGATTTTGAACAAGTTACGGCGCATTACGAATGTGTAACCTCACGCAGAGGGCTGCGAAGGGCTGCTTGGGTCAGCCGAGGATCCCGTCGACAAACGATTCGGGATCGAACGGGGCCAGATCGTCGGGGCCCTCGCCCACACCCACGAGCTTGACCGGCACGCCGAGTTCCTTCTGCACGGAAATCACAATGCCGCCCTTCGCGGAACCGTCGAGCTTCGTCAACACCACACCGGTGATGCCGATCGCCTCGGCGAACACCTTGGCCTGCGCCATGCCGTTTTGGCCGGTCGTGGCGTCGAGCACGAGCAGCACTTCGTCCACGGGCAGGTTCTTTTCGGTCACGCGGCGGATCTTGCCGAGCTCGTCCATCAGGTTCGCCTTGTTCTGCAGGCGGCCGGCGGTGTCGATGATCAGCACGTCCACGTCGTCGTCCTTCGCTTTCGCGGCGGCTTCGAACGCCACCGAGGCCGGGTCGGCGCCCTCTTTGTCGGAGCGCACCACAGGCACGTCCACTTTCGCGCCCCACGTCTCGAGCTGGTCTGCGGCGGCGGCGCGGAATGTGTCGGCGGCGCCCAGCATCACGGTCTTGTCTTCCGAGACGAACAGGCGCGCGAGTTTGCCCGCGGTCGTCGTCTTGCCGGTGCCATTGACGCCGACCATGATGATGACGCTCGGCTTCTTGGCGCCCGGTTTCTCCGCCTCGAGGCTGCGGTCCACATCCGTGCCCACCAAGGCGAGCAGTTCGCTGCGCAGCGCCTCACGCAGCTGCGTGGGGTCGGTCTCGCCGGTCACGCGCGCGTCGGTGCGCAGTTGTTCCACAAGCTGTTCGGAAGCCTCGGCGCCCACATCGGCGAGCAGCAGCGTGTCTTCCACATCCTCCCAGTCGGTCTCCGACAGGTGGTCCTTCGCCAGAATGTTGAACAGCGCCTTGCCGAAGGGATTGCCCGACTTCGACAGGCGTTCGCGCAGGCGCTGCAGGCGGCCCTTCTTGCCTTCCGGCTTCTCGACGGGCGGCACTGGCTCGGCAGGCTCCTCGACGACGACCGCTTCGAGGGACTCGCCCCCTTCGGGACCGGGCTCCTCGACGAGTCCCGGCTCGGCGGGCGGCGCGAGCGTGTCCGGAGTCTGTTCGGCGCGCTCCCTCCCCTGCCCGGCCGGCTCGGGCACCGTGGGCTTTTGCGCCGCACGTTCCGCGGCCAGACGCTCATCGGCCTTCGCCTTCGCGGCCTCTTGTGATTGCTGTATGTTCTTCTTACGTGAGCGGTCCATCCAGATGCCGCCCACAATGAGCAGCACCGCGATGACCACGACGGCAATGATGCCGTACACCATGTTGGTATCCATGCCCTCCAGCCTAGACCATTGCGCGCACCGCCCCAAGCCCGGCCGGGCGAGGGGATGTGAAAAACTGGTGGGCATGGCCAATGCTTCGAGAATGTCTTCATACCAACGCCGCGAACAGCTCATCTGCGTCGGGCGCGCGCTCTTCGCCGCAAAAGGCTTCGAGTCGGTCAGCGTCGAAGAGATCGCCGCGACCGCCAAAGTGAGCAAACCGATCGTCTACGAGCATTTCGGCGGCAAGGAGGGCCTGTACGCGGTCGTCGTGGACCGCGAGATGCGCGCGCTCAACGACATGCTCCTCGGCGCACTGCGCGCCGACGACGTGCACCCGCGCCAAATCGTGGAGCGCACGACGCTCGCGCTGCTCACCTATATAGAGGAGAACACCGAAGGATTCCAGGTGCTCGCGCGCGATTCGCCGACGACCGACCCGACGAGCTCGTTCTCGTCGTTGCTCGGCGACGTCTCCACGCGCGTGGGGCAGATCCTTGAGGAGTGGTTCAAACGGCAGAAACTGCCCGCGAAGAACGCGCCGTACTATGCGCAGATGCTCGTGGGGATGACCGTGTACACCGGCCAGTATTGGGCCGACCGGCGCAAACTGAGCAAAGAGCAGCTCGCCGCGCTGATCGTGAACCTGGCATGGAATGGACTGAGCCGCATGGAAGCCAAGCCGACCCTGCGGTTCGAAGGCGGCAAGGCCACCAAAGCGGCCGCCGCCCCCGAACCCGAACACCATCCCGACGGGGAGGCGGCTACTTCGTCCAGTGATCAGACATCTTGAACGCGTTATGCATCAGGTTGCTCGCCTCGTAGAGCACCTGGTTGAGCAACCGCTGCGTGCGCCCCTGCAGCCAGTGCGCCATCTGATTGTTCGCCTCGCCGAGCGCGAGCCGCACCGCCGCCGTGCGCTCCGTGCCGTTGTCGCCTTCGAGCGCGTCGGCGTCATCGGCGATTGATGCGTCGGTGTGCTTGACAAGCGCATGGCCGTAGGTCTGCACATCCTCGATGTACTGTTCGATCAGGTTCATCGTGCCATACCAGTGCGCGTCGGCGATCACCGCGATGATGCGGTTCGTCCAATACAGCGAATCAGTTGACGCGTCCACACCCGGCGTGTCGCGCAGGTACGCGGGCGTGTCCACAACATTCGCATAGAACGGCGCCGGCGCGGTGAACGCGCCGCAGCCGTACGAGATCCACATGACCGACCGGTACGCCTGCGCCGCGTACGGGCGGATCTGCATGCACACCATATGCCCAGTGCGGTTGATGCCGATCGGGCGGTAGGCGTGGCGCGTCACCGCCGTGCCCGCGGTGCCGTACGGGTCATACGGCGTGCCGTCGAAATGCGAGCCCAGCAGGAATGCCACATCCTCGATCGTGATCTTGCGCTCCGGCTCGCGGCACCACGGCATGTCCTGCGAGGCGGGCGTGTATTGCGCGGCCGGCGAATCCCAGTCTTCGCTGGGATTGAGATGGCGCTGCATGTACCACGCGCGCGGCGTGTTGTAGATCGCGTCTTTCGGCGTGGCCGTGCCGAACGCCGAACGCGGGTCGAAGTGCGCGGGGCTGCCGTCTGGGCTCGTCATGTCACGGTCGAGGTGGTTCTCTTCGATGAATTCGCGCAGATCGGCGCTGCACATGTTGTTGCGGCGCTCGCTGAACGCATCGTCCAGATCGAGCGAATCGATGCCCAGCTGGTTGGGAATCGCCGCGTAGCAGTCGTCGGGCACACGGCGCGCGATCCAGTGGTGGCCGCCGATTGTCTCGACGTACCAGATTTCGTTGACGTCGCTGATGATGATGCCGTTCGACTCGTACGTGCCGACTTCCTCAAGCAGACGGCCGAGGCGCTCCACGCCTTCGCGCGCGGTCTTGACGTACGGCAGCACGATGGTGATGATGTCCTCTTCGCCAAAGCCTCCCGGTGTTTCCTCCACATACCCCGGCTCGCCCGGCTCGCCGACGGCCGGCTTGAGCGCCACAAACGGGTCGGCGGCGAGCACGCGCGGATTGACGGCGATCGTCTCGGTGGCGCTCATCGCCACATTGTGTTCGTTGACGCCGGCCTCCGCGAGCACGCCGCGGTTCGGCACCACATTCGGCACGATGCTGTAGCGGCAAGGGTCGCCGGGCAGGTCGAGCTCCATGTGGCTGATCACGCTGCGGTAGTGGTGCGGCTGGTCGGCCGGCGCCACGGCCACGAAATGCTTGGGGTCGTAGGTGCCGCTGCCTGAATCGTCATTGCGGGCGATGATGGTGGATCCGTCGTAACTGGCTGATTTGCCGACTAACAATGTGGTACAAGACATAGGCACTACGTTAGCGCACGCGCCCCGGTGCGGGAGGCCGTCCCACACCCGATTTTGCGTTTTCGTGCGGTGGTTGTAGAATAGCGGCTTGTTGCCCCTCTAGCTCAACGGTTAGAGCAGCGTCCTTTTAAGTCGTGGGTTCAGGGTTCGAATCCCTGGGGGGGCACCGACAAAGGCCCCGAACCATTGCAATTCCATGGATTCAGGGCCTCACTCATATCACCACACATACGCATGACCGCACTGTTTGGGTGCACTTTGGGCGCACATTCAGCGATAAAAGCCCTATAGGCTCTCCAGCCCTCCCCACGCATCCCACTTTCCGCTGCATCCCAACCCTGCGTGGGAAAAGCCCGGTACAATACAGGAAAAGCCTAGGACTGACCTCCTAGAAAATCCCAAAGAATACCGCACCCCGCTTCTGGATGGCTGTCGGTGTCTAGTGGGCAGACGCATGCGGCTGCCATTTGTGCTTTGGGCGTCCGTCCGTGTCTAGAGACCAGCTATATGCAGCCGTCTTCGGCTTCTTGGGTGGTCGTCTGTGTCTAGTGGCTAGACAGGAGCAGTCACCACCCATACCCTAGATGGTCGTCGGCGTCTAATGGCTAGACTGAAGCGGTCACCACCCATGCTTTGGATGACCGTCAGTGTCTAGAATCCAGCCGTGGGCGGCCACGGCGATGACGAAAACGGCGAATATATTGCCAATATGATCATCATCCCCACCCAACACAGCAGTCCTTTCCGTTACCGGTAGCATCCTTTTCTGCTATGGGTAGTGCCCCTTCGCTACGGGTAGCGCGCCCGCAGCCAGCCGCCAGATACAATCGTTGGAAAATGGCGGCTCATAGACGCAGCGACGCCAAAAATACACTACCCGTAGCGAAAAGGCGCACTCGCCAGGGACAATCGAGGATGGCCAGGCCCTCCGACCAACGCTATCCCCATGATGCACCACACCAGCAAGAGGCGGACGGCTCCGGTACCGGATCAAGCGAATCCGACTCCGGCGAATCCTCCACGGAGTCGAGCGATTGGCTCATGGAGCTCTTCGAGATCGCCTGAACCCGCCAATCAACTCAATCCAGTGCGAGGATCCGGTCGCACCAGTGGGCGGCGAGCTCGTCGTCGTGCGTGATGACGAGCACCGCAACCCCGCGGTCGGCGAGCGCGCACAGCAGCGCGCCGACCTGCATCATGTGCGCGCGGTCGAGCCCGCTCGTCGGCTCGTCGAGCACCACGAACCGCTTCTTTCCCATCAACGCCACGGCAATCGCGAGCCGTTGCTTCTGGCCTCCGGAAAGGCTCATCGGGTGCCGGTCCGCCACGTCGAGCAGATCGAGTTCGGCCAGCAGCGCGTCGCATTGTTCGCGCGCGGCGGCGAGCTCCTGTTCGCTGCCGCCGCGCTGCACCGTTTCGAGCATGACTTCGGCGCGCACGCTTTCGGCGAAGAGCTGGTAGTGCACGTCTTGCATCACGAGTGCCGCGGCGCGCGAGAGCGCCGACGCGCTCGCCGGCTCGCCGCCGAGTTCGATTGTGCCGGCGAGCGGCGCCTGCAGCCCGCACAGCGTGCGCGCGAAGGTGCTTTTACCGGCGCCGTTATGCCCCATGATTCCCACGATCTGCCCGCCGTAGACATCGACGTCCGGAATGCGCCGACTGAATGCCGCGCCACGTCCGCGTCGAAGCATCCCGCGCGTGCGGTATCCCACTTCGAGCCCTCGTGTGCCGAGCACCGGCGCGCCTCCCGCCGGGCACTCCAGGTGCGAGAGGGCGGCGATCCGCGCGCGGTCCTCGCTCACGTCGAGCGCGCGCAACCCCCACGCCTCGCGCTGCGACGCCGGCAGTGCCTCGAATTCGCGTGCGGTGTAGGTGCCAAGCAGTTCGCCGCTACCGAACACGCAGTAGCGGTCCACGAGATCGGCGCACCATGCCAGCCGGTGTTCGGCGATTACAATCGCCACCCCGTCGGCTTTCAGTGCGGCGATCATGCCGTGCAGGCGCGCCATCGACGCGGCGTCGAGGTTGCTCGTCGGCTCGTCGAGCACCATGACCGCCGGTTCGAGCACGGCCGCGGACGCCACGGCGAGCCGCTGCTGCTGGCCTCCCGACAGGTTAACGATTGCGCGGTCGAGCAGGTCGTCGATGCCGAAGCGCGCCGCCACCTGCCGCACGCGTTCGCGGATCCGCGGCGCCGGCATGCCGACGTTCTCGCACGGGAATGCGAGTTCGTCGGTCGAACGGGCATGGAAATACTGGGTTTTGGGGTTCTGGAACACGCTGCCCACCACGCGCGCATATGACTCGAGCGGCGCACGGCCGGCCTCAAGGCCGCCGGTGCACGCGCGCCCGGTGAGCGCACCGGTGAAATGGCTCGGCGCAAGCCCGTTGACGAGACGCGTGACGGTGGTTTTGCCGCAGCCGCTGGGCCCGACGAGCATCACGAGTTCACCCGCGCGCACGTGCAGCGTCACGTTGCGCAGGGCGGCGCCTTCGCCGCTGTATGCAAACGTGCAGTCGCGCACTTCGCACAATGCCGTGCTGTCCACTCCCCTGTCCTTTCTCAGCCGGTGACCGCGGCGACCGCGAGCGGCGCCAGGCTCAACGCCACGGCGAGCCAATCCACCGCGCGCATGCGCAGTTCGACCATGCTCGACGGCTCGCCGGACGCGCCCAACCCGCGCGCCAGGCCCGCCACCGTCAGGTCGCGCGCCACGTTCGCCGCGTTCATCAACAGCGGCACCAATATGTATTCGAGCGAGCGCAGCGGATGCCGTGCCAACGCCATGCCGCCGCCAGCGAATCCGCGCAGGCGCAGGCTTTGGCGGATGAGCCGGTAATCATGGCGGATCGTGGGGAAGAAGCGCATCATCACCACCACGGGGATCACGAGCGCGTCCGGCGCGCGCATGCGGCGCATCGCGCACACCATGTCACCCGGGCGTGTTGTGGCGAATATGGCCATGCCGGCGGTCAGGCACGGCATCATCATGCACACGCCGGCCGCGGTGGCGCCGGCGATGTGCAGCCACGGCAGGCGGTCCACGCCGAGCGCGCTCGCCCATTCCACCGCACACAGCGCACCGTAGACGGCGAGCATGCGCGCACCAGCCGCGGCTTTGCCGCCGAGCAGCAGCGGCAGGGAGAACAGCGCGACCGCGAGCGATTGCGCGGCGGGGCCGGCGTGCAGGAACATGAGCACATTGGCCACGGCGAGCATGGCGAGCTTGGCGCGCGGGTCGAGGCGCAGCGAGCCGGTGTGGGCGCGGGCCACGCGCACCGCGGTTTGCGTCATTGCGCGACCCCGGCCTTGGCGAAGTGGCGTCGCATCAGCGTGAGGCCGAAGATGCCGCCCGCGAGCGCGCCGATGACGATCGCGAGCATCGCGCCGGCAAACGTGGCCATGTTGACGTGGTCGAACAGGCTCGCGATGTAGGCGGAGTCCTTGCCTTTGCGCTCAAGGCTCGCGATGTAGGCGTCTTTCATGAGCCACACCGGCAGAATCGGGCCGACGCAGCCGAACGAGAACAGCACGTAGCCGCCGAGGAGCGCCGCCTTGTTGCGGTAGGCGCCGAGGCGCGCCACGAGGTCGCCGAGCAGCGGGAACACGATGCCGGTGACGAGCGATGTGGCGAAGTGCCCGGAGACGAACAGGAACAGTCCCAGCACCATGCCCATCGTGGTGGTCGCGCCGAATGCGCGCACGCGCGCGTTGAGCAGCATGAACACCGGGCCCGCGAGCAGCGCGGCGAACGCGGGCAGCAGCAGGTTGCCGGCCACGCCGAAGATGATGTTGCTGACGAGTGCGCACAGCGCCACAATCATGAAATACAGTGCGGAGAACACGCCGATGTTGATGTAGTCGGGCACGGCGAGGCGGCGTTTGGTGTCTTGCGCGGTGGGCAGTGCGGACTGCTGGGTCATGCGTTGCGCTCCGTTTCGGTGGGGCAGCCCGGCGCGTGCTTGCTTGGTTTTGCGCGCCGCGAAAAGACCGTCATGCGGAAGACTGGCGTCTGCATGACGGACATGCGCTGCGTTGGTACGTGAATGATTCACAATCTATTGGCCACAAGCGTGTAAAACAAGAGTTTTGCGCAAAGAATCCCCATTAATTCCACAATGCGGACTGTATTGTGGAACTTGGCAGCGCATCACAGGTCGCCCACAGCACAACTGCGCGCACGCCTTCGGCATAACGCTACACTACCCGTAGCGCTACGTAGAGCGTATCGTTTATGATGGCCCTACGGCACTGTTCACCGTCCGGCAGAAGAGGAGACCCATGCGCAACATATGGTTCATTCTCAAGCGCGACCTCAAGCGCCTGGTCCGCGTACCCACGGCATGGGTCATCATCTTCGGCCTCACGTTCATCCCCGCACTGTACGCGTGGTTCAACATCGCCGGGTTCTGGGACCCGTACGGCAACACATCGGGCATCCGCGTGGCGGTGGCCAACGAAGACAAGGGCGCGGACAGCTCTCTGCTGGGCAAGATGAATCTGGGCGACCAGATCGTGGGCACCCTCAAGAAGAACCACCAGCTCGGATGGCAATTCATGTCGAAAGCCGAAGCCATGGAGTGCGTCGAATCGGCGCACTGCTACGCCGCCATTGTGATCCCCGGCGACTTCAGCGAAGCGATGGCCAACGTGCTCACCAGTTCCGGCACACGCCCGCAGCTCGACTATTACGTCAACGAGAAGGCGAACGCCGTGGCCCCCAAGATCACCGGCGTCGGCGCCACAACTGTGGACCGCCAGGTCAACAGCACCTTCGTCTCCACCGCCAGCAGCGTGATCAGCGGCATCGTCAACACAACCAACACGTCGATCAGCAGTCAGGCAGACAGCTCCGTGCAGCAGGCGCTCGCGCAGATCACCAAAACCAAAGACAACCTGGGCAAGACGCGCACCATGATCGCCGACCTGCGCACCACGCTGTCCAACACCAAAACCAAGACCGACGCAGCCGAAAAAGCGCTCGACGGCGTCACCGCTGCCGCCAACTCCGCCGGCACCGGACTGGCTACCGCCTCCAGCCTGCTCACGAAAACACAATCCGGGCTCAACGGCTTCACCGCAAGCGCCTCCGACCAGCTCGACAAAGGCAGCAACCTGTTCCTGCAGGCGAGCGGCCAGGCCACAACCGACGCCACACGCATCACGAACGGCATCCTCACCGCCAACGGCGCCGCCGGCACCGCGCTCAACAGCATGACGAGCGTCAACAACGACGTGGCGCAGATCATCGAAGACCTCAAGAATCTGCCAGACAACCCGTTCACCGAAGACATCAACCAGATCGTGGACGACCTGACCCGCGAAAACCAGAAAGCGGCGGCCACACTCGCCGCGCTCACCCAGCTCAACGATTCCACAAAAACCGCGGCCACCAGTGCGCAAAGCACGATCGACCAGTTCTCGCAGACCAGCACGAGCACACTGAACGCGATCAGTGGCGCGCGCAACACGCTCAGCTCGAGCGCGCTGCCACAGCTCAACGCCGGGCTGAGCGCGCTCGCCGGCACGAGCGGCACGCTCTCCGGCGGCCTGAGCGGCGAAAGCGCGCTCGTCGGCCAAAGCAAGATCGTGCTCACCCAACTCGGGAGCATCTGCGCCGACGCCGCCGATTCGCTCAAAAGTACCGACGCGCTGCTCGACACGTTCATCGGCAAACTCAACACGGTGGGCACCGATCTCGGCGCGCTCGCCAATGTGAACGTGCTCGACGAGATCACCGGCGACGGCGGCTCGCTCAACGCCGAGCGCATCGCGAATTTCATGCTCTCGCCGACCGTGCTGAAAACGCACACGCTCTACCCCGTGCACACCTACGGCTCCGCGATGGCGCCGCTGTTCACGAGCCTCGCGCTGTGGGTGGGCGCGTTCATGCTCATGGTGCTCATCAAGCTCGAAGTGGACGACGAAGGCCTCGCCGGGCGGCATGTGACGATGAACCAGACCTACATGGCACGCTGGCTGCTGCTCGCGATGATCGCGGGACTCCAGGGGCTCGTGTGCTCGATCGGCGACCTGGTCATCGGCGTGCAGACAGTGAACGCGCCCCTGTTCGTGTTCACCGCATGGTTCACCTCGCTCGTCTATGTGTCGATCGCGTACGCGCTTTCCGCCACGTTCATGCACGTGGGCAAGGCGCTCGTGGTGGCGATGGTCATGCTGCAGATCCCCGGTGCCTCCGGCCTCTACCCCATCGAGATGATGCCGCACTTCTACCGTGCGCTGTACCCGCTGTTCCCCTTCACCTATTCGATCGACGCGTTCCGCGAGACGATCGGCGGCTTCTACGACGGCCATTGGGGCAAGGTGATGCTCACACTGCTGCTGTTCGCAGCGCTGTCGTTCGCGATCGGGCTGGGGCTGCGCCCGCTCATGTCGAACTTCAACCACCTGTTCGCGCGCGAAATCGAGGAATCGGACATGATTGTGGGCGAGCAGGTGTACACGCCGGTGCACCGCTTCAACCTCTCGCTCGCGATCCGCGTGCTCGCCGACCAAGCCGGCTACCGCAAAGAGGTAGAGGAGCGCGCCCACCGATTCGCGCACCTCTACCCCAAGCTCATGCGCGGCGCATTGGTGGCCGGGTTCGTGGTGCCGATCGTGCTGTTCGTCACGTTCTCGTTCACCGACGGCACCAAGCTCGTCGCGCTCGCCACATGGATCGTCTGGATCCTGCTGATCATCACGTTCCTCATGGTCGTCGAATCGATCCGCGACAGCCTGCGCCAGCAAGCCGAACTCGGCACCCTCAGCGAACAGTCGCTGCGCGAGCTGATCCTGCACCAGGGCCTGCTGAGCGGCGGGCACAAGCATAGGCGCCGGTTCAGCGCCGTGATGGCCCAAGGGGCGCCCCACGGTGCGGACGAGGACGACGATTCCCCCGACGTCGAACATCTCGCGGACTTGGAAGACGCACTCGACATGAACCTTGACCAACTGCGCCATCGCCTGTTCGACGGCCGTAAGCACCACGAAGGGAAGCACGCATCATGAGCATGATCGGCAAGATCTTCGTCAGCGACGTCAAACACATCACCAGCAACATCGTCTCGATCATCATCGTGATCGGCCTGACCGTGATCCCCGGCCTGTTCACCTGGTTCAACGTGGCAGCTTGCTGGGACCCCTTCGCCAACACCCGCAACCTGCAGTTCGCCATCGCGAACGAAGACGACGGGTACAAGGGCGACCTGCTGCCCGTGCGCGTCGACATCGGCAGCCAGGTGATCAACACACTACGCGCCAATTCACAGCTCGACTGGACCTTCACCAAAACCGCGCAGGACGCAATCGAAGGCACCAAATCGGGCAAATACTATGCAGCCGTGGTGATTCCCAAAGGCTTCAGCAAGACGATGATGACGTTCTTCACGAACGACGCGCAGCACGCCACACTCGACTACTACAACAACGAGAAACTCAACGCGCTCGCCCCCAAGGTCACCGGGCAGGGCGCCGACGAGATCTCCGCGCAGATCAACGAGATGTTCGCCAAAACACTTACGGGCACCGCGCTCGACATCGCCTCGTCGATGCTCGATTCGCTCAGCAAACCGGAGGCGCAGAGCCGGCTGAAGGATTTCAACGCGAACATCGGCGAGCTGTCGGGCACACTCAACGAAAGCGCCTCCACATTGCGCGCGTACGCCGGCCTGACCGACTCCGCCCAGACGCTGCTCAGCAGTTCGCAGCAGCTCATCGGGCAGGCCGGCGACACCGCCGAAGACGCGGCGGGCAAAATGGGCGACGCCAAAAAGGCGGTGGGTGACCTGACCGGCGCGCTCGATACCTCCGTGGCGGCGGTCGGCGACGCGCTCGACGCCAGCTCAAGCAGCCTCGAGGCGCTTTCCGGGCGCGTCGACACACTGTTCAGCAGCGTGGATGGCCAAGCCAACGCCGCCGTGGCCGCGATCAAGGACCAGTCCGGCAACATCGCGGCGGAAAGCAAGGCCTACGCCGCCACACGCGACCGCCTGCAGGCACTCCTCGACGGATCGTCGCTGCCGGAAAACGGCTTGGTGCGCCAAGGGATCCAATCGTTCATCAACCGCCTCGACGCCGTCTCGAAGACGTTGGGAAATCTGGCGAGCACACTCGACGCGGCCGCCGCCGACATCACCGACCATGTGGATGTCAACGGCGATACGCGCGCGTCGATCAAAGACCTCGCCGCGCAGGCCGGGGCTGCGATCAGCGGCATCAGCGGCGACTTCGACTCGACGATCAAGCCTGACCTCGCGCAGATGAACAGCTCGTTCACCAGCGCGGCGCAGCAGATCAACACGAGCGTGGGCACGGCGAAGGACGCGCTCGGCGACCTCGACAGCGCGGGCGAGAGTGCGAAAACACAGCTGACGAGCGTGCGCACACTGATCGACGATTCCGCGACCGACCTCGAAAACGCCGGCAAGAAGCTCTCCGACTTCAACGGCCAGCTCAACAAGGCACTGACGACCGGGGACATGGGGATGGTCAAGCAGGTGCTCAGCGGCAATTCCAATGCGCTCGCCACCACGCTTTCGGCACCCGTGGAGTTGAAGACGAAGAGGCTGTTCCCGGTGGAGAACTTCGGCGCGGCGTTGACGCCGTTCTACACGTTCCTGCCGCTGTGGGTGGGGGCGCTGCTGCTCGTGGTCACGCTCAAGACGAGCCTTTCGGCCAAGCGCAGCAAGGAATTGGGCGACCCGAAGCCATGGCAGGAGTTCCTGGGCCATTACGGTGTGTTCGCCTGCATCGCGCTGATGCAGAGCACGTTCTCATGCGCCGGCACGCTGCTGTTCCTGCGCGTACAGTCGGTGCACCCCATGTTGTTCATGCTCACCGGCTGGTTCAGCTCGCTCGTGTATTCGTTCTTCACCTACACGCTTGTGGCAAGCTTCAGCAACGTGGGCAAGGCGATCGGCGTACTCTTCCTGGTCATGCAGATCTCCGGTTCCGACGCGGCGTACCCGCTCGCGATCCTGCCGAAGTTCGTGAGTGACCTCAGCCCGTTCCTGCCGGTCACGTATTCGGTCACGGCGTTGCGCGGCGCGATCGCCGGCATCTATGAAAACGACTATTGGATAGCCATGGGCAAACTCGCGCTGTTCCTGGTGCCGCTGCTGCTCATCGGACTGCTGCTGCGGCCAAGCTTGGGCAAGTTCAACGCATGGTACAGCGCCAAGGTGGAAAGCACGAAACTGGTCGGCTGAAGGGATGGGCATGAATATGAAAGAGACGAAAGAGCAGCAGCGCGAGCGTACCGACAGCAAGATCATGCGCGCCACGTTGGAGATCATCATCGCCCAAGGCATTGGCGCGGTCAACATCGAATCAGTGGCGCGGCGGTCGGGTGTGGCCAAGACCACGATCTACCGCCGGTACGCCAATACCGACGACCTGATCCGGCACCTCACGCTCACCGTGGCGCCGTCGCTGGATTTCTCCGCGCTCGAGCCGTCGCGTGAATCATTGCGCACCGTGTTACAGCACATCATCGACTGTTTCGACGAGGAATTCGAACTCAAGGCGATTGGCGTCGTGCTGTCTTCGGAGAACGCCCACTTGCGCAACATCGCGAAGAGTGTGATCGAGCCGGCGGCCGAACGGTTCTACGATTTTCTGCGCCGGGGCATGGCGATCGGCGCGTTCCGCGATGGGCTCGACGCGCCGTTCCTGTTCCAGACCGTGCTCGGTTCGATGCTCGCGTACAAGGCGCTCGGCACCTCGTCCGCGGCCCCGCACGCCGATTGGGCGGGCAACATGACGGGGTTGTTGTGGGCGTCCATCCGGCCTGCGCAATAATTCACAGAAGACTTTCAGAATTCTCCACCGTTCTCTCAAGACAGCCGTGGTTATATTGAAGACATCAGCCGAACAGCTGACATAACTGAAACCTTCTTTCTTCTCTTTCCTCTCTCAAGAGACCCGACCACTTCCCTTGGCCGGGTCTCTTTCGTTATGCGGCCAAACGGTTGGAGTCAGTATGTGCGGCCCTCACCGCCACGCTCCTGAACGCCATATGCCCCCTTATGATGGACGTCCCTGTCTGAGCTCAGACACAGGCTACCGCCGATTGCGCCCTACATAGCTGTTGGTGTCTAAGCTCAGTCACGGAAGGTCGCCACAGCTGCCCAAGATGGACGTTGGTGTCTGAGGTCACCCATAAACGTCCATCAATCGCGCCCTACACAGCTGTTGGTGTCTGACCATCGACACCAACAGCCATAGCAGATGAGGGCGGCGGGTTACGCAGCAACCTCATCGGCACCTGCACTCAGCGGCCGCAGCAGGGTGCGCCGCAGCACGGGTACCGAAAGCAGCGTCAGGTACGCGATCGAGAACAGACAGCCCGCAAGCACATCACTCGCATAGTGCACGCCAAGATACACACGCGTGAACATGATGACCGGCACAATCGCGCCCAACGCCACGATGAGCGCCCAAACAGCGGCGGTATGGCGCCGGTAGTGGTACAGCAGATAGATGAGGAATCCGTAGAAGGCGGTGGCTGCCATCGCATGCCCGGAGGGGAAGCTGAAGCCGCGCTCCACAACCAGATGCTCCACCGAGGGCCGTGGCCGTTGCACAATCGCCTTGATGACCTCGTTCAGCGCGGCCTCCACCGCCAGATTGAGCGCGATCGCCACACCGATGCGCACATGGTGGCGCACAGCAAGCACGATGAGCAACACCATGGCGATCACGATGAGCCCCACCGCGCTCGCAAGTTGCGTGAACGCACGGACCACCGGCGTGAGCCCCGGGCTGATCATGTGTGTGTGGATCCAGTCGTAGATGGCGGTGTCCATGGGCAGGATGTGGTACGTGTGCACGGCCACGCCGAGCGCGACGGCGCCGGCGAGGCACAGCACACCGAGAATCTGCCAGCCGAATCGTGAAAAGAAAGCATGCATAAGCGCCCACTGTACGCGCGGCGCGGCATGTCTGCGGGCAATGGGCATAATGGCGCACAGAGAGAGTCGAACATCAGTTCGATTGATTGATAAGGAGTGGATGATCCCATGCGTACGTGGAGGCGGTTCTACAGGCGGCACCGCATAGCGGTCACGGCGGCGGTGCTCGGGGTGGCGGCCCTCGT
This sequence comes from Bifidobacterium pseudolongum subsp. pseudolongum DSM 20099, assembly GCF_000771225.1. Classification (GTDB taxonomy): domain Bacteria; phylum Actinomycetota; class Actinomycetes; order Actinomycetales; family Bifidobacteriaceae; genus Bifidobacterium; species Bifidobacterium pseudolongum. Next base: position 80,584 of record NZ_JDTZ01000005.1, read on the forward strand.
ATTGGTGGGCCGGGTGCCCCTGATGCCCGACGCCGACGCGCTGTTCACACCGGTGAGCGGGGTGAGCACGCTCGTGGCGAGCCCGGTCGCCGGCGGTGCGCTGTTGTTCCGGCAACGCTCACGCAAAGCGATCCGCTGGTATGCGCTCGCGATGCTTGCGGGGGCCACGGCGCCGATGCTGTATGGCTACTTCCACAACATCCTGCCCGATACACCCATGCCATCGACGGTGGGCGACGTGGTGGCCATGCTCTCCTCCTTTGCCCCTGCCCTGCTGTTTGTGGGCGGCGCGCTGCTCGGCTACTGGCTCGCCCGCCGCCGTTGGTAGGCGCATAAAGGAAAAAGAAATGAGGCCCGGCCGAAGGGGTTCAAAAGCCGGGCCTCATAGAGAGGGAAGAAGAAGAGAAGATATTCAGTTTTCCACCAACCTTGCGGCCGGTGATTACATGGTACCCACCCCACTCTTGGCGTTCCTGTAAAGCAACCTCAAAATCCTCTGTGAATCGATGCGCTCAGCCGGTGATCTCCACAGTGTTGCCTTCCGCATCCAGAATGCAGCTTTCGTAATAGCCGTCTCCGGTGACGCGCGGACCGCTGATTTTCTCATATCCGTCCGCCACGAGCTGCGCGGTGAGTTCATCCACGCGCTCTCGCGAGCCGACGTTGAACGCGACGTGCGCATACCCACGCGCACCGCGATCCACCGGGCGCGCGATCGCGTCGTTATGCCATGACCTCCAGGCGCGTATTGCCGCCGTCGAATGTGATGAAGTACGACGAGAACCCGGTCCGCGGATTCTCATACCGCTCGCCGCGCACGCCGTCGAAATACTGTTCGTAGAAACGCGCGCCGCGCTCCAGATCCTCCACGTACACAGCCGCATGATCGATGAACATGTGCTCTCCTTACTGTTTTCGCCCTTCCATTGTATGGAGCCGCGCCGGCGGCTTTTCCGTCCACCGCACAAATCGATGTTGGATCACCTCAACCGGATTTGCCTACGACGTGCATCAGTCACTATCTGCGAATGCTGATGCCATCGTAATGCACCCCAAATGCAGCGGCCACATAGCCCGGCACCGCGGTGCACGTGGCGCATGCCACCGTAAGCCATACAGGCGCGTCAATCGCGGATGTGGTCACAGTCAGCACATACGCCACCACACCCATCACCATGCATGCCACATACACCACTGTGCGCGTACGCGGACTGAATGTCGGGGTGAAATCGTCATCGCTCTCCACATCCGCATGTGCATCATCCATCAGGCTCTGAGTATCATCCAATAAGCCTCACCTCCTTTCACGCAACAAGTCACCAAATCATGCACCGCGCATCACGTATTTGTTCCATGCGGCACGGTCGCCATAGAACACGTTGAGGTCGAGGTCTCCGGCATATCCAGGCAGTCGCCCATGCGACGAATACTGGCGCATCGCGCATGCATATGCGCCCTCGTTCCAAGGATGGGACTGGTAGCCGGTCGGCGCATCATCCGCGTACTGCGCCACCCACAGACCGCAGTCATGCCGGCTTGCCACCGGAGCGACGGATGCCATAGCCGACTGCTGCACATACACCAGGGGATGCACACCGGTTAGCCGGACATACCTAGACAGGAACCTATCCAGATACGCCGTATCACCCCATGCCGTATTGTCAGCAGCCTCCCAGTCCACAGCGGGCAGACCGTGATGCAAATAGCCGACCGTGTTCACTGCGAAGAACCGAGCCTCGGCTTCGGCACCGACTCCACGAATGTAGTGCATGTAGCCAAACGGTTTGCTGAGCGCAATGCATCGCTGGATTTTCGCGTCCGCACCCGTCCACACGCCACGCACGATCCCGTTGCCGGTGAACTCACCCGCACCCCATGTGGCCTGCACCACAAGGAAATCAAATGGTACCCGGCCAGGATCGAAATCTGCCTTCCAATTACTGATATCGATTCCCTGAATAATTTGTTCCTTTCATATTCATTCATATTCATGTCTTATCTCCGAGTAACGGCCACGAATGCCTCCTGAGTAGTCGCATGTTATACTACTTCCAATTGATGAGCAGCAACCATGGGAGTAGGTGATGGGTATGCGCCTCATCCACAACATTCATTTCCGAGATAAGTTAAAGCGCATTCGCACCGATCAATGGATTACGGGCATTCGGAAAGCACTTTGGTGGATGGGATTGTGCACTCAAGCGGGATGCATCTATCTGGCATTGGCCCACGGCGATTGGCTCGGGAGAGCAAAGCAAACAACTTGGGCAGCTTTCACCGCAGTATTGATTGCAGGAATAGCGAGCTGGTTTCTATGTGCTATTGCGCGAATAATCGGCGTGCGGTTTCCAACGTCCATCGATACCCGACAGAGTAATATAACTGATAAATCCCATCAAATATTAGCCACCGTCGTTACCGTCATCACTTTACCTCTCTCCCTCCCTCTCCTGCTTTTGGCTTTGATCACTGCATTTTATTAGCATTCGATGTCCGATCACAAAGCAAAATCCGCAATGACTCGTTATCTAGAATAATTTCGAGAAAACTATCTGCGATGTTCCTCATCTTCGTCGAAACAATGGGGGCATCAACACTTACGGAAACTGATGCCTCCATTGCTCTACCTTCTCTATCTCACCTATGTGGATTGGCCAAAAATGCAGCATATGCTCGAGCCAAAACTGCTCCTTCACTCATAGATGGTAATGTATTCGCGTTAGCAGCACCCTGCAACATTCCCAACGTGCACGTGAAGTTTGCATCACCTACATCGATGCCATTAAGAAGGGGCAGGAAAGCCCTCACGACATTGTCTGCAACACCACCAAATCGGCTCTTGTAAAAACGAGCAATTCGATGTGTATGACTTTGCGAGAATGTAGTTTTAATTGCCTCAGAGAGAGAATGCTCAGAAACATGTTCCTTCATATACTTGGTAAGCATCCAAGCATCAGCGTCAGCCAATACGTCAGCGTAACCGAATCCCACACCATCCTCAAGAGAACCGAGATGAGCATGCAGCCACTGCGCTAGGTCAGCCCCCTTTCCTTCGCGCGTGTAGGCACCCCAGATTTGAAGAAGGTCTAGCGGCCATCCGCCCAAATCGCCAAGCCCATATTTATCCTGCCGTGTCTCCACTCCCCATGTAAGGTACCCCAACATGGTTGCGGCACAATGCGCGATATCCGGGTAAACTCCGGACGTTCTAATATCATGCTGCCGCTTACACACCGTCACGCATACCGCCCGAGCTTGCGCGACTTCCGCCGATGTGCTGAGCTCTGGAGTATATGTATGCCACATGAGCTGCTTTCCCGAACTGCCATCAGACCAGTACTTTGGCTTGCGAAGCCATTCAAGAATGAACTCACCAATAGAAGATCTATAGGCATACAGCGGATTAAAAATAGTCCCCATTTCTGATACACACTCATTCTCCACACCAAGAATCCACTGATAGAAAGGATCTTTCGCCGAATCTGACGGATCCGGATCATCGTATCCTCCAGTACTCGTATTCGAAACATAACCACATGCCGAAACTCGCCCCGAGTAGGCGACGCGATCGAGGTCCCATTTGTCGTGGTATCCGCTGATTTCAGCGAACTGGTCGTAGTTCCAGTTCGCTGGAATCGGGAAGCCAAGATTGCCGGAAAAACCGGTGGACATGTCGGACACGAAGCTTGAGATGGAGTAACCATGTTCGGAGACAATCGAGCAGGTGTTGCGCGACGCGTAAATACCCACACCGTAGCCATCGCTGAGATTGTCCTGAATGGCCTTAAAATATGGCACGATCACGTCTTCGACTTGATACTCATACACGTCCATATCCACCGCGAAATAGATGACAGTGGGCGGCACGCCGAGTCGTTGCGCAGCCTTGACGGCTTCCTGCGCATGACGTTTACCTGCTTCCGGGGTGAAATGCGTGAGTTTGGTGGAGTATTCCTGAAAGATCGGGAAGTACTTGAGTCCATGCTTGACGATGCGTTCAAGCTCACCAGGCCTAATCGCCTTGAAATAATCCGCCGGATTCAAGCTCTCCTGCCCCGGTTCTGTCAGGTAGCGACCCACGATCTCATATCCATCCGCTTTGAGCTGTTCGGCGAATTCGTCGGTGATCTCAAATCGCGTATCGCACGCCTTGGCCGGGCGATTCGGGTTACCGCACGAAGTCAGCAGGCTCATCCATGTGTAGGCATCCACGCTTTGGCTCACCGGCGACCGCCCCATCCCCATCGTCGTTTTCGCCGACCTGTGCAGATTCTTGCAGGTCTCCCCCGTGAAACTCGTAGACGAAGCAGAACAACGCACCCGCAGGAACCCCTAACACATCTGCGGCAATCGCGATATCGGTCATCGACGGCAAGCTACCACCCTTCAACAGCACGCTCGAACATTTGTTCGATACTGTACGACAGTATACACCCGCTGCAACAATTGTCACATTGTACTTGGGTACTTGCCCCGATACCGCTCCAACATTTTTACGGAAAATACCTCCCTACGCATGTCGCGTTTGCTGGCATAGTAGACTGGCCCCATCAGATCGTAGAGATTGGGGCAGTTTGGGTCTCGACATCTGAAGTATTTCAAAGTTGAAATACTGTAAATAGCCAAAGCAACAGAGAAGGACACGTCATGAAGCCACGTTATTTGTCAGTCGCGTGCATCATCACCGCGTTTAGCATGATGATCCTTATGGCTGCGCTGCCGCTCATTGCGCCGCAGCAAGCCCATGCATCCCCCGCTTCGCTCCCAGAAAACGTGCATTTGGTCGAAGAAGGCATTGTAGCTAATCCGGAAGTTCTGGAACAGGATATTACGCAGCTCAACGCTGATGATTCGGATGACATCCTATGGGAAGGATACCTATCCGGAGAACTGCAGCTCTCTCCGACATGGTAGAATCCAGCATACGCAACAGCCGTCTCAACATACGCAGCAGGCGGCAATATCGTCAAAACGGCATGCACATCAACCAATTACAAAGTCATCTCCACAACAAGACCAGGCGTACTTGGAAACAGCTACTATTACACTTGCTGGGCAGGTACAGGTTACTACTACAATGGAGCCCCAATGGGCCGATACGGCAATGCCGTCGTGAGCATCATCTGCCCGGGCAACAATCGGGGATCCATAGAACAGCAATACATTGACGATGTCAACAACTACACATGGAGCCCTTATCGAGGCCCTCATCCCAACAATAGCAACTACTGCTATACATTCCCTTCTTTGCGCGTCTACCGAGCAATCAAGCTCAACCAGTAGGCAGCACTTGATGTTGCATCTTATGCGATATCCTCACAGCAGATGACGAGTGCGAAAGAGCTCGCTGAGCAGTCTCTTTCGCACTCGTCATCCTATTTCCCGCGAACACCTACTTATCCTGCAGGCAGTGGGCATATCATTGAAATCCAATAGCGGAATGTCATGACTGAATACGGGGGCAACATGACTGACAATTCTTCCGAACGCACCAATACACAACACGACAACAATCTCGATTTCTTCGACACCGGATTCACCAGTGAAGAAATGGCGCCCACCGCGCCCCCGCCACACCAGCGCCGCAATACGGTGCTCGCCGTCATCGTGGCGCTGCTCGCCACTGCGGGGTTGCTCGCGGCGGTTGTCATTCCGATCGTCAACGCATCCAACCGCCGCCAGCAGGAGGAACACGCCACCGCACTCGCCGACTGCGAGTCCGCGCAACGCGAGTTCGACACACTCAACACCACATACACGACGACGCTGTCGAACGCATCCAAGCTCGCGCAAGGCGACGGCAAAACAATCAGCGAGGAGCATGCCACCGCGCTCGCGAACAAAATCGAACACATCGACGACACGCACACCGTCTCCACGCTCACGACATCATCCTGCGAAACCAGCCAAAGCACCAGCGACCTCAATGAGCTCGCCCGCAGATTCGGCGCTGCGAGCACGAGCATGGTCAACCGCATGCGCGACGTGCAGACCGACGCCGACACGCTGCGCCGGCTCGTGGACGGCGCGCGCAACTCGGACCGGCGCGGCGAACTGCAAAAGCAGCTCACCGTTGCGAAAGCCGCGTACGAGCGTTCGGCGAACAAGGCGAGCGAGCCTCTGCGCGCCGAGCTGAACGCGCGGATCTCCACCGCGAGCGCAATGCTCGAGCCGGGCTCCACCGCCACGAACCCGCAGGTCAACGACGCGCTCGGCGCGCTCGCCACCGCCACGAACGCGGTGGTCGGCGCCATGCCGCTCGACTGCGAATTCGCCGCGTGCATCGCGCTCACCTTCGACGACGGCCCGAACAAGCAGGTGACACCACAGCTGCTGGCGGCGCTCCAGCAGGCGGATGCGCCGGCCACGTTCTTCGTGCAAGGTCAGTTCGTCTCCGGCAGCAACAGGCAGTTGCTCGCGACCATGGCCGCGCAGGGCAACGACATCGGTTCGCTGAGCTGGCGGCACAAGCAGCTGCATACACTCTCCCCCAGCGAACTCGGCAAGTGGTTCGCCGACACCGACGAGGTCATCGTGAACGCCGGCGTGGGCAAGCCGACCCTGTTCCGGCCGCCAGACGGCGCATGGAGCGAGGCCGTGGTCGAAGCAGCACGCGGCAACGGGCAATCGGTGATTCTGTGGAATGTGGATTCACGCGACTGGGACCCCAAGACGAGCGCCGCGGACATCGCGCGCAATGTGCTCGACGGCGCGTCTTCCGGCGCGATCGTCGCGCTGCACGACGGCAATGAGCGCACAGTGGAGGCGATCCCGCAGATCGTGAGCGGGCTACGCGAGCGCGGATTCACGCTCGTCACCGTCTCCCAGCTGCTGTCCGGTGAGCTCTCCCCCGGCACGGTGTTCTACGCGCGCGGTGACACCGCGCCGGCGGGTGATGTTATGCAGTGAGCGCACACTACTGCGCCAAGGAGAACTGCGCGTTGTAGATGTCGGCGTAGAAACCGCCGCGCGCGAGCAGCTCGTCGTGTGTGCCGCGTTCCACGATGTCGCCGTCCTTCATGACGAGGATCATGTCGGCGTCGCGGATCGTGGAGAGGCGGTGCGCGATGACGAAACTCGTGCGCCCTTCGGTGAGCCTGTCCATCGCCGTCTGGATCAGTTCCTCGGTGCGCGTATCGACCGAACTCGTCGCCTCGTCGAGGATCAGGATCGGCGAATCCTGCACCATCGCGCGCGCGATCGTCAGCAGCTGTTTCTGGCCTTGCGACAGCGTGGCCGACTCGTCGAGCACGGTGTCATACCCGTTGGGCAGCGACATGATGTAGCGGTGCAATCCCACGGCCTTGCACGCCGCGATGACCTGCTCGTCGCTCACGCCCTCCTTCGCATAGACGATGTTCTCGCGCACGGTGCCTTGGAACACCCAGGTGTCCTGCAGCACCATCGAGAACTGGTCATGCACGTTCCAGCGCGGCACGTCCTTCGTGTCGATGCCGTCAATCGAGATCTTGCCGCCGTTGATTTCATAGAACCGCATGAGCAGGTTGACCATCGTCGTCTTGCCCGCGCCCGTCGGCCCGACGATCGCGACCTTCTGCCCCGGCTGCACGTCCGCGGAGAAATCATGGATGATCATGCGGTCGGCGTCATACCCGAACCTGACGTGCTCGAAGCTGACGCGCCCCTCGACCGGCGTGATCTCGCCGTCATCACCCATGCCGAGCAGCGGCTGCTTGGACGATTCGTCGGCGAGCTCCGGTTCGTTGAGGAACGTGAACACGCGCTCGGCGCCGGCCGCACAGCGCTGCAGGTTCTGGAACGCCTGCGCGAACTGCGAAAGCGGCTGCGTGAAGAAACGGATGTACAGCATGAACGCCACGATGACACCGAATTCGATGCGCCCGCTCATCGCGAGCCACGCGCCGACGACACACACGACGACATACCCGAGATTACCGACGAGGTTCATCATCGGCATCATCAGGCCGGAAAGGAACTGGCTCTTCCACCCCGACTCGTACAGGTCGTTGTTGTAGCGCTCGAACCGGCGGATCGCGTCCGCCTCGCCGCCGAACGCCTTGACGACCGTGTGCCCGCTGTACATCTCCTCGACGTGGCCGTTGACGTCGCCGAGCGCCGCCTGCTGCTTGACGAAGTACCGCTGCGAGAACCGCATGACGACGAGCATGAGCACCATGCCCAGCAGGCTCGCCGCGATCGCGCACAACGCGAGCAGCCAGTTGTTCGCGAACATCATGATCAGTGCGCCGAAGAACAGCGTGACCGAGGTGATCAGTGAGCCGAGCGACTGCCCGAGCGTCTGCCCCACGGCGTCCACGTCGTTCGTGATGCGGCTCATCACGTCGCCGTTGCTGTGCTCGTCGAAGTATTTGAGCGGCAGTTTGTTCATCTTCACGTCGATCGCCGAGCGCAGGCGTTGCGCCGTGCGCTGCGTGACGGTCGCCATCATCCAGCTCTGCACGTACGAGCACAGCGCGTACGCCACATACAGCGCCACGAGCGTCCAGCCGATGCGCGTGACGGCGGCCATGTCGATGGCCCCCAGCACCGGCTTGCCGTTGATCATCGCGGGCAGGCCCTTGGTGATCTCGTCGGTCATGTCACCCAGATAATCCGGGCCGATGATCTGGCAGACCGTGCCCACCACGCCCAGCACAAGCGCGACGATGATCGCCGGGATGTACCGGCGGCTGAACCGCATCAGGTCCTTGAGCGCGCCGCCCAGATCATCCGCTTTTTCGGTGGGCGCACCACCGCGCGGGCCGTGCGGCCCCATTCCTCTTGGCATAATGCATTCCTTCCATTCACAAAACGACTGTTTCCATCATGCGCGGCGTCACGCGCCGAGTTCCTCTTCGCTCAGCTGCGATTGCGCGATCTGCCGGTACACATCGCACGACTCGAGCAGTTCGCGATGCGTGCCCTTGCCGACGAGCCGGCCGTCGTCGAGCACGAGGATGCAGTCCGCGTCCATGATCGTGCCGACGCGCTGCGCGACGATGATCTTCGTCGCGTCTTTCGCATACTCCTTGAGCGCGTCGCGCACCACGCGGTCGGTCTTGAAATCGAGCGCGGAGAACGAATCATCGAAGATGAGGATCTCCGGGTTGCGGTAGACGGCGCGCGCGATCGACAGGCGCTGCCGCTGGCCGCCTGACACGTTCGTGCCGCCCTGCGCGATCGCCGCGTCGAAGGCGCCGCGCATCTTCTCCACGAACTCGGTCGCCTGCGCCACATCGCACGCCTCTTCGACGCGGTTCTCCTCCTGCGCGGTCAGTGCGCGCGTCTCGTCCGCCTTGAGCATCTCGCGCTCCGCCTTGCGTCCACTCGCGCGTGACGCGTCAAGCATCGGCACGTCCTCCGGTTCACCCGGGCGGTCGCCGTAGCTGACATTCGACTTCACCGTGCCTTTGAACAGGAACGACTGTTGCGGCACATAGCCGATCTTGTCGCGCAGGGCCTTGAGGTCGTAGTCGCGCACGTCCACGCCGTCGACGAACACGGCGCCGGCGCTCGCGTCGTAGAAGCGCGGCACAAGATTGATGAGCGATGATTTGCCCGAACCGGTCGACCCGATGATCGCCACGGTGTCGCCTTGGTCCGCCGTGAAACTGATGCCTTCGAGCATCGCCTCGCGCGAATCGGGGTAGGTGAAGCTCACGTCGCGGAACTCGATGCGGCCGGCGAGCTCGAGGTTATCGCGGTAGTCGGCGGCATCGGCCGCGGTGATCACGCCCGCCTGCTTCGCCTCGGCCACGGTCAGGCCGCGTTCGCGCGTGCCGGACGTGACGAGCGGCTCGGTGTTGATCACTTCCATCACACGGTGCGCGGAGACGTCGGCGCGCGGCCACAGCACGAACACCATGCTCATCAGCAGGAAGCTCATGATGACCTGCACGGCGTAGCTCGAAAAGACGATCATGTTCGAAAACAGCGTGAGTTTCTCGGTCGCGCCGGCGTCTTCGATCAGGTAGGCGCCGATCCAGTAGATCGCGAGCGAAAGCCCGTTCATGATCGTGCTCATCAGCGGCATCATGACGCTCATCGCGCGGTTCGTGAACAGCTGCGTGTTCGTCAGCGCGGTGTTCGCGTCGTCGAACTTCGCCTCCTGATAATCCTGGGCGTTGTAGGCGCGCACCACGCGCATGCCGGTGAGGTTCTCACGCGCCACGAGGTTGATGTCGTCGGTCAGGCGCTGCATCGCCTTGAATTTCGGCATCACCAGAGCCATGAGGATGCCGACCGCGCACAGCAGCACCACAACGGCGATGCCCGTGGTGAGCGTCCATTCGAACCCTTCGCCCGCGATCTTGCACACGGCCCATACGGCCATGATTGGCGATTTGATGAGCATCTGCAGACCCATCGTGATGAACATCTGGATCTGCGTCACGTCGTTCGTCGAGCGCGTGATGAGGCTCGCCGTGGAGAAGCGGTGCATCTCGGACGGTCCGAACGACTCGACTTTGCGGAACTCGAGCGAGCGCAGGCGCTGGCCGAACGAGGCAGCCACGCGCGCGGCGAAGTACCCGGTGATGACGGCGCAGACGAGCGAGCCGAACGAGACGAGCAGCATCTTGCCGCCCGAGATCCAGATGTCGCGCATCTGGCTGCCCGGCGTCTCGACGAGCCGCGTGATTTCGGACATGTAGCTCGGCAGTTCGAGGTCGAAGTACACTTGGCCGACGATGGTGACGAGCGAGATGAGTAACTGCCCTATCTCCGTTTTGGAGAGGTATTTCATGATTCGTAACATCGTTTTTCCTTATGCTGTAGGGCTGTGGTGAGGGTGACGTGGGTTGGCTCAGCCGTCGGTGGCGTCTTGCGCCCCGTCGGCGAGGGGCGGGCCCATCGCGCATGCGCCGCCTTCGCGCGCCATCTCGAGCATCCGTTCATGCAGCCTGTGGCTGCGCGTGAAGGCTGCGCGCACCTGCTCTTCGGTAGGCGCCGGCGCGTCCGGCTCGCAGATCGACAGATAGGTCATGAATTCGGCAAGCAGCGCAGTGAAATCGCGCGTCCGTGTTTCGCCCATCTGCGTGAACACCCATTCGAGTCTGGCCACGAGCTTGTCGCCGTGTTCACGGAACGCGCGCCACCCCGCATCGGACAATGCGATGACGACGCTGCGGCGATCGTCAGGATCGGCGGTGCGCATAATCCAGCCCTTCCTGCCGAGGCCGGCAAGGATCGTGGAGATGCGGCCGGATGTGGCGCCCATCGCCTCGGCGAGCTGGGATGGCGTGCGCGACCCTTGGAATGCGAGTTCGCGCAACACGAACATCTCGCCCTGCGCGCAGCGTTCGAATGAACGTGTCGCCTTCGAGCGTGACGCCCACATCGCGAACATCACCTCATGCACCGCTTCCAGTCGGTAATCCATCATCATCCCCGTACATTGGAGTCAAATTTGTCTTGCACTGTAAACTACTTACAGTGCAAGACAAATTTCCGGCAAGGAACATGGTCGTGCGTGGCTACCCCCTAGCCACGCACGACCATCACCATGCCTACACACGGTTGTACGCAGCTACCGACTAGCCACATACAACCGTCATTGTGCCCGAACATGGCAGTAGGCAGCTACCCACTAGCCATATACAGCCGCAATCAGTGCAGCGCCTCGCGCAAACCGCGACTACTGTAGCGGTCGTGCAGCAGGCAGTAGCCGCCGAACACGACGAGCCACACAAGGCCTGCAACCGCCGGGCCGCGCGTGTCCGGACCGATGAACAGCGTGCCATACACGAACACGAAAAACGCGATCGTGAGCGGATTGAGCACACGGTACGCCGGCATGAGGAAGCCGCCGGGCATGAACTGCGGCGAATTGCGGTAGCGGTAGTGCGCCACCATCGTGAGGATGTAGATGAAGATGAACACCGCGGACGCCGCCGAGGAGAACAGCACGAACGCGCCGGAGACGCCCGGCATCGCAGAAAGCGCCGGGGACAGCAGCACAAGCGCGCCTGAGACGATGATCGCGCGCGCCGGCACCTTCGTCTTCGACACGACGCCCAGCTTGCCCAACACTGGCGAGTGGGATTCCTCGCCGATCTGGAACAAATGGCGCCCCGCGGAATAGAGCAGCGAGTTGAGCGACGAGGCCGCCGCCGTAAGCACCACAAAGAACACGACGGCCGCGGCCCAATGCAGGCCGGCGAACTCGAACACCATGATGAACGGCGACGAGAACTGGTTGCCGCCGCCATCCGACATGAAGTTGCGCCACGGCACAATCGCCATGATCGCAAGCAGCGCGCCCACATAGAACACGAGTACACGCATGATGATGCCGTTGATCGCCTTCGGCAACACCTTGCGCGGGTTCTTCGTCTCGGAGACGGTCACACCCACGAACTCGATCATCGTGTACGAGAAAAAGACCATCTGGAAGCTCATGAGCAACTGCGTCCAGCCGTTCGGCGCGAGCGAGAAGCCGTCGAAGATATGCGACAGCGAGGCCTGCCCCGCCGGGTATACATGGTCGGAGCCGGGCAGTTTCGTGGCGCCGTATTTATAACCGGCCACCACCATGATAATCGACGTGACGATGAGCGCGAGGATTAGAAAAATCTTGATCATCGAGAACCAGAACTCGGTCTCTCCGAACAGTTTCACCGCGATCAGGTTCACACCCACGAGCGCCACAAGGAACAACAGTTCGATGAGCCACTGCCATGACTGCACATCGAATCCGAGCGTGCCGAAGAACGTCACGCAATACTGCCCCACCGCGGAAAGCTCGGTCATGCCGGTCAGGATCAGCACGAGCCAATACGTCCACAGCGCGAATTTGCCAGCGCCGTTGCCCAAGTACATGCGGATGAAATTGATGAACGTGTGCTGGCTGGGGTCGCGGTACATCAGCTCGCCGATCGCGCGCATCATGAGGAACATGAAGCCGCCCACCAGAATGTAGATCAGCACGATGTTCGGGCCGTCGAGCGCGATCGACTTGCCCGACCCCAGGAACAGGCCGGTGCCGATCGCGCCGCCGATCGCAATAAATTGCACGTGCCGGTTCGTCAGGCCGCGTTCCATCGCGTTGCTCTCGTCGAGCGTCTCAAGGGAGGCGTTCACTTCCGCCTCACGCGTTGGTGTAGAGGTGTGTGGTGTGTGTTCTGCCATAATACGACCGACTGTAACAGCCCACTATTGCGGCCCGTTTCACTATATGAGTATTTTCGTTCATATTGCCTAATGAGTAACCGCCGCTATTCCACCGCCTTGAGCGAGCCGACCGGGTCGATCCGGTCGAGCACCGGATTGACGAACAGCCGTACAAGGAACGCGAACGCGAGCGTCACGACGACGGTGATGGCGTAACTCCACCACGCGATGTGCACTTCGAAATACAACCCCGGCATATTGAGCACACCGGTGAGCAGCCCCGCGACCCAACGCCCGAGCGGCAGGCCGACGATGACGCCCATCACCGTGAGCACCATCATCTCGCGGTTCACATAATGGTGCACCTCGTTGTCGTAGAACCCGAGCACCTTGAGCGTGGCCATCTCGCGTATGCGTTCCGAGACGTTCGTGTGCGCGAGCGTGAACAGCACCACAAGCGCGAGGCTGCCCGCGAGCAGCACGATCAGGCCCACGACCGCGCCCATCAGATTGAACTTGAAATGCTCGGCCTGGTAGGCGGTCGAGGCGGCGCTCAGCACAATCGCGTCGTCTTCGAGCTGGTCCACATATTTGATCTGTTCGTCACTGCCGCCCTTGAGCTTCGCGTAGACGGCGTTCCATGTGATCGCCGGATGCTCGCTCGCCGCCTCTCCGACCGGCGAGGCGGGGAAGAGCCGGTGGTAGAGGTCTTCGGAGATGAAGGTCTCCGCACCGATGAGGCTGCGCGTGACGGCCGCGACCTTGACATGGTGCGGTTGCGTGCCTTCGCCGCGCAGGTCCACCTCGTCGCCCGCCTGCACGCCGAGCGATTGCGCGGCGGACTGCGCGACGATGATGCCGCCATCGCCGAGCGTGACCGGCTGCGCACGGCCACCGCCGTGCACCCAGCCGAAGATCGAATTGCTCCGTGCCGGCTCCAGCCGGAACATCGTGTTGAGCTCGCCGAGCTGCGATTCCGGGATGATCGTCAGCTGCACCGACGTGCTGCTGCCTTCGCCGTTCGTGATCTCGCCGCTTTCGATGCGCGTCTCCATGATGGCGGTCGTCTTTCCGTCCTGCACGAGCTTGCTGTGCAGTTCGTCTTCGTCGCCGTCGGCGGTCATCGCGAACATGTCGTATTGATCCACGCCGCGGTACTGGTTCGGTCCGAGCGCCGCCACCGTGTCGTTGATCGCAAGGCCACACAAGATGATCGCGGCGCAGCCGGCCACACCGCTGACCGTCATGATGAGGCGCGATTTGAAGCGGAAGATGTTGCGCGCCGTCACTTTGTTGAGGAAGCTTATGCGCTTCCACACCGGGCGGATGCGTTCAAGCAGGATGCGCGAGCCCGCTTTCGGCGCCTTCGGCCGCATGAGCGTGGCCGGCATCTGCCGCATATCGCGGATCGACGCGAACAACGCCGCCCCGAGCACACCGACGACAAAGAGCAGGATGCCCAGAGACCCGTAGAGCCAGTCGTATTCCAGCGTGAGGTCGGGAATCGTGTACAGGCCGCGGATCACCACGAGCAGGAACGCCGGAATCCCCAGGAATCCAATGAGCAACCCCAACCCACCGCCGATAAGGCACGCGAGCAGCGCGAACAGCGCATACCGCAGTGTGATCGTCACACGCCCGTACCCCAGCCCCAGATACGTGCCGATCAGCCCGCGGTCCTCTTCGACGAGGCGACTCATCGTCGTCAGGCTCATCATCACCGCCACCACAAGAAACACAATCGGGAACGCGTTGCCAAGCGATTGGATCGAACTGATGTCTGATTTGAGCGAACTGAAGCCACTGAGCGCCGTGCGCGACTGCACGTACCAGCGTGGCGCGATGTCATCGATCGTCTGCTGCTCGGCGGTGAAACGGCTATCAATCTCCTGTTTGTTCGTGTTGACCTGCTGCTGCGCCTCCTTGAGCTGCGCGTCGGCCTGCACCCATTGGCGTTGCGCGCTTGCGAGCGGTTCGGGCATCGCCATGCCCGTCGGCACTTGCGCGGCCTGCGCGTCGAGCGCCTTGAGCTGCTCGTCGAGTTGGCTGCGCTGTGCATCGAGCCGTGCCTGCGCAGTGTGGATTTCGGCGTACGCCTGTTCCTTCGCGCGCGTCAGTTCGTCCTGCGCACGCTTCTGCAACGCGTCACGCCGCGCCTCCTCACGCTTCGTCTGCACGTCGCGTTCAATGCGCGAGACCGTCGACGACACGAGCGAGTCGTAATCGTCGCTGAACGCGTCTTTGTTCTGCGTATCTGCGAGCCGCATGACGACCGCACCATACACGTCCCCGTCCGCGCCGAAGGTCTTTTCAAGCGAACCCGGCGCGACGTAGCACGTGTAGTCGTTCGCGACCGCCGAACGGAATGCGGACCCCGAATACCCTTCCGGATTCGACAGATCGGATGGGTCGGTCACGATGCCGACGATCGTGAGCGCGTGCGTGCCGTCGCGCTCATCACCGCCGGACGCAGCGGTCACATCGATCGTGTCCCCGATACGGTGGTGCGTATCGTACGCGAACTGTTCGGTCACGGCGACCTCGCCAGGTGCGTCGGGAAGACGCCCCTCACGCACATACGGCACGTCGATTGCATCTTTCGCGCCGTCCGCGGGTTCGCGGAGCGTCGCGTTGAGACGATGGCCGCCCTCGCCATCGATCGTCACACGCTCGATATGCACACCGACGGCATCGTCGACGCCATCAACGCCACGCAACGCGTCGACATCGTCATCGGTCAGACCCATCGTCGACACGACCTCCACATCGTGCAGCCCCTGCTGCTCGTAGAACCGGTTCGCGGCGAGGAACGTGTCGCGGCAGCCCGCGTAGATGCCGGTGAGCACGGCCACGCCGAGCATCGAGATGATCATGATCGACAGGAACGGCTTCCACGCGCGCAGCCACGACCTCCACGTGTCCAGCAGGAACGCCGAACCCAGCGCCTTGTGCCTTGTCATGTCAGCCACCTCACCATTCGATGTCGCTGATCGGCGTCGGGTGCTCGTTGATCTCCTGGCTGATGACCTTGCCGGAACGGAAGCGGATGATCTTGTGCGCCATCGGCGCGAGCGCGGAGTTGTGCGTGATGATCAGCACGGTCATGTGCTCGTCGTGGCAGATGTCCTGCAGCAGCTGCAGCACCTCCTTGCCCGTCTCGTAGTCGAGCGCGCCGGTCGGCTCGTCGCACAGCAGCAGTTTCGGTTTCTTCGCCACCGCGCGCGCGATTGAGACGCGCTGCTGCTCGCCGCCGGACAGCTGCGCGGGGAAATTGTCGAGCCGGTCTCCCAAGCCCACTTTGTCGAGCGTCTGCTCGGGGTCGAAATGGTCCGCGCAGATCTGCGACGCGAGTTCGACGTTCTCGAGCGCCGTGAGATTGGGGATCAGGTTGTAGAACTGGAACACGAAGCCGATGTCGTTGCGGCGGTACGTGATCAGGTCGTGGTGGTTGAGATCGGTGATGTCGCGGCCGCCCACCACCACGGTGCCGCTCGTCGCGGTGTCCATGCCGCCCAAAATATTGAGCGCCGTCGTCTTACCCGCGCCGGACTGCCCGAGGATCACGCTCAGTTCGCCTTCGTCGGCAGTGAAACTCGCGCCGTCGAGCGCGCGGATCACGGAATCCCCCGCCGGATATTCCTTGACCACGTCATTGAATTCGATGTATGCCATCGTGCGCTCCTTTCGCCCCGCTGCACAACCCAGTATCGTCGAGTTTTGGCGGCGAAACGCCGATTTTTCGGCAATACCCCACCGTCAGGATGCGCGGACGCGCCTGCCGCACGCCGCACAAATCGCAAATACCAGCCGTATTTGCGATTTGTGCGGCGCAGAATGACGAAAACAGCGAATACAAGCAGCGGCGGCGCACTCAGCGCCGGGGCCGCTGCGTGAGCGCGTAGGCGGCGAACAGCACAGCGAGCCAAACCACGCCGGCGATGAGCGCGATGCGGTAGCTCGGCGAGAAGCACATGAGCACCGCCACAAGCGCGAGGAACGCGATGATCACATACGGCATCCAACGCCAGCCGGGCAGCTTGAACTGGATCTTCGCGAGCGCCTCGTCACCGCGCAATCCGCGCAGTTCGCCCGGCCCGTCGCCCGCCGCCACACGCTTGCGGAACAGCATTTCGGTGATCATGATCATCGTCCAGTTGATGATCGCGGCGATCGTGGCGATCGACATCAGGTAGTTGAACGCGAACTGCGGCCACAGGAACACAACAACCACCGCGACCACGGTGACGGCGGCGCTCGTCAGCACGGCGGCCACCGGCACGCCGCGCTTGTTCACGCGGCCCAAGTACGCCGGCGCGTTGCCCTGGCGCGCGAGCGAGAACAGCATGCGCGAGTTCGAATACAGCGCGGAATTGTAGACGCTCATGACCGCTGTGAGGCACACGAAATTGAGGATGCCGGCGGCCACCGGCACGCCGACCGAGTCGAAGATCTGCACGAAGGGGCTCATCGTGCCGTCGATACGGTCCCACGGAACCACGGCCATGATGATGCCGAGCGCGGCCACGTAGAACACGAGGATGCGCCAGATGATGCCGTTCGTGGCCTTCGGGATCGTCCTGCGCGGGTCTTCCACTTCGCCCGCCGTGACGCCGATGAGTTCGGTGCCGCCGAAGCTGAACATGACGACGACGAGCGCCATCAGCAGGCCGGCCCAGTGCCCGTCGCCCGCGCGCGTGAGTGCGCCATGCGGGAAGAAGCCGCCGTCCACCGTGAACCAGTTCGCGAACGATGCGCGCACACCGGAGTCGGTGGGCAGATTGGCGATGATCACCCATAGACCGCCGGCGATCATCGCGATCACCGCCACGATCTTGATCAGCGCGAACCAAAACTCGAACTCGCCGAATTCACTGACGCCGAACAGGTTGAGCACGGTGATCAGCACGAGGAAGAACGCCGCGGAGGCCCACTGCGGAATGTTCGGGAACCAGTAGTTCACGAACGAGCCGACAACCGCCAGTTCGACCATCGAGACGAGCACATAGTTGAACCAGTAGTTCCACCCCGAGATGAACCCGGCGCGCTTCGACCAGTAGCGCGACGCGTAGTAGCTGAACGCACCCGCCTTGGGGTCCTCGACGCTCATTTCGCTCAGCGCGCGCACAATCATGAAGATCGCGGCGCCGCCGATGAGATATGCCAACAAAATCGACGGTCCGGCGAGCGCAATCGATTCGCTCGAGCCGTAGAACAGGCCCGTGCCGATCGCGCCACCGAGCGCGATGAGCTGGATATGCCTGTTTTTCAATGATTTGCGCAGCTGTTGTGGCTGCTCACTCACTTCGGGTGTGGAGGCCATGGTCGTCCTTTGGTATCGCGGCGCGCTCCGCGCCATGAAATATGCCGCCGCTTATTCTATGAACGCGTTGTTACGGTTAGGCGCGCAGCGGATTCGGCGGAAGGACGGCCATGTTCTCACTCGCAGGCGATGCCGTCGCCATCGCGGTCGAGCTTCGAGCTGTAGCCCGGTTCGCCCTGATGGAGCGGGGCCTTGCCAGCGGCGCGCACGGCGGTACAGTTCTTGTAATACACGTTCGTGTCTTGCTGTGCGGGCTGCAGCGCAGGTTCTTGCGTGGGGGCTGGCTGCGGCGTCGGCACTTCCTGCGTGGGTTGCGGTTCGACCGTCTGCGCCGGCTGTTGCTCGGCCTGTACCGGAGTGATCACACCGCCGTCCGCGGGAATGGTTTGCGTTGGGCAGGTGGCGAGCACGTTCGCCATCGCATCGTGTTCGGCCTGCGTGACCCACAGGCGGTACTTCTGCTTGACGCCGATCTGCCGCGCCACATACTCGCAGCGGAACCCGGTGTTCGCGGGAAGCCATGTGGCCGCGTCGCCATCCGACTTGCGCTGGTTCGACGGGCCGTCCACCGCGAGCAGGTTGTATGGGTCGTTCGCCAGGTTCCGGCGTTCGTCTTCGGTGAGCTGCTGTGCGCCTTTCTGCCACGCGTCGGACAACGCCACCACATGGTCGATCTGCACGGCGGCGCTCGTGTCCTGACCGCGCACGAAGTCGATGCGTGTGCCGGTATACGGATCCTGCAGCACACCGCTCGCCACCACACAGTCATGCGTGTTCGCCTTGTAGGTCTTGTCGGTCAGGTCGCGGTTGAGGATGTCGTTGCGGGTATCGCAGCCGTTGTGGTCCACGTCGGCCCATGCCGCGCCGAACTGGTCGCGGCTATACCCGGTCTTCGGCGCACGGCCCTTCACTGCAAGCGTGTCGAGCACGGTGAGCGCGTTGTCTTGCGCACCTTCCGGCGCCTGTCCGATCATATCCGCGGTGGATTGCTGTTCTTCCGCGGTTTGCGACGGCTCCGGCTCCGGCGTGGTGGTGGCCGAAGGCGAGCTCGTCGTTGAAGGCTGCGCGCTGGAGCTGGAGGTCGAATCGACCGGCGAGCAGCCAAAAACGGTGAGGAGCAAAGCGCCCGCGGACAGCGAAGCGGCAAGGGTGCGCCAAGTGGAGGCCATAGCTGGTTCTTCTCTTCTCTATGCAATATATGGAGCGAAAACAATCAATATGGTACGCCCGCCATGCCCATGCACGCGGGACGTCTCACATATGGTCACAAAACTTCCATATTGCGAACAGCCAAGGCATGAGTGACCGTATCTCGCTTACGCGAGTGCCCTAATCGGCCTAAGGCCGAGTATAGGGCCTGCAATTTGTTGAAATCGCACGGTGTTCAGGGCGCCATACTTGCTGGTGGAAGGTTTTGGGCACCCGCGTAAGCGAGATACAGCACCCCCATGCCGAAACAATGGTCCGCGGGCGATCATGCGACCGCCCGCGGACCATTGAGGAAAGAAAAGGAAAGAGATAAGAATCAGAAGTTCAGCGAGACATGCACCTCCTCAGTTCCGGGTGCCACGATCGGCACGGTGGTACCGCTGACGGGGCTTGCCGTCCACGGTCAGGGGAGCCTTGCCGGTGCGCCGCGCGTCGATCACATAGCGCACGCCGCGCCATCCACGCTCAATGTGCAACTCGGTGAACTGCGCGGGCAGGTGCGGTTCGAGGCGCAGGCCGTCGAATGTGGGCTGCACGCCCAGCAGATACTGCGAGACGTCCACGAAGGTCCATGCGGCCGTGCCGGTGAGCCACGAATTCTTGCCTTCACCCGGCGTCGGAGCCTCGGGACCGGCCACCATCTGGCAGTAGACGTACGGCTCGGTGCGGTGCACTTCGGAATACTGCTCCACATACGCGGGACATGTGCGCGTATACACGTTGAATGCTTCGCTGTCGTTGCCGATCTTGGCGTTGGCAATCGAAATCGACGGGTTGTTGTGGCAGAAGATGCCGCCGTTTTCCTTGTAGCCGCGCGGATACGACGAGATCTCGCCGAGCTCGATGCGGTAGGTGGAATACGCCGGCGCCAGGATCGCCGTGCCACAGCGGCATGTGAGCAGGTCCTTGGTGGACCGCAGCGCCTGCGCGGCCATGCCGTCAAGGCCGCGGTCGGACCACGAGAAGCACACCTGCGGCGTGGCGTAGTCGGAGCCGGGCAGCAGTTGGATCTCGCCGGGGCCCAGCAGTTCGCCCGCGCCGAGCAGCGGCTCGTGCTGCGGCAGGTTGTCGAGCCGGTAGGTCTGATTGCCGCTCCACGCCAGATGGCACGCCCAGACCTCGCCCGAGTCGAACAGCGGCCCACCGTCGCTCGCGATGAACAGCCACGGGCTTTCGTGGCTCGTCTTGCCATGGCGGCAGTCGCGCGTCACGGAACCGCGCGGCAGCGGGCCGGTCTGCGGCTATTTTTCGAGCGGCCAGCGGCCGGTGAACTGCGTGAGGTGGTCGGCGCGGCGCGGGACCGGCAGCACGGAGTCGAGCCAGTTCACCGTGAGCGGCTCGTCATGTTCCATGTCGATGTTGGTGATGCGCTCGTCCATGAGCACCAAGCCACCTTCGGCGAGGCGCAGCCGCACGTCGAGCCCCACAAGGTTGACAGCGTCTTTGGCGTGCACAAGCAGCTCGTGGCCGCCCTCCGCCACCTGCGTTTCGACCGCAGTCCAGCGCACGAACACGGGAGTGGTGCCGCGGTACGCCTCAAGCCCGGGGCGCCCGGCGAAGGCCTCGGCACCTTGCGGCAGCAACGACGGCCGCAGCGCCGCGTCCGGCTTTTCGGCGGGCGGCGTGACCTTGAGCGTCATCGCGTCGAGCGCGGCGAGTCCGTCTTCGGCGCTTGGCACACCGAAATTGCGGCCCCAGTATTCCACTTGCGGCATCTCGTTTTCCGGCGCCTTCAGCACAACGGCCACACCGTCGCGCCGCAATGCCACATGATTCCCGTTATCGAACATCGTTGTCTCCTAGCATGGCGGGTTCACCGGTTCAGTGTAGTTCGCGCGCCCCGCGGCTGTGCGGCGCGCGTGAAGGATTGACTTTTCCGCATAACCAGTATAAATTAAGCGTTTAAGTAAAGCAAACAGAACATCGTGTTCTGTGCGTTTCGCGGCACCGGAGCCGCAGTAAGGAGGACGCTATGCCGAACACCGACCGGCTCACCGACGCGCAACGCGAGGCGATCGACGCGCTCACTTCCGCCCCACAATACGCCGGTGTGTCGAAGTTGCGCATCTTCATGCGACTGCCCGCCAAGCACAAGGCCGCATATTTCCGCGAGCACTTCCTCGTGCCGTGCATCGCCGCGGTGATCGCAATCGCGCTGTGCACGTTCGTGATTGTGCGCATCGCCTCGCCGCGTGAACGGCCCGCCCTGTACGCGGCGGTCGTCGACAGCTCGCTGCCGTTGGGCGAGGCCACCAAACTCGAGCAATCCACCGAGCACGAGCTCGGCGCCGACGTGATCGTGGACGACTATTTCGACACCACGAAAGACGGCATCTCCAAACTGCAGACCATGATCTCGAGCGAGCAGATCGACGTGGTGATCGCGCCGCCGGGCGTGTTCAAGGAACTCGCTTCCTACGGCTATTTCAGCAATCTGCACGAGGCGCTCCCGGCCGCCGAATACGGCCAGCTGCACGCGTACACACAGGATTTCCGCGGATTCGACGATGCGCAGCTCGCCGACGACGTGGATGATTCCGGCAGTGGCAGGGGCGCCGCCGAACCCTACGGGCTCAAGCTTGAGCGTGCCGGCGAATGGCACCGGTACGCGGATGGCAGCGATGCGCTCGTGGGCATTGTGGCCAACACCAAGCAGCAGGCGAACGCGCAGCGGTTCATCGATTACCTGTACCACTAAGCCAGTCAGTCAACCACCACATCTACCCGAAGGAGCGCACGATGAGCGCAGGCATCTTCCGCCAGGACAACCCGTACAACACGATCATGGGCCGCATCGGCGACCTCGCCATGCTCTCGGTGGCGTGGATGGTCTTCTCGATCCCCGTCTTCATGATCGGCGCCTCCACATCCGCCGCGTGCGAAGTAGCGCGCGAGATCGTCGAAGACACCGACGAAGGCGTGTTTCGCACGTTCTGGCGCGCATTCAAGCGCCGTTTCGGCACGAGCTGCCTGTTCACGTTGCTGTATGCCGTGGTGTTCGGCCTCGGCGCGTTCGACCTGTGGTGGATCTCGCGCCAGTCGGGCGATTCCGCATCGATCTTCTACGGCGTCACCGTCACGGTGTTCGTGATCGTGGCCATGCTGCTCGCGTTCGTGCTGCCGCTTTCCGGCCGTAGCAAGCTCACAGTACGCGAGCAGATCGCGCAATCCGCACGCCTCGCGCTGATGAAGCCGCTCGTCGCGCTGCTCATTGTGGTGCTTGTGGCGCTGCCGATCGCGCTGATGGCGCTTGTGCCCGGCGCGATCATGTGGGTGCCGCTGCCGTGGGTGGTCCTTGGCTTCGGCGTCTCGTTCTGGGCGGCGATGCTCGCGACGTGCAGGGCCTTCGCCCTCAAGCCTGCTGACCGGCCGGCGCAGGACCAGTAGATTCGCGCACTTTCAGCACATACGGCGGCTCTTCGACGACGCCTACATCCTCGCCGTCGATGAGCTTGAGCATGAGCGAGGCGGCCATGTGGCCCGAGCGCACGATGTCGCGGTTGAGCGCGGTGATGCCCGGATGCGCCGCCTCGCACATGAACGAATCGTCCCACGACATGATCGACAGGTCTTCCGGCACCCGCACACCCTGGATGGCGGCCACGCCTTCGCCGGCAAGCGCCATCACGTCGTTGTCGTAGATGATCGCGGTAGGGCTTGGGTTCACGCTGAGCAGGCGGCGTGTGGCGTCGGCGCCCGAGGCGGGTGTGTAGTCGGTGTGCAGGCAGCGGTAGCGGATGCCGAGTTCGGTCGTGGCCTCCGAGAACGCGGCGTCGCGGATATACGAATGCCCGAGTTCCTCCGGACCCGCCACGCGCGCGATGCTGCGGTGCCCCAAGTCGTACAGGTGCCGCACGGCGAGCCCCACGGCCGTCGCGTCGTCGCTGGCGAGCGTGGGCAGGCCGGCGGTCAGCGACGCGTCGGCCACGGCGAGCACCGGCATCTGCGGGTTCTGCTTCATCGTCTCGATGCGGTTGTCGCCGATCTCCAGATTCAACAGCAGCATGGCGTCCACATTGCTTGTGGCGATCCAATCCCGGATGATCGCGTCCTCATCGTCATGGTCCATCGACATGCGCACGAGCAGCGAATAGTCCTTCTCCTCGAGTTCGGCGCCAAGGCCGGAAATCAGGCTCATCATGTATGGCTCGACCGCGAGCAGCTGCGGGTCGTAGCCCAAGACCAGGCCGATGCGCCGCGTCTTCGATTGCGCGAGTGACTGCGCCGCGCCGTTCGGCTTCCAGCCCAGTTCGCGCGCGACCTCGAGCACTTTCGCGCGCGTCGCCTCGGACACGCCCGGCTTGCCGTTGAGTGCGTACGACACCGCGCTGCTGGACACCCCCGAAGCCTTCGCCACATCGAAAATAGTCACCTTCGACTTCTGCACTGCCATGCTCCGCTCCTCATCTCCTCATCTTCAGCTCCGCGCCGACCGGTCGGGCTGTTCATGTTCAGTTGGCTGAACAACCGGTTACTTAACTAACTTAAGTCACGCGCTGTACGTTTGAGCTGTACGAATGAATCGCTTAAGACCATCGTACGCTCGCACCATGCATGCGCGCTGCGAGCCGAACGCGGCGTGCATAATAGGCAAGCAGGCAAAGGGCCCGGCGGCTACTGCGACCGCCGGGCCCCGGGACTCACCGCTTGAGGTCGTTCGCCGTGCGCAGCACGTTCGCCTCGGCGAAATCGGCCGGATCCCCGGTGTGGCTGGTCGTGATGTGCAGGGTGACCGTTTCGCCCGGCAGCAGGCTGACCATACCCTCGTCGACGCGTGCGGCGGGATCCACCTTGTCGACCATGCAGAACAGGTCGCGCACATACCCGCGCGCCGTGACGGTCAGCTCCACGCCGTCCGCGGTGCGCCCGGCGGTGGCGCTGAACGCGTCCGCCGGCGCGGCGAGCCGCTGGTCGATGATCTCCGCACCGTTGAAGATGACGCGCGGGAACGCATCGTCGGACGGCGTGGCCACGATGAGCTCGTTCGCCGGATCGCCGAACGTCGCAACGGATTCATCGAGCGGGAAGCCGCGATGGCCGGGCGCGCCGATCGTCACATCGTCAATCCGCTGCGTGGCGAGCACGTCGCCGGCGAGCGTGCTCCACGCGGGCGGCGCCTGGTAGCCGAATTCGTCGGCGAAGCGCGGCGTGTAGTCGGCATACACGGTGTAGTCGGCGCGGTTCCACGCGTCCCAGATGTGCATCGTGCCGTCGGTGTCCCAGTTGGCGTTCGTGAAGCGCGTGAAGCTCATCGGCGAGCTCGGCAGGTACACATGCGTCGGGTCCAGGTCGGCGAGCAGCTGCGGGAACAGCTCGGAGTAGTAATAGTCGCCCCACGGCTTTTCGCCGTAGCCGTAGTCGTTCGGCTTGCGGTCGTCGTCACGCAGGGCCTGCTTGTAGCCGCCCCACTCCGCGTAGGCCACGTAGTTCTCGTTCGAGCCGTTCCATACAATCAGGCTCGGGTGCGGGCTCAGGCGGATGATCTGCTCACGGGCCTCGGCCTCCACCTCTTCCTTCGTCTCGGCGTCTTCCGGGTACGCGGCGCACGCGAGCATGAAGTCATGCCACACCATGATGCCGTGCTCGTCGCACAGGTCGTAGAACACGTCGTCCTCGTAGATGCCGCCGCCCCAGATGCGCACCATGTTCGCGTTGGCTTCCACGAGGTCGCGGATGCCGCGCTCGTAATCGCGCTTCGAGATGCGCGAGATGAAGGCGTCGTCGGGGATCCAGTTGTAGCCGTGCGCGTGCACCGGCACGTCGTTCACGTAGATCTGGAACGGGCGGCCCACTTCGTCGGCGCGCGTGTCGACGTGCGTCGTGCGGAAGCCGATGCGGCCGCTCCATGCGGCCTGCAGGTCGGCACCGGCCGTGACCGAGACCGCGTAGAGCGGCTGGTCGCCGTAGCCGATGGGCCACCAGAGTTTCGCTTCGGGCACGGCGATCGTGATTGTCGTCTCGTTGCGGCCCTGATCCACGGAACCGTCGGCTTCGAGCATCGTGCCGTAGCCTTCGAGCGTCACGTGCACCGGCACGGGCGTCTGCTGGCTGTGCGCGTCCATCGGGCTCATGACGCGGCCTTTGCCGGCGCGCTCCACCACAACGTGCACGTTGAGGATGCCGGTGCCGTCCGCCGAGACGTCGACGAGCGGGCGCACCTCGGCGAGGCGCACGCCCGACCACGAGTCGATGCCGATTTCGCGCCAGATGCCGGCGTTCGCCACATCGATGCCCCAGTCCCAGCCGAAGGTGTAGCTCGGCTTGCGGATCTGGCTGAACGCGTGGTGTTCGGTGTGCGGGTAGTAGCCGCGGCGCTGTTCGGCCTGGTCGGAGTAGCGCACGGGCGACATGAACGTGACGGTCAGTTCGTTCGCGCCGTCATGGAGCAGGCCGTTGATGTCGAAGCGGTAGCTGCGGTGGCAGTTCTCGGTCTGCGCCACCGGGTCGCTGTTGAGTTCGATCGTGGCGACGGTGTCGAGGCCGTAGACCACCAGGTCGTGGCGGTCCGCGCCGCCGTCATGCCAGTCGAAGCGGCATGTGAACCGCCAGTCGATGTCGCCGATCCACTGCTGCTTGGTCTCGTTGTCACCGTCGAACGGGTCGTCGATCAGGCCGGCGTTGAGCAGGTCGAGCGCGGCTTCCCCCGGCACCGTCGCGGGGATGCCCGAGACGAGCGGGTCGCACAGCTCGGCCGGCGCCATCTCCGGGTTCATCGCGGTGAGCGTCCAGCCGCTGTGCAGCGGTGCGAAAGTGGTTGGGGTGTGGGTCATGGTGGCCTCCTTGATGGGGTCTGCGCAAGCCTCTGCG
Organism: Bifidobacterium pseudolongum subsp. pseudolongum DSM 20099; assembly: GCF_000771225.1. Classification (GTDB taxonomy): domain Bacteria; phylum Actinomycetota; class Actinomycetes; order Actinomycetales; family Bifidobacteriaceae; genus Bifidobacterium; species Bifidobacterium pseudolongum. Next base: position 107,012 of record NZ_JDTZ01000005.1, read on the forward strand.
TCGGGGGGCGGCAGATCGGATAAATGGGGAAAGAGTGGAGCCGTACCGACCGTCATTCGATCGGCACGGCTCCTGATGGTGAGGAAAGGGGAAAGAAACGTGTTGTTGCTGTGTGCGGATTACTCCTTGACCGCGCCTGCGGCGACGCCGTTGTAGATCTGCTTCTGGAAGATCAGGAACAGGATCAGGGCGGGCAGCAGCGTCACGATCACGCCGGCGCAGATCAGGTTGTATTTGCTGCCTTGCGGGCCGGTGAAGGCGTATAGCGAGATGGCGACCGTGCCGAGTTTCTGCTTGTCTTGCAGGTACAGGTTCGCGGCATAGTACTCGTTGTAGATGCCGACGCCCTTGAGGATCAGCGCGGTCACGATGGCCGGCTTGAGCAGCGGGAGCAGGATGCGCCCGTAGATCGTGAAGTAGCTCGCGCCGTCGATCATCGCGGCCTCATCGAGTGATATGGGCAGGTTCTCGAAGTATTGGATGAAGATGTAGATCGAGATGACATCCGTGCCCATCGACATGATGATGTAGCCCCACAGGGAGTTGATCATGCCGAGCGAGCCCATGATCTTGTAGACCGCCACCTGCATCGCGATGCCGGGGAGCAGTGCCGCGATCGTGAACGCGCCGCGGATGAACGCGTTGCCGGGAAACTGGAAACGGCTGAGCATATAGGCGAGCTGGGTGCCGATGATCGTGGTCATGAAGCAGACGCACACCAGCACAATGAAGCTGTTGCGGAACGCCACGGCCATGTTCGACAGCTTGAACGCCTCAGCGTAGTTGCTGAAGTTGAACCAGTTGTGCGGCATGGCCATCACGTTGCCGGTCTTGTATTCCGCGTCCGTCTTCGCGGCCGTCCACACGCACGAGACGAGGGGCAGCAGGATGCAGAACGTGATGAAGACGAGGCTGAAATACTTGAGGAAGACGAGGATCCCACGGCGCGCGTGGTACAGCGGGCCGACCTTCTTCACTTGGGTTTCCATGGCGGCTCCTTTCTCTGGGTCGCTGTGCATGGGGCTCATGTTGTTGCTGTTGGCGTTGACGGTTGCGCTGCTCATGACTCCACCGCCGTTTCCGCCTTGGCGCCCGGACCGTTCCTGAAGAGCGGCGCCGCGCTGACCGCAACCTTGTTCTGGTTGCGCAGGGCCTTCTTGCGGGCCTTTTCCACCTTCTGGGCGTGCTTGCGGGCCTTGGCGGTGCCGTCGTCCGCGTCACGGAACAGGTAGTTCATCACGACCTTCTGGATCAGTGCGCAGATCATGATGATCACGAGCAGCACCACGGCCATCGCGGAGGCGAGGCCGACCTTCTGGTCGGAGTGCGCGATCTTGTCCATCTGCACAAAGAAGGTGCCGGTGCCGTTGGCGCCCGAGGTGATGACGTACGGCGCCTCGAATGCGGAAAGCGAGCCGGTGATCGAGAGGATGATGTTGAGCACGAGGATCGTCTGGATGCCCGGCAGGATGATGTGCTTGAACTGCTGCCACTTGTTGGCGCCATCGATCTCCGCGGCCTCGTAAAGCGAGCCGTCGATCGACATGATCGCGCCGATGAAGAGAATCATCGTCTGGCCCAGGTACCTCCACACTGAGGAGGCCACGAGCGACCAGTTGTTCACCTTCTGGTCACGCAGCCAGTACGGCAGGTTGTCGAGGCTGAACCCGCACCACTGGAGCACCGAGTCGAGCACGTAGCCGCGGGTGTAGAAGAACTTGAAGATGAAGCCGATGGCGATGCCGTTGATCAGGTAGGGGAAGAACATGGCGCCCTTGAAGAAGCTGCCGCCCTTGACCTTGAAGGCGAGCACGGTGGCCAGGTAGAGGGCGAGGGCGACCTGGATCAGCGCGCCGACCATTAGTACAGCGAAAGCTTGAGCGTGGCGAGCAGGTCCGGGCGGGTGAAGATGTCGGTGTAGTTCTTCAGGCCGATGAACTTGGGGGTGCCGATGTACTTCATCTTGTAGAAGCTGTATCCGCACATCTGGAAGAACGGCAGATAGGTGAACACAACGAGCAATGCAATGGGGAGCGCGCAGAAGAGGACGATGATGCCGATCTTCTTCCAGTCGCGGGGCTGCTTGTTGAACGGAACCGCCTCGGCGGTGCTCACAGCCGGTTGTGAGGTAGTCATGATGGTCTCTGTTCCTTCCTTATCCAACCGCGAATGCTGTGGGTTCGCGGCCCCGTTGGGGATTCAGCCATGAATCCCGCCCGGGTATCCACCTCAGGCTTCTCTGCCTGCCTGTGATAAGCGATGCCACATAATATATCGCTGTGATTTCAGTTTGTCAAGCGCTTAAGTAGTTCCGTCATGCCTACGCGTGCTCAGCATAGCTCAAATGCCATGCAATCGTTGTCATTAATATAACCATTTTCCCAATGTTTTCAACAATTATCGCCTGCAAACACCGCATCGACCGCCTTCCCTTGCCGTCAACTCCATTTTCACGTTGTAGTCAAAAAGCATTAAGCGCTTCACGAATTCGGCGTGTCTCAATGTGCCGCCGATGTACAGCGCACCTGCTCACTTCATATATAGGACCACGAAGATGAGCGTATAGGAACCGAGCGTGTTGTCTATCCTGTCGGCACCATGTTGTGACAGCAAGCGCACCGGTCTGTCTGCATTGGGGGCGCCCATTGATATGCGCGCTTTTCCTTGGCGAGGCATATCTGTCTGAAATATCGGTACCCTTCCGTTTTTTCGGACAGTTATGAGGCGTATCTGTCTCAAAAATCGGTGCCGTTCCGTTTTTTTCGGACAGGTACAGACGGTTGTCATCCTCAGCGGCCTCGGATATGACTTTCGTCAGGGGTGCTCAGAGGCTCGTCGCCCACCGCCACAACGTGTTGCCGACAGGATGAACAACACGTTTTAGCTCCTCTATGCTCGAAGATGCCCCAGACACAACAACGGCTGCTTCCGGCGAAAAAGCCGGAAGCAGCCGTTGTAGGGAGCTGCGGATGCCATCAGCGCGCGCTATGGTCGGCGATGAAGCGGCGGTACCAGTCGAAGCTGTCTTTCTTGATGCGCTCCTGCGACTCGTAGTCCACGTAGGTCAGGCCGAAGCGCTTGCTATAGCCGAAGGCCCACTCGAAGTTGTCCATCAGTGACCACGCGAAGTATCCGCGCACATCGGTGCCCTCCTCGATCGCGCGGTACACCGCTTCAAGGTGTCGGCGCAGGTAGTCGATGCGGTCGTTGTCGTGCACCATCTTCACACCGTCGGTGCCCACTTCCACCTTGTCGGGGCACGCCATGCCGTTTTCGGTCACCACAAGCGGCATGCCCGGATAGTTGTCGTTGAGCCGCACAAGCGTCTCGTACAGCGCATCCGGGTCGATGTTCCACCCCATCTCGGTGTGCGGACCGGCCGTCGGCAGCCAGTCGACATCGCTCGCACCGGGCGCCGTGGACGCTTCCGTGCTCTGCGGGAACTGCGGGCGGTCGCTCATCTTCACCAGATTCGTGGAGTAATAGTTGAGGCCGAGCACGTCGATCGGCTGGTGGATGAGGTCGAGGTCGCCGTCGCACACGAACCCCCAGTCGCAGATGCCCTTCGTGATCGAGAACAGCTCGTCAGGGTAGCGCCCGCGCAGCATCGGATCAAGGAACACGCGGTTGCCGATGAGGTCCACGCGGTGCACCGCGTCGGCGTCTCCGCGGCAAATCTGCAGGTTGAGCGTCACGGACAGCCCCGGCTTCGCCCCGGCTTCGGCGCGCACGGCTTCGCACATGAGGCCATGGGCGAGGTTGAGGTGGTGCGCCGCGCGGAACGCAAGCGGCCCCGCGCCGAGGCCCGGCGCATGCTCGGTGCCGCCATAGCTCAGATGGGCCGAGCACCAGGGTTCGTTGAGCGTCGTGTACGTGTGCACGCGGTCCCCCAGGCACTTGGCCACGATGCCGGCGTAATCGGCGATCCTGTACGCCGTCTCGCGCTCGAGCCAGCCGCCCTCACGGCCGTCTCCAGACGCCATGTACTGCGGCAGGTCCCAGTGGTAGAGCGTCACGATAGGCGCGATGCCGTATTCGAGCAGGCGGTCGACGATCCTGCTGTAGAAATCAAGGCCTTCCTGGTTCGGCTTGCCATCCGGCGTGGGGATGACGCGCGGGATGCCGATCGAGAAGCGGTAGGCGTTCACCCCCAGGTCGCGCAGCAGCTTGAGGTCGTCTTCCCAACGGTGGTAGAAATCATCGGCCACATCGCCGGTGTCGCCGTTGAGCGTGTGGCCGGTGTGCGAGAACGTGTCCCAGATCGACGGCGTACGGCCGCCTTCGGCAACCGCGCCTTCGATCTGATACGCCGCGGTGGCCGTGCCGAACATGAATCCCTTGGGGAAGATCATCGTCATCGGTGATTCCTTTCTAGTTGGCGCCGCATGCTGTTATGCCCGTGCAGCTGGGGTGAGTGTGCGATAGCCCGGCAACCATTGCCTGCGCTTGCCTTGTTGAATAGATTATCAACAAACCATAACTATTCCAAATACTGTAGCGCTTCAGCATGTCGCGCCGGACGGCTTCGCTATCATCGATACCGGTGGACACACATAGGGTTATCGCCGATAATCGACAGTGCCCGGCGCACGTAAAACCCGCGCACACAGCCACACACAAAGGAGTGTCATGCAGTTCATCTCCGCCTCAGACGAGTCATTGCGCACCGAAGGCCGCATCACCGCCACCGCGGACGGCGACCAGCTGTGGGTCTACCCGTACACGCAGGCGCGCTTCCGCTTCACCGGCCGCACGCTCGCCGTACGCCTGCGCAACCATTGGAATTACGGCGACATCCGCCTCGGCGCGATCATTGACAACACGCAGTACAGCGTACGCATCCCCAGCCCCGCCGAGCCGGGCATGCCCGCGGGCTGCGCCGAAGACGCGGAGACCGGCATGCTCACGCTCACGATCGCCGACCACCTGCCCCCGGTCGAGCATGAGGCGGTCGTGTTCAAACGCCAGGACGGCGGCATGCATTATCTTGAGTTCGCCGGCGTGCTCGTCGACGACGACGCGCGTGTCGCCGGGCCCGCACAGCCACCGAGCGAGCGCCGCATCGAGATTTACGGCGATTCGGTGAGCTGCGGCGAGCGCAACGAGGCGGTGCTGTACACGGGCAAGGCCGACCCGGACGTGGATCTGTCGAGCTACAGCAACTCGTGGTATTCGTACGGCGCGATCGCCGCCCGCAAGCTCGGCGCGGACCTGCGCATCATCGCGCAGGGCGGCGTGCCGCTGCTCGACGGCATCGGCTGGTTCAACGCGCCCGACTACATCGGTATGGAGAGCATCTGGAACCGCGTGGCGTACAATCCCGCGCTCGGCGAGCCGGTCATGTGGGATTTCCGCGAGTATGAGCCGCACGTCGTCGTCATCGCGCTCGGGCAGAACGATTCGCACCCCAGCGATTTCATGGCGCGCGACTACACCGGCGAGACCGCGGCGCATTGGCGCGCGCGGTACGCCGACTTCATCCGCGCGCTGCGTGCGCAATACCCCGACGCGCACATCGTGTGCACGACGACGGTGCTTGAGCATGACGCGAACTGGGACCGCGCGATCGACGAAGTGGTGGCGGAGTGCAACGACCCGCAGGTCACACATTTCGCGTATTCGCGCGCGGGCACCGGCACGCCCGGCCACCCGCGCATCGTCGAGGACGAGGAGATGGCGCGTGAGCTGTGCGCGTATCTCGAGTCGTTCGGCGAAGAACTGTGGGAGCAGTGAGCGCGCCGAGCGCATATAGCCATTGAAAAACGGAATGGGACAGAGGAGCAACAGCATGGTCACAGTGACGGGAATCGCGCCGGGAGCGAGCGGAGCCACGGGCGGCGGCCCGCTCGCCGGGGCGGCGGACCGCACGCACAATGGCTTGCTGCACGTGGCCGCTGTGTTCAGTGACCATATGGTGCTGCAGCGCGAGACGCCAATCGCCGTGTTCGGCACGGCGCCGGCCGGCGAGCGCGTCGTGATCGACCTGACGGACGCGCAGGGTGTGACCGTCGCGCAGACGATGGCCACGGCCCAGACAGGCGGTGAGCATGAGACCGAGGCTCCGTGGCTCGCGATCCTGCCATCCCTGCCGGCAAGCGGACCGTATACCATGCGTGTTTCACATGAAACAGACCGTTTGGATTTCACCGATGTGATGATCGGCGAAGTCTGGCTCGCCGGCGGGCAAAGCAACATGGAGCTCGAACTGCACACGAGCGAACATGGCGCCGAGGCGATTACCGCGGCATCCGATCCACTGCTGCGCTTCTATAACACGCCCAAGGCCGGCCGCATCGACGAGGCCGCGGAGTCCGCTTCCGGCTGGAAGCCGGCGGTGACACCGCAAGTCGCCGGCATGTCGGCGGTCGCCTACCATTTCGGCGCCCGCCTGCGCGCGCAGTTCGGCGCGGATGTGGCCGTTGGTATCATCGACTGCTACATCGGCGGCACGTCGATCACCAGCTGGATGAGCCGCGCCACGCTCGTCGGCTCCGACGCCGGCCGCCCCTACGTGGAGCGGTACGAAGCGGCGATCGCAGGCAAAACCGAGGAACAGATGCGCGCGGAGGCCCACCACTGGCAGACGGTGTTCGACCAGTGGAACAACGACGTCGCGGCGAAGACCCGCGGCACTGGCCCGTCATCCGCGCGGCGCAGCTCGATGCGAGCGAGACGCTCGACGACGTGCTGCTCGTGTGCACGATGGACTGCGGCGAGTTCGACAACATCCACCCGCTCGACAAGGCGACCGTCGGCACGCGCATCGCGGACATGGCGTTGCGCGGGGTGTACGGGCGCGCGGACATTGAGGCGGAAAGCCCGCGCGTGACGAGCGTGGCGCCGGCGGAGGGCGGCGCGCTCGACGTGACCTTCACCAACGCGCGCGGACTGCACTGGCGCGGCACGACGCCTGACACGATGCGCACGGCGGCCCATGAGAGCGGTGCGCGCGCGGCCGGTGAATCGGGGTTCGAAATCGCCGGCGCGGATGGTGCATATGTGGACGCGGGCGCGCGGATCCTGCCCGGCGCCGGCGAACGCGTGACCGTGCGCGTCGAGGCATCGCAGATCGACTCCCCCACTGCCGCGCGGTATGCGTGGAAGAGCTGGGGCCCGGCGCCGCTGTTCAATGGCGCCAACCTGCCGGCGCTGCCGTATGCGGGGTAGTGCTCGGCGCGGTGGCCGTGGTGCCCGTGGTGGTCACGCCACGCCAACCCCTCTTCGTTATGGGTAGTGGCTCTTGCTGCTTCGGGTAGTGCAAAACGGGTCATATCATATTGTTTTCCGATAAATACGCACTACCCGTAGCGGAAGAAACACTACCCATAGCGGAAAACGAAAGGGTGCGCCAAGACGGCTATCTCACTTTGCGCGCCCACCGTTTATCCACCCGCAGCAGCCACACACCGAACGGGATTGTCAGCACACCACCCACGACGAAGATCACACGCACGTCCACCACATCGGCGAGCGGACCGAACACGAGCATGCCGAGCGGTGTGCCGAATCCGGAGAACGTGGTGAGCAGCCCGAAGACGCGTCCCTGCATGTCGGATTCGGTCTCCTGCTGCAGCAGCGTGTATGTGGGCGATGTGCCGATCGCCGTGCTTACGCCGATGAGGAAATCGACGAAAAGATAGAGGAGCAGCGTCGGTGCCAGTCCGAGTGCGCCCGTGCCTATGCCCATGCCGAAGAACGCGGCGGCGAGCAGCGCCATGTTGTCATGGAATAGTTTCGCGCCGACCGTCGCCAGCAGCGCGCCGCCGACCACCATGCCCACGCTCCACGCCATCTCGTTCGCGGCGAGCTTGTCGGAGGCGGTTTCGAGCACGGTGAATCTTAGGTCGAGGGTTTGCCCCCTGGAAACCGCGGTTCATGAGCAGCAGGGTGAGGTTCATCGGCGCGATGTTGACGAAGCACACGAGCGCGTACGAGATGAGCACGCTGCGGATCCGCGGGTAGCGCCACGCGTAGCGCAGCCCCGCGCGCATCTCGGTGCGGACCGATGGTGCTTCATTCGACCGCGTGCGCGCCGCGCTCTGCACACGGATCAGCGCGACGAACGCAATGCCGATGACGGCGGTCGTCACATCGACGTACAGGATCGCCCACAGCGGCATGATGTTGATGAGCACGGCCGCGATCGCGGGCGCGGCGATCATGTTGACCGACTGGATCGTGCCGTTGATCGAGTTGACACGCAGCAGTTTCTCCTCGGGCGTGATGTCGGGGATGAGCGACTGCACGGCGGGCGTCTGCACGCCCCCGCCGGCCGAGCGGATCATGAGGATGACGAAGAACAGCGCAAGCGCTTCGCCGCCGTTGGCGATGGACAGCGCCAACGCGACGGTCGCCAGGGCGATGAGCGCGTCGGGCAGCATGATGAGCGCCTTGCGGTTCCAACGGTCGGCCCACACGCCGCCGAACAGGGAGACAATCGCCTGCGGCAGGGCGGCGCACAGTGTCGTCACGGTCATGACGGCGCCGGAATCGGTGCGCATGGCGAGATGCCAGACAATCGCGTATTGCACGACGCTCGACCCGATGAGCGAAAGCGTCTGCCCGGCAAGCAACAACGCGACCCGGGTGCGCCATGATTGCAGATGTGTTGTGGTCATGATGGTTCATTTCCTCGATGAAGCGGCGGTCTGCGCGCATGCGAGGCAAGGCCCGTGATCACGGGCGTTTCCTGAACATCGATTGGTGGCATGCTGCGGCAGACGCCAGCCGACCGGCTGCGCCGCATATGATTCATTTGGTTGGATGCATCCGGATCACCGGATCACGGAAGGCAGAGGATGCGCATCAATGCGCGCAGGGGACGCCCGCTGCAACCTTCGCCATCATGGCTCTTCCACACATAAAGCACCAATGTAGCAGTGCCTTGCGGAATCCGTCAAACAAGTGGAGCTGTTATACTTTTTTATACTTGTTATATTTGTTATAACTTTTGTGCCGCAACGCTGCGGATCTCGATATAGATAAGCGACTTCACATTCCAGTGCTCAATCAGGCCGTGGGTACTTGGGCATGCGGAAGTACATGTGTGAATCAGCCACGAACCCTTCGAATCCAAGCGACTCATAGAACGATGTGAGAGCATCGTTCAGCGGGTCCACGACCAGCGCGCGCACGCCGACCGACAACGCGAGCCGGAGCGTCCGGTCCACCGCATCGCGCACAAGCGCCTTGGCCAATCCCTGATGCTGGAACTGCCGTGCAACCGCAAGCTGCCCAAGGAGCACAGTAGGGATCAGTATGGGCGCATTGCGCCGCATCCATGGCGCATGCGTCTCACTGCGTACGACCGTTGTGGAGCTCAACGTATACACCCCCGCAAGTTCGCCATTCTGCGCACAGTGGGACAGATACAGCGCAGCACTCCCATTCCTATTGGACACATTGGCATGGCACCTCAGCCAATCGTCGATCTGCGGCGCCCCACAATCGAATACGCCGAAATCCACGGTTTGGCGAGCACGCTCAGGGCGGGTGAACGGCATCGGCATCACGCCCATTCCGGTTGGTAGGCAAGGAACTGTTTCTGTGCGTCGGTCAGCGGCTCATCCAGATGCTCAACAAACTCTTCGAAAGCCTCATCCGACAGTTGGATGATGTTGTTGGCATGCAGATCGCGCTTGGCATCGGCGAGAAGGTTGTTGATGCACCATGTGGTGAGGCGCGATCCAGTCGCGGCGCTCGCCCGTTCGATGAGCTGTTTTTCCTGTTCGGTAAGCCGCATGTCAATGCGAGCTGTTCGTGTAATCGTTGCCATGCCACTATTGTACGGTAATTTACCGTACAATCAAAATCGTACGGATGGCGCGTCCCCTCAATGCAAAGGTGGGGTGCACAACGGTTGTTGTGCACCCCACCTTGAAACCTAGGTTAGACTATCCGGCCTGCTGGGGCCGGGCTGCGATCACTCGGCGTCCTGAACCTGGGCGCGTGCGATCTTGCCGGTGAAGGAGTTGGCCTCGTCGGCGTCCTTCGCGGCCTCGTTGTTCCAGGAGAACATCGCGCGGAGCTTCGGGCCAACCTCCTCGATGCGGACGTTCGAGTACTCCTCCTGAAGCTGCTTGAACTTCGGGGCGCCAGCGGCCTGGTCGTCCATGAACTCCTGGGCGAAGGAGCCGTCCTGGATGCGCTTGAGGTGGTACTGCATGCGCTCACGAACGTGCTCGTCGATCACGGTGTTGACGTAATCGCCGTACTGGGCGGTGTCGGAGCAGCTCCAACGATCCTTGTTCAGACCGCCTTCGTTCATCAGGTCCACGATCATCTTGAGCTCGTGGCACACCTCGAAGTAGGCGATCTCCGGCTGGTAGCCGGCGTCGGTGAGGACCTCGAAGCCCATCTCGACGAGCTTGTTGACGCCACCAAGGAGCACGTTCTGCTCACCGAAGAGATCGGTCTCGGTCTCTTCCTTGAAGGTGGTCTTGATCGCGCCGGCGCGCAGGGCACCAAGGGCCTTGGCATAAGCGAGGGCCAGATCCCAGCCGTCGCCACGCGGATCCTGCTCAACGGCGGTCACGACCGGAACGCCACGGCCGGCCGCATACTCGCGGCGGACGATGTGGCCCGGGCCCTTCGGGGCGACCATGAAGACCGGGTGGTCCTCGGACGGCTTGATGTAGCCGTAGTGGATGTTGAAGCCGTGCGCGAAGGCCAGAGCGGCGCCTTCCTTGATGTTCGGCTCGATGTCGTTCTCCCAGATGCCCTTCTGATACTGGTCAGGGGCCAGGATCATGATCACATCGGCTTCGGCAGCGGCTTCCGGAACGCTCTTGACCTCCAGGCCCTGTTCCTTGGCGAACTCCACGGACTTCGAGTTCGGACGCAGGCCGACGACGACATCGACACCGGAGTCACGCAGGTTGAGCGCATGCGCGTGGCCCTGCGAGCCGTAACCGATGATCGCGACCTTCTTGCCGTCGAGGACCGAGAGATCGCCGTCGTCTTCGTACCAGATCTGTGCTGCCATAATTGGCACTCCTTTGTTGTCTGCGGCGCGGCCATCTTGGTCTGCCGCGATGCTTGTGTTGTTGTGTGTCTGTTACATGGACCGCACGCACCATGGTTTGGGACGGCAATCCGTGTACGCAAGTTTCCCACCGTGTTGGAGGTTTTGCCTCCAAAACTGAATCCTCATATTACTGAAATCCGCAGGTGCTTCCGCTTCAAGTCCATCTTTTGGATACCATTGACGCTTCGTTTTGGGATATGCACGGATTCTTTTTGAAAATGGCGCATATCCGCTGTCGCCTGTCCGAAATCAGCAAGACAATCGGCCCACATTGTGGACACTCTCTGCGCGGCCGCGCAGCCGCCACAACCTCCTTTCTCAACGCTGCGAACAGTGCACGTAGTTCAGGATCACTGCATGTAATCCACATCCCTGGTCTCATGGCACGTCAGAATCGCCACAAGGCAGCACAGCGCCATGACGCCCAAGTACAGCCCGACCGAACCGACGCCCCAATGCGACGAGAGCCAGGTGGCGACCGACGGGACGAACGCCGCGCCGATGATCGCCGCAAGGTTGTAGCCGATGCCGGAGCCGGTGTAGCGCACGTTGACGCTGAACAGCTCGGGCAACAGCGCACCGATCGGTCCGAACGCGACGCCCATCAGGGCGAAACCGAGGCATAGGAACACCATCGCGGCTGCGGTGTTGTGCACGCCGACGACGCTGCGGTTCATCAGCAGCGGGAACATCACCGCGAAGACGAGCAGCGCGAGCGACGATCCGATGATCACACGGCGGCGGCCAAGACGGTCGGCGAACACGCACGACAGCACGATGAACGCAGCGAACACGCACACGGAGACCATGAGCATCGTCATGTATTCCTTGGTGGAGAAGCCGAGTCCGCCGCCGCCCTGCGCGTCGCTTTTCGTGGCCCACGCGAGCGACCATGTGGCGAGCGTGTAGAACAGCGTGTATGTGACGGCCACAAGGAACGTCGCCTGCAGCACCTGCCGCCAGCTGGTGCGGAACACCTCGACGGCCGGCGCCTTGACGACGCGATTGCCCTGCTGTGCGGCCCGGAACGCGGGCGTCTCCTCCATATGCACGCGCACGAGCAGTCCCACGACCACCAGCAGTGACGACAGGAGGAACGGCACGCGCCAACCCCAGGCGAGCATCGCGGCGTCGTCGTTGTGCAGTTCGAGCAGCACGTACGTGCCATTGCACAGGAAGAAGCCGATCGGCGCGCCGAGTTCGGGGAACGAGCCGTAGAGCGCGCGCTTGTTCGCCGGCGCGTTCTCGGTGGCCACGAGCGCGGCGCCCGACCATTCGCCGCCGAGACCGATGCCCTGCACGAAGCGGCACAGGCACAACGCCAGCACGGCCCACACGCCCCATGCGTCATAGCCGGGCAGGCAGCCGATGAGGAACGTCGCGACGCCCATCGTCATGAGCGAAACGACGAGGGTCGCCTTGCGCCCGATCGAGTCGCCGAAATGCCCGAAGATAAGCGAGCCGACCGGCCGCGCGAGGAACGCGACGGCGAAGGTGACGAGCGAAAGCAGCAGCGCGACGGTCGGATTCGTCTTGTCGGAGAAGAACACACGCGGGAAATAGTTCGCCGCGGCGGTGCCATAGGCGTAGAAATCATAGAATTCAATCGTCGTGCCCACCATGGATGCGCCGATGATCGTACCCACCGACGAGTGCGCTGCGCGCGACGCCGGCCGGGCGAGAGTGGCTGCGGCGGATTCCGCCTCTGTTTCGACTGCGGTCATGAAAAACCTCCTGTTGATACGTCTGCATTCATGCTGCTGGGGCACAAACGCAAAGACCCCGCACACATGGCGGGGTCTGAGGTAGTTCACGATCCGTCCCCGCCACCATCGGCGGGGCTGTGTTCGGATATACGAATCAGCTCGCCGATGGCGAGATAATAATTCGTACAATCTGCAGTCGTGCATTACCGGCCATGACGAGCCTCCTTTCTTGTATCCTGCGTGGTCATCACGTTGGCACCGAACCTACACCGAGCCACCCTGCATCATCCTCGTTTATCCACATAGTGAGACAACTTCACCTGCAATACGGGCGGCTCGGCGATCAGGCAGCCACATCATCCCTGCTTGCGCGACGAGGCAATCGCCACAGCCGCGCACACCCCGGTGAGCGCGAACGCAACCGCCGCCCACAGGAAGACGCTCGAGAACGTGGCCGCATAGGCGAAGACGAATCCGCCGGCCGCAACACCGAGCAGACGCCCGAGCGTCGCGCTCGAATTGAACACGGCGAGATAGCCGGCCGTCCGGTCGAGCTGCGGCACCGAAGACACAGCAAGCGCCTGCAGCGCATCGTCGACCATGTGCACGGCGAATCCGCCGACACCCGCGAACACGTACAGGCCGGCCGTCGTATAGCTGACGAGCGGCACAACCGTGGCCACAATCGACAGCACAACACCCACGATGAGCACAAGCTGGTCGTTGTCCATTGATGAGCGGATCAGATCGGTGACACCTTCGCTCAACAGCGCCATCGCGCACGCCAGCAGGCCCATCAACGCGACCATGACCATCGTGGCGCGCAAATCGAGGCCGGCGCCGGCGCCGTGCATGTACCGCACGACGAACCAGACGAACGCGATCGCGAGCACTGCACCGGCCGACGCGAACAGGCGCGTCAGGCAGATCATGCGCCACGCGCGCGTCGGGTGCGGCACGCGCAGCGTCACGAACAGATCGTCGTTCGTCATCGGCTTGGCGCGCGAATAGACCGTAGACGATTCGCGCGGAATCACGAACAGTCCGGCGAGCCCGGCCACAAGCAGGGCGACCGCGCACAGGTCCATGCCTTCGGCGGGATTGTGCGCTATCAGCACGCCGAACCAGATGCCGAGCACGAGGCCGGCGAGCAGTCCGACCGTGCGCCACTTGCCCACGGCGTCGCGGAACTTGTCGGGGACGCGCTCGCCGATCGACGCGTGCAGCGCGCACATCATCGCGGCGAGTCCGATCTGCAGGAACGCCCAGACGATACCGACGGCGACCGGCACATGGCACGCGCCGAGCGCGAATGCGAAGATGACGGAGAGGATCGTGCCACCGGCGAACCAGGGCGCGCGCCTGCCGAACGGCGTGCGCGTGTGGTCGGACAGCGGCAGGAAGAAGACCGTGGCGATGAACGAGCACAGGATACCCACGCCCAGTACCCATGCGAGCGCGACAGCGCCGCCCACCGCGCCGCTTAGCGCATCGAGTTCCTGCGGCACAAGCGTGATGTTGAGCGCGGCGAGCGCGAAGGCGAGGAAGAACGCCGTGCACGCGAAGCCGATCTTCATGCGCAGGATCTCGGTTTTCGTGGGGCGGTAGCCGTTGGCGTCGACCATCGGGTCGCGCATGTCGAGGAATGCGGACTCGAGGTCGGGCACGGGCTCGTCCGCGGCGCCGACGGGCGCGGTGACGCCCATCGCGGCGGCCTGCACTTCCGGCTGGTCGGCGGCGGCCGGTGGTGTCTTCGGCTTCTGGCGCACGGCGAGACGCGCGACGGCCCGCTTGTCTTCGGCAGTGAGCGCCTTGTCGAGGTCAGGGCGGTCGTCGATGCCGGGGCGCACATAGTCGGAATTCGGGAACGGACGCGGCGCGGGGCGCTCGGCGTCGTTCGCATCATGTGACTGTGACTGATCGTTCATACGCACAACGATAACCGCAGCCGCACGGCGGTGGCCCCGTTACCGCCGTGCGCGCAGACGAATTCACACACCGGGAGCGCATATGCGACGGCGCATTCGTCACGACTCCCGAAGTTCGCGCTCGGACACGTCACCATGCTCCAACTGGCGAATCGACCGCTCCAGATGACGCATGTTCTCGGGGGCGTAGAACGGATCGTCGTTCACCGGACATGAGATGCGTCGCTCAGCGCGTCCAACAATCGGATCCACAGCTCGGTCTGGTCCTTTATCTGCTGCTCGCCCCATGTGGTCTCCTTCTGCGCCTGTCCGACCATGAACTGGAATTTCAGGCTTTGCTGGGCCACATTGAAATGCCTGATCTTCTCCATTGCGTCGAGGTTGTTGCGGCGGGAGTTCTCCCGAACCGTCAGCAGACATAGATTGCCGAAATCGTTTACATTGGGCGGCGCATCGCCACCGCTTAAAGGATGCTGCGGCGAGAAATGTTCCACGGAATTGCGGTAGCGGAAACGGAACCGCCTGCAATCAAGAGTCTGCGCGCCTTCGCCGGAATGTTCGGCCTGCTCGGCGTATTCATTCCACCGCGTACGCACTTCCGACGCTACCGCCGGCAGCTCATCGGTTCCGAAGATGCCGGCTGCAGACATGTCCTGTCCCTGCGGCGAATCATCGGCATGATTGAGCAGCTCCCACAGCGCATAATCCAGATAGTTGAAGATGAAATGCTCGGTGCCGACGCCTTGATTGACGGCTTCACGAATCTGCAACCGGCGCTCTTCCGTCGGCGTACCCTTCAGCTGCAGCTTCTCCTCAAGGCTCCCGCGCGCATACTCCCGAATGTGTTGCAGGAACGCAGATCCATCGACGGCTTCCTTTGCCCACAACCATTGCAGCATTGCATACAATGCCTTCTTGTGGTTGTTGCCCGTTTCGGTCACCTGGAACATGGACTGGATCATGATCAGTTCCTGCTGGACCTCATCCGAGAACGCATTGGCAAGGTAGTATGACCGCTCCTTCTTGCTCTTGTTTTTTCTGCAGCATTTGAGCGTCCATTCGGTGGCATCGGATAAAACGGCCGAATCCATATGCGTTTTGACGATGTAGTTGTCGAACAGGAAACGGCATTGCAGCAGCGCCGCAGCGAATCGTTTCGCGTTGTCCTCCGCGGATGCTGAGGGAATGCCGACCGCCTTGTCGTCAAATATGTTGACCACCCTGTTATCAAATTCGCTGAGCAATGACGCATCGTCAAGAGGAACATTCTCGTCGTCACTGTAGATGCGCAGCACATGCATGAGAAACGCCGGGAAGCTGATGACGGAACGGTATCGCTCGGTTTCGTCATCCGAATGGGCACCCGATTGTGCCTGCTGTTCCGCTTGCGGCGGTTCCTCGCTGAGCGCTTCCTGCAGCACATCCTCGAATGACTTGGATAATTTGGCACTGCCGTCGTCGCCGCCGTCATTGTCCGGAGCCGCCTCGCCGACGAGTCGGTTCCAATCGGCAGGCGGCGCCGACGTCCACCCCTCGCCGAACCATCGCGTCCGCTCATCGGGAGTCGCGAGGCATTGCATGTAGTGATCCATATCCGAGCAGACATCCCAGATGCGGCCGATGGTTTCGCGATCGGTCGGGGAGGATACGGCGCTCATGAGGCGCGCCTTGACGACATCCTGCGGCCTGAGCTGCACGCCGCGCGTATTCATGACTTCGAAATAGCGGTTGAGGTCGGTTCCCGAAGGCAATTCGTCACGCACGATGCTCACATTGGTACGCAGTTTTTCGAGGTCTATCCGGCGCTCCGGATCTTCGAAGTCCTGACGGTCTTCCAAATACTGACGGATGATCTGATATCCGTCGAGCAATGGGCGGCACATCGTCTCCTGATCGGAAGGTCCGTCCTGCGCGCCGACGTCCTCCGGCTGATCGGACGCGCCGCTCTTACGCAGCTGTTGCAGCAACGCCCCATATGATTCGGCACGGCATTCATATTCCAATCGCATATGCCATGCGTCCAACGCAGCGGCGGCTTGATCGTCATCGTCATGGCAGAGCGCCGCCATCAGCAGATACAGCGTGGTCAGACGTTGCTGCCCGTCGATGACCTCGTACACGGTCCTGTTCCGCTCACTGCCGCACCTCGCAACGACCAACGAGCCCAGATAGTACTGGTCGTCGGCACGCCTGACGTCGTCGAGCAGCGTCTTGATTTCATCAGCGCCCCACGCATATGCGCGCTGATAGATCGGAACCCGATATACGCATCCCTCGTCGAAGAGTTCAGCGATGTTCAGTACCGCCGGCTTGCCCGTCATCGGGTCTCCTCCCCACGCTTCATGTTCCCCTCTTCTTCCATGCCTCCATCACCGGCCCGAGACTTGGAATCGCGTCGCATATAGCGGCTCCACAGTTCCTGATAGCGCCGCTTCACGTTGTCCGAATCTTCATCAAGAGGCTCCCGAGCAATGCGCGCCATATGGGACAACACATCACGCCCGCGGTCAGCATCGCGGATCATCTCGAATATGCGGGCGTTCCGCCACCATCGATCGGCGCCCAGCGCATAGTTGTTGACGGTGGCAAACCGCAACGAGCGCATGGCGAGTCTCATATACGCGGCATGCAGGAACGCCATTCTGGCGGCTTCGACGGCGTCGCCATCGCCGAATCGATCCCGGTAATATAGCAGGATGGTATGGAAGAGTTCGGTCATGTAACGGTACCGCCACTCGTCCACAAAGGGCACGACATCGGCGCAGGCTTCCTTCCACGGATCCTCATCATGCATGAGCTGCTGCCGGAGCAGCGTCCGATAATGCTCCGCGAAGCAGAAAAACGCCTCGCCGTTGATCACCGGCTGATCGATCTGGAACGCATATGACGTCTCCGACCCGTCATCGGCGCGCTCCTTGCTCGCATACCAGGCCGTGACATAATTGCGCTGCCACGGCGCGCATTGCCGCTCGTTGCCGCGGCCCGGCAGATCGACGCCTTTGAACATGGCGATGGAATCCGAATCCAGACCGCCGGGCTTCGCCTTCTCCCCTCGGCTCCAGCATGCGATGCGATAGAGATATGTGCCGAAGAGCGGCTGGATAGCATCCTGATGCAGCTCCCACCGCCGCACCAGCTGTTGTTTGCAGCTTTCATCCACGCCGTCGGCATCCATGCGGCGAAGATGGAACGCCTTGAGCAGATCGGTGGGGTCGAGTTCCTTGCCGCGCGCATTCTGCGAATCGAACATCTGGAACGCTTCGGACAGATGGTCTGACCTAACCTTCAGTACCTCGCAGCCATCGAGCAGGCGACCCGCAAATTGCGAGCGCCGATCGCCCTCCCACGAATCCATTAATTGCCGTATCGCATGATCGTTCTCGTACAGATGCCGGCGAGTCTGCTCGTCATCGCGCATATCCAGCCGCATACCATCCTTACGCTCCCCCAGCACGGCCAGAATCAGATGCAACGTGATCACCCGCTGCTGCCCGTCGACGATGTCGAGCGACGTCCCGTCTTCGTTCCGATAGACGATGACGGTGCCGATGCGATATCGGGATTCATCCGGCGCGGGATCGGCCTGCGCCGAGTGCTCGATATCCTCGATCAGCTGGAGCACGTTGGACGCCTGCCAGACGTAGGGGCGCTGATAGGGAGGCACCTGCAACGGGCGGCGCAGTAGTTCGCGAATGCTGCAGACCTCCACGTTGATCGCATCGCCGCCCATCACGTCTCCCTCACCATGCGTGAGACGGAACGCCAGACCACATATCGTTCCGCCGGATACCCACGTCCATCATAGGCGACGTCATGCGTACGCATCGCCGACGCGACACCATGCGACGGCGGCGGCATCTCGCGATCGGCATACGAGAAAAGGCCGGCGACATGAACGTCGCCGGCCTTGGCAATGTGACGATGAAGGGAAAGCGTCACTTGACGTTGCGGATGCGCATGACGAGCGCGGCCGCGATGAGCACGATGACGATCGCGACGACGAACACCCACGCATAGGCGGCCGCCGGCGTATCGGACGCGTGCATCGCCGACTTCGCAATCGAGACGACGATCGACGTCATCATCGTGCCGATGACCGTCGAAAGCGTGTTCGCGAGGTTGAGGATGCCCAGATCCTTGCCCGCCTCCTTCGGATTCGGCAGCACGGCCACGTTGAGCGCCTGGTCGATCGCGTTGTAGACGCCGTAGCCGAGGCCGGCGATCGCGGCGAACAGATACATGCCCATCGGCGAGCGGAACAGCAGCGGCATCGCGGCGCCAACGGCGAACAGGCAGCTCGCGAGCGCGACCGGCAGCTTGCGGCGGCCGATGCGGTCGGTGATCGGACCGGCCGTGACAGCGGCGATCAGCGACACGACGAGCGTGATGACGCCCATCGTCGCGATGATCGCGGCGGCCTTGTCGGTGGCGTGCGGATCGCCGGCGTAGATGTAGTCCTGTGCGATGTACAGCTGGTAGGTCGTGATCATCCAGTAGCCGCCCATCATCAATGTGCGGCCGACGAGCGCGTAGTAGAAGTCGGGCGCGTGGCGCGGCGGGCGGAAGTTGCGCAGAATCGCCTTCGCACTCAGCTTCTCGCCGTCGGCTTCGAATTTGCTCGACTTCTCGCGCGGCCACACGACGACGACGAAGATGCCGACGAGCGAGAAGACGGCGAGGCCCATCATCCACGCCTGGAACAGCCCTGCGTCGCCGCGCGTGAGGAACGCGGCGCCGACGACCGAGCCGAGCGTCTGTCCGACGGCGATGCCGGCGCCGTAGAATCCGGAGATCGTGCCGCGCACCTTGTCGGGGACGCGGTCGGACATGACGGCGACGTACGGCGCGAGCATCATGTTGTAGCCCATCTGCGCGACGCACCACAGCGTCACGATGAGCGCTTCGGAGCGCGTGAACGCGACCGCGCCGATGCTCAGGCCGGTGATGAGGCCTCCGATCACGATCCACGGCGTACGCTTGCCGAAACGCGAGCGCGTCTGGTCGGAGAGCGTGCCGAAGACGATGTTCGCGACGAGGGCGACGAACGCGCCGATCGAGTTGACGAGGCCGAGCATGAACACCTTGCTGCCGGCGTCGATCTGCTCGAACACGCGCGGCAGGATGACGGTGCTCAGCGCGACCCACGGGATTGCGCAGGCGATTGCGGACACCGTGAAACCGACGCCGAGCCGCACGATCTCCGTCTTCGTCGGGCGGTGGCCGTCGGCCGACACCATCGGGTCGCGCATGTCCATGAACGCCGAGTCCTCGTCCGGCACCGCCGTGTCGACGGCGGCGAGCGCGGCCATGCCGGAGCCGGGGACCTGCGAATCGGTGGCGAGCTTGACGCTCTGCGTCTGCTCGTCGTCGACGCTGCTTTCGGCGGCGCGTTTCTTCGGCATCGGCGCGGCCAGACGCGCGATGTTCTCCTTGTCTTCGGCGCTCAGTGCCTTGTCCAGGTCGGGTCGGTCGTCGATGCCCGGACGGATGTAGCCGTTGCCGGCCGGCTTGCCGCCGGCTCCCTGTTCGTCCACCATGATCTCCTCTTTTCCGTTTCGTCGTCCGTTGCGTCCGGCTGCGCTCAGTGCTTGCGCGCGACCGGCGGGTTCGCGATCAGGTCGTCGCTGACGTGGTCGCCGTCGGCGTCCTGCCATGCGAGCGTCGCCACCGACTGCGTGTTGTCGACGCCGATGCCCTTCGACGGCGTGAAGGTCAGCGTCGCCGACGTGTCGTCATCGTTCCACGTGAAACTGATCGTCTTGCCGTCGTCGCTCGTCGCGTAGCTGAAGTCGCCGTCGAAGGCCGACAGTTCGTTGCGGAAGCGCGCGAGCGCGTTGAGCGCCCGCACGACCGGGCGTTCGAGGTTCTCATCGATTTCGGCGGTCGTGTAGTAGTGGCGGTTGATGTCGCGTCCGACGTTCGTGCGCTTGAGCAGCGCCATGTCGTTGGCTCCGGCGAGCGCGCCGACGTAGTAGACCTGCGGCACGCCGGGCAGGAAGAACTGCACGGCGCGCGCGGCGATGTAGTGCTGGTCGTTGCAGCCGAGCGCCGAATAGTAGGTGGAGTTCACCTGGTAGAGGTCGAGGTTCGACGCGGCGGCGCCGGTCGCGGCCTTCGACTCGCCGTGCGTGTTCTTCGCGATCGTCTCGACCATGTTGTCAACGTCCTCGTCGGGGACGAGCCCCTTGAGCGAGCGGTCGAGCTGATCGGAGCCGATATCGATGACGCCGATGCCGTCGTGCGTGTCGAGCACGGTGACGGCGTTGTTCGGGCGGATCTCGGTCCAGTGCGCGAGCGCGTCCACACGGCCGGTGAACAGCGAGTGGAGCAGGAGCGGGGGCAGCGCGAAGTCGTAGACGCGGTCCACTTTCGCGGCGATCTCCACCTGCTTCTTGTAGTACGAGTGCACTTCGATGAGGATCTCGAGCCCGCGCTTGGCGCCCTCCTCGCGCAGCCGGGAGATCAATTCGAAGGTCTTCGGCGTCATGAAGCAGCTCGTGCCGGCCTCTTTTGCGCCGTAGCCGACGGCATCGAGGCGAATGTACTTGACGTGCGATGTGCCCATCCGGTCGAAGATCGACATCAGGTACGCCCAGCCTTCGGCGGAGTCGGTGTCGATGTCCACCTGCTGCGGCGTGAACGTGACCCACACCAGGCGCGTCTTGCCGGCGAAGGTGTAGTGGGTGAACGGCAGGCCCGGGCGCGGGCGGTAGATCCCGGCGAGCTCCTCTTCGGTCGCACCGTCCGGGAAGACCGAGCTCATCGTGAGGAACATCGGGTAGTATTCGGACTCCTCGCCGTGCGCGAGCACGTCCTGGAACTGGCGCGACTGCCAGCTCATGTGGTTGACGATCGCGTCGACCATGATGTCGTGCGTCTTGGAAAGTTCGGCAACGTCGTCCCAGTCGCCGAGGCGCGGGTCCACTTTCGTGTGGTCGATGGGGTCGAATCCGGCGTCCGCGCCGTCGAACGGCGTGAAGAACGGCAGGATATGCACGCCTTCGTACGCACCGGCGAAACGGGTGCGCAGGATGTCGGTCAGGGATGCGAGATTGCCGTCGCCAAGACGGTCCGCATAGGTGATAAGTTGCACTTTGTTCTTCACGGGTTCCTCCTCGTCGAGTCAGTTATGGTCGATCTCACGCCGTTGGGATCAAACGGCCCAGTAGTCCGGGGTCTGGTTCGCCTCATGGCACCCACCGAATGTTCCGCCGGTACGCGACACTGTGTTGAACCGGTTCGATAGGGATTATGGCACCGATTCCACAGACGCGCAACTCCTCTTCCTTCGGCGTGTCGAACCGGTTCGACACGGCAATCGCACCGCCCCTCCGAATCCTCGCGCAAGCATCCCCTCCCGCGCCGCAGCCCCTGTCTCCTCTCCATTTCCCCCACCCCTGGCCGTTGGCGTCTATCCCCCAGACACCAACAGCCGAGCGCAAGCGAACAGACGACCACATGTGACTAGCACCCAGACACCAACGCCACCCACGGCAACATAGACATCCGTCGGCGCCTACCGCATAGACACGGCCGGTGATACAACCGGTCGTTTCAGTCGCTCACAGGCAGCACATCCACCGCCAACGCTCCGTATAATCGACATATTCAGGCAGCGTGTCTACAATATTGGGCATCAAACCGGTTCGACGGCGAAACAGCAGTGAGGAGGCACAGATGGTGGGCATGCGCGATGTCGCAAAAAGGGCAGGAGTCTCGGTAAGCAGCGTCTCGCTCGTCATCAACGGCACCGGTTATGTGTCGCAGGATATGCGCGACAGGGTCGAACAGGCGATGCGCGAACTCGACTATGTGCCGAACGAGCTCGCGCGGCATTTCTACCGGGGCAAAACAGGCATCGTCGGCGTCATCGTGCCGACGATCCAACATCCATTCTTCGCGACGCTCACCGCGCACCTGCAGCGCGAGTTCGCACGCCGCTCATTGCGTACCATGCTGTGCTCGACCGCCGACTCCGCGAGCGGCGAGGCGCAGTATGTCGAGATGCTGCGCCAACGCAGCCTCGACGCGCTCGTCGTCGCCGCGCACACGACGCACGACACCGACTACTGGACGTCGATCGGGCGGCCCGTCGTCGCCTTCGACCGCAATCTCGGCGCGCGCATCGCGCAGGTGAGCTCCGACCACGCGTATGGTGGCGAACTGATCGCCGACCTGCTGACCCGCACCGGCGCGCGCAATGTGGCGATTGTCGGCGGCCCGCGCGCGCAGTTCACCGACCTCAGCGGCACCAACACGACCTTCCCCACCGTGCGCTACGTGCAGACGCTGGAAACGCGCCTCACCGAGGCCGGCATCGCGCACATGTACGCCGAATCGGGCGAGGTGTTCGACCTTGACGGCGTGCGGCGCACCGTTCGCGAGGCGTTCGACGCGCTTCCGGACATGGACGCGTTCGTGGGCGCCGACCTGGCCGCCGCGTTTGCGGTGCAGGAGGCCACCATGCGCGGCATTGCAGTGCCAGGTGATCTGCAGATCGTCGCGTATGACGGCACAATGGCAGCGGATTGTGCGGGTCTGCCATTGACCGCGGTACGTCAGGATTTTGTGTGGATTGCGCGCGCCATCGCAGGCAAAATCGAATCGGAGATCACCCGGTTCGCGGGCGATGTGTCCCAGACGGCGTCACCGGATCCGGGCCCGGAAACCATCCCAGTCGTGCTTGAGCGGCGCGCCACGACGCGGTGAACGCGTGCTAGGCGGTCAACGCCCCATCGAGCCGATCCACCAGCCCACAATCACCATGCCGAATGGGATGACGAGCGTGACGAGGAAATAGAAGGCCGCCATTGCGAATTGTTTGCTTTTGGCAAGCGAGACCATCTCGTTGACCGCCGTGGAGAACGTGGAGAAACCGCCGAGGAAGCCGGTCACAAACAGCAGATAGGTGTAGTAGCTCACCGTCTGGTATGTGTAGGCGGCCGCCGCCACTCCCGCCAGCAGCGAGGCGAGCACGTTGATGATGAACGTGGAAAGCGGGAACAGCCTGCGCCAGCTGCGTTGGATCGACGTGTTGAGCACAAAGCGCGCCACGGCGCCAACACCGCCGCACGCGCAGATCAGCAGGAACTGGCCCATCACTTCACCTCCCCAGTCATCGGATTGGCCACCACGGGGATCTCGTCGGTGTCCGGGTCGGGGTCACCGGGGTGCGTTGTGGCCGCCAGCGCGGCGAGCGAAGCCGATTGCAGCTCGTCGTTCGGATTGGTGGGCGCTCCGCCGGCCACGTCCGGGTCGGTCGGCACGCGCACGCCGATCGCCGGCTTGGCGCGCGTCTGCATGCGCATCACGTCGGCCACAGCCTGCTTGGTGGAACGTTTCTTGGTGAGCTGCAGGCCGAGCCACGAGCCGAACCATGCGACCACGATGCCCACGATGAACGTGACCATGGTGTACAGGAAGAATCCCCAATAGCCGCCGTTGTGCATGGCGGTGATGTCTTCGATCATCATGGCCGAAAGCGTGGAGAACCCACCACACATGCCCATGCCGACGCCTCGGCTGATCAGCTGGCGCGTGCGTTTGCGGAGCCAGATCGCCTGGGTCATGTATGAGGAGAGCAGCGCAAACCCGAAGGTGGCGATCATATTGGCGATGAACGTGGCCGGGTGGAACGCCATGAGCAGGTGGTTCGTGGTGCCTTGGTACGGCAGCCACAGCCACAGCCCGTAGCGCAGCGCCGTGCCGAAACATCCTCCCAGGAACACCACCAGATACATCAAAGCGTCGGCGAGGGGATTGAACCGCGCCTGCATGCGTTTGAGCGGCGCAAGCGGCACGCTGGGCGGTTTGCGCGCTGCCGCGGCACCCGTGGGGTGCGGGCGCAGCAGTTCCTGCTCGAAATCGTGGGTCAGCGGGTTGTCGGAATCCGAACTCTCCGCCGGTTCACTGTATGGTCCGACTTGCGTCGTCTGCGACTGACCGCGAGAGCCGCCGTCGTCATACGTGTGCATTGTGGGGTGTCACCGCCTCGGTACTTCTTTGGGCTTGGGCGCGTGCCGTCCGTGATATCCCTATAAGGCAGGGCCAGGGCGGCGCACACCACGTAGTGGACATCAGTCAATGAGTGAATGGATCTCGATGATGTGGTCGCGCTGCGGGCCGGTGCCAATGACCGAGATACGGCAATTGGACAGCTCTTCGAGACGCTTCACATACGCCTGGCAGTTGGCCGGCAGGGCATCGAAGCTGTGCACCTGCGAGATGTCCTCGGTCCAGCCCGGCATGGTCTCGTAGATCGGTTTGGCGGCGGCGAACGCCGTCTGGTCGGTCGGCATGTCGTCGTAGCGCACGCCGTCCACGTCGTAGGCGACACAGATCGGAATCCGCTCAAGCCCAGTGAGCACGTCAAGCTTGGTGAGCACGATGTCAGTCAGACCGTTGACCTGCGTGGCGTAGCGGTTGACCACCGCGTCGAACCAGCCGCAGCGGCGCGGGCGGCCGGTCGTCACGCCATATTCGTGGCCTTGCGCGCGCAGCCAATCGCCCCACTCGTCAAACAGCTCTGTGGGGAACGGGCCTTCGCCCACGCGCGTCACATACGCCTTGGAAACACCGATCACTCGGTCGATCTTGGTGGGGCCCACGCCGGTGCCGGTGCATGCGCCGCCCGCCGTGGGGTTCGACGACGTGACGAAGGGGTAGGTGCCATGGTCCACATCGAGCATCGTGGCCTGGCCACCTTCGAACAGCACGGTCTTGCCATCGTCGAGGGCGTCGTTGAGCACGAGCGACGTGTTCGCCACATACGGCTTGAGGCGCTTGCCCAGTTCGAGCAGCTCCTCCACGGTCTGGTCCACGTCGATGGGCCTGCGGTTGTACAGTTTGACGAGTATCTGGTTCTTCTGGTGCAACGCGCTGGCCACTTTGTCGCGCAGATGCTCCTCGTTGAACAGGTCGTGCACGCGGATGCCCACGCGGTTGATCTTGTCGGCGTAGGCCGGGCCGATGCCGCGGCCGGTCGTGCCGATCTTCTTCTTGCCGGCGAACCGTTCGGTGACCTTGTCGATCGTGCGGTGGTACGGCGCGATGATGTGCGCGGATTCGCTCACGAGCAGGCGCGAGCAATCGATGCCACGGCTTTCGAGCCCGTCGATCTCCTGAAACAGCACTTCGGGGTCCACCACAACGCCGTTGCCGATGACCGGCGTGGCCCGCGGGCTGATGATGCCGGACGGCAGCAGGTGCAGCGCATACGATTCGTCGCCCACGACCACGGTGTGTCCTGCATTGTTGCCGCCGTTGAACCGGGCAACGTAATCCACCTTGGTGCCGATCAAATCAGTGGCTTTGCCTTTGCCTTCGTCGCCCCACTGGGCGCCGATCAATACGATTCCAGGCATGTCTGCTCCTCTGGGTCGCCGTATTCCCGCCGAGGCAAGGTTACCCCACGCCCTGCCCGTTTGGCTAGAGGCGGCGGCGCCAGAGGTGCGAAACCGCGCTACTTGAGCGCGCGGCCGGCCGATCCGAGCTGCTCGCACGCCTCGACGACGCGCGCCGCCATCGAATCCTCGGCTTCGCGGCCCCACGAACGCGGGTCGTACATCTTCTTGTTGCCGACCTCACCGTCCACCTTGAGCACTTCGTCGTAATGGCTGAACATGTGGCCCGCCACCGCACGCGTGAACGCGTACTGTGTGTCGGTGTCGACGTTCATCTTCACCACGCCGTACGAGACGGCTTCGGCGATCTCCTGCGCGGTGGAGCCGGAGCCGCCGTGGAACACGAGTTCGAACGGCTTGCCCTCGGGCGCATCGGCGTCGAGCACCGCGTGCACAGTGCCGTCCTGCACACCGCTCCACACACCCTGCTGGATCTCGTGGAGCAGTTCGGGGCGCAGCTTGACGACGCCTGGCTTGTATGCGCCGTGCACGTTGCCGAACGTGAACGCCGCCATGTACCGGCCGTGCTCCCCCAGCCCGAGCGCGTTGGCCACTGCGATGCCGTCTTCGACCGTGGAATACAGTTTTTCGTTGATTTCCGCGCTATGGCCGTCCTCTTCTCCGCCCACCGCGCCGATCTCGATTTCGAGCACGGTGTGCGCCTGCACGGACTTGTCGAGCAGCCGGCGCGCGATCTCGATGTTCTCGCGCAGCGGCACGGTCGACCCGTCCCACATGTGCGACTGGAACATCGGCTCGCGGCCGTGCTTGACTTCGTCGATCTCGATGTCGAGCAGCGGCTCGACCCATTCGCCGAGGTACTGCTTGGCGCAGTGGTCGGTGTGCAACGCCACGGTGACGTTCGGGTATTTGCGCGCCACTTCGTGCGCGAACGCGGCGAACGCGAGCGACCCGGTCACGCGGTCCGCCACGCGCTGGCCGGAGAAATATGCGGCGCCGCCGACCGACACTTGGATGATGCCGTCCGATCCGGCGTCCGCAAGCCCCTGCAGGGCCGCGTTGAGCGTCTGGCTGCTCGTCACATTGATCGCGGGGTACGCGTAACCGCCGCGGCGGGCGGCGTCGAGCATCTGGGCAT
Organism: Bifidobacterium pseudolongum subsp. pseudolongum DSM 20099; assembly: GCF_000771225.1. Lineage (GTDB taxonomy): Bacteria > Actinomycetota > Actinomycetes > Actinomycetales > Bifidobacteriaceae > Bifidobacterium > Bifidobacterium pseudolongum. The sequence continues at coordinate 134,173 of NZ_JDTZ01000005.1, forward strand.
ATCGTTCCGGCGTTGCAATAGTCATACGCACCATTATCCCGCGCACCGCGCATGGCCGTGCGTAAAAACACGCCCTGAGCGTGGAATTGTTGCTTACATCACGCCAATTGTGAAGAGTGGTGCGCGCACGTGCATATAAGGATGCGTCTGCGCGCGACTCTGCTAGGCTGGCTTACAGCAGACCAACCCCACCGATACCCGCACCAGGCATCTCAATTCACACGAAGAAAGCGTTGTGACCACGATGAACAGCACAGACCCGCGCCCCGACGACGATTGGAATCTCGAAGATGCGGCAGACTCCGCAGACACCGGCGATGTCGAAGAGCTGGATATCGCCACGGACAAGCGCGGCATGGGCCCGGTGGCCACGGCGCTCGTCACCGTGGCGGTGGCGGTGCTCGTAGTGGCGGGTGCAGGGTTCGGCTGGTGGATGTGGCAGAACCACTGGCGGCAGGTCAGCATCACCGTGGACGGCGATCAGCTGCACGCACGCGCCGACACGACCGTGGCGCAGTTCCTGGCGGACCACGGCGATTTCCAGCGCAAACCGGGCAGGCTCGTCTCGCTCAAAGGCGATGTGCTCGAACCGGCCGGCGGCACCGCCGTGCAGGTCAAGCTCGACGGCACGGTCATCCCGGTAAGCGAGTACGGCAGCACAACGCTCGCCCGCGCCACCACGATGACGGTCACACCGGGCACCGACCGCACCGAGGAACACACCGTGGAACAGCGCAAAGTGCCGTTCACCACCGACATCAACCTCAACAACGGACCGATCCAAGTGGTCACGCAGCAGGGCAAAGACGGCACGGACGAAATCTGGATCGGCAAACGGTCGAAGCAGGAAATCAAGAAGCGCACGGTGGAGCCGATGAAGAAGCTCACTGTGCAGTCGTTCTCGCCGCATCCCGAAGGCAAGAAGGTCATCGCATTGACGTTCGACGATGGGCCGAGCCAATATACGGGGCCGATTCTCGACATCCTCAAACAGAAAAAAGTGAAGGCCACGTTCTTCGATCTGGGTGAGGAGGCGCTCGCGATGCCCGCGCTCGAACAGCGCATGGTCAAGGAGGGGCACCAGGTGGCCTCGCACAGCGTTTCGCACCCATACTTGCCCAACATGAATGCGGAAGAGCTGCGCAAGGAGATCACCACGAGTTTCGCCGACCTCAAAGAGGCCTCCGGCACCGTCACACGCACGATGCGCGCGCCCTACGGCGCGTTCGGCGTGCAGCAGTGGAAGGACGCCGCCACGGTGCTCGACCGGAACGTGCTGTGGACGATCGACACCTTGGATTGGAAGCGGCCCGGTGCCAAGGCGATCCACGACGAGGTGATGAAGAACGCCTACAACGGCGCGATCGCGCTGATGCACGACGGCGGCGGCGACCGCACGCAGGACATCCAGGCGCTGCCCGGCATCATCGACGACCTCAAGAAGCAGGGCTATTCGTTCGTCACGATCGACGAGCTGTGCGAGATGGGCGGCGTGCCGAACGCCGCGCAAGGAGAGGAGTGAGCCCGCGCATGGGCAATTCAGGGAAATGGGGCATCCAGGGATGACAGGACAACCGGACCAACAGACACATCGCATGGCACTCATTGCGGAAGCCGTGCTCCTCATCCTCGGCTATGCACTGGTGATGCCGGTGCTGCTGTCGTCATTCGACGGGGCGCCGAATGATGCGATCCGCGCATGGCTCAACCAATCCCCGGCCAACCTGTGGCTGCTCGTCGGCGGCACGATCGTGGGCCTTGCATGCTGGATCGGTGCGGCGGCAGTGGAAAAGAAACACCGCAGGCAAGGGCGTATGGGCGGGTGGAAATCGTTGGTCCGCCCCACGGTCACCGTAGTGACCGGCCTATGCGGATTCTGTGTGTGCTTCAGCCTGCCCCTGCTGTGCATGGCGCATCTGTGATCAGGCGGTACTGCGCATCACCGCAAGGAACCGGTCGACGAAGCCGAATACGCACAACTCAAATAACCGGAAATCAGGCTCATCATGACGAATCAGAACACGAACATCAACAGCGATCCCAACAGCGATCTGCGCCGCACCGACCCGGGTTTCGCCGAGCGCATGCTGCATTTCGCGGACGTCGAAGTGGCGCAGGACCCCGACACACAGCTCGATGCGGAGACGCGCTATCTCGCGATTCTCGCGACACTGCTCGGCTGTCAGGGCACTGACGAATTCCGCATCCAGCTGGCGCGCGCACTCGACGCGGGACTCACACCCGTGCAGGTGAAGGAGGTCGTGTATCAGGCGGTGGATTACCTCGGCATCGGCCGTGTGCGCCCGTTCCTCGGCATCACGAATGATGTGCTCGAAGCTCGCGGCGTGGAACTGCCGCTTTCCGACCAGGGCACAACGACGATGGACGACCGTCTCGAGGCCGGCAACGCGAAGCAGGTGGAACTGTTCGGTTCCGGCATGGACAAGAGCTACGAACGCAGCAAAGTCAACTATTGGCTCGCAGACAACTGCTTCGGCGACTACTACACGCGCACCGGGCTGACCAACGCGCAGCGCGAGATGATCACGTTCTGCTACCTCGCCGCCCAAGGCGGCGTCCAACCACAGCTGCTCGCACATGCCAAGGCGAACATCGGCGTTGGCAACAGCGCCGATGTTCTGCGCAAGGTTGTGCTGCAGTGCCTGCCGTACATCGGCTACCCCCGCACGCTCAATGCGCTACATGTCGTCGGGGAATTTGAGTGAATCACACATAAACCAGCTCTTTGACCGCGCGGTTTGTGGCATATGTGCCCAATATATGCCACACCTGTACTCCAAAACCAGCCGCAACACAGAACAGGGTAGCTAAAAAAGCAGCAAATTTTCTTTTATATATGATTTCCTTCCGACCACTTCATTGCAATCAGTAATCTTCTTGCATTCACGATAATATCAGATTTATTCATCATCAGCGCAGAATATCGCAATAGCAATAGATGAGACGCGAGCGTCGTGGTGTACGGCAAGGAACGCGATGAGCATATCGACTATCCACGCACGATCAACGCCCGGAACACAATCGGGATGGTGGACCAGACGGCCATAGCCACCAAGCAACGGCACGAATTGTGTGAATCTTGCGCAGAGCACAACGCGTACCGGCATGTTGCCCTACCCCCCACGTTCCTGCTGCCCATATAATCATGGGCAGCAGGAACGCCCGCATTGCCGCGGGCCGATGGTAAAGGAGAGTGCAATGGCGGGATTTGCAGTATACACAAGCCAATACGGGCCGATCCGCGTGGACTGGAACGACGGCGCGATTACCGGACTGCGCATCGTGACGCAGTCTGACAATGCAGCGGACGGGCCGGGCGAGCCGACCGAACTGACCGATTTGGCGTTCCATGAGCTGGAGCGGTATTTCGCCGGCGATCTGCGGCAGTTCACCGTGCCGATCGCATTCACATACGGCACGCCGTTCCAGCAAGCCGTGTGGCGCGCACTCCTGCAGATCCCCTATGGCGAGACGCGCACTTACGCGCAGATCGCCGAGGCCGTGGGGCAGCCGAAAGCGGTGCGCGCGGTGGGATCGGCGAACAACCGCAATCCGATCCTGTTCATCGTGCCATGCCATCGCGTGATTGGCGCCAACGGCAATCTCGTCGGGTATGCGTACGGCGTCGAGATGAAACGCGCACTGCTGCAACTCGAGCAGCGCGTCGCGCAGGCCTGAACGCAAGTTTTCGTGCAGTGGCCTGAGCGGTCCGACGTGACCGCCCAGACCACTTTTTTATTCTTCGATGAGCATGCACCCGCAGACAGCATCGGCTCAGCACAAGCCGGGGTCTCATCTACTCGTCGCACAAATCGATTTTTGCCCGGTATCTGCGATTTGTGCGATTGGCGCCATACGCGGATCAGCGGGGACTGCCACAAAACACACAAAATCACACAAAACAGTCCTGAAATCACACATATATTACATGTTTTAACCCAAATACGACCACGCGCGCAGCAGCGGCACCATTGCCCGCCACACAAATCAATTTTGGGGTCCATAACTGCGATTTGTGAGGCAGGCGCGCCGAGCAGCACATGTCAGTTCGCCAATTTGAGACCGGCGATGCACGCGACCATGCCGATGAGGTACAGGATCTTGAGCAGCGACACGGATTCTTCGCCTACAACCATGCCATACACCACGGTGATCGCCGCACCGATACCGACCCAAATCAAGTAAGCGGTGCCGACACTGACCGAACGCATCGCATACGACAGGCCAGCCATGCTTGCGGCGAGCCCGCAGAAGAACACAATCACCGGAACGATTTTGGTGAATCCTTGTGATTTATCGAGCGCAATCGCCCACACCGCTTCGCAGATACCGGACAGAACAAGAACACCCCACGCCATGACGCGCCTCCACTGGCAAGTCTTTGCGAGTACCTGGTACTTGACCATCGTCAGGGAACTGGAGCCTTTCACCGATCCAACGCACTACTGTAGCAAACCGCGCTCATACCGCAACGCGTACAGTGCGAGCAGCAGCACTGCAACCGCGGCGAATGGCACACCGCTGAGTGCCGGATAATGGTAGTTCATCGCGGTGGCGTCCAACATCGCGCCGCCGACGAACGAACCGACCGCGTTGCCGAAGTTGAACGCGATCTGCACAGTGGCACCGCCAATCAGTTCGCCGCCACCCTTGCCCGCTTCGGCCATCAGCAGCTGTTGCGGTGCGGAGACGAAGAACAGGCCAAACGCGATCACGAAGGTCAGCAATGCGGTGCTCCAGCGCGAACCCGGAATCAGGAATACGGCGAGAAGCCCCGCCCCGGCCACGGCCTGCCCGACGGCGGACGCGGCGCCGGGGTGCCAACGGTCGGCGATGCGCCCACCGCACAATCCACCCACGACCATGCCGAAACCGGCGAGCATCATCATCAGCGAAACCATATTCGACGGCCAGCCGCCCACTTTCTGCAGCCACGGACTGACGTAGCTCCACCAGCAGAAAATGCCGGTATTGCCGACGAACACGGCGATGAGCACCATCCACGGTCCGGGCTTGCGCAGAAAGCGGAACTGCCCGCGCAGTCCGGCGTCTTCCACCGGCTGAATGTACGGGATCCACAGGCGCGCCAGTAGCGCGGTGAGCGCGGCAACGGCGGCGAGCAGGCAGAACGCAAGCCGCCACGTCATGTGTTCGGCGAGCAGTGTGCCCGCGGGCACGCCGAGCATATTCGCCACGGTCTGCCCCGTGACCATGGCGGAGACGGCGCGCGCCTCCTTGCCTTTCTGCGCGAGCAATTTCGCGATCAGGGTCGCCGTGCCGAAGAACGCGCCGTGCGGGAAGCCGGCGATGAACCGCGCGGCGATGAGCATCGGCGCATTCACCGAGACCGCGCTCAGCGTGTTGCCGGCGAGCGCGATGAGCATGAAGATGACGATGAGTGTGCGCGGCGGAATCCTGCGGCCGAACACGAGGATGAGCGTGCCGACGCACACGCCGATCGCATATGCGGAGATGAAATTGCCGGCGAACGGGATGCTCACGTGCATCGTCTGTGCGGTTTGGGGCAGGATGCCCATCATCACGAATTCAGCCGCGCCGAGCACGAACGCGCCGGAGGCGAGCGCGAGCAGGCCGAGCGCGTTATGGGATTGTGCACCGCCACTGCGTTGGGCGGCCGAGGCGTTGTTCGGCATATTCACTCCTCATCTGTGTGTGCCCATGCGGCGTCGCGCGTCCGCACATAATGCATCGCCTGAATTAAGTCGGTATCAAGTATAGTGCTCAGCGCACCGGCTGCGCGGTGAGCGGCACGGCGGAACGGTCCGCCAGCCGCATGTAGTCCGGGCCGAGCCATGTGGTGAGCTCGGTGGGGTGCAGAATGAGCGGCATGCGCGGGTGCACCGGCGCCATGCTCGCATTCGCGCGCGTCGTCACCATCGAATACTCGTGACTGCGGTGGATGCCGCCGATGAAGATGACCGGCATGCGCGGAATCGTGAACATGTACTGCTGTTTGATCGTGCGGCCGGTGCGCTCGCTGATGCGCGTCTCCGTGCCGCTTGACTCGTAGAACCAACGGCAGGCGATGATGCAACGGTCGTGCTCCATTGACGCGCGCCAGATTGGCTTATCGGCGCTTTCGATGCGCGTGTTGAAGATCGGCTGCGGATTCCACTGTGAGCTGTAGCCCCACTCGAGGTCCGCACGTTCCAGTGCGCCTGGCGCGAGCCGATCAACGCCGACCGCCGTGTCGAACGTGGGGACGATCACCGGCCCAACTGACTTCGGATACACGTCGATCCGCTGCTTGGTTTTGGAATCCTCCAGTTCTGGATAGTCCAACTCCAGCTGCCCGTATTCCTTTGGCCGTTCTGGCTCTGCCGCCGACTGCTCACCGGTCAGCTGCGCGATGAGCAGATCAATCTGCTCATCCCGCAATCCCACGTAATGCGCACACATGGTTTCACGGTACATCGGCATGCCTGGACCCGTCTTGTATCTATTCTTTCGGCGTCATGGGTTGGGCGGCACAGCCCCTTTCGCCGCTACAGGTAGTGCTTCTTCCGCTACGGGTAGTGCTTCCGCAGGCAAATTCCATCTACAAACGTTGAAAAATAGCGGTTTTTAGGGTTGGCTCGGCTGGAAAAGCACTACCCGTAGCAACGGCGTGGTCCTCGGAAGTATGTTGCCAAATAATTCTCAAAATGGCTCGCACTTCATGTGATTCATGAGGTTCACAAGATTCATGAGATTCTAGAATCGGCCATTTTCCAAGGGTTCAGACCAGAGGGTTGGTATATAAAAGAGCGGATGACGGGAGTCGAACCCGGCTAGGCACCCTTGGAATAGAGCCGTTCCTACCGCTGAACCCTTGGAAACTCAACGTTTTAGAGTTTCGTTGAATAACGTGGATACGGCATGTTTTTCAGATATTTGTTATCAATTTGTTATCACGCGGCCATTCTCGCATATGCGCCGTTCCACGTCCATCGCCACCGCGTCCAAGTCCGTATCGAACAAATCTGCATAGGTGTCGAGCGTCATGGCGGCTGTTTTGTGCCCTAGCATTCTTTGCACGGCCTTCACGTTCGCACCCGACGAGATCGCTATGGACGCGGCAGTATGGCGAAGGTCATGCATGGTCAGCGCCGGAACTCCCGCCACTGCGATCGCACGCGCATACCACCCCTTGCCCCGCGCCGACTGCTCACCGAGCCACCTGCCGTGCGCGTTGCCAGGGAACAGCAGATCGTCATGCTGCTTGCCGACACACTCGCCCAGTATCACGTTCATCACGGAAGGGGCCACAGGCACCTCGCGCCGCTCATGCGTCTTCGGCAACCCCTCGACGTAGACGCCATTGACACGCACGACGCTATGGCGCACCAACAGGCGCGAACGTTCAACGTCCACGTCCTCGACGCGCAACGCGCGCAGCTCACCGAACCGCAGCCCACAGAAGCCAAGCGTGAGGATCACCGCGCGATGCTCGCCCGCCGCGTCCGCCAGGGCAAGCAACTGCTCGACCGTGAGATATGTGCGCGCCTTGTGTGTCTTCCTGGGCAACTGGACGCCCTCGCATGGATTCCTGCGCATCACGCCGTCCTTGACCGCGAGCTTGCACACGCCGTTGAGCACGTCATAGGCACGGCGCACGATCGTCGCGCTTCGCTCCGCACCCATGGCACTCACCCACGCCTGCACCTCGCTGTATCGGAGCTTGCCGACCTGCCGCCGCCCCCATTTGGGCTGCACATGCACACGCCATGAGCTTTCGAGATCACCCCAATACTTCGGCTTCACCGTCCCCTTCTTGCCTTCAAGCCATGTGGCCGCGAGATGGTTCACGCTGACCTTGCCGAGTTGCGGGTCTATGTAGTCGCCGTCATTGACGCTGACCAACATACGCGCTGCGTAGTCCTCCGCGTCGCACTTGCGCGTAAAGCCGCGTTTGGTGTGCTGCACTTCTTCCGCGTCACGGTATGAGACATACCACCAGCGCTTGCCTTTTCGTGTCCGGTACTCATGCACGCTCGCCATGTGACTCCCTCCCGTCAATCCTCCAGCTTCGCCGCCACCTTGCGCATGTAATCCAGTATTTCATCTGCCAACACGCGCGTCACCCTCCCGCGTTTCTGCGGTGTCGCACCCTCGCCCGCGCGCATCGCGGCCTCTTCATCGAGACTATGGCCATATAGGGCCATGCACGCGCCGTGCAGCGCTTCGGCATCTACATCGTTCCGTTTCGCTAGCCGTGTCTCTGCAAGCGTCGCGTACAGCGGCATGAGCCGAGCGTGCTCAAATGGGTCAGCTATGTTCACTGGACGTCCGCCGAGTGCGTTGAAGAATCCATCTTCATCGATCTTGAACCCGTCGCCCACTTCTATCGCGGCACAGTCCGCGAACACGTCCGAGATCGTCAGATCGTCGCCCGCGAGATCGTTGAGTGTCGCGAGCAGGATCGTCAGCGTTTCGAGCGAATCAGCCTTGCTGCCGCCGCTTTCCATGTAGCTTAGTGTGCTTGCAGTCCAGCCGCTTTCATACTTGTGTGAGGCCGTGGCGATCTGGTCGAGCGTCAGCCCATGTTCCGCACGATAGCCTCGTAGCCACTTGCCGACAATCAAGTTCATCTTCATGTGAAAAATCCTAACCTTGAGACCCCGACACGCCGAAGCTGTGCATAAGTTCGGTAATTACGAACTTGTGGTATGTTGATACTCAAGTTCGTTAATTTACGAATCTGTGAACGGAGGTTATTGAAAATGGCTGCTCAAGTGAAAGACGTGGCGGCGTCTCTGCTCGTGGTGTGGAACACGCTTCAGGCGAAGCTATCCACCGCCGCGAACCCTGATGAACTGCTGATGACGCCCGAGGAGGTCAGCGCATACACAGGCGTGAGCGTACAGGCGCTCGCGATGTTGCGATACAGGGGCAAGGGTCCGAAGTGCCTGCGCCCATCACAGCGCGTCATACGCTACCGCAAGCACGACGTCGATACATGGGTGAACGGACAGGAGGAATCGAAATGAGCGACAAGTGGGAGGAACTCAAGCAATGGCTTGAGGAAGGCATAGAGGCCGAGACCCAACTGGTGAACATCACGAAAGCCGAAAACTACTTCGCCTACAACGAAGCGCTCGGACACCTTGAGGCCATGCGCAGCGTCCGCAACCACATGGACCTCATGGAACTCAAGGAAATCTAAGGAAGGAACCCGACATGAGCACTGTAACCGTGTTGCGTCTCATCTTCGAGACGCTTACAAGCCGCCTGCACGCGGCAATCTCGCGCGTCTGTGAAGCCGACATGAACCCATTGGCCGAAACCGGCGAACTGTTGCGCATCATGCAGATCATGCAACGCGAGGCAATCGGAAGCGAACACGACCGTGAAGGCGACAAGGACGCCAAACGACGCCGCCTGAGACGCCTACGCGAGAAGATCGCACGCTTACGCGAGAACAACGAACACCAGGTAGGCAACAGCCACGAGGCCGCCTACCTCGCGAACGCGCGTATCAAGACCGATGACGTGGCGCTCGCCATGATCGATGACGCATTGAAAGGACTATGAGCCATGGCAATCATGTCACCGGCGCTCGCAGCCTCACCGCCCGTGCGCTTCACCCCCGACGAACTCGCCTACCGGGGCGATGGAATACCCCGGGACGCTTCAGGAAAACCCCTGCCATGGGTATGGGAGTACCTGACCGAAACACAACGCCGACAACTCGAACAGGAACGGAAGGAAGGCGACCGATGACACTGGCGATAGCGACAACCGAACGACAGGCCGCAATAGATGACGCTCTGATCGCCAACGTGGACAGGCTCGCGCAATCGCAGCATGACGGGCGTCGTATCGCGCTCACGCGCGCCTGCGATGTGAAAGTGGAACGCCCCGTGTTCCTGCACAACCCACTCGTACCCGCCAAGGTGCTCACGCTCATAGCTGGACGTGCGGGCGTATCGAAGTCCACGCTGAGCATTGACATAGCCGCCAAGGCCACACTTGGCAAGCTCACGGGCGACTGGAACGGACGGCCCGCCACCGTCGCGTTCGCGGCCATCGAGGACGACGCGGGAATGCAGAAGGCACGACTACAGGCGGCGGGAGCGGACATGACGCGCGTGCTCTTCATCACCGTGGACGATACAAGGAACGGCAACACGGTGAGCACCGGCCTTAAACTACCCGACGACACCGCCACCTTGCGCGACACGCTTCGCGAGCATGACGTGAAGCTGCTTATCATCGACCCGATCACCTCGTGCATTGACGGCAACACCGACAAGCGCGACGACGTGCGCCGCAGCCTCGACCCACTCGCGGCGATCGCCCAAGAACTCCAGATCGCCATCATAGGCATTCTTCACTTCAACAAGGGCGGCGGCTACGCTTCCGACAAGGTCAGCGGCTCGCACGCCTTCCGTGACACCGTGCGCTCGCTGATCCTCGTGGCCAAGGACGACGAGACGGGCGAATGCGTCGTGACGCTCGACAAAAGCTCGTACACGCCACAGCAAGGGCAATCGTACAAGTACACGCTCGCCCCGCGCTTCATCACCGACGACGACGGCGAACGAATGGAAGTGCCCATCATCGCCAACTTCGCGCCGACCGACACCAACGTGAACGAGATCATCAACCGCAACATAAACGGAAGCGACAACGGCCCGAGAACCGCCGCACACGAGGTGGAGGAATGGCTTATGTCCTACTTGGCCGAGAACGGGCCGACGAACTTCAAACAGATCGCCGCAGACGCCAAGGAAGCCGAAGGATACACCGCCAAACAGCTCCAGCACGCCCGCGAACGCGCCGCCGAGCCGCGCATAGTCACCCGCAAGGACACCACCTACACCGGCCGTGGCCAACGTGCGCTATGGGAGATCGAGCAACTATGACGCATTACTACCCACAAGCACATGGGGAGAAATATGGGGATAATTCAAAAACCCATATATTACAAGGGTTTACGATTACTTCCCATTATTCCCCAACTGGAACACGACACATGGGGAGCAATATTACTCCCCACCTTCCCCGCGTCTGAGCTGGGGAGTATTGGGGACTAATCGAAAACCATTGCAAACACTGGCGTTTGAATACTCCCCATATTACTACCCATCACCATTACAGGGGAGTAAAAACAGCCACCCGCACCCAACGAAGGACACTGCCATGAAGACGCTTCCGAAGACGCTTCCGCTACTGATCCACACCGCCCAGGGCAACAGCACGCTATGCGGCATGGACACGTCGCAAGGCGCACCGATCACACGCGCGCAGCTCACCGGACGGCAATGGCGCACATGCCCGATATGCGAACTCGCGGCCACATGCGCCCAGCTCGACGCCGCGAGGACACAGCGCCGCCGCACCATCGACACGGCCCGCAGCCGCTGGACACAGCCCACACTCTTCAACTAACACAACGAAGGAGATCACCACATGAGCGCCATCAAACCCGTCTACAGCCGCCCCAGCGACGACGAACCCGCACCCGCACCCAAGAGGAAACGCCACCGCAAGCGCGCACACCGCAACAAGAGCGTCCACACCACGGACACCCTTGCAGCCGCCCCGGTGAAAGAGATCGCGGAACACGACCCACTTCACGAAAACGATGGGGTAGCGTTTCACGACCCCACCACGGGCACCCACCACACGCGCAACCAGCGTACCCACCAACGGGCCAAACGCCGCGCCCGCGAACTACGCGACGAAAACGAGAAACTGCACCGAAGGCTCGCCGCGATCTACGACGCGCTCACCCTCGACTGAAGGAGACGACATGTCCACAAGGAAAACGGGTGTACCCGAACCCACAGCCAAACAGATCGCCTACAGCCGCATCGCCGCCGCACACCTCGCCATACGACTACTCAACGACGCCGCAGACGCGCTAATGACAGGCCACGACATGCCAGCCCCACGACTGCCGCGCGCAAGCCCCACCGACGACGCCGTAACCGCCCGAAGCCTCCAGATCATAACGAAGGCGCTCGCGGACTACGCGCGCACCAACACAAGCAACGAATGAAAAAGACGGCGTTCAGGCCTCGACCAGCCAAGAACGCCGTCAGAAAGGAAGTCCGACATGACCCCCACAACCAACACTAGCACCACGCCACGCAACCCGTGGACAGGCGAACCACTCCCGCCATTGCCCAAGGTCAGCCACCCCGAAAACTGGAGATTCCAATTCGAGGACGACGGAGACATGTTCTGCATCTACGACGATCAGGACGCGCCCATAGCGCTCACCTTCAACGCCTACGCATGGAAAGACGGCCGCGTTGACTGCGGGGCCGCGAGCTGGACAAGCGACATACTCGACCTAGACCAACTCGAACAAGACGCCGCCCGCATACCCGCATGGATCGCGGAAATACGCGCCGTCACCCAATGGGCACACCAAGCGTTCGGTCACAAAACCGCGGGTGGCGATAAATGCCGCACAACCAACTGAACACTACGCGCACACCGCATGACAAGGGGAGGAACATTGGACACGAAACGGCCACTGAGCGACTACACGCGCGGCGAACTCGAAGAACGGATAAGTCGGCTCAACGCGGAGGCGCGCGGCTACCGTCTGAAAGCGGCCGACTGGAAACGACAGGCACTGTTTTGGGAAACCTACGCCAAACGGCTGGAAAACAACGACGGCGCTCGCGGCACCGCTTAAGAGGCTTGCGAAACCCGACACGGGGAGGTATATTCGCCGTGTAATTCTCACCTAAGCGTTTGGTCAGTATTACAGCAAGCGGCAGCAGACGCAACACATTGCACCTACTGCCGCTTCCAATTTTTCCGGCAGTCGGGTGCCACACCAAGAAAGGCACACCATGTCTACCATCACCACCAGCGGCATTGAATCCGCCTACGGGGCAACCGCATTCCCCTCAACAACCGCGATCCCCGACGCGCTCGTACACTCGCAGTCGCGAGTGTCCGCCGTCATCGAAGGCGATTCACCCGCCCTGCATGTCCCCTATATCGCCACCCAGAGCACCGCGCAGATCGTCAAGGAGGGCGACGCGATCCCCGAAGGCGGCGCGGCGGCAAGCGAGATGATCGTCTACACGCGCAAAGTCGCGAGCATCGAGACGATCACCAACGAGGCGAAATCGTCCGAACAGATGACACAGATGCTCACCGCGTCGCTCAACACCGCCATCATGGACAAGGCGAACGCCGTGTTCCTCCAGAACCCCAAGCCCGACGGTAGCGAAACGTCCCCGACCGGACTGTTCAACCTCGAAAAAGTGAACGCGGGCACGCTCACCGGCTCGCTTGACGCCATCGTGGAAGGCATCGCCGCGATCAGCTCCAAGGGCGGCACGCCCACGTCAATCATCATGAACCACGGCACATGGGCGAAACTGCTGCTGTTGAAGTACACGGACGGCCGACCCATGATCGCGCCGAGCGTCGCGGACAGCCCGACGCCCATGCTCTACGGCCTGCCGGTCGTGCTCACCAAGGCCGCCCCAGATTCCAAACTGCTGATCAACGACGCCAACGAGGTCATCAGCGCCGTAGGCAGCGTGAACCTCAACGGCAGCGAAGACGCCGAGTTCTCGAAAGACAAGTACATGCTACGCGGCACGTTCCGTCTTGGATGGGGCGTGATCCACCCCGACCGCCTCGCAGTCATCACCGTAACCGAGTAAGGACACCCACCATGCTGAACACAACCCACACCACCACGACAACCCCAGCCACCGCCGAGAAGGCCACCCCCCTCGCCGCACGCCTGCGCGACGCATGGAAACAAGACCACTTCGCCGGGGAATCCGAGTTCATCAGGTTCGAGGCGATCGCACGCGCAGCCGACGCACTCGAACGCATCGCGGACGCGCTGGAGGCGAACACCAATGGCCGACACTGAAACCCTGGAACCAACCGACGAAGACGCGCAGCGCGCCGAACTCGAACAGCTCAGGCAATTCAAGCAACAGGCCGAACAAGCCCAAGCACGCGAACAGATCATAGGCAAGGTCAGCGAGGCAAGCGGCATACCAGCCACACTGCTCAACTACCTTCCAGCCGACGCCGACGAAGACACGCTCAACGCCTTCGCCTACGCGCTCGACCAGTTCGCACACCCAAAACCACAAGGAATGCCAAATCAGGGAATGCAGCCGAACATCACCCCGAACGCGACACTGCACGACATGCAAAACGCGCTATTCCACAACTGACATAGGGAACCTAGGGGGAGCCACCCCCTAGGGTTCTCCCCAGCGACCACGGGCAAAGCGCTGATATATCCCCAGAAACCCACACTGTTACGTAATAGGAGGCCGGAATGATCGTTTGCCAGCACTGTGGAAGGACATTCCGGCCCCATACCGGCGCGGGACGCAAGGCGCGCTATTGCAGCGCCGCGTGCAAACAGGCCGCCTACAGGAAACGCCACACGGAACGACGCACCGCCCTCGACCTCAGCCGCGAGGAGTTCGACGCGATGCAAGACGGCTCACTGATAGACCAACTGCGTTTCGTGCGCGACGTGCTGGGCAACGCGCTACGCGACACCGCCACACCGGCCGGAGCGCTCGCAGCGATCAGCCGCACGTACATCGACGCATGTACCCAGATCGCGGCGATAAACAGCGCGGACGACGAAGACGAGCTGCTCACCGCTGCCGATGCCGAAGAACCCTTCACCCTGAACGACATCTGAACCCGCGAAGAAAAATCGGTAAAAACGATGTTCGCGCCGACTGCAAGGGCGCTTCGTTTTCACATGTTTGTTATCAATTTGTTATCACGCGGCCGTTCTATGGCAAAGGAAAACCGCTAGAATCGTTGGAATCTAGCGGTTTTTCAGTGGAGCGGATGACGGGAGTCGAACCCGCCTCTAAAGCTTGGGAAGCTTTCGTTCTACCGATGAACTACATCCGCAGGCAACCGCTCGCGCAGTCACAAGAAGATAGCGTACCACACGCGGTGACCCAGCACTACCTCCGGTAGCCGGTCTGCGAATACGGCCGCGCGTAGCCCGGGCCCACCTCGCCGGTAGCCATGCCCGCGTTCACCCCCGGCGCGCCCATCGCCACGGCCATCTGCTGCAGGCGCGCGATGCGGTCCGCAGTCGGCGGATGCGTGGAGAACATCTTGGAGATCCCGCGCGCGGAGAACGGCGATTCGATCATCATCGCAGCCACGGAGCGGTCGGTCGCGGTCGGCGGCATCGGATTCGCCGCCACGCCGTTCTCGATTTTGTACAACGCCGAAGCGAGCGCGTTCGGATCCCCCGTGAGCAGACTGCCGTCTTCGTCCGCGTCATATTCACGCGTGCGCGAAATCGCCATCTGGATGAGCGACGCCGCGATCGGCGCGAGAATGACGCTCAGCATTGCGCCGACCGCGCCCAACGCGCCCGCGCCGTTGTCCGAATCGCGGTTCGAGCGCGTGGAATTGCCGAAGTACATGAGCGAATAGCCCAAGTACGAGATGACCGTGGCCATCGCGCCCGCGATCGCGGACGTGCGGATGTCGTGGTTGTACACGTGCATCAGCTCATGCCCGAGCACACCGCGGATCTCGCGCTCGTTGAGGATCTGCAGAATGCCCTGCGTGCAGCAGACGGCCGCATGCCGCTCGTTGCGGCCGGTCGCGAACGCGTTCGGCGTGGCAGTCGGCGCGATGTAGATGCGCGGCATCGGCTTGCCCGCCCTCTGCGAAAGCTCGCGCACAATGCGGTAGAGTTCCGGCGCCTGCTGTTCGGTCACCGGCTGCGCGTGCATCGAAGCGATCGCGAGCTTGTCGGAGAACCAGTATGAGACGAATGATGCAGCCAACCCGATGACCACGTAATATCCGAGCGTGTTGACGCTGGCGCCTGTGGCCCACCAGATGATCATGATGATCGCCCACATGATCGCAAAGAGCAGCGCGGTTTTCAGCCCATTGTAATGATTGTGCAGTTGCATTTTCCCGTTCATAGCCCCAGTCTACGGCAAGGGCCCGCGTTCACGCGGCGCGCATGGCGCTGTCGACGGTCTGGGCGAGCGCGGTGAGCAGGTCGTCGCGCGCGCACGCGTTCGTGAGCATGGCGAGCACATACCCCTGTGGCTGTTCGGCCAGTCGCGTGGCGCCGACCGGAATCACAATGCCCGCGTCGTTGTACGCGTACAGATTGCCTTCGCCGTAGATCCAGCCGGCCTTTGACGCCACAACCTCGTTTTCGCCGTGCACCGCGGCGATTGACGAGTTCAACGATCCACGCATCTGCTGCGCGAGCCATGCCCGCCCCGGCGCATCGGCCGCATCCGCAGGCGCGCCGAACAGATACTCGTAACTGTTGACCCACATGCGCGCCATGTCGATGGCGGTGACGTCGCCGTAATACCCGTTGAGCCCCGTGCCCGCGCCGGTTCCGTCGAGCCACTGCATGGTGGGCGCCGCACCGAACCGCTTGTAGAGCGCCTCGTACATGTCGTTGTCCGAGAACCGCAGTGTCTGTGTGATGAGCTGGTTGAGCCCGGCCGCATCGGCGGTCGCGGACGTGGCCACAGCATTGACATCGACCGCGCCGGTCTGCGCGAGCGAGACGATGTACGGTGCTTTGATCGCCGACGCCGTGTACATGGGCGTGCCGCCGTATGACGCGATGGCTGCGCCGGTGCGCATGTCGACGACCACGAACGACGCCTGATAGCCTTGCGCGCGGAAATCCTCAATGCGCTCCATGAGCTGCGAGCGTTGCATCTCGTTGAGCTTCACGCCCGCAGCCGCGAGGGGCGATGAGCCGTCCAACTGACTGAGATTGGCGAACGCCGCCGGCACGACCTGCGCAAGCGTGGGCGCGGGTGTGATCGTGGGGGTCGGAGAGGGCGAAACGGTCGGCTGCGCCTGCGGCCGCATGGTCGCAGTGGCTGATGCGGACGGCGCGGCCGCCGAAGCGGTGGTCTGGTGCATCGCCACGCCCATGCTCGCAGCGGAAAGCGCGGCTACGAGCAGGGCGCTGAAACAGACGACCTTCCATCGCGAAGCCGATTGCGTATGCCGCACGATGGCGTTGTCGAGTTGCGCGTCGGTCATTGGAGGAATGCGGTCATGGCTCCGCGCCGACGGCTCACTTCGATGCATCTTCCCGCACTCATTCCCATAACTACCTGGATGAAATCTCTCGAGACAACTATAGGCAACGGGCGCGAAGAATCAGTCCGCGATGCTGTGCGCGAGTTTGCGGAACTGCTCGGGTTCGATCACCTTCTTGTGCTCACGGCCCTCCTTCGCGCCCTCGGCGCGCTCGTACGCGTCGATGCGCTTCCAGCCGGCGAAATCGATCGGCTTGATGCCACGCTCGGCGAGCAGGCGGTCGATCGATTCGGGGTCGCGGTCGGCGGCGAGCTGCGCATGCTCCTTCGCCGCGGACAGGTCCTCGAGCATGTTCGTCACGATGAGCAGGGCGTCCGACTTCGTGGAGCCGATCAGGCCCACCGGGCCGCGCTTGGCCCAGCCGGTGGCGTAGAGGCGCTCGCGCACATCGGGCGTCTCATGGTCCACGGTGATGCGGCCGTCGCCATTCGCGTTGGCCAGATGCGCACCGCGTTCGTCGTAGGCGATACCAGGCACGGATTCCGGCTGGTAGCCGATCGCATGGTAGACGGCCTGCACCGGGTAGTCGGTGAATTCGCCGGTGCGGTGCATCACGCCGTCGGCACCTGTTTCGGTGCGTTCGACGCGGATGCCCACAACCTTGCCGTCTTCGCCGAGGATCTCGGTCGGCGCGCTGTTGAAGTGCACATAGTATTTGCGGTCGGCCGGATTGCCCTCGAAGTCGACGTCGCCATCGTCTTCCATGTCTTCGGCCATCTCGCGGATCGCGAAGAGTTCCTCGACCATCTGGCGGGTCAGCTTGTCTTTGCCGGCCTCCTCGATCGTGTCGTCGTCGAGTTCGAAGTCGTCTTCGTCGATGATGAGCTGCACGCCGGGCAGTTTCTCCATTTCGCGCAGCTCCTGCACGGAGAACTTCGCCTGGGCCACGCCACGGCGGATGAACAGGTGCAGCGTCTTCGCTTTGTTTTGCGCGATGCCTTCATACACGTTGTCGGGAATGTCTGTGCGGGCCTTGAGGTCGTCGGCGTTGCGCATGAGCTCGCGCGCCACGTCCATCGCCACGTTGCCGCCGCCGATCACGGCGACTTCCTCGGCCTCGAGCGGCCATTCGCGCACGCCGGTCGGGTAGCCATCGTACCACTCGACGAACTTCGCGGCGCCGTACACGCCGTCAAGGTCGGCGCCCGGGATGCGCAGCGGCTTGTCTTTGATCGCGCCGGTCGCGAAGAGCACGGCGTCGTAGCGTTCGAGCAGGTCCTCGAGCGTCACGTCTTTGCCGAACTCCACGTCGCAGTAGAGGTGGATGTTCGGGTTGTCGAGCGTCTTTTCGAGCGCCGACGCGATGAATTTGATCGACGGGTGGTCGGGGGCCACGCCGTAGCGCACCAAGCCGAACGGCACCGGCAGCTTTTCGAACAGGTCGATGCGCGCGCTCGTGCCCAGGCCCAGTTCGTCGCCGAGCTTGGCGAGCTGGCGCAGGAAGATATCGGAAGAGTAGACGCCGGCGGGGCCTGCGCCGATTACAGCAATGCGAAGTTCAGAATCTTGAGTCACGGAACTCTAGAGTAGTCGACGCGGGCGAACGATGGAAGAGCGGCGTACGGCGTTCTGTTTTCGCTGTTTTCGTCAGTGTTTTCGCCGTTTTGGTCACTTTTAGGCCAAAAAAGTGGCCAAAACGGCGAAAACACTGACGAAAACAGCGAAATTAGCGCGCTCTATCCACATTTGCGCAGGTTAGCGGCCGTCCGACCACAGCGGGCGGTTGGGCTGGCCACGGACGCAGAGGGTGCAGTAGCGTACCCGCATGAGCAGAACGACCACAGTGCAAATCGACTCCCTGATACGGCAGGCGGCCACGGAACAGCGGTGCGTGATCGGTACCACGCGCCCTGTGCAACGCGGGCTGCAACGCATGTGCCGGCAGGGCCTGATGGTCAGCCCGTACATCAACCTGTATTGCCCCACCGAACCATGGCAGACGATGAACGGCTGCGAGCGCCACCTCCATATATTGCGCGCCCTCCAGCTCACCCACGATTGGACCGCCGCCGGCGAATCCGCTGTGGAGGCGCACGGACTGCCGCACCCGTGGTCCATGCATGAAGGGTTGATCACCATCGCAAGCGCGCACACCAGCAGCAATCCATACGGCGGGAAACGTTATGGCACCCGCCGCGACATGCCCGCCACCGCCCTGCCTGTGCGCAATTCGAGGCAACCGCTGCGCAGGATATTCGTGCGCGATGACGAGCCGGTCGTTGTCAATGGCGTGCGCGCCACATCCCTGCCGCGCACGGTGGTGGACGCCGTGATGCTCGGCACGTTCGAATCGTCGATGGAAATCATCAACCATGTGCTGGCCCACGGGCTGACGGAAAGCGAGCTGCGCACGTACTGCGCCGGCCGGCGCTTCGACCATGCGCGCATCGAAAGCGTGCTGACCTATGCGAATCCGCTCGCGGAGAATGGCGGCGAATCATTGGTGTACGCGACGATCATCCGTGCAGGTTTTGCGATTCCCGAATTGCAGTGCGAATTCGAGAACTTCGACCACCCGAAATATCCGCTCCGCGTCGATTTCCTGTGGCGCACCGATGACGGCATGATCGCGCTTGAATATGACGGGCTGCGCAAATACCAGGATCCGACGATGACCAGGCATGCGCTGCAGGAGAACATCACCCGGCAGGCGACCCGCGACCAGATACTGCTCGCTCAGCATGTGACGAAGATTGTCCATTGCTTCGCCGAAGACGTGTACCAACCCGAGCGTCTCATCGCCAAACTGGAACAGGCGGGCGTGCCGCGGCTCCCCCAACCGCGAGCATTGCCCTTCTGATCCTCCGCCCTGTTTTCGCCGTTTTCGGCAGGGTTTTCGCTGTTTTGGTCAATTTTTTGGCCCAAAAGTGACCAAAACAGCGAAAACACTGGGGATGCTGCGTATCAGTCCCGGTCGAACATGGCAGTGAGCGCCCACAGGATCGACACGACGTCGATGCCCTCCTGCAGGAACGCGCCCACAACGACCGGAATCAGATTGAACGCGGCACACACCATGCCGATGATCGCGAGCGCAAGCCCCGTGCACACCGCCTGCAGCATGATGCGCTTGGTGCGGCGCGCAATCGAGATCGCCCGCGGCACACACGCGATGTCGTCGTTCATGATGACGACCTGTGCGGATTCCGAGGCTGCGGTCGACGTGCCGTCGGTCATGGCCATGCCGATGTCGGCGACGGCGAGCACAGGCGCATCGTTCACGCCGTCGCCGACCATCATCGTGACCGGGCGGTGCATCGATTCGCCAAGCAGTTTCGTCATGATGCGGTCCCACCACGGGTCCTTGCCCTTGGCCGCCTCTTCGGAGGCTTCGCGCACGGCGTTCACCTTGTCTTCGGGCAGCAGCTCGTAACGCACGTCGGTGATGCCGACTTCGTTCGCGATAATCATGGCGGAGGCCTTCTTGTCGCCGGTGACCATCGTCAGGTCGGTGACGCCGAGCTTGTGCAGGCGGTCGATTGACTTGCGCGCGTTGGCCCGTGGAACATCGCGCAGCACGATGCGTGCCGCAAGCTTGCCGTCGATGGCGATGTAGGTGGCCATCTCGTCGGGCTCGAGTCGCGTGGGCCACAGTGCGACCGCCTTGCTGTCTTCGCGCTCCATCGCCTTTTCGTTGGCTTCGGTCTCTTGTGCGTTGTGCGCGGTGGCAACGGCGATATCCTCGCCGGTCACGTACGCGAAACGGCCGACGCGCACCGGGTGGCCGTCCACCGTGCCGGAGACGCCTTTGCCCGCGTCTTCCACGATGTTGCCCACCACTGGGTAGTTATCGATCGGGTCGGGCAGTTCACCGGCGGACGTGCGCGGGTTGCGGTGGCCGACGCGCGCGCTTTTCGGCACGCGGTGCAGGCGCTCCATCGCCTCTTTGCCCGCTTCGGTGATGCCTTTGGCGAGCACGTGCACGGAGTAGCTTTCGATCACGCCGGCCATGAGCAGGATCTCGTCTTCGGTGAGGTCAGCCGGGGCGTCCTGTGCCTTCTGCACGCCCACCACGCGCGGCTGTTTGACGGTCAGCGTGCCGGTCTTGTCGAAGAAGACGTGCGTGACGCGGCCGAGATTTTCCAGCACGTCCTGCGCTTTGATGAGGATGCTCGCCTTGGCGAGGCGTCCGGTGCCGGCCACGTATGCGACCGGTGCCGCGATCAGCAGCGGGCAGGGGGTGGCGAGCACAAGCACTTGCGCGAATCGCAGTGGCGTACCGGAGACAGCCCATGCGATGCCGGCGATGAGGAACGAGATGATCGTGAACGGCACGGCGAGCATGTCGGCGGTGCGCACCACGGCCGCGCGCGAATCCTGCGCGGATTGCACAAGCTTGAGGATCTGCTGGTATTGCGAATCCTTGGCGAGCGATGTGGAGCGGATCATCATCGTCGTCGACCCGTTGATCGAACCGGAGAGCACCTTCGCGCCGGAGAATACCGTGCGCGGAACCGGCTCGCCGTTGATATTGCTCAGGTCGAGCGTGGCGGAACCCGACAGCAGCGTGCCGTCGACCGGCACGATCTCGCCCGGCAGCACAAGCAGCACGGAGCCGAGTTTCACCTCATCCACGGGCACGGTGGTGAAGTGGCCGTTGCCCGCGCTGAGCGGCTCACCGGCGTTCTGCGCGTCGGCGATCGCCTGCTGCACCGCGCGGAATCCTTCGGAATCGGTGCTGGCGTCGGCGCCAGTCACGCCGGGCAATGTGACGACGTGCGCCTGTTGCGGAGCGGCCTTGATGAGCGCGGTCAGATTGCCGCGCGCCTTGGATTGCGCGTAGGACTCGATGGCGTCGCCCGACGCCACCATGAGTGTGACGGCCCAAGCCGCCCAATACTGCTGCACCGCCACGGTGGAGGCGAGCGCCACGACCGCAAGCAGGTCCACGCCCACATGGCCTTCACGCAGGCTCTTGAGCATTTCGTGGATGCTGGTGATGATGGTCCATGCCACGAGCAGGATTACAATCCATTCGCCCACACCGGGGTCGAATGCGGAAGGAATATGGCCCCATGGGCGCCACGAGGGGATGAGCGCCATGGGAATCGCCGCCAGAATCACAATCGGCAGCAATGGCACTTCTTTACACAGATCGATGATTTTTTTCATCGCATCTCCTTACGGTCCGGTATCTCCATGCATGCGGCACGAACCTCATGCACCAATCACGCCTTGTTAACCCATCGAATGACGCGTTGCGTGACCACTCGATACACGGCGTAAAAAGATTGCACTGTCTTCAATTATACGGGTCACCCTAGCAACATCCATGCGACAACTCAATTCGGGAGCGGGCCAAGGCCAAAATATGGCGAGTCCCGCCGCTCCCCGTGCGGGGGACGGCGGGACTCGTGTGGATCGGGATGCGGCTGAGCCGGCGTTCTGCCTTAGCGCAGCAGGCCCTCGAAGGGATTGATCAGCCCGTCACCGTCGCCGTCACCCGAACCATCGTTGCCATTGCCGTTGTCGTTCTGGTTGCGCTGCTGGTTCTGGTTGTTGGACTCCTGGCGGTTCGTGCCGTTCACGGCGTCTTCGGCCTTGTCGAACTTCACATTAAGTTCGAGCGTCTTGCCGTCGCGCACCACGGTGAGCTTGGCGGTCGAATCCATGGCAGCCGCGCGCACAAAGCCGAGAAGCGAATAGTTGTCGCTGACGGCCAGGCCGTTGAAGCCTACGATCGTGTCGCCCACCTTGACGCCGGCTTCCTGCGCCGGGCCACCGTCCACCACCGCCTTGACGACGGCGCCGCCGCGTGTCACGCCGTCAGCCGTCACGGTGCCGCTCTGGATTGTGACGCCGAGCGCCACATGCTGCACCTTGCCGTTCTTGATGATCTCATCCGCCACGCGCTTGACGAGGTTGGACGGAATCGCGAAGCCGATGCCGATCGAGCCGGAGGACTGGGAGCCGGAGGCCATCGAAGCGATGGACGAGTTGATGCCGATCACTTGGCCGGCCGCATTGAACGTGGGGCCGCCCGAGTTGCCCGGGTTGATTGCGGCGTCGATCTGCACCGCGTTCGTGACGATCTGCGTGTTGTCTTCGTCCATCACGGTCACCGGTCGGTTGAGCGCAGAGACGATGCCAGTCGTCACCGTGCCGTCATAACCGAGCGGATTGCCGATCGCCATGACCGGCTCGCCTGGGGCCAGATTGTCGGAGTCCGCGAACTCGACCGCGGTCAGGTCCGCCGGCGGGTTCTCGAGCTTGATCACCGCCAGGTCGGTCGTGGTGTCGGTGCCGACGATCTTTGCTTCGTACAGGTCGCCGTTGTCGAGCGTGACCACGATGCGCTGCGCGCCGGAAACCACGTGGTTGTTGGTCACGATGTCGCCGTCTTTATCAAGGATCGCGCCAGTGCCCTGCGAAACGCCGTTCTGCAACTGCGTCTGGATCGAGACGACGGATTTCGAGACCTTGTTCGACACAGCGGTCCAGTCGGGCGTTTCACCGCCTTCGACCTTCGCCGTGCCTTCGCCGCCCTTGTTGGTGGTCAGGCTGGTCATCGAACCCGAGCCGGGGATGTTCACCCAGCCGTTGGAGAGTGCCGCATACCCCAGACCGAGGCAGATCGCGGCGGTGACGACCGCGGCCACCACGGCCACGAGCACGTTGTTCGGCGTGCGCTCGGCCTGCTTCATCGGTGCGCTGTACGGGTTGTTCGGCCCGCCGAATGGGTTCTGCCCGTGCGGCGGCGTGGGGCCGTTGGGCGTCGCGCCGCCGGGCCACTGGCCCGTGGGCGCGCCATTGCCCGACTGCTGACCGGCCGGCCGTCCAAACAGACCGCCCAACGGCTGCGTGGGCTGTGATTGCGGCTGGCCTTGCTGCTGATGCTGGTTCTGGTCCTGATACGGCAGACCGAACGGCGGCATCTGTTGGGTCGGCTGTGCGGAGGGGTTCGCCGCGGGCTGATGCGCCGGCGTGGAAGTCGGGGTTTGCCCCGGGCGGAACGCGCCATACTGCGGGGCCGGGCGGTACGGGCCGTCTGGCGATTCGAGCGGCGAGAGGTCGCCGTCGTCCTGAATGACGGAGGTCGACTCACCGTCGGTGCCGGACGTGCCCGGCGCAGCGGTCACCGGCGATGGATTGCCAGCGTCGGAAGCGCCGTCGTACGCAGAAGTGTCATGCGCGTCCGTCTGCGCACCCGAAGTGGTGGGCGGCAGTGGCGCGGTGCCCTGCACGCCTGCGCTCGGCGACGTCGGCGCGGTCGGATCGATGCCATGGTCCGCGGGGTCGCCGGGCGCGCCCCACGGGGTGTTGTGTTCGTCAGTCATGATGCTCCATTCTTCGAAGTTCTCATTCACGTATATCGTTCGCTTCCCTCGATCGTAACCGTCCAATCGTTGCAATTACGCCGTTAGTTGAAGCACTGTCTTTTAGTTAAAACGGCAGTGCTGGAAGTTTCCTGAACGTTTCTTGAAAACTGCGAACATATCTTTTGAAGAAATCGTGGATGCCATCTACACCGGCCCATCTACAGTGGTCAGCATGACCAGTCTTCTCGCACACCCACGCGGCGCGGAGCCCGGACAACCGGGCGACCGCAGCGCATTCTTCTTTGAACAGCACACCCGCCTCTCCGACTCCCCCACCGGCAAAGGGCGCGGCGGCGCGCGGTACGGCCGCACCGGCGTGATCCACACGCCGCACGGCGACATCCGCACGCCCGCGTTCGTGCCGGTGGCCACACAGGCCGCGATGAAGGCGGTGTTGCCTGAGTCGATGGTGCAGCTCGGCGCGCAATGCCTGCTCTCCAACGCGTTCCATTTGTACGAGCGGCCGGGCGAAGAGGTGCTCGATGAAGCCGGCGGACTCGCGAAGTTCATGAACTGGGACGGCCCCACGTTCACCGACTCCGGCGGATTCCAGGTGCTTTCTCTCGGCGCGGGATTCAAGAAGACGCTGGCGATGGACACGACCGACATGAAATCGGACGATGTGATCGCCAAAGGCAAGGAGCGCCTGGCGTTCGTGGACGAGGACGGCGTCACGTTCAAATCGCCGCTCAACGGGTCACTGCACCGCTTCTCCGCGGAAATCTCGATGAACATCCAGCACAAGATCGGCGCCGACATCATGTTCGCGTTCGATGAGCTGACGACGCTCATGAACACGCGCCGCTATCAGGAGAATTCCGTCGAGCGCACATTCCGCTGGGCGCGCCGGTGTGTGGACGAGCACAAACGCCTCACCGAATCGCGCGTGGGCAAGCCATACCAGGCGCTCTACGGCGTGGTGCAGGGCGCGAATTACGAGGACCTGCGCCGGCGCGCGGCCCAGCAGATCGCGTCGCTCGACTTCGACGGCGTCGGTATTGGCGGCGCGATGGAAAAGCGCATCATCGGCGACATCTGCGCGTGGATCTGCGACGAGATGCCACAGGAACGGCCGCGGCATGTGCTCGGAATCGCCGCGGTCGATGACATCTTCGCGTGCGTGGAGAACGGCGGCGACACGTTCGACTGTGTCGCACCCGCGCGATGCGCGCGCAACGGCGCGATTTTCACACGCGATGGCCGGTACAACATCAAACGCGCGCAGTTCAAGCACGACTTCGGCCCTCTCGAGGAGGGGTGCACGTGTTACACATGCACGCATTATTCGCGCGCCTACGTGGACCATCTGCTGCGCGCGCGGGAGATGAACGGGTTCACGCTCGCCACGATCCACAACGAGTATTTCTTCGTGCATCTGCTCGACGACATCCGCGCGTCGATTGACGGCGGGTATTTCGACGAGTTCCGCGACGCGACGCTCGCGCGCTTCTACGCGAACGGCTCACGCGGGTGAAGGCGAACGGGCAACACCAGCACCAATGTACGCCGCGCTTAGGGTAAGACGCAGCGTACGGGTGTATCTCGCTTACATGAGTGCCATAATCGGCCACCTTCGAGTATCGATGTCCCATACCCTTGGAATTTCGCCATTGTCCGAAGCCAATACTCGTCGGCACCGCATATAAAGCACTCGCGTAAGTGAGATACAATCCGCCTCCCTGCAGGTTTCCGCCCAATCCGCTAAAAACGCCAATGCGGGCGAAATACACGTTCCGCCGAGAGTGCCCATACAAGGCGGAAATATGGGCCGGGCTATTCAGCGGTCTCCCACTGCCCACAAAACGCCCCACCTCAATGTGATGAACTATGTAGAATACCTCCGCAGCCCCACATCCTCTTCAGGAGCATCCCGTCTGGGCAAAAGCAGCCACCATGGTCAGCACCTTGCGGACCAACGCAACACGCCGAATTGCACTAATCGACGGTGTAGTGTAGGGTAGCTCTTTGTCTGCGAGCGTGGCGGAATGGTAGACGCGCTGTCTTCAGGTGGCAGTGAGCGTATGCTCGTGCGGGTTCAAGTCCCGCCGCTCGCACTCTTCATAAACGGCTGATTTCCAACGAAGTCAGCCGTTTTGCGTTGGCGGAACAGCCCTTCCAAAGGTACCAAACATCTGAAAAGCAACTGCGGTCTTTGGTTTCCATACGCCCATCCTTGGCGGCATCCACGCAAAGCACGGCGATGCTTGAACCCGTACGCCCAAGCACCGCCGCTCGCCTCCCGGAACCTTCAGAGCGCTACGGGTAGTGGAAAATGACCCAAAACATATTGTTTTTCGACAAACATATACTACCCGTAGCAATAAGGGACCAAGCGCAGGAAGCCGACCGTGGAGGAGCCGGAGGCCGAGACCACCCGTAGCAACATGGAATCCAATAAGGGATCAAGGCATATAGGAACCGGGCCGCCTCAGATGCGTATGAATTTTACGCGCAGCGGTAAGGGACGCGTACAATTCGCACGCCCATAGGGACGTTAGCGCAAGGATTTTACGCAGGATACAGGTTTTGCGTAAAATTCTTACGGAAACAGCGTGGTTTGCGCAAGGATTTTACGCAACTCACGGCGAAGCGCGTACAATTCGCACGCTATTGACCCCATCTCCTCTGGCGTCCATGATGGAAATAGCAATCTACGCCAAGGAGGATCGCCATGAACACCGACGAATCACAGATGCAAGTACTGCCAGACCTCACGAATATGGTGAGCGTACAACCGGAAGCCACGGTGTCGCGCACCGTGATGCATACCGAAGGGGGCAACGTGGTGCTGTTCTCGTTCGACACTGGCCAACAGCTGAGCGAACACACGGCCGCGATGCCGGTGTTTGTGCAGGTGCTGAGCGGACGTCTGCTCATCAAGGGCGGTGATGACGAACAGGAGGTGGCGCCAGGCGAGCTCGTCTACTTCCCCACCCGCTTGCCGCATGCGGTCACCGCGCTCGAGCCTTCGGTGATGATGCTCACGATGATCACCCCCGCCCGCGCACGCAACGCCATCGACGCGTAAGCGCCGACCCCGTGACTCCCACAGCGGCTACTATGGCGGCATGAATCCCGCACGACTCGCACGCTTCCACGATTGCGCACGCTACTTCATCTGCCCGCTGTGCCACACCGAACTCGAACTTGACGGCACAAGCCTGCGCTGCCCGAACCGGCACACCTTCGACATCGCGAAGCAAGGCTACGTGAACCTCGCGCCCGCCGCCAAACAATCACAGTTCTACAGCAAAGAGTCGTTCGCGAACCGCGGGCGCATCCTCGACGCCGGCTACTACAGCCACATCGCGAGCGCCGTGCTCGCCGCCGTGCACGCCCACTGCCCCGCCGAGCCGCACCCGGCGATCCTCGACGCCGGCTGCGGTGAGGGCTTCTACGCGCGCGCCGTGCAGCAGGCGCACCCGCACGTCGACGTGCTCGCCTTCGACATCTCCAAGGATTCCGTGCAGCAGGCGGCGCGCGAAGACACGAGCCTCGCCGTGCGCTGGTTCGTGGGCAATCTGGCCGACCTGCCGCTGCGCGACGCGGCGGTTGACTGCATCCTCGATGTGTTCTCCCCCGTGCACTACGGCGAGTTCCGCCGTGTACTGCGCCCCGGCGGCATCGTCGTCAAAGTGGTCCCCGGCGCACGCCACGACGAACAGCTGCGCGAGCTCGCGAGCGCGCAGCTGCGCCACACCGACTATTCGAACGAGCAGACGGTCGACCAGTTCGCCCGGCATTTCGACGTGATGGACACGCGTCTCGTCTCGCAGACCTTCGCCATGCCGCCGGATGATGTGCGCGTCTTCGCGCATATGACGCCGCTGTTGTTCAATGTGGACATCGACACGCTCGACCTCAGCCAGATCAGCGAACTGACAATCGAGGCGCAAGTGATCGTCGGCAGGGACCGCCGTACATCAACTCCTGCGCAGCGACACCACGTAGCTGACGTCGTCGCACATGATGGCGAGGTAGAAACATAGCGTCTCCTCGACGATCTCCTGCTCGCAATCCGCGCACCGCACGAGTTCCTTGAGCGCGCGCACATTCATTTTTGCGGTGTCACGCCAATCATGACGGCGCCTCACCGCACAGATCAGCGTGCGCAGCTCGCTTGAGGTGAACGCGACGAGCGGCACACCATGCTCCTCGGCTTGCGGAAAGAACATCGCCGCCCATTCCGGCACGAGTTCCACCGCGGATTCCCCCGCCTCCAGGACCTCGTGCACCACCCGCCACGGCACTGTCATCAACCGCAGGTTCATGCCGTATTCGCTCAGGTCGTGCTGCGCAATCGTGGAGGAATCCACCAACTGCGCGAACAGGTCGTAATGCTGCCACTGCATGGTCTTCTGCGTGAATTGCGCGTCGCGGAACAGCGCGCTCGTGGGGTGGATGGCCAGCCGGCATATCACGAACCGCGCGGCCGCCACGTTGACGAGGCTCCATACGGCGATCGCCTCCACAACCCACGGGCGCACCGCCTGCGCGCCGGTGAACGCGACCCACAGAAGGACGCCCGCATACCACAGCACGACAAGCTCCACGACGGCAAGCACCGCAGCCGCGGCGGCGCCCCACATGCGGCTGGCGATCGCCTTGACGAACCGCTGCCGCACGTAGGCATACAACAGCACCATCACCGTGGCGAGCAATGCGGCGGCGAACAGCGCGGCCGCCGCCCATCCGCCATCCCGCAGGCGGCCCATCTGCCCACCCATGCCGGCAAGCGCGAGCCAGAACAATGCGTTGACGGCGCACACCGCGACCGCCCACACAGGCCAGCGTCCGCGCGTGCGCAAAGCGCGCATCTGCACGTATTGCCGCAAATCCACGTTGCGCGCCCGCTCATTGTGCGTCATGGTGCGGTGGGTGATGTAGATCTGGCTGCCGTAGTTGAGGATCCACCCCATCAACAGACACCCGGCCCCGGTGATGATGGCCATCTTGGCCGCGCCATTCGTGTGGTACATCTCAGGAAGCCAAAACCCGGTGATGAAGGCGGTCGCGAGCGAGGAGCACATGAGCAGCCCGCTGAAATCGCCGATCGCGTCCCTGTCGGACACGTAATGCTCGTTTTGGAACGCGACACCAAGGCATATCGTCACGACAACGCCCCATATGGCGGTGATGAAATCGACGGGGCTCGTGGTCTCCTCCCCCAATTGGAAGGTGTGGTTGAAGTCGTTGCCCAGCATGTCGGCGATACGGAACGAAAACGGCTCCTGATCGTTGAACAGGAGCCGCAGTACACATGCGAGGATGGTCGTCACCGTGACCGCGCCGACCATCCTGAACATACGGAACGTGGAAAAACGCTGCAGTTCCACAAGCGACTTGTAGACCTGCTTGATTGGAACCCGCCGTCTGGAGTCGTATGCGCCCATGCCGCGCCCCTTCCTCGCCATCCACGCGCGCCGCCCGCGCGCAACATATGTCAATGCACCAAGAATGCCATGATGAGGATCAGCGCGAAGCCCACAAAGTCGATGGGCGTAAAAATCGCCCCCGTCCACAGGACCGCCGTGACCGTGGCGGCCACCGGTTCGATTGTGCCGAACATCGTGGCGCGCATCGAACCGATGCGCACCACACCCGCCATGTACAGCCAGAACGCCACGAATGTGCCGACGACCACGGTGAACGCGAGCAGCCACCATCCGCGCGCATCGAACGCGGGCACATGCGCCCACGGCCGCACGAACGGTGTGAGGATGAGGCCGGAGAGCAGGAACGTGATGCCGTTGACGACGAAATTGCCGTATTTCGCAATGAGTTTGACAGGGATGATCGCGAGGCACGCGCACGCGAACGCGTCGGCGAGGCCCCACAGCAGTCCGGGCAGCGGCAACGACAGTGCGCCGAAATCACCGCCGGTGGCGAGCAGCCACACGCCTGTGAACGCGAGCGCCACACCCACCACTTCGCGTGCGCTCGGCCGCCGACGCCCGCGCACGCACACATACCCGAGCACCATCAGCAGGTTCACCGTCTGCAGCACGGTGGCGGTGCCCGCGTTCGTCCAGTGGATCGAGAACAGGTACGCCACTTGCACGAGCGTCACGCAGGTAAGCGCGGTGACGAGGTACATCGGGTAGTCGCGCACGGTCGTGAACGCTTTGCGCAGCGCTTTGGGCGAACCGGTCGCTCCGCATGCCAGAAAGACCAGCCCGGCGAAGATCTCACGCACGCACGCCACCCACATGGGGCTGGCGCCATACTGCTCCATGAGGATTTTGGAGACCGACCCGTTCACGCCCCACAGCACACCACCGACGAGTGTGCAGGCGATGCCGACCGCCATGCGCCGGGGCGTCTGCGCCACGTTCGGCTCCACTTGTGTCGCGGCGGCGAGCTCCTGCGCGGCGTCGCGCTGTTCCACGCGCGCGGACCGTTTGAGGATCTTCTCCACATTGCGCTGCGCTGGCCCTTTCTGCACCGGCCCGCCTGCGCCATGCTGCTGCGTCAATTCACACCTCGCTTTTACGGCAGTACGCTGACCACTTCGTCGGTTTGCAGAAAACGCAGCACATGCTGCAGATACGGCGCCACAATGCTGTTGGGCATCGAAAAGATCTCGTGCACGGATCCAGGCACGCGGATGAACCGCAGATCGCCGGCGTCGCGCCGTACGCGCTTGGCGAACTCGTTCTGCGCGCTGTTGCGCACCCAGTGGTCGGCGCCCGCCTGGAACATGAGGATGGGCGTCTCGATCCGCTCGCACATGTCTTGCCGCAGCACGGCCGACGAAAGCCGCGCCGCCTGCCGCACCCACTCGTTCGCCGGCGCGGTGGTCTGGTAGTGCGTGTCCGCGTCGCGCAACGATTTGAACCATGTGACGCGTTCCATGCTCGCCCCGCGCTCCTCTTTCCAGTTGATCGCCGTGGTGAACCCGTGCTGGCCGGGTGCCATGCGCCTGCCCCTGCCCGCGTCGGCGAGCGCCCCGCACACCGTCGAGGCGAGCCATGTGGGCAGGCCCATGTTCGCCTCGATCATCGGCGACGAGAGCACGGCGCGGTCCACGATGTTCGGATAGCGTTCGAGCATGGCCGCGGCGATGCCGCCGCCCATCGAATGCGCGAAGAGCGTGAGCGGGTTGCCCTGCGCGTACCCGCGCCCCACTTCTCGCGTGAACTTGGCGAAGTCGGCCACGTACCGCCGCCAGTCATCGATGTACACCACCTGGTCGTCGCGCACATCACGCTGCGAATAGCCGTGCCCGCGGTGCTCGAGGATGCACACGGAGAATCCGGCGAGCAGGAAATACCATGCCATTTCGGCGTATTTCGCGGCGAATTCGGAGAACCCGTGCGCAATGACGACGGCGCCATGGTTCCGCGTTGACGCGCCGGGCATGTGCAGCTGCTGGAATTCGTTCACGTCGTAGCACACGTAGTGCAGGTGCCCGGGTTCGGCGAGCGGCGGCAGCGGATGGCCCAGATGGTCCTCGGTGGCCGGCTGCATCGTGCCGCTGTGCCTGCAGCGCGCTATCGCCGGCAGCATGGTCTGCTCCACGGCGGCGCGGAAGTGCCGTTCGTCAATCATCGCGATTTCCATACCGACCATAGTAGGCAATGCGCGGCCTGTGCGCGCACAGCAGCACGCGCGCCTAGCGGGCGAGCGCTCGGGCGAGGAAGTCGCGCTGCAGCACGAGCAGGTTGCGCGCCACGGCCGGGTCGTTCGTCATGTGCGTGATGCCGGTGAGCGGCAAGAAGGTGTGTTCGCGGCCGGCTTCCATGAGCGCCTGGCTCAGGCGCAGCGAATGCGCGATCGTCACATTGTCGTCGGCGAATCCGTGGATGAGCATGAGCGGGCGGCGCAGGCGCGGCGCGTCGGCGATGATGCTGTTGCGCGCGTAGACCTCGGGGTCGAGCCCCAGATACCGCTCGGTATAGCACGTGTCGTACAGCGTCCAGTCGGTGGGTGGGGCGCCGGCGCACGCCGCGGCGAACACGTCTGGCGCGCGGAGCACGGCGAGCGCGGAAAGGAACCCGCCGTACGACCAGCCGATCATCGCCACACGTTCCAGATCCGGCTCGGGCAGCGCGCGCACGGCGGCATGCGCGTGGCGTGCGTGCGGCTGGCCGTCGTTGATCGCGCGCACGGCGCCGGCGAGCGCGTGCACGGCATCCACCTGATCAGCGAGCGTCACGTCTTTCATGCATTCATGGATCTCGCGGTCCCATCGCGGGCCGCGGCCGGTCGTGCCGCGCCCGTCGGCCACGACGACGAGATACCCCTGTTCGGCCCACCACTGCGCGTCCCAGTAGGCGGCCATGCTCATCGTGACCTCCTGGAAGCCCGGGCCTCCGTACGGGTGCATGAGCACGGGCAGCTGCCGCGCGGCGGCGTATTGCGCGCCGGTGGGCGCCACGATCGCTGCGTGCAGACCGCGCTCGCCAAGCCGCGCGAACCGCACGTTCATCGCGAGCCCGGGCACCGCCGCATGGTTCTTCACGTACACGCCGTTGCCGTGGAAATAGTGCATCATCTGCGCCTGCGGGTGCGCCATGTCGCGCCCGGCGATCATGAGGCCGTCGCCGCGGCGGGCCGCGCTCCACACACCCGGCTCGTCGGTCACCGGGTACACACGCCCTTCGTAATCGATCGCCACCACGTCGAAGCTGCGCGCGTCGTGGTCCGCCGCCGTGGCACGCCATGTCTTGGGCACGTCGGGCGCGAGTTCGGGCGTGCGCTGCACGACGCACATCACCGTGCCGTCGTCGGCGTCGAGCAGCGCGCGCACCTGCCAGCCGGCCGGGGTGAATGGCACGCCGTCCACGGTGAGGCGGTTCGTGTCGGCGCGCATGTCGTTGACGGAGCAGATCAGCCGGCCGTCGGGCGTATATGCGGGCGTGCCGTCGATCAGGTCGATCCACTGGTCGTTGTGATGCGTCTCGAGCACACTGACAGGCAGCAGCGGCATCGTGCGCTCGTCGATCGACGTCAGATGCGCCCATTCGGATTCCTCGGGCACGTCCACGCGCAGGATCTGCTCGTCGGTCTGCAGGCGGTTCAGCACACGCAGCAGCGGGCGCTGACCGGACTGCCAGCGCACCACGGCCAGGTATTCGTAGGCGGTGTTGTCCCAATCCACAAGCGCCGTGCGGTCCACATGCAGGCGGTCATCGGCGAGGTGCACGGCGAACAGGTCCACCACGGCGTTCTGCGTCAACGCGCGCGGGTAGCGGTGGCGCATGCCCGGGTCGGCCGGGTTCGCCGGGTCGCTGATCGTCCACAACGGTTCGGCGGCGGAGTCGAAGCATTCCACGAGCAATGTGCGCGAATCGGGGCCCCACCAGAAGCCGCTGTAGCGGTCCATCTCCTCGGCAGCGGCGAATTCCGCCAGGCCAGCGCGCATCGTGGCGCGGTCCTGTTCGGCCACGGTGAACACGGCGTGCGCGCGGCCGGTCGCGGTCTCGGCAACCACGACCGCCGTGCCGGTCGCATACGCCACGCGCGTGCCGTCCGGGCTGACGCGCGGATTGAGGATCGGCGTGGCGTACTGCCGCTCGCCGTCATCGTCGAACGTGAGCTCCAGCCGGCGCGTTTCGGCGGTGACACCGTCCTCGCCGAGCTCGCAGACAAACAGCTCGCCGTTGATCGTGAACAGTACCGTGCGGCCCGCGTCGTCGACGCTGTACGCGACGATGCCGCTGCCGCTTTCACGCGCGCGCTCGCGGCGGGCGCGCTCCTCAGCCGGCACATCCTCGGCGTCGGCGTCGGCGAGCAGCGTGCGCGGGTCGGCGAGCATGAACTCACCCACCGCGTCGGTGCCGTTGTTCACGCTGACCCACAACGCCGTCACCGTGTCCTCACTGCCGTCGGAACGCAGGAACAGCATGCGTTCGCCGTCGCCGAGCAGCGTGGCGCAACGCGGGGCGCCGCAGGTGAACCGGGTTGTGCGCGCCTTGTTGGCGGCGTATTCGCGCACGGCTTCGGACTGGATGGAATCAGCCGCCTGGCCGGCGGCGGGCTGCAATGGTTTCGTCATACCGCCTTACGCTAGCACCCGCAAAAGCCGTCCTGTTGGCAACCCCGCGTAGGATAGGTGGAGTATAGAAAGGGACAACTATGAGCGTTCTTGATCGTTTTGAGAAAAGCGTGGAGGGCGCGGTCAACGGAGTGTTCGCGAAATTCGGCTCCAAAGACCTGCAGCCCGTCGACCTCTCCAGCGCGCTCGAGCGCGAGATCGACGCCGAGGCGATGCCCGTGGGACGCGACCGCACGGTGGCGCCGAACGAATACCGATTCAAGCTGAGCACCCCCGATTTCGACCGCATCGAGCAGTGGGGGTCCGAGGCGCTCGCCAACGAACTGGCCGACAATCTCACGCAGTACGCGAAGAGCCAGCATTATGCGTTCGTGGGCCCGGTCGTGGTGATCTTCGAAGAGGACCTCGACCAGACAAAAGGCAACTTCAAACTCACGTCCGAGTCCGTGCAGGGCAATGCCGTGCCGGTCACGACCGACGCGCAGACCGAGGACTGCCCCATGCTCGAAGTGAACAACAGCCAGTACCTGCTCACGAAGGACAAGACGATCCTGGGCCGCGGCTCCGGCTGCGACATCGTGATCGACGACCCGGGCATCTCGCGCAAGCACCTCGAGATCGACATTACCGACAACGGCGTGATCGCACGCGACCTCGGCTCCACCAACGGCACGTACGTGGAGGGCCATCAGGTCCCCGCCGCCACCCTGCTCGACGGCAACACGATCACGATCGGCCGCACGCGCATCCTGTACTGGGCCTCCTCCCAAGATCAGGAGTAATCCGGAAGACCACCACCACTCGTTATGATTACCGAACTCACTTTCACGGTGCTGAAGTACGCGTTCCTCTTGCTGCTGTGGGTGTTCGTCTGGCTCATCTCGCGGTCGCTGTACCGCGACGTGGCCACGTTCAGCCCACGCAAGTCGCGTGCCAGCCGCCGCAAGGAACGCCAGGCGCGTAAGAAGGCCGAAGTGCCGGCCCCCGCCGCGCAGCCGCTGCGTTCGCCCCCATCCACCGCCGCCGGCGCCGCCGTGCCCGTCGCGGCGGCGCAGCCGCAGGCCGCCGAGCAGAAGCCGACCCTGCTCGTGATCATCGACGGCCCCCTCGCAGGTACGTCCGTGCCGCTCAACAATGGTGTGATCACGCTCGGCCGCGCCTCGTCCAACAATGTGGTGCTCGACGACGAATTCGTCTCGTCGCACCACGCGCGCGTCTACCCCGACCCGACAACCGACTCGTGGGCCATCGAAGACCTGCACAGCACCAACGGCACCGTGGTCAACCAGCAGCGCATCAACGCCCCCACCATCCTGGCCCCGCGCGTCCCCGTGCGCATCGGCGCCACCACATTCGAACTGAGGTGATTGAGCACCGATGACCTCTTCCGAAGAACCCACGTTGTACATGTATTCGACGACCGTCTCCGATGTGGGCACCGTGCGGTCGAACAACCAGGACTCCACATTCGCGGGCGCGCATCTGGTGGCGGTCTGCGACGGCATGGGCGGCCACGCGGGCGGCGACACCGCCTCGACGATCGCGATCCGTTCCCTCGCGCACATCGAACAGGATTCCCCGAACGGCGACGTGGCGCGCGCCACGCAGATCATGGAGACTTCCGCGATGGCCGCGCACGACGCGATTGTGGGCAAGGCGAAGCGCGAACGCAAACTCGCCGGCATGGGCACCACAATCACCGCGATCACGCTCGTAGCCGACTATTGGGTGCTCGCGCACATCGGCGATTCGCGCGCATACCTATTGCGCGACGGCCACCTGATGCGCCTGACGAACGACCACAGCTACGTGCAGCACCTCATCGACACCAAGCGCATCAGCCAATCCGAGGCACGCAACCACCCGCAGCGCAATGTGGTGATGCGCGTGCTCGGCGACTTCGACATCGACGCGCGCCCAGACATTTCGATCCGCACGGCGCGCGCTGGCGACCGCCTGCTGCTGTGCTCCGACGGCTTGTGCGGCGTGCTCGAGGATTCGACGATCGAAGAGACGATGCTGCACTTCACCGACCCCGAGGAATGCGCGCAAAAGCTCGTCTCGATGGCATTGCGCGCCGGCAGCACCGACAATGTGAGCGCGGTGATCGCCGACGCGACACTCGCGCTGAACGCCGACGGCTTCGACCTGCCGCACCAGACGCCGATCGTCGGTGGCGCGGCGAGCGCGACGCTCGAAGCGGTGGCGGACATCATCCATGAACCGGTCGTCTCCGCGCCGCCGCTGATCTCCACATCGTCGCCGGCGGAACGCGCCGCTGCGCTGATCGCGTCGAGCAAAACGCACCCGGACAGCGAGGACGAGCAGCCGAACCAGACCGTGGGCCAGCCGTCGGATGTGCGTGAAGAGGCCGGCGAGCGCACGACGCCGGACACCGGTGAAATCCCGGTGGTGCAGAAGCAGGACGGCAACTACAGCGCCGACCCGAACGACCCCGAAGTGGCGCGGGCGATCCATCAGGAACAGCTTGACCAGAAGAAGCAGGCGCGCACGAAGCGCTTCCACGGGCGCGTGGCCGCGGTCATCACGGCAGTCGTGGTGCTTGTGGCGTTGTGTGGCGGCGCGTGGGGCGCCTATGCGTGGAGCCAGAACCAGTATTACCTCGCCGCAGACGAAGGCAAGGTGGCGATCTACCAAGGTGTGCCCACGAACATCTTCGGCCTGCAGCTTTCGCACCCAATCGAGCAGACCTCCATGCACATCAGCGAGCTGCCCGAACAGTGGCGCAACCAGCTCAAGCAGGGCATCCCCGCCGACAGCTACAGCGACGCCCAGGCGCATGTGGACCTGATCGAAGACCAGTTCAACCAGATGCAGCAGGAGCAGGAAGCCAAGAAGAAGGCGGCCGAAGAGGAGCGCAAGCGCCTTGAGGAGCAGGCCGGGAAGAGCAAATCCTCGCCGTCGCCGAGCCCCAGCGCGAGCACAGGTTCCAGCTCCAGTCCGAGCCCGAGCAAGAAGGCTTCGCAGGAGGATTCGTGATGGCCAAAGTCCAGATCCGTTACCTGCTGCAGATCCTCTTCGCCATCGTGATCGCGGCGCTCGGCTTCTTCCAGATGTTCGCGCGCATCGACGGCGGGCTGCCGAGCAATGTGCTCGTGATGATGATCGCCACGGCGGCCATGTTCATCATCACATGGGCTCTCATCTACCGGTTCCAGCCGTATGCGAACCAGTCGATCATGGCGTGCGTGTTCATGCTCACCGCACTGGGCATCCTCATGATCGCGCGCATCGACGCGGAGTCGGACACGCGCGTGGCAAGCCGCCAGATGATTTGGATGTGCATCGCGCTCGTGTGCTGCGACGTGCTGTTCGTGTGCATACGCGATTACCGCATTCTGCGCCGTTTTTCGTATGTGAGCATGGTCGTGGGCCTTGCGCTGCTGCTCTCGCCGATGGTGCCCGGACTGGGCCGCGAGATCGGCGGCGCGCGCATCTGGATTGGCATCGGCTCGTACCAGCTGCAGCCGGGCGAATTCGCCAAGCTGTTCCTCGCGTTCTTCTTCGCGTCGTACCTGTTCAACCACCGCGACCAGCTGGCCGTGGGCGGCAAGAAGGTGTTCGGCCTGCAATTGCCGCGCCTCAAGGACCTCGGCCCGATCATCATCGTGTGGATCACCTCGATGGGAGTGCTGATCGCGCAGCACGACCTGGGCACTTCGCTCATGTTCTTCGCGATGTTCGTGGCGATGCTGTACGTGGCCACCGGGCGGTCAAGCTGGATCCTGATCGGCGGCATCGCCTTCGCGATCGGCTGCATTGCGGCCGCGCGCATCTTCGCGCACGTCGGCTACCGCGTGGAAGCGTGGCTGCA
This sequence comes from Bifidobacterium pseudolongum subsp. pseudolongum DSM 20099, assembly GCF_000771225.1. Lineage (GTDB taxonomy): Bacteria > Actinomycetota > Actinomycetes > Actinomycetales > Bifidobacteriaceae > Bifidobacterium > Bifidobacterium pseudolongum. Next base: position 172,430 of record NZ_JDTZ01000005.1, read on the forward strand.
CCCCTTCGACCCGGTGATCTACAACCGCTACCCGGGCGGGTCGAGCCAGATTGTGCAGGGCCTGTTCGGCCTGGCCGCCGGCGGCCTGTTCGGCACCGGCCTGGGACAGGGACATCCGGCCATCACTCCGCTCGCCAACTCCGATTTCATTTTCGCCTCCGCGGGCGAAGAGCTCGGCCTCGTCGGCATTTTCGCGATCCTGCTGCTCTACCTGCTCATCATCGCGGCCGGTATGGTCGTGGCGATGAAGATCAAGGACGGCTTCGGCAAACTGCTCGCCTCGGGACTCGTGTTCACGATGGCGTTCCAGGTGTTCACCGTGGTCGGCGGCATCACGCTCGTCATTCCACTGACCGGCCTGACGATGCCATACATGGCGGCCGGCGGCTCGTCACTGATCGCGAATTATGTGCTCGCCGCACTGCTCGTGATCATGTCGAATGCCGCGAACAAGCCGCAGGTCGACACAATGAGCGACACGTTCCGCATGGAGGCGCTTTCCGCGCTCCAGCAGCGCCAGCAGCAGAAAGACACGTCGCGCCACAGCGGCGCGACGGCCACGGCGCAGGTGGACGAGCCCGGCCACACCGCCGACATGCCCGTCGTGCCGCTGGCCCCGCGGCATGGCGCGCACGCGGCCCCGCCGGCGCCGCCCGTGCAGGACGGCGAGGCGACCGAGGTGGTGGCGCCGCTGCGTTCCACCGACGCCACCACGGGAGGTGACGAATCATGAACAAGAGCCTGAGGCAGCTGTTCACCGCTGTGCTCGTGCTGTTCGTGGTGCTCGGCATCTCGTCGTCGATCATCATGACCGTGCAGTCGAACTCGCTTTCGCACGACGCGCGCAACACGCGTTCGCTCTACCACATGTACGGGGCGCCGCGTGGCGCGATCCTCGCCTCCGACGGCACCGTGCTCGCCAAATCGGACCCCGTCAACGACGCGTTCTCGTACCAGCGCTCGTACGCGAACGGCGCGCTCTATGCACCGGTCACCGGGTATTTCTCGGTCACGCAGAACGCCGACCGTGGCATCGAAGCCTCCGAGAACGACCTGCTGACGGGTGAATCGAACGCCCTGTTCTGGCAGCGGATCAAAGCCGTGTTCACCGGTGAGGAGAACCGCGGCGCCTCGATCGAGACGTCGATCAACACCACGTTGCAGACCGTGGCGGCGCAGGAGCTCGGCGACCAGGACGGCTCCGTCGTGGCGATCGAACCGAGCACCGGCCGCATCCTGGCCATGGTCAGCTCGCCGAGCTACGACCCCAACGCGTTGGCGACGCATGACACCGGTTCCGCGAGCAAGGCGTACACCGAACTGGTGAACGACGAGTCCAACCCGATGCTCAACCGCGCTACGAGCCAGCTCTACCCGCCCGGATCCACGTTCAAGACCGTGGTGGCGGCCGCCGCGCTCGAATCAGGCAAATACCAGCTCGATTCGCAGATCCCGGCCGGCTCCGCCTACACGCTGCCCGGCACGCAGACCGAGCTGACGAACTCGTCGTCGCTCGGCGACGGCTCGGACGGCAAGATCTCGCTCAAGAGCGCCATGGCATATTCGTCGAACACCGCGTTCGCGCAGCTCGGCGTGGCGCTCGGCGACGAGACGGTGTCGGACATGGCCAAGAAACTCGGCTTCGATTCGACGATCACGATCGACGGGTCGGATTCGACCGGCCTGCCGATGCGCGCCGTGGCTTCGCGCTTCCCGCAGAACGTGGCCGGCGACAAGCTCGCGCTCGCCTCGATCGGGCAGGGCGACACACTCGTCACCCCGCTGCAGAACGCCATGGTGGCCGCGGCGGTGGCCAACAAGGGCAAGGTCATGAAGCCCACGCTCGTGGACCGTGTGCGGTTCAGCGACCTTTCGGTGCTGCCGGACACGAAACCGCAGGTGATGAGCACGGCGTTCAGCGAAGACACCGCCAAGAAACTGACCGAGGCGATGGAGGCCGTGGTGACGGAAGGCAACCCGAACCTCGAGATCCCCGGCGTGCGCGTGGCGGCGAAGACCGGCACCGCACAGATCGGCGTCGACAACAGTTCGATCGACGGCTGGACGATCGGGTTCGCGCCGGCGGACAACCCCAAGATCGCAGTGGCGGTCGTCGTACACAATGTGGATTTATATGGATCATTTGCAGCAGGACCAATCATGACGGCAGTAATGAAGGAGGCGTTGAAGCAATGAGACTCATTGAAGGACAGCTGATTCACCGCCGTTACCGCCTTGATTCGCGGCTCGCGCAAGGCGGCATGGGCGAAGTGTGGAAAGGGTTCGACATCCAGCTCGGGCGCCCGGTGGCCATCAAGGCGTTGCGCACCGACACGACGAACCAGGAATCGAAACTGCGCAGGCTGCGTGCCGAGGCGCGCAATTCCGCGAATCTGGCGCACCCCAACATCGCTGCGCTGTTCGAGTATTACGAGCACGACGGCATCGGGTTCCTCATCATGGAATACGTGCCGAGCAAATCGCTCGCCGACCTGTTCCACGAGCTCAACGGCCCGATGGACCCCACCGAACTGCTGCCGATCCTCGTGCAGGTGGCGCGCGGCCTGTTCGTGGCGCATTCGCACGGCGTGATCCACCGCGACGTCAAGCCGGCGAACATCATGGTCTCCGAGAACGGCGAGGTCAAGATCACCGATTTCGGCGTCTCGTACTCCACGAACCAGGAGCAGATCACGCAAGACGGAATGGTCGTCGGCACCGCGCAGTACATCTCGCCCGAGCAGGCGCAGGGCAAGCACGCCACGCCGCAGTCCGACATCTATTCGCTCGGTGTGGTGGCGTACGAAGGCCTGTGCGGGCACCGCCCGTTCACCGGCGCCACGCCAGTCGACATCGCGGCCGCGCATGTGAACAACCCGGTGCCGCCGCTGCCGGCGAGCGTCGACTTCCAACTGTCGCAATTCGTGATGTCGATGCTGTCGAAGGACCCGCTCGACCGCCCGAACGACGCGCTGACTGTGGCGCGCATCCTCACGCGCATCCAGCGCCGTCTGCTCGACCAGCAGACAAGCGCTGCGGACGCGACGATGATCACGTCGAGCGCGCGCATGCCGCGCCGCGTGGTGAGCGCCCCGCACCATGACCCGCTCACGACCGACCCGGCCGGCATGCTGCCGCGCACGACCGATGAGGACCACGCACAATCACTCTTCCATTCGACTCTACGACCTGGCACACGCCTGCAAGCGAAGGAGCAGCAATGAGCAGCACAATGCCAACCACTCTTGACGGCGGTCGTTACCAGCTGGGCCAGCTCATCGGGCGGGGCGGCATGGCCGAGGTCCATGTCGCACTCGACACGCGCCTGGGCCGCACCGTGGCGATCAAGATCATGCGCCCCGACCTTGCGCACGACGAGATCTTCCTGACGCGCTTCCGCCGCGAGGCGCACTCGGTGGCGCAGATGAACAACCCGAACATCGTCAACATCTACGATTCAGGCGAAGAGGTCGTCACACTCGACAACGGCCAGACCGAGCACCTGCCCTATCTGGTGATGGAGTATGTGAGGGGCCAGACGCTGCGCGACATCATCAAGGCGAACGGCCCGCTGTCGCAGCGCGACACCGAGCATGTGATGATCGGCCTGCTCTCCGCGCTCGAGTATTCGCACCGCATGGGCATCATCCACCGCGACATCAAGCCCGGCAACATCATGATCTCCGAGCAGGGCGTGGTCAAGGTCATGGACTTCGGCATCGCCCGCGCGCTCGACGATTCGGCCACCACGATGACCAAGTCGCAGGGCGTCGTCGGCACCGCGCAATACCTCTCCCCCGAGCAGGCGCGCGGCGAAAGCGTCGACATGCGCTCCGACCTCTACTCCGCGGGCTGCGTGCTCTACGAGATGCTCACCGGCCGGCCGCCGTTCACCGGCGACTCCGCCGTGGCGATCGCCTACCAGCATGTGTCCGAAGTGGCCACCAAACCGAGTGCGATCGTGCCCGGCCTGCCGGTCATGTGGGATTCGATCTGCGCGAAGGCCATGGCCAAGGACCGCCAGAACCGCTACGCGACGGCCACGGAGTTCAAAAACGACATCCTCGCGTTCATGAACGGCGGCATGCCGGTGGCCGCCGCGTTCAACCCGCTCACCGACCTGACCAACATGAAGGCGCGCAAGCAGGCCGAAGACAACGCGAACACCGTGCCCTACACGTCGCCGGTCACCGAACCGGGCGCGCCCACGCAGGCGTTCAACCCGGTCACCGGGCAGTTCGAGCAGGTCGGCGCGCCCGCAACGGGCACGCAACTGCCGACGCGCGCGCAGCAACGCGCGGCCATGGCGCAGAAGAAGCATAAGAAGAACGTCGCGATCGCATGGTCGATCATCGGCGTGCTCGTGGTGCTCGGCCTGCTCTCCGGATTCCTCGTGTGGAACCACAAGCGCAACGAGCCGCAGTTCGTGACCGTGCCGACGTTCGGCGAAAGCACGACCGAGGCGCGCGCACGCAAGCAGCTCGAGGACCTGGGCCTGCGCGCGAGCATCAAGCAGGACACCGATTCGTCGAAGCCCGAAGGCATGTTCACCAAACAGGACCCAGCGGGCGGCAAGAGCGTGCAGAAGGGCAGCACGGTCAACGTGTGGTTCTCCACGGGCCCGCGCTCGATCAAGGTGCCCGACGTGACCGGCTATTCGCAGGACATGGCGCGCGAGGCACTCGAAGAGGCTGGGTTCGAGGTGAACCCGGCCGTGCAGACCGAAGACAGCGCCACGGTGACGAAGGATTGCGTCACGCGCACCGACCCGGCTTCGGGCACATCGCAACCCAAGGGCTCTACGATCAGCCTGTGGGTCTCGTCGGGCATGACTCGCATTCCGGACGGCATCGTCGGCCTCTCGCAGAACGACGCCGTCAAGAAACTCACCGACATGCACCTGACGACCACGGTGCTCACCGAGGCCTCCGACACCGTGCCGAGCGGTTCGGTGATCAGGCTCGACCCCGACCAGGGCGCGTCGGTCACGCAAGGCAGCGTCGTCACGATCTGGGTCTCCACCGGCAAGGAGAAGGTGCAGGTGCCAAGCCTGAACGGCATGACACTCAGCGAGGCCAAGCAGGCGCTGCAGAACGCCGGACTGACACTCAAGCTCGTCGACGGCAGCAACTCGAGCGATGACGCCACGGTGGACTCGTTCTCGCCGAACGCCGGCGAAAGCGTCGACAAGGGCTCCGAGGTCACGGTGAAGACGAAGGCGCCGGACAAACCGAGCCCAAGCCCGAGCGAAAGCAGCTCAAACAGCGGCAACGACAACAACGGCGACTCGGGCAACAACAACGGCCACTGATCCGTTGGGGCTGCCAACACTGTGATTGCGGGGCGTGTGCACACTGCACACGCCCCGCAATCACATCGGGCCGCATTCGCGGACCCCGGACGAATCCGTCTGTCAGCGCACGATCTTGGGCTGCAGGCCGATGCTGCGCTCCACTGCGCTCTCCTGGCCGCACTCAGCGAGCCAGTTGGCGAACACACGGTAGCCGTCCTGCGTCATCACCGATTCGGGGTGGAACTGCACGGCGACCATCGGCAGTTCGCGATGGCGGATGGCCTGCACGATGTGGTCGTCCACCGTCCACGCGGTCACCTCGAGCTCGCCCGTCACCGACTGCGGCTCCACGGCGAGCGAATGGTAGCGTGTGACGACCATCGGGTTCGCCACGCCCGCGAAGATCTCGTCGTCCACATGCTCCACAAGGCTCGTCTTGCCGTGCATGATCGTCGGCGCGTGGCTCACCGTGCAGCCGAACACCTCGGCGAGCGCCTGCATGCCCAGGCACACGCCGAACATCGGCTTGCGTTCGCGCGCGCACAGCCGGATCACGTCTTCGCTCACGCCGGAGTCGGCGGGCGCACCAGGGCCGGGCGAGATCAGCACGCCGTCATAGCCGTCGAGCGCGCCGTCCGCCTGCACGTCGAAGGCGTCGTTGCGCACCACGGTCACCTCGGCGCCCAAGGTCTTCAGATACCCGACAATCGTGTATACAAACGAATCGTAATTGTCTATCACAAGGATGCGCGCGGCGTCATCCGCGGCTCCGGTGGTGTGGTCGTTGGCCTGTTCCATAGCATTCATCTTAGGGCTCTCTCTTGTCTGGTCGTCAGATCGTCACGTAATTCGACATCTGTTTGAGGAACTCGATATTGCCGGCGGCCCACGGGAATCCCCACTGGAACAGCGCGCACACCGCGGCGAACACGAGCAGCAGCACGAGCAGCCAGCGCACCGGCGCGGCGCCCGGCTGGTGGCGCAGCAGCCAGCCGTAGATGTCGGCGTCGGGCAGCGGCGTGCGGCCTTCTCGGATCGCACGCAGCGCCGGCCAGCGCCATGCGACGGCGGCGGCCGCGAACACGAGCGCGTAGACGGCGAGCGCGCCCCACACGTACGGCGCGAGCGAGCCGATCGATGTGAAGAACGACTGTTTCTCGTTGTTCACGAACTGCACGGCGCCGTCGGGGCCCTCCTTGGCGAGCTCCTGCGGAATGCCGTCGGCCACCTTGGCCCAGTATGCGAGTTCGCCGAAGCTGATCCAGCGGTGCGTGGGCGTCGTGTATTTCGGCTCGCATGTGGTCATCGTGATCATGCGCTTGGTCGGCGCTTCGCCCGGGTGTTCGGGGTTCGGCCCGATCACCGAACCGTCGTCCGGGGTCACGATTGTGTAGTTCGTGTATTGGTAGACGTACCAGTAGTCCTGCGAGCGGATCACGATCGCGTCGCCCGGCTGCAGCCGGTCCACGTCGCCGAGCGGCTGGCCGTAGCCGTTGCGGTGGCCGGCGATCGCGAAATTGCCCACTTGGCCGGGCATCTGCGAGATCTCGTAATGCCCCAGCCCGTGCTGGTTGAGTTCCACGAGCGACGTGCCCTGCACCAGGTTGCGCTCCCACTGGTCGCCGAAGCGCGGAATGTACACGCGCGCCATCAGCTCGCCCGCGCGCGCGGATTCGGGTTGCACAGGCGGCTCGCCTTGCTGCGGCTGCGCGATTGTGAGCGCGCCGCCGGCGTCGGGCTGCGCCCAGGCGACCTGTTGGCGCGTCTCTTCCTGCACATGCGCGGATTCCACGCCCGTCCACCACTGCATCCATGCGACGTACAGGCCGCAGATCGCGGCGAAGGTGAGCAGGACCTCGGCGATGATTGTGACAATCGACCGCGAGACGCTGTGGCGCGGCGCGGGCGCGGATTGCTGGCTGTGTTTCATGATTCCCCTCGTGTATCTCCCTGTTGATGTACGGGACTACTCATCCACGCGCGCGTACTGCAGCGGCTGCAGCAGCAGCGGTGTGCCCGCGAATTCCAGGCGCTCTTCGTCCTTGACCTCGTACCCCAGGCCGAACGCGCCCACATACTGTTTGTAAATCTGCACGGCCTGCGAATTGTCGAGCGCGTACTTCATCAGTTCGGGCGGGCCGATCGCGGAGATCGTGAACGGCGGCGAATACTTCTTGCCCTGCAGCAGCAGCACATTGCCCGAGCAGATCACCGCGGACGTGGGCAGCAGGCGTTGCCCCATCACTTCCATCGATTCAGCGCCCCCGGCCCACAGCGCGTTGACCACGGCCTCCACATCCTGCTGGTGCACCACGTATTTGTCCCAGTCCACACTTGAGCCTGCGGTGTCGGCCACGCTTTGCCACATCGACGAATCGTTGAGCGTCACGGTGATACCGGGACCCTCCACCGCCGGGAGCATCGTGCTCGAGCCTGCGTTCTCGCTCGCCGTGGACTTGCGGCTGTCCTCCTGCGCGCTCAGGGCGCCCACCTGCGCACTGAGCTCATTGACCTCCTGCTGCAGCCTGTCGGCCTGTTTCACACGGTTCTCCACGAGTTCCGCGGCGTCGGATGAGACCGTGGTCGTGCGGTTGACGCGCATGTTGGTGACGAGCAGAAAGCCCGCGAATATGATCACCAGGAACACGGAAATACTGCCGATCAGTGTTTTCCGTGTGCCGTGCTTGGGTGTACGCTTCGCCATGCCGCCTCCGAAATATGGTGATTTTGCTCAAATGGCCGTTGTGGACTTCGCGTTTCGAGTGCAACCACTATGATAACCAGTAGCCTATTAAAGGAGATAAGACAAATGGCTGACGAAGAGCTGCACACAACACCCACGGATGGCCAGACTGAGGTTGAGGCGAGCGTGACGGTGGAGGAAGCCGAGCCAACCACTGCCGATCAGGGCAAGGGCGCGCACGACGACCACCCCACGCTGGCCGAGGCCGCCACCTATGTGGAGAACGACGAGATTCCGCTCGGCAAGATCCAGAGTGTGCTCGATTCCACGGTGGACGAATCCCAGCTGACCCCGCAGATGCGCCGCATGATGCAGCGCCAGAAGGAGAACTCCAAGCGTGTCGAAGAGAGCATCAAGGGCACCAAGGCCAACCCGAGCTGGTATGTGCCGCTGTTCTGCACGCTCATGGTGATCGGCCTCGTCTGGGCCGTGGTGTTCTACCTGACCAACAACACCTACCCGATTCCGGGCATCGGCTTCTGGAACCTCGCCATCGCGTTCGGCTTCATCCTGGTCGGGTTCCTGATGACCGTGGGCTGGCGCTGAGCGCCCCCATATTCATGTGGTTGCGGGCGGGGCTTTGTGCGCGAGGATCAGCACATGGCGCCCGCCCGCGTCCGTTGTGGCGAACAGATAGTTGCTGCCACCGTCTTTGAGTTTGAGTCTCCTGCGCAGCTGCGGCGCGGTGAGCGGGAAATTGCGCACGGTGATGTTCGCGTGCGTCACGCCTTCCAGCAGCGCTTTGAGTTCGCGCTTGCCCATGCCGCCTGTGCGTGCGATCTCGAACGCGCGCCCGGGCACCGCCCCCACCGGCTGTTCGCCCACGAACAGGTGGCTGTTCGGGCCGATCTGCGCAAGGCCGGGGCATTGCCGTTGCAGTGCGGCGAACGCACCCGCCTTCATGATCGACGCGTTCGGCTCCACCAAATAGCGCATCCGCTCGATTGACCCGGCCGGCGCGATCGACGGCCGCTGGTCCTCGGCGGTGGTGAATGTCACCGTATCGCCGTCATTGATGCAATCCACGCGCACATCATCATGCGGCGCGCGCGTGAGCATGAGTAGCAGCTCCTTGCACTCGTTGCCCGTGGAGACCACGGCCACGCGCTGCACCGCCCCGCCGAAGTCCTCGACCGTCTTGCGCCAGTCGAGCATCGGCGAGAGTTTGACCATCACCACCGGCGCCTTGGCGAGCAGTTCGCCGCGCAGGGCGAGCACGTCCGGCGTGCAGTCCTCGATCGCATAGGTGCGCGATCCGTGTGCATCGCGGCGCGCGGGGTCCACATAGATCATGCTGGCGGGCGGCATGGCGCGCAGGAACTCCACGCCGTCGGCGCACTCCACGCGCACGTTGCGCACGCCGAGCGCGTGCAGGTTGTGTGCGGCGAGCGCGCACAGCTGCGGCTGGCGTTCCACATACACCGCCTCGTCGAACTGCTGCGCGAGCGCCCAGAAATCCACGCCCAAGCCGCCCGTCAAGTCCACAAGCCGCGTGGGGTGCGGCAGGCCGGCGATGAGCTCACAGGCCAACCGGGCCTTGGTGCGCGCGGTGAACTGCGACGAGCACTGCTCCATCGGCACATGCGCGGGGTAGACCACACCGCTGCACGCCGCCCACGCGGGCAGTTTGGTACGTGCGATGCGCCGTCCGGCGATCTGGTCGAGCGCGAACGGCAGGTCGAGCCCCGGCTCGCCGCGTTTGGCGTGCAGGGCGAGGTCGTGAGGGTCCTCGCCGGCATGCGTGTCGATGAACGCGCGCGTGGTCTCGGATATGTGGATTCGCGCGATGTCGCTCGCGTGCGGCGCGGCATCACGGGGGATATGGTTCGGCATAGCACCATTGTAGGAACATCATTCCCAGCATCATTCCCAGACGAACGTCATACGGAGAGCCACATAGCATGGCGTCCGCCTGGCTGGGGCAGACGGACGCCATATACACAGGGCCAGCATGTCTTCTGACATAACGTGAAATGTGGATAACTGAATTGCCACTATATATGGGATTCACTGTATTGAGAATCCCTAATTATACTTGGAATTCCGCCGATTCTCAGTAATGTGGATAACTTCTGTCCACATTGTCCACAAGTGGAAAACCATAGAGATATCAACATTTGTGGATTATCCTGTGGATAACTTTTGCCTGAATCCTCACGATATCCCCGACTTATCCACACAGTTTTCCACATCTGTGGATAACTACATGCGTGTAATTCCTTCACATTGCATCATTCACCCCAGATTGGCGGTCCAGACCGCATTCTGCAACGCCGGATTCCCCGCGTTGCAGAATGCGAACATCACCACCATGATCCCCACGAACACACCGCCATATATGCCGATGCGCACAAGCGTCGATTTGCGCCGCAGCGCGGGCACGCCGTCGATTGTGAGCAGCGTGAGCAGACCACCCACGACGAATCCGCCCAGATGCGCCTGCCAGGCGATGTTCGGCGTGATGAGCGGCATCAGGAAGTTGATGCCCATCCAAATGAGCATCGAGCGCAGGTCCTCGCCCACCTTGCGGTAGACCACGAGACACGCGGCGAACAGACCGAACAGCGCGCCCGACGCGCCATACGACGCGGTGAGCCAGTTGAACTGGTTGCCACTCAACGCGGCCCACACCATCATGCCCATGCCGCCGCCGATGCCCGAGACGGCATACAGCACCAGATACGCCCAGTGCCCCATGAGGCGTTCGAGGAACGGCCCAACCGCCCATAATGTGAGCATGTTGAACAGGATATGGAATATCGACCGTGGTTCGTGCAGAAACATCGACGTGATGAACGTCCACGGCTCGCGGAACGCGGAAGCCGGCTGGAACATGCCGAACTGCAGCAGTCCGTTGAGCAGCTGCGGCGCCAGGAAACTCAGCAGCAGCTCCACGATCCACAGCGCGATGCACACCAGCATGATCGCAACGGTCGCCACGGGGTCGTTGTTGCGCCAGCGGGTGCAGATGGATCGCGCGGAAAACACCTGCCGCATACGGGGGGAATCGGGGAACAGACTGAAACGTTGATGTGCCATACCCGCCACCCTACCAATGCGCACAGCCCGACCGGTTCCCGCGCGCGGATGGGGTAAGCTGGAAGGCGGGTGTACATGCCAGCCGAACCCGACTTGCCATCAGCACAATGCGGTCGCACAGATGCGGCCTTGGCTTTATGATGGAGAGCAGAGTTGGCTGGGGACACCGGTCAACGCCAACATGGAAAGGAGCCGTCATGGAGAATCATAAGTCTTCAAACGGTTGGAAGTTCTTCGCGCTGCTCTTCGGCGCCCTGCTCGCCGCAGTCGTGGGCGTCTACGTCTACAAGCAGCAGAACCCAGATTACGATCCGTGGGAGGAACCGTGGGAGAACAGCTCTTCCCCCGTTGATCTGACGCTCGCGAAAGGCAAGACGGAAGACGACCGGAACAAGGCCGACGCCCCTGCCGCAGACGCCGCCTGATGGTTCGGATACTGATTGGGGTGGCGCATAGCGCCAACGCCCCAGCATGAAGGCCGCACCGCTGTGGTGCGGCCTTTCGCATTGCCCGCACATGCGGCGACAAGGACGTCGACATGCCACGGCGATGCAACCGTTTTCGGACACCGAATTGCCGCGAAAATCAGTGTGCCATATACTCAGAACCACCATATTGCTGTGTTGCGATCATCGCTGTTTGCAAACGTTAGCGGCACTGTACAACACTGACACCAAGGAGAGCCAATCAGGACCGACCCGTTTGCCACGCCTGACCCGCAAGCGCCCCAGGAGCCGACCCCCGTGTACGACTCCGCGAATCCTGCAGGCAGCGCGCCGCGGGCGCCGCAGCCGAACGAACCCGCGCCGGTTCTCTACGGTGAGTCCGTCACGTTCACGGAGACGAGCACGCCTGCACCGAACTCGTCGCCGGCGTACGGTGCGCCCGCAGACCCGTCTGCAGCGACGTTCAGCGCACCCGCGTACAGCGCGTCGGTGGATCCGAACGCCGCGGCATTCAACGCACCTGCTTACGGCGGCGCCCCTGCGGCTGAACCGCCGATCAACATGCTGTGGTATGGCATCGACTTCCTGAACGCGATCAAGCGTTTCTTCACCAAGTACGCCACGTTCTCGGGCCGCGCCTCGCGGGGTGAATTCTGGTGGGTCATGTTGTTCCTCTTCCTCGTCTCCTTCGTGTTCAACCTGCTCACCCGCGCGTCCAGCTTCTTCAACGTGCTGAGCGCGATCTGGGGCCTCGCCATACTCGTGCCGCAGATCGCGCTCGCCGTGCGCCGTGTGCACGACGCGAACCTGCCGGGCGGCTGGGTCGCGCTCCCCTACGGCATTGAGGTAGTGGGTGCCATGGTGATCTCTTTCTCGATGGTCGGCACCGTGGCGTCGGGCCTGAGCGGCAGCAGCAGCGGACTCGGCGGCGGCGTGGTTGGCATGCTGATCGGCGCACTGATCGTGCTCGGCGGCGCGGTGACCGCGATCGTGCTCTTCGCCAAGCAGAGCGATCCGCAGGGCGCACGCTTCGACCGCCGATAAGCGGCCAATCATACAATCAAGGGCGCATCCTTTGGGATGCGCTTTTTCATGCCCCATGGACCACCCACCCCACTGTACCCCGCCCATTCCCTCCTAATTACGGGCAGTGCTCGTGCCGCCACATAAGAAGACGCCCCGGGCTTACAAACCCGGGGCGTCTTTTCTCAGTCGCTAATGCGCACGGCTCACTTGAGCGGGCCAGTCATCCACACGCGCTCGAGGTAATCCTCAATGGAGCGGTCGGAGCTGAAGTAACCGGAGTTGGCGACGTTGATGATCGCCTTGCGGTTCCACTCGAGCTGATCGCCGTAGAGGGTCTCGATCTCGGACTGGATGTCGTGGTACGCCGTGAAGTCGGCGAGCGTCATGAACCAATCCTTCGTCAGCCAGTCGGAGACGAGCGGCGCGTAGGTCTCTTCGTCGCCGTCCGAGAACGCACCCTTGGCGACCATGTCGATCGCGGCCTTCAGGCGCGGGTCAGCCTCGTAGTACTTCGCCGGATCATAGCCGTCGGCGTACATCTTCTCGACCTCGTCGACGGTCATGCCGAAGAGGAAGAAGTTGTCGGCGCCAACGCGCTCGCGGATCTCGACGTTCGCGCCGTCGAGCGTGCCGACGGTGAGCGCGCCGTTGAGGGCGAACTTCATGTTGGAGGTACCGGAGGCTTCCTTGCCGGCCTGCGAGATCTGCTCGTCGAGCTCGGTCGCCGGGATCAGGTACTGGGCCACGCGGATGTTGTAGTTCCACGGGAACACGACCTTGAGCTTGCCCATGACGTCCGGATCGTTGTTGACGACCTTGGCCACGTTGTTGATGAGCTGGATCGTCATCTTGGCCAGATAGTAGCCCGGGGCCGCCTTGGCGCCGAAGATCACGGTGCGCGGGGTCACGTCTTCGATCTTGACCTTGCCGCTCTTGATGTCGGCGTAGGTGGCGATGACCTCGAGGATCTTCAGTGCCTGACGCTTGTACTCGTGGAGGCGCTTGATCATCGTGTCGAACATCGTGGTCGAGTCGATGTCGAAGCCATACTCACGCTTGGCGAAGTCGGCGAACTTGATCTTGTTGTCGTACTTGACCTGCGCGAACTTCTTCACGAACTCGTCGTCCTGGGCGAGTGGCTCGAGGTTCTTGAGCAGCTCGAGGTCCTCGAGCCACTTGTCGGTGCCGAGGCCCTCGGTGATGAGGTCCGAAAGGCCCGGGTTCGCGAGCTTCATGAAGCGGCGGGGGGTCACGCCGTTGGTCACGTTGGTGAACTTCTTCGGGAACAGGTCCGAGAAGTCGCGCAGTGTCACGTCCTTGAGCAGCTGCGAGTGCAGCTCGGCCACGCCGTTGACGTGCTCGCCGGCGTACGAAGCGAGGTACGCCATGCGCACCGACGGGTTCTCGCCGTCGGTCACGATGCGCATGCGCTCGACCTTGGCCTCGTCGTCGGTCATCTCTTCGAGTTCGTGCATGAACTGGTCGTTGATCTTGTTGATGATCTCCATGTGGCGCGGCAGCAGCTTGGAGATGAGGGCGACCGGCCAGACCTCGAGCGCCTCAGGCAGCAGCGTGTGGCAGGTGTAGTTGAAGGTCTTGGTGGTGATGTTCCACGCGGTGTCCCAATCGTAGCCGTACTCGTCGAGCAGGATGCGCATGAGCTCCGGAATGCCGATCACCGGGTGGGTGTCGTTGAGCTGGAAGCAGATCTTGTCCGGGAACGTGGTCAGGTCCGGCTTGTCCTGGTTCGGGTAGAACACGCGGATCGCGTCGTGAATCGAAGCGCTCGCGAAGAAGTACTGCTGCTCGAGACGCAGCTCCTTGCCGACCTCGGTGGAATCCTCCGGGTACAGGATCTTGGAGATGTTCTCGGCCTTGACCTGCGGCTTGACGGCGTCGAGGTACTCGGACTTGTTGAAGGTGAGCAGGTCGAACTCGTCGTAGCTGCGGGCCTGCCACAGGCGCAGCGTGTTGACACGGCCGGACTCGTAGCCCGGAACCATGTAGTCGACCGGGATGGCGCGGACCGACCAAGCCGGCTTCCACACGCGCTTGCCGTCCTCCTCGACGACCTCGCCACCGAAGCTCACGCGCTGGTCGCGCTCATAGTCGATGTGGCCCCACGGGTCTTCGTTGGCCAGCCAGTAATCCGGACGCTCGACCTGACGGCCTTCCTCATCGAATTCCTGACGGAAGATGCCGTAGCGGTACTGGATGCCGTAGCCGAATGCCGGCACACCCAGCGAAGCGAGCGAATCGATGAAGCACGCGGCGAGACGGCCGAGGCCGCCATTGCCCAGGCCCGGCTCGTACTCGGCGTCGGTCACCTGCTGCGGGTCGAAACCGAGTTCCTTGACCGCGGCTTCGAACTGCTCGGTCAGGCCGGAGTTCAGCAGCGCGTTGCGCAGCTGCTTGCCCATCAGGAACTCCGCGGACAGGTAACCAACGGCCTTGGTGTTGCCGTTGACCATGTCCTGCTGGGTCTTCATCCAGGAATCCATCAGGTGTTTGCGCACGGCGGTCGCCGCCGCGACGTACACGTCTGCCGGCTTGGCCTGTTCGGGCGTGACGCCCTGCGTGTACTTAAGCTCATTACGGATTTCGTCCGCGAACTGCGCCGCGGTTACCGAGGACTTCGGTGCCGTAAGTTCGGTCATATCTATGACTCCTCTGAACATGTCATTTTTCTGTGAACGCACACTGGAATGGACCTGCTCTTGTCTTGTTCGTTTTCCAGACGGTCACTCCCGATATGCATACGTTCTCAAACTCAAAATCATAGCATAAGCCCGCAGCAAACCCACCCCATGCGCACACCAGTCCGCATTGCGGGACGAGCGACCTTGCATTGCGCCACAATGCGCGTCATATACAACGGTACCACGCGCGCTCAGGCCCCCCAACAATCCATGCCCGCGCGCACAATGACCCCATGGCAGTCATTCGCAAAACAGACATCACCACGGGCATGCAGGCGTTCGACGACTGGTGCGCCGCCGCGCGCGCGCTCGAAGGCACCGCCCCGCGCACAGACATCGCCCCGCGGCTGCCGCGCCCTACGATGGCGCTCGCCGTACGGTACTCGCTGCACATGCTCGAACTCAAGGCCCCCGGCCCCGGCGTGGAAGTGCGCGTGGCGCCGTGGGGCGCGATCAAGATCCTTGACGGCCCGGCGAGCGATCCGCACAACCTCACCCCGCCCGATGTGATCGAACTCGACCCGGATGTCTGGCTGCGCGTAGCGGGCGGCATCACCACATGGGCAGAAGAGCGCGAAGCCGGGCATATCTCGGCGGTCGGCGAGCGCGACGACCTTTCCGCGCTGCTGCCGCTCGGGTGACGGACAACATCATATATGCATGTGGGTGTGCACGAACCACCGCTGGGTTCGTGCACACCCACATGCGCCTATATCAATCGCATCGACTCGGCCCACGGCCCCCGCTCATTGAGGGTCCGTATGGCCGGCATGCTTGAATGTGTCCGGCACTGGCATCGGAATCGGCTTGCGTGGTTTGGGGGCCGGAGTGACCGGCATCTCCCCGCTCGTGGCTTTCGCCGCCGCTTCGGCCGCCCACTTGGCGTACTCGTCGAGGTCGTCTTCGGTCTCGGTGACCTCATGCTCGGCCTCGTCCTGCTGCACACCGTGCGCATACTCGTCTTCGACGGCGGCGAACGGGTCATATGAACCGGTACCGGGCTCGTGCGCGCCCAACTCCTTGGCAAGCTCGTCATAATCCGTGTCAGTGGTCAGGTATTTGAGCTTCCTAGCTATCTTCTGCTGCTTGGCTTTCTGACGTCCGCGGCCCATCTGACCCCCTGGGATTAACTGTTTGCTATCGATTCATCACATAAGAGAGTACCACTTATTATGACTTGTGTTGTTGTCTGCTCAGATTTCTACGATGAGACCACTACGATTTCCCGTTTTTTCTTGGCATAAGGACGTTGAAGAGCATGGCTGAAGCACACGAGGCGCGACTGACCGCCGCAGGCAATGAGATGAGCGCGAGTTTCCTCGCAGCGAAGAAACGCTCGGACGAAACGCTCGCGAAACT
Source organism: Bifidobacterium pseudolongum subsp. pseudolongum DSM 20099 (assembly GCF_000771225.1). Lineage (GTDB taxonomy): Bacteria > Actinomycetota > Actinomycetes > Actinomycetales > Bifidobacteriaceae > Bifidobacterium > Bifidobacterium pseudolongum. The sequence goes on from NZ_JDTZ01000005.1 coordinate 189,035, forward strand.
CGAGGAGAACCCTGGCGCATTCACCATGCTCACCGGCGACCGCCCGACCGGCCGCCTGCATCTGGGCCACTTCTTCGGTTCGATCAAAGAGCGTGTGGCCATGCAGAACCGCGGCGTCAACACGAACATCATCATCGCCGACTATCAGGTGATCACCGACCGTGACACGACCGAGCATATCGACGACAATGTGCTCAACCTCGTGATCGACTACATGGCCGCCGGTATCGACCCGGAGCGCACGATGATCTTCACGCACTCCGCGATCCCCGCCGAGAACCAGCTCATGCTGCCGTTCCTCTCGCTTGTCACCGAGGCGGAGCTGCACCGCAACCCCACCGTCAAATCCGAGATGGAATCGTCGGGCCACGCGCTTACCGGCCTGCTGCTCACCTACCCGGTGCACCAGGCGTGCGACATCCTGTTCTGCAAGGCGAACGTGGTGCCGATCGGCAAAGACAACCTGCCGCACGTCGAGATCACGCGCACGATCGCGCGCCGCTTCAACGAGCGTTATGCGAAGAAGAACCCGATCTTCCCGGAGCCGGCCGCGATCCTCTCCGACGCCCCGGAGATCCCGGGCCTCGACGGCCGCAAAATGAGCAAGTCCTACGGCAACTCGATCATGCTCGGTGCCACGGCCGAAGAGACCGCCAAGCTCATCAAGAAGAGCCCAACCGATTCCGACCGCAACATCACCTTCGATCCGGAAAACCGCCCGCAGGTGGCGGCGCTGCTCACCACCGCCGGCCTCGTGACGGGGCGCGACCCCGCGGAAATCGCCGAGGAGATCGGCAACGGCGGTGGCGGCGCGCTCAAGACGTATGTGACCGAGTCCGTGAACGAGTTCCTTGCCCCGCACCGCGAGCGCCGCGCGGAACTGGCGAAAGACATGGACACGATCCGCGACATCCTGCACGACGGCAACCGCCGCGCGAACGCGATCGCGAACGAGACGCTCGACGAGGTGCGCGAGGCGATGGGTATGCGCTACGACCGCTGATCACACGTCATAGCGCCATGATTTGTCGGTGATCACACGCGCCATCGCCAAGCCGATCGGCAGGCAGATGATCACCATGAACGCGCGGAACGCCCAGTCGAGCGCGAGCAGGGTCTCGAACTGCCCAAGGTGGAACATCGCCTGGTACATATACATGCCGGGCACCATGATCACGATCGACGGCACGGTCAGGCAGATGCGCGGGTAGCCCAAATGCGGCGGCAGCAGGCGATGCCGCACCGCGGAGCGCCACGCGGACGCGAGCAGGCCGGCGAGCATCGCGCCGACGAATGCGCCGGCCTCCGGGGCCAGCCCGTAATCCACGAGTTCAAGCCGCAGGGTGTCGGTGATCATGCCGATCGTGGCCGCCACAAGGCACATGCGCTGCGGTGAATTGAACATCATCGAGAAGCCCCAGACACCGACGAACGCGAACAACGCGCGCAGGGCGCCGTTCACCCACGGGTCGAGCTGCGGGGATTCGAACCCCTGCGGGTTGAGATGCACGAGGGATGCGATCATCCACCCCGCGAGCGTGGCCATCAGGATGATGCACAACACGTACATCACCCGTTGCATGCCCGAGGGGAAATCGATCTTCGCCATGTCGAGCCCGCCCGTGATAAGCGGGAAGCCGGGGATGACGAACAGCATCGCGCCGATGTACGCCGTGTCATGCTGCAGCGCGACGGGATTGAACAGGCCGATGAGGCGCAATGTGCCCACGCACGCGAACGCGGCCACGGCCACGCACACGAAGGTCACGAAAAACTGATTGAGATGGTGCGCGAACAGACGGCGCCGCAGCCACTGGCCGAGTCCGGCACCGACGAACGCGCCGATCATGTCATACGGCGCACCGCCGAGCAGAAACACGAAGGACGCGCACGCGCACGCCGACGCAAGGCCGGAAAGCGCCGGCGAATACAACGGTTTGCGTCGTTCGATCATGTCGAGCCGATTGTGCACGTCGCGCACGGTGATCTCATGGTTCGTGTGTGTGCGCTCGCCGGCCGGCGCTTGCCGGCGACCCCGCTGGCCGCGCGGCAGATCCAGCTGTTCGGCGCGTTCGCTCGCGTCATCGCCGCGGCCGGCCGCCTTGACGAGCGCGTCGATGACGGTCTCATTGACTTCACCGCCGCCATCGGTTGAGCCATGCGCGGCGAGCGCGGCCTCGTAATCCTCGACGGCGGCGTCGGACGCGGCGGCGCGCTCCGCGACATGCGCATGGTGCCGTTCCTCCCGCAGCTGTTTCGCCATGTCCGCGGAGACCTGCGACGCATCACGCATGTCGAGATGCTGCATGAGGCCCGCGGAGACCTTCGTCTCCCTGTGGTACATCGAGCCGGTGCCAAGGTTCACGCTGAACCAGTCCGCGAAATGCTCGAGCAGCCAGATGCGCTCGGTGTTCACGCCTGTCGTCGGCAGATTGACGACCTCCGTGATGCGGTCCTTGCCGTCCGTGCATGTGGCCTGGATGTCGGTGAGATTGACGTCGGCGCGCACATGCACGTTGAGCGGGTAGGCGATGCGGTGCATCATTTCGCGCACACGGAAGCTGCCGGTGCCCGCCCCCAGGTCGAGCATGCCCACGCGCACGATCACGCTCGCCTTGGCGGCGATCCCCGCGTCGGCGATCGGTTTGTCCCAGTCGCGCTCGATGTCTTCCATGTCGAGCGGAATAGAGTGGGAATGGTATTTTCCTACGGCAGTGGCGCCGCTCTTCACTTCTTCCTGCATGGTTCCCAATGTAGTCTCTCCCCCACTTTTTGCGAGTAATGCAAAAAGTGGGTGCATGTTCACGTTCACAATGCAAATTGTGCGCGCTGTGGTCCGCACTTTTTTGGGGGTTGCCAAAAAAGTGGGAGACCCAGGCCCGCGCCAATCTCACATCATGACCCAAAAGGCGCCGGTGTAACACAACTGTCGATTCCCCGCGCATACAATGTGCGTGCAACTGAACTGAACTAGGGCTGTGGGCTCGCAACGGCCGGCCAACACAACTGCGGAGGAGCCGCAGAGGACCGACTGACCGAGCAACCCGATGTTTGGAGAAGGAGGTCTGAATGACTGATCAAGAGCAACCACTCACTCCCGCGGATACCGGCGTGGTCACGTCCGGTCTGGGCACAAAAGCCCCCGAGGAACGCAAACTCCCCGACTCGTTGAGCAACGACATGGAGTTGTGCCTGGAGATCCTGCGCGGCGTGCTCGCCGAATACGACGAATCCCTGCTCGCCACGTTCGACACCGTGCGCCAGTATGCAGTGGACGCCAGCGCCGAGCGATTCTCCGGTGTGCTCACCGACACCCACCCGGAACGCGACGATCTGGAGATGGCCGTCAAGACCATCGATGCGATGAACCTGCACGATGCGCAGCTGCTCGCCCGCGCGTTCGCCACCTATTTCCATCTGGCGAACCTGTGCGAGGAGAACTACCGCGTCTCCGTGCTGCATGAGCGCGAAGCCAAGGTGGACGACAAGCAGGCGATCGACCCCGCCAACGAAATGACGAAGGCCTACCACCAGCTGATCGCCGAGATGGGCCCCGCCCACGCCAAGGAACTGCTGGAACACCTCGAGTTTCACCCGGTCTTCACCGCGCACCCCACCGAGGCGCGCCGCAAGGCCGTGGAAGGCAAGATCCGCCGTATCGCGGAGCTGCTCAGCGTGCACAAGTACCTCGGCGGCTCCGACAAGAAAGAGAACCTGCGCCGTCTGTACAACGAGATCGACGCGCTGTTCCGCACATCCCCGATCGCACTCAAGAAGCCCACGCCCGTTGAGGAAGCGGACACGATCCTCGACATCTTCGACAACACGCTCTTCCATACGATCCCGCAGGTCTACCGCCGCTTCGACGACTGGGTCCTCGGCGATGAGGCCGGCCTCGTGGAACCGGTGTGCCCCGCGTTCTTCCACCCCGGCAGCTGGATCGGCTCCGACCGCGACGGCAACCCGAACGTCACCGCCAAGGTGAGCCGCCAGGTGGCCCGCAAGTTCAGCGACCACGTGCTCGCCGCGCTTGAAGAGGCCACACGCACCGTGGGCCGCAACATGACGATGGAGGCCGAGACCACCCCGCCGAGCGACGAGCTGCGCGCGCTGTGGAACCAGCAGAAGGAGATCAGCGAACGCCTGACAAGCAAGGCCTCGCTCATCTCGACCAAGGAGATGCACCGCGCGGTGCTGCTCGTGATGGCCGACCGCCTGCACTACACGATCAAGCGCGACCACGACCTCATGTACCACACGTGCGACGCCTTCCTGTCCGACCTGCGTGTGGTGCAGCGTTCGCTGGCCGAAGCCGGCGCCAAGCGCGCCGCGTACGGCCCCCTGCAGGACCTGATCTGGCAGACCGAGACCTTCGGCTTCCACATGGTTGAGATGGAGTTCCGCCAGCACTCCGTGGTGCACGCACGCGCACTCGATGACATCCGCGAGCACGGCCTGCACGGCGAGCGCGGCCAGCTCCAGCCGATGACGTACGAAGTGCTCGACACGTTCCGCGCGCTCGGCGCGATCCAGCGCCGCAATGGCGTCAAGGCCGCGCGCCGCTACATCATCTCGTTCACGAAGAGCGCGAAGAACGTGCGTGACGTCTACGAGCTCAACCGCCTTTCGTTCGCGAATCCGGAGGATGCGCCGGTCATCGACGTCATTCCGCTGTTCGAGCAGCTCGAGGATCTTGAGAACTCGGTGAACGTGCTCGACGAAATGATCAAGATCCCCGAGGTGCAGGCGCGTCTCAAGCAGACCGGCCGCAAACTCGAGGTCATGCTCGGCTACTCCGACTCGTCGAAGGACGCCGGCCCCACCACCGCGACGCTCGCCCTGCACTCCGCGCAGGAGCGCATCGCGAAGTGGGCGGACGAGAACGACATCGACCTGACGCTGTTCCACGGCCGCGGCGGCGCCGTCGGCCGCGGCGGTGGCCCGGCGAACCGCGCTGTGCTCGCGCAGCCGAAGGATTCGGTCAAGTGCCGCTTCAAGCTCACCGAGCAGGGCGAGGTCATCTTCGCGCGCTACGGCAACCCGGTGCTGGCGATTCGCCACGTCGAGTCCGTGGCCGCGGCCACGCTGCTGCAGTCCGCGCCGAGCGTGGAGAAGACGAACACCGAGATGACCGAGAAGTTCGCGCCGATGGCGAGCAAGCTCAACGAAGTTTCACATGAAACATACCTTGACCTGCTCAATACGCCGGACTTCGCGCCGTGGTTCTCGACCGTCACACCGCTCACCGAAATCGGCCTGCTGCCGATCGGCTCCCGCCCCGCCAAGCGCGGCTTGGGCGCGAAGTCGCTCGACGATTTGCGCACGATCCCCTGGATCTTCTCGTGGGCCCAGGCGCGCATCAATCTGGCCGCATGGTACGGCCTCGGTTCGGCGTGCGAGGCGTTCGGCGATCTGGACACGCTGCGCAAGGCGTATCAGGAATGGCCGCTGTTCTCCACGTTCATCGACAACATCGAGATGTCGCTCGCCAAGACCGACGAGCGCATCGCCAAGATGTATCTGGCGCTCGGCGACCGCGACGACCTGCGCGACAAGGTGCTCAACGAGATGGAGCTCACCCGCAAGTGGGTGCTCAAGATCGTGGGCGACGCATGGCCGCTCCAGCACCGCCATGTGCTCGGCCAGGCGATCCGCATCCGCTCGCCGTACGTCGACGCGCTTTCGGTGACGCAGGTGCTCGCACTGCGCTCGCTGCGTAAGAAGGTGGACAAGGAAGAGCTCTCGAAGAGCCAGCAGGCAGGGTTCATCTACCTGATACTCTGCACCGTTTCAGGCGTTGCCGCCGGCCTCCAGAACACCGGCTGATGCCAAGCAGCATGCAGTAGGCTGCCATCACGGTAACCATGGACGCGGTGACGGCAGCCTCCCTAACAAGGGGTGTGGGCCGGTTCTTTCGAACTGGCCCACACCCCTTGTTGATATAGCCCCTTATGCCCGAACACCCCCAACACTCCTGCCACCCGCCGCCCTCAACACCCCAGCGGATTCGCCGTTTTCGTCACTGTTTTCGCTGTTATGGTCATCTTTTTGCTTGATAGATGACCATAACAGCGAAAACAGTGACGAAAACGGCGAATCCCCCTAATGACAGCTTATATAGAAAAGAACCGCTACACACCACGTTTGGCGATACTCCACGCATCCTTATTCATACAAACTATAAATAAGCAACCTCGAAAGTGATGTTTTGCAGCGAATCGTGTGCTCTAATTTACACAAACCATCAATAAGAGCGAGCCGAACGCGCTAGAATACCTCGTATATCGCACGAAAACACTATGGAGTATCAATAAGGGGTGCCTGATGGCAGATGAATACAGGCCGCTCGCCGCGTTGTTCCACATGGACGCGTCCACAGCCGCGCCCGCCCATCTCAGAGAGCTCACCCACGCACGTCTGACCGCCGATTCCACATTCCGCACAGGAATCGCCACGAAGCTGGGCGAATTGTTCATCGGCATGCCGCGCGAGCTCACACGCCAGCTCAACGATGTGCTTGCGCGCGAAAGCTCGATCGCGGTGCTGTGGAACGGCATTCCACGCATCATGAAGCACAGCTACATCGTACATGCGATCAGCGAGGAGATCCTCTCCACCAACGACATCGAAGGCGTGCGCAGCACACGCAAAGAGGTGCAGGACGCCGTCGAGACGGCACAGCATGAAGCCGGGCACACCGCATCGAATGCGCCACACGACCCCTACCGCACGGTACGCTTCGAAGAGTTCGCCCGCCTCTACCTCGGCCTGACCGACGAACAGGCACAGCTGCCGCAGACGCTTGACGATCTACGCACGATCTACGACGACGTGGTGGGCGACGAGATCACTGACGACGACCGCCCTGACGGCGAACTATTCCGCAACGGCGACGTGGAGATCATCGGCGCAGGCGAGCGTGTCGTGCACACCGGCGCGCACAGCGAGGCACGCATCAATGAGCTGCTCACCCAGATGCTCGCCTTGATGAAGTCCGAGCGGATCCCCCAGCTGCTGGCGGCCACCGCCGCGCATTTCCTGTTCGAATACACGCATCCGTTCTACGATGGCAACGGCCGTATGGGCCGATACCTACTCGCACTGAATTTACGACCCACGCTCACGCTGCCCTCCGTGCTCTCGCTTTCGCGTACGATCGCCGACAACCGACAGCGGTACTACAAGGCGTTCAGCAGCGTGGAGAATCCACTCAACCATGGCGAGCTCACGTTCTTCGTGCAGATGCTACTCGAGTGCATCGCACAGGCGCAGACCGAGCTCATCGAACGGTTGACGCGGCAGTTGAACTGTTTGGGCAGGCTCAGCGCGCATTGCGACGACCTCGGGCGCGAACATCGACTGTCCGAGCATGCGCGGCAGACATTGTTCGCGCTCATGCAGGAGGCCGTCTTCGGCGGTCGGGACGGCATGTCACTTGATGCCGCCGCGCAACATCTCCACCTGTCCAAACAAAGCGCGCGCAAAACCGTGGAGGAACTCGAGCGGGCTGACCTGATCACATTCACCAAACGGCGTCCACTCACGTTCGCGTACACGGGCGAGCTGCCGGAATGACGGGCTTTGCCTCAGTACCGCTCACGCATACGTGAAGGTCATCGGGTCATGGCCGGCGCGCGTCGGGCCGTCGAGCGCGTCGATCTGCGCATGCTCTTCCGGTGTCAGCGCGAAACCGAACAGGTCGAGATTCTCACGCTGGCGCTCGGCATGCACCGACTTCGGGATGATGATCGTGCCGTTCTCGATGTGCCAACGCAGGATCACCTGCGCAGGCGTCACACCGTGCGCCTCGGCGATGCGCTCGACGACGCCGTTCGCCAGATCGGCGCCGCGTGCCATCGGTGAATACGCCTCCACCGCGATGTTGTGCGCGCGACAATACTCCACGACATCGCGCTGCTGCCATGTGGGGTGCAGTTCGATCTGATTGACGGTCGGGTACTCGCCTGTCTCATCGAACAACCGGTCAAGGTGCTCGGGCATGAAATTGCAGACGCCGAGCGTGCGCACACGGCCGTCTTCGCGCAATTTACGGAACGCCTCCCACGTTTCGCCGCTACGCCAGTCGAACGGCGTGGGCCAGTGGATCATGTACATGTCCACATAGTCGAGCTGCAGCAGTTCGAGCGAACGGTCGAACGCGCGCATGGCGGAATCATAGCCCTGCTCGGAATCGCGCAGTTTCGTGGTCATCCACAGTGACGCGCGCTTCTCACCGGTGTTGTAACCGGTCGCGGCGAGCGCGCGCCCCACGCCCTCCTCATTGTTGTATCCGGCGGCACCGTCGATGTGCCGATAGCCGATTTCCAGCGCCGATTCGACGACCGGTACCACACCTTCGTCGTCGATGCGCAGCACACCCAACCCAATTTGCGGGATCTTCGTGCCGTCGTGCAGGGTGATGAGGGGGATGTTCGGGATCTGGTCAGCGAGCGTGCTCATAAGTGCGCCTTTCTGTATATCTACGACCGATGCTAGCACCGCGCATACAGCTGGTGATCAAGTTCAGCAAGGTCCTACGCCCTGCACCACTTGCCACCCCTCCTACGCGCTGCCCTCTGGATTCGCTGTTTCGCTCACTGTTTTCGCCGTTATCGTCATCAATCCAGCGAAAAAGTGACCATAACGGCGAAAACAGTGACGTAAACGGCGAATCGTCAGCCGTCTACAGACGCCAGAGGCATAATCCCCGGAACCGGGCGCAGAAAACCGTGCGCCGGCATCCAATGGGCACCGGCGCATGGCAGGAGGAAGGAAAGGGGAAAGTAAGTCCTGATCAATCAGTGGCGGTTGCTGAGCTCGTGGTACATGTCTTCGATCTCGAGTTCGCGTTCGAATTCACGTGGCGTGGTCTCGGCGTCGATCGTCGCGAGTTCAACGCCGGCGATGCGCGCGAAGTCCTCCCACGCCTCACGGCCGACCGACGTGGTCATGCACGTGTGGTGCGAGCCGCCCGCGCGCAGCCAGCATTCGGCGGAGACCTCGAGGTTCGGCTCCGGCTTCCACAGCGCCCGCGCGCACGGCAGCTTGTCGAGCGAGCCGAGCGGCTCGACCACGTCGACGACGTTCATCAGCATGCGGAAGCGCGTACGCACGTCGGCGAGCGAGACGACGACCGCGTCCTGTTTCGGCGCCACGGTGAACACAAGGCGCACCGGGTCGGCCTTGCCGCCGATGCCAAGCGGGTGGATCTCCAGACGCGGCTTGGCGATGGTGCCGACGGACGGCGAGACTTCGAGCATGTGCGAGCCCATGATCATCTCATTGCCGGGCGTGAAGTTGTAGGAATAGTCTTCCATGAGCGAGGCGCCGCCGTCGAGGCCGTAGCCCATCACCGCGCCGATGCGCACGAGCACCGCGGTCTTCCAGTCGCCTTCGGCCGAGAAGCCCCAGCCGTACTCCGAGGGGAAGCGCTGCGGACCCACGCCCGGCAGCTGCGGCAGGGCGCCCAGGTCCTCGAAGTTGTCCACGCCGGCCGTGCAGTTGTTGGCGCGCATCATGTTCACCATCGCGCATTCCTCGCGCGCGGCGATGAACAGCGAATCATAGTCCTTGTCGAGCAGTTCGGGCGCGATCTCGTACTTCGCCTTGTAGTCCTCGATGAGGTCCTTGACTTGGTCTTCCTTGACCGCATTGTAGGCTGCGACGAGCTCGTTGACGGCCCACGTATTGATCGAGGCGCCGAACACGCGCTCCGCTTCGGTCTTGTCGCCTTCCGTCACGGCAACATTGCGCATGTTGTCGCCCCAGCGCATCACGTTCATCGTGTTCGAGGCCTGCCAGCCGGCGCACGCGCGCGCCCAGACGCCGATCTTGTCGGCGACGGCCGGGTCGGTGTAGTGGCCGACGACGATCTTGCGCGGAATGCCGAGACGCGTGACGATGTAGCCGTATTCGCGGTCGCCATGCGCGGCCTGATTGAGATTCATGAAGTCCATGTCGATTGTGTTCCACGGAATCTCGAAGTGGTGCTGCGTATTGAGCTGCAGCAGCGGCTTCTTCAGTGCCTCAAGACCGCGGATCCACATCTTCGCCGGGGAGAAGGTGTGCATCCAGGTGATTACACCGATGCAGTTGTCGTCCGCGGAGGCATCGACCATGAAGCGGCGCACGCCGTCCGACGATTTCAATGTCGGCTTAAGTACGAGCTTGACGGGGATCCGGCCGCTCGCGTTGAGCGCATCGACGATCTCGGTGGACTGCTGCGCCACCTGGCGCAGCGCCTCTTCGCCATACAGGTCCTGCGACCCGACGCCGAACCAGATTTCCTTGCCCTCGAATGGGTTGTCCATTGCCATGTTGATTCCTCACTTCACTGTGACATTGGGATTGATATTGGGTATTGGGGTTGTGTCGTTGATTGTGGATTGCCGCCGCGCGCCATGCACGGCTGTGGATCCGGTTGTGGATAACAATCGCTCAGTGCTGCCCGTACACGTTCTGGTAGCGGTCGTTGAGCTTGTCGATGTCTTCCTGCGGAATCGGGATGATCTCGCCCAGTTGGCGCGCGGCCCACATCGTGTGCGCCACTTCCTCCGTCATCGCCGCGGCCTTGACGGCGGCCTCGGCGTCCTTGCCGATGGTGAACGGGCCGTGGTTCTGCATCAGCACCGCCGGCGACTTGGGGTATTGCTTGAGCGTCTCCACCACGCCTTCGCCAATCGCCTCGGACCCGATCAGGCGGAACGGCCCGACCGGCACATCTCCGCCGAACTCGTCGCCCATCATCGTCAGGCCACAGGGAATGTTCTGCCCGGTGGCGGCCCACGCGGTCGCATACGTGGAGTGCGTGTGCACCACGCCGTACACGTCCGGCATATGGCGGTAGATGTAGGCGTGCGAGGCGGTGTCCGACGACGGCGACTCCGCACCGTCCACCACATTGCCGTCCAGGTCGCACACGACCATCGAGCTCGGCGTCAGGTATTCGTAGCGCAGACCGGAGGGCTTGATCACCATCAGGTCCGCGGTGCGCAGGCGCTGCGAGACGTTGCCGGCCGTCCACACGACGAGATTCCACTTGATGAGCTGTTCGTGCAGCGACGCGACCACTTCGCGCACCTGCTTGACTTCCGCGCGGACCTCCGGCCCATACTCTGCGAGCGTTGCCATTGTTGTTCCTTTCCGTATTGGCTGAATGACTGTTGGATTGACTGCTGGACGATTATTCGCCGCCGATCGGCATGCATTCGACCGCCGTGCGCTCCACCGGCAGCGCCTGCATGAACCGCGCGAAGAACATGCGGAATCCTTCCACATCGGCGGGTTGCGGGTCCTCCGTCACGGACTGCGCATTTGCAAACACCACTTCGTCGAGATAATCGGCGAGCGGCGTGTCCGCATGCCGCAGATAGCCGGCGAGCACCGCCATGCCCCACGCGCCGCCTTCCGACGCCGTCGTCATCACGCGGATCGGCGTATCGAACGCGGCGGCGAGGATGCGCTGCGCCACAACGGGCGTGGCGAAGATGCCGCCATGCCCCACGAGCGAATCGATCTGCACGCCCTCGTCATGGGTCATCACATTCATGCCGATCGTGACCGGCGAGAACGCGCCGAACAACTGCGCGCGCATGAAGTTCGCGAGGTTAAACCGCGCCTCCGGCTCACGCACGAACAGCGGGCGGCCCTCGGCGAGCCCGGCCAGGAATTCGCCGGTGCGGAACGGGTAGGCGAGCATGGCGCCGGCGTCCGGGTCCGCCTGCTCGCTGATCGCGCTGCGGAACAGCTCGCCGTACAGGTCGGCGTCGCTGACCGAACCGCCGTTGAGCTGGGAGAATTCGCGGAACAGGTTGATCCACGCGTTCAGATCCGAGGTGAAGTTGTTGGCGTGGCTCATGCCGGCCAGATCGCCGGCCGGGGTGGTGACCAGATCGACTTCCGGGCGCAGCGTGGACAGCTTGTGCTCGAGCACCACGGTGGCGAAGATCGATGTGCCGGCGGAGACATTGCCGGTGCGGCGGCGCACGGAGTTCGTGGCCACCATGCCGGTGCCCGCATCGCCTTCGGGCGGGGCGAGCGCAACGCCCGGCTGCAGCACGCCGGATGGGTCGAGCAGCGCCGCGCCCTCCGGCGTGAGCGTGCCGGCCGGCGTGCCCGCGACGAGCGGCTCGGGCAGCAGGTCCTCGAGTTTCCACGGTTGCGCGGCCACTTCGGGCAGCGCGTCGAATTGCTCGATGAACGCCCGCTCATAGGTCTTCGTCTCCGGGTCGATCGGGAACATGCCGGAGGCGTCGCCCACGCCCAGCACCTTACGGCCTGTGAGCTTCCAGTGCACGTAGCCGGCGAGCGTGGTGAAGTAGCGCACCGAACCGATGTGCGGCTCGTCGTTGAGCACCGCCTGATACAGATGCGCGATTGACCAGCGCTCGGGGATGTTGTATTGGAACAGCTGCGAAAGGCGTTCGTGAGCCTCGCTCGTGTTCGTGTTCTGCCATGTACGGAACGGCACGAGCAGCTCGCCGTCTTCGTTGAACGCCAGATACCCGTGCATCATCGCGGAGAAGCCGATTTGGCCGATGCGCACGAGCTTCTGCCCGTACTGCGCCTCCACGCAGTCGGCGACGTCGGCGTAGACGCTCTGCAGGCCGCGCCAGATCTTGTCCACGTCGTATGACCACAGGCCGTCCACGAGATGCGACTGCCAGCCGTAGTCACCGGTGGCGATGGTATTGCGCTCATCGTCGATGAGCACGGCCTTGATGCGCGTGGAGCCGAACTCAATGCCGAGGGACGTGCGCCCGCTGCTGATCTTCTCGGCCACCTGGTCTTGCGAATCCGACATCGTTCCTCCCGTATGAATGTGCACGTCGTTGTTGGCTATCTCTATGTTAGCGCTCACATACATGGAAACACGCCGAGGGACCAAAATAGCACTTGCCTTCGGTGAGCACCGGCAGGTCAACACGCCGAGCAAGTGTTGGCATTTCAGTCTTTGGCTGATCGTCGGCGCCCATCCTGCGTGTTGGGGGCCACACACGCGGTACTTTGAAATACACACACAGTAGCGGTACGGGCTTCGACGCCGAAACCCATGCCGATTGCGCGTGAACCTTCGTGTCGGGTACCGCAGAAAGGACAAAGAGGCCATATGACACAGCAGACTGAAACACATGCCAAGCTCGTGGTAGACGACGAATTCAAGGTCGGCCCGGTGCACGACCGGGTGTTCGGGTCATTCGTCGAGCATCTGGGACGCTGCGTATACACCGGCATCTACGAGCCAGGGCATCCCACCGCTGACGAGGAGGGGTTCCGGCAGGACGTAATCGACCTGGTCAAGGAACTGGGCGCCACCACCATCCGCTACCCCGGCGGCAACTTCGTCTCCGGCTACAACTGGGAAGACGGCGTGGGCCCCAAGCAGGACCGCCCCCGCCGCCTCGATCTGGCGTGGCATTCCACCGAGACGAACCAATTCGGCTTGCACGAGATGGCCTCGTGGCTGCGCAAGGCCGGTGGCAACGAGCTCATGGAAGCCGTCAACCTCGGCACCCGCGGCCTGGCCGAAGCACTCGACCTGTTGGAATACGCGAACGTCCCCGACGGCACGGCCCGGTCGAAGGAACGCATCCGCAACGGCGCCAAGGACCCATTCGACATCCGCATGTGGTGCCTGGGCAACGAGATGGACGGCCCGTGGCAAACAGGGCACAAAAGCGCCGAGGACTACGGCAAACTCGCCGCTTCGGTCGCGGCCGGCATGCGCATGATCGACCCAGGCCTTGAGCTGGTGGTCTGCGGTTCGTCGAGCCACACGATGGACACGTTCGGCAAGTGGGAAGAGACCGTGCTCGAACACACCTTCGACAAAGTGAACTTCGTCTCCGCGCACGCCTACTACTTCCCGCAGATCATGCCCGACGGCTCGCGCGACATGGCGTCGTTCCTCGCCTCCGGTGTGGACATGGACGGCTTCATCAAAGACGTCGGCGCCGCCATCGACGCCACCCGTTCGCGACTCAAAAGCGACCACAACGTGTACATCTCATTCGATGAATGGAACGTGTGGTATATGGGGGAAGAACCGAGCAAGAACCCCGAAGGCATTGGCAACTGGCCAGTAGCGCCCCGTTTGCTCGAAGACATTTATTCAGTGGCGGACGCGGTGGTGGTCGGGGACCTGCTCATCACATTGCTGCAGAACGCCGACCGTGTGCATGCCGCGTCGCTCGCCCAGCTCGTCAACGTGATCGCGCCGATCATGACCGAACCCAACGGCCCTGCATGGCGGCAGACCACCTTCTACCCGTTCTCGCTCACCGCCGCCTGGGCCAAGGGCGGCAGCGTGCTGGAACCCAAGATCGAATCCCCCCAATACCACACCGACCGCTACGGCGATGTGGCCTCCACGAACGCCGTGGCTGTGCGCGGAGCGGATGGCTCCGTCGCCGTGTTCGTCACCAACCGCTCGTTGGACGACGAATGCACATTCGACATCAAACTGCCGGAGGGCTTCACACCGCATGAGATCGAGGCCCGCACCCTCCATGACGACGACATCCTCGCCGCCAACACACTCCACGACCAACACCGCGTGGAACCATACACCAATGACTCCGCCTCAATGCACAGCGGAACCGTCTCGGTCACGCTTCCACCGGTGAGCTGGACAGCCATCCAGATACGTTGACACGCGTGCACACATCCGGTTTCACCTTGGTGGAACGCTCGTCGAAGAAGCACTGATCGGCCGGTCAGCGCTTCTTCGGCTTCGCTTTGCGCAACGGCGACTGCGGTTCGGCCGGCTTGAGCATGGGGAACTGCGCCAGCAGCCACCGCCGCACCGCCGGGACGCGGCAGATGCCCACGCCCACGGCGAGCGCCGCGATCGCGACCCACGATGCGATGTCCATGCTCAGCAGCATCAGGATCACCACAAGGCCGCATGCGAGCAGGCCGCCCAATTGCTGGTATTTGTTCTGTTCCTCGGTGATCTGCTCACGCTTGAGCGGCATCGATCCCAGGAACATGCCCAGCGCGCAGCAGCCAATGCCGACGACAATGGAGACGATGAGTTCAGTGGTGTTCATGTGTGCACCTTCCTTGGTTGGGCAGGGAACCGCACCATTGCGGCCCCACGAAAACTATTCCGCCTCGCCCGAGCGCGGCATGCGCGCCCGTGAGGCCCGTGCGCGCATGCGGGTGGCCACCGCGCCTTTGCTCACGCCCGAGATCTCCGCGATCACTTCTTCGTACGTGGTGTCGGCGGTGGCGTGCACAGCGCACACCGCACCGTGCCGCATGACGACGATGCGGTCGGCTATCGCGAACACGTTCGGCAGGTCGTGGCAGACCATGATCACGCTGCGTTCGGCCGACCGCAGCCGCACAATGTAATCGAGCACTTCGGCCGTCTGCGTCACCGAAAGCGAGGCCGTAGGCTCGTCGAGCACAATCAGACTGGGATTGTTGAGCAGTGTGCGCGCGATGGCCACGGTCTGCCGCTGGCCGCCCGAAAGCGAGGCGATGCTCTGCCCCGCGCGCACCGGTGTGGACAGTGTGTTGAGCACTTCGCGCGCCTTGGCGTACATGCCCGCGTCGTCGCGCACCGAAAGCCCTTGGCGCATCTCGCGCCCCAGGAAGATGTTCGCGGAGACGTCGAGGTTCTCGCAGAACTGCGGCTGTTGAAACGCCGACGCTATGCCCAGTTCCGCTGCCTTGGCCACGCTGTCGAGCCGCACCGTCTCGCCGCGCACCGCGATGCTGCCGGCGTCTGGCTGCACAAGCCCGGCCAGCACGTGCACGAGCGTGGATTTTCCAGCGCCGTTGTCGCCGACCACGGCCACGATCTGCCGCGTCTGCACCACAAGGTCGACGTCGCGCAGCGCCTCCACGTTCCCGTAGCGTTTCGAGACCTCGCGCAGTTCAATCAACGTTGACTGATGGCTCATTGCCTTCCCCCTGCTTGCCCTTCTGGGAACGGCCGCCATTGAGGGCCGCCCGTTCCACGTTCTCCATCGCCATGATGCCCGCTCCCAACGCCCCATTGATCTTCGGCAGTTTCGCTTCGAGCACCGCGATCGGTGTCAACGCATCGGGGAAGAGCAGCCGCTGCAACGCCTCACGGAACGGGTCGAGGAACACCTCGCCCGCCTGCGCAAGTTCGCCGCCGACCACCACGAGCTCGGGGTCGACCGAAATGCACAGCGTGGATACCACATTGCCGATGCGCACCGCGGCGTCGGCGATCACACGCCGGCAGCCGGGATCGCCCTCATTCGCCTTCAAGACCAGATCGTTGAGTGTGAGGTCCCCGTGGGTCACCGCAAGCAGCGACGTCAGCCGCTGCTCGTCCACGATCGTATTGAGGCAGCCACGGTTGCCGCATTGGCATATGGCGCCCAAGGGGTCCACCTGGATGTGGCCGATCTCGCCGGCGAGGCCGGTCACGCCGTGGTGCACCTCGCCACCGCGCACAATGCCGGAACCCACGCCGTCGCTCGCGTTCACGTACACAAAATCCTCGATGCCGCCGCCCGCACCCACGCGCGCCTCGCAGAACGCGCTCATGTTCGCGTCGTTGTCCACGATCACCGGCACGTCGAACATGCCGCGGAACACCGCGGCGATGTCCACGTCCCCCCAGCCGGGCAGCAGGCCGGGAACCGCGAGCATGCGCGTGCGTTTGTCGACCGGCGCGCCCAACGCCACGCCTATCGCGAGCAGTTCGTCGGCCCCGGCGTCCATCTGTTCAAGCGATTCGCGGATCATGCGCGCCGCGATGTCGAGCGTCGTGTCGGGCATGTGGTTGCGCGCGAGCGGGTAATGGTGCTCCATGTACGGCGTGCGCGTGTCGTCGCACAGCACGACGCGCAGGCCCCGGCGCGTGATGTGCACGCCGGCGACCAGGCCGTTGTGGCGCGCGAGCGTGACGAGTTGCGCGCGCCTCCCGTTGCGCACGGTGCCGTGCGTCTCGAGCTGGCCTTCGTCGGACAGCTGGTGCACGAGCGCGGAGATCGTGGCGGTGGAGACGCCCATGATCTCGGCGAGCTCCACCTGTGTCATCGCGCCGAACTTATGGATCGATTCCAATAGGTTGGCGCGGTTCGCCTCACGCAGCGAGCTCTGCGAGCCCAGCTTCCTCTTCGAGAATCGTCCTGCCATACACACCAGCATAAAGGGCGCGCGCGGGAAATCAGTCTTGGATACACGAAAATCATGGAAAATGTGCAGAAAATCCCCGTACTGAGTTCAGAACATGAACTCAGTATCAAAAAACACGCCGTGTTGAGTTTGACAACTTAACACAAGGGCGTATCCTGACTGTAGATCTCATCGAGATCGCGGCAGAGACGCTGTACATTCCGTCGAAGGAGATGGAGCAGATGAAACGCATCACCAAGATAGCAGCCTTCATCAGCAGTCTGGCGATATGCGCCGGTTTGAGCGCATGCGGATCCACCCGTTCCGGATTCGAGCAGACCGGTGGCACCCAGAAACTCGAGAAAGGCGCGACAATCGGCATTTCGATGCCAACCAAGTCCGAGGAACGCTGGAACAAAGACGGCAACAACCTCAAGAACAAGCTTGAGGACGCCGGCTACAACGTGGTTCTCAACTATGCGGACGACAAGCCCGCGCAGCAGAACGCGGACATCGAGAACATGGTGAACCAAGGCGCCAAGATCCTCGTCGTCGCATCCAAGGACGGCTCCGCCGTTGGCCCCGCCGTGGAGAAGGCGCGAGACGCCGGCGCCACGGTGATCGCCTACGACCGCCTGATCATGAACACCGACGCCGTGGACTACTACGCCACATTCCAGCTCGAGCAGGTGGGCAAGCTGGAGGCCGAATACCTCGTCGACCAGCTGGGCCTCAACGACGGCGAAAAGGGACCGTTCAACATGGAGCTGTTCACCGGGTCGCCCGACGACAACAACGCCAAATACTTCTTCAAGGGCGCGTGGGACATCCTGCAGCCGTACTTCGAAAAGGGCGTGCTCGTCTGCCCGTCCAACCACGGCGGCGGCGTGACCAAGGACTTCACCGTCGACGATTGGCAGAAGATCTCGGTGCAGTCGTGGAAGACCGAACAGGCGCAGAAAGATATGGAGTCGATCCTCGATTCCACCTATGCGAGCGGCAGGAAACTCGACGCGGTGCTCACCCCGTACGACGGCATTGCGCAGGGCGTGATCAACGCGATCGAGGCCAAGCGTCCGGACATGAAGCCGGGCACCGAATCCTGGCCGCCGATCACCGGACAGGACGCCATGGAGATCGCGGTGTCGAACATCGCCGCGGGCAAGCAGGGCGAGACGGTTTTCAAGAACGTGGACGAACTGGCCGACGCGGTGTACGACATGATCATCGAGATCGCCGAAGGCAAGAAGGTCACCGGCATCAACGGCGAATTCAACAACAACAACGTCGACGTGCCCTCCAAGCTGCTCGACCCGCAGAACATCACCGTTGAGAACCTCGACGACCTCGTCAAGGCGAAGTACCTCACGCAGGAACGCTTCGACAAGCTCACCAAGGGCGAGGCCATCCGCTAGCGGGCGGCGCGTCTGAGGGAAAGGATCGTCATGGCAGACAACAGCACGATTCTGACGATGAACAACATCGTCAAGACCTTCGGTCCGGTCAAAGCGCTCTCCGGCGTCAATCTGTCGGTGGAACGCGGCGAGATACATGCGATCTGCGGCGAAAACGGCGCAGGCAAGTCCACCCTGATGAACGTGCTTTCGGGCGTCTACCCGTACGGCTCGTATTCAGGCACCATCACCTTCGACGGCAAGGAGTGCAAGTACCGCACCATCAAGGATTCCGAAGCCGACGGCATCGTCATCATCCACCAGGAGCTCGCGCTCAGCCCGTTCCTTTCGATCGCCGAGAACATCTTCATCGGCAATGAACAGGCGAAGGGCGGCGTGATCAACTGGGACGAGACTCGCGCCAAGGCGGCCGAGCTGCTCAAGCGCGTGGGTCTGCCGGAGAACCCGGACACCAAGATCATGGACATCGGCGTGGGCAAGCAGCAGCTCGTGGAAATCGCCAAGGCGTTGTCGAAGAACGTCAAACTGCTGATCCTCGACGAGCCGACCGCCGCACTCAACGACGAGGACTCCGCCCACCTGCTCGACCTGGTGCGCCAGCTGCGCGACGAGCAAGGCGTGACGAGCATCATCATCAGCCACAAACTCAACGAGATCGCCGCCATCGCAGACAATGTGACAATCATCCGCGACGGCGCGACAGTGGGCACGATGTTCGTCACCCCGGAGACGCCGCTGGACCAGGACGAACTGATCCGCAAGATGGTGGGGCGCTCGCTCACCAACCTCTACCCGAAGCATGAGTCCAACGAGCCCGGCGAGGAGTACCTGCGCCTCGAGGACTGGACCGTGCACCACCCGCTCGACCAGAACCGGGTCGTGGTGGATCATGCCAACATCAACGTGCATTCCGGTGAAATCGTGGGCCTTGCGGGGCTCATGGGCGCGGGGCGCACCGAGATGGCGATGAGCCTCTTCGGGCACTCGTACGGCTCCAGGATCTCGGGCAAGGTGTTTGTCAAGGGCAAGGAAGTGAACCTGCCCAACGTGCAGTCCGCGATCAACGCGGGGCTGGCCTACGCCACCGAGGACCGCAAGGTGTACGGGCTGAACCTGCTGCAGAACATCCGAGAGAACGCCTCGCTGGCATCGCTCGAAAAGATGAGCTCGCACGGGATCATGAACGACAACATCGAGCAGCGCGAAGTCGAGGAATACCGCCGGGACTTCCGCATCAAGTGCAACAGCATCGATGTGAACGTCGGCACACTCTCCGGCGGCAACCAGCAGAAGGTTGTGCTTGCGAAATGGGTCATCTCCGACCCGGACATCCTGATTCTCGACGAGCCGACGCGAGGCATCGACGTCGGCGCGAAATACGAGATCTACGAGATCATCAACCAGCTGGCCGACGCCGGCAAGGCCGTGATCGTCATCTCGTCGGAGCTACCGGAACTCATCGGCATCTGCGACCGCATCTACACCGTCAGTCAGGGCGTCGTCACCGATGATGTGCGCAAGAACGGGTTCACCCAGGAATATCTCATGAAAGGCATGACCAAGGAGAAGGAGGTGGTTGCATCATGAGCACCGTCAATGCAGCCCCAGCAAAGAAGAAGAGCGACGGCGTCCTCGCTACGCTCGCGAACAACTCGAAGCAATACGGCATCGTCGGCGCGCTCGTCGTCATCGTGCTCGTCTTCGAATTCCTCACCAAGGGCGTGCTGCTCAAGCCCAACAGCTTCGTCTCGCTCATCCAGCAGAACGCCTACGTGATCATCCTCGCCATCGGCATGGTCATGGTCATCATCGCCACGCATATCGATTTGTCGGTCGGCTCGATCGTGGCCTTCGTCGGCGGTGTGTGCGCCATATTGATGGAACGGCAGGGCGTCAACTGGATGCTCGCGATCCTCATCTCGCTCGTCGTCGGCCTGATCATCGGCTGCTGGCAGGGCTTCTGGGTGGCCTATGTGGGCATCCCCGGCTTCATCACCACACTGGCCGGCATGCTCATCTTCCGCGGCCTCGCCACCGTGATCGTCGGTGAATCCGTGCCGATCACCTCGCCGGAGTTCCGCGGCATCGCCCGCAACTACCTGCCGCAGCTGCTTGGGTGGTGGGGTCCGTTCGACGGCTTGACCATCGTGGTCGGCATCGCATGCATCGCGCTCTTCGCATGGAGCCAGCTGCGCCGCCGCGGCAAGGTGGCCAAGGCCGGTCTCACGCCTGAGCCCATGGCGCTCACCGTGACCAAGATCGTCATCGCCACGCTGCTCATCGGCTTCGTCACCTACCTGCTGGCCCTCTCCGGCAACGCCGACCAAGGCGGCATCCCGATCATGCTCGTCATTCTGGGCGTGCTCGTCTTCGTCTACAACTTCATCCTCACCCGCACGGTGTTCGGACGTCATGTGTACGCGGTGGGCGGCAACCGCAAGGCGGCCATCCTCTCGGGCATCAACACCAAGCGCGTCGACTTCACTCTCTTCGTGCACATGGGATTCCTTTCGGCCATCGCCGCGGTCTGCGTGCTCTCGCGACTTTCCTCCGCCACCGCACAGGCCGGCATGGAATTCGAAATGGACGCCATCGCGGCCTGCTTCATCGGCGGCACGGCGGTCACCGGCGGCGTCGGCACCATCCCGGGCGCTGTGGTCGGTGCACTCGTCATGGGCGTGATCAACCAGGGCCTGTCCATCATGGGCGTCGACACCGCAGTGGTGAAGACGATCAAGGGCCTCGTGCTCCTAGGCGCTGTGGCCGTGGACATCCTCTCCAAGCGCAAGAAGAGCTGAACCACCACATCATCAACGAAAGAGGCATATCATGAACATCACATCGGCGGCACGCGCCCGGCTCTACGCACTCACCGCAGTGGCCTGCGCGATCTGGCTCGTCCAGACTTGTGTGGAGGCGAACAACGCGGGCGAGCTCTTCAGCTGGTCGAATGTCATCTTCAGCATCTGCCTCATCATCGTCACCGGGTACTGCGCGGTGAACGCGGTGCTCGGCTGGAACACGAAGGAGGCGCCACAGTCAGGCAACACAGACGAACACGCCAAATGAATATGATGCAGTGAATACCCAGTGGGGGGTCCGTGGTCCACGGACCCCCCACTTTCGCATGTCAGCACCGTGACGCCGTACGCACCGACTGCCGTATGATCAGGTCGGCGGAGACCAACCCCACGCCGTGGTGCGAAGCCGGATAGCCGGGCTCGTCGCTGTCGCCCATTAAGAAGAGCGCCTCCTTCATGGCCATCACGCCCAAATCATCGAAATCCTGGCGCACCGTGGTCAACGGCGGATACAGGTTGCTCACGCCGGGAATATCGTCGAAACCGGTCACGCTGATGTCATCGGGCACACGCACGCCATGCTCGAGCAGCGCGCGGATCACGCCGATCGCCATCACGTCGTTCGAGCACACCGCGCATGTGGGCAGGCGGCCACCGTTCGAGCCGATGTTGTCGAGGATATGGTTCATGCGGCGGTACGCGTCGGCCGACTCCCAGTCGCCGCACTGCACCGTCACCGAATTCACCTTGTTCTCCGCGCACAGTTTGTTCCAAGCCACCAGTCGCGTATGGGCGTCGCGCCACTGGTTGGGTCCGGCGAAGAACAGCACATTGCGGTGGCCGTATTTGCGGATCAGCCGCATCACGGAAGCCATGCCACCCCACTGGTCCACGCCTACAAACGAAACGCGGCGACGGTGGCGCGCGTTGAGCATGCGCATGCCTTCGCCCACGCTCACGGCACCATGCGTGGACGTGATGATCACGCACGGCTGCGTCACCTTCGCACGGCACGCCACTTGAAACATCTCATCCGTGGGGGTCAGGAAAATAAACGCGTCCACACCCTGCTGCATGAACATGCCACACAGGTCGTCAAACTCCTGCTGGGTGCACTCCGCCTCATGGACCATCGCCACCGAGACGAACATCGTGTGGGCACGGGCCGTGGCCTCGATCGAGGACAGCGCCGTCACCGGGCCATAGAAGCGCTGGCCGCCGGCGATCATGCCGATCGTGCGCGTGCGGTTCGAGGCCAGCGCGCGGGCGGAATTGCTGGGGCGGTAGCCAAGCTCCGCGATTGCGCGCTCCACCTTCCCTCGCGTGGCCGCGGAGACATTGGGGGAATCGTTGATGACGCGCGAGACGGTCTGATGACTCACGCCAGCAAGTTTCGCCACCTCAAAAATCGAGGGGCGCTTTGCCCTTTTGCGGTCGGCCATCGCCACCTCCTCGTGATTGCGCGCATCGAAAAGCGCGCTGTATTCAAAAGCTTCTATGATTTACCTTAACGCATGAGCCGCAGCAACCAGAGGAGTCACCATGACCGAAAGCACCGAAGAGACCACCGCGAACAGCACCTGGAGCCGCATGCTCGCGGGCAACCGGCGCTTCGCGGAAGGCAAGGCCGAACATCCGTGGCAAGACAAGGAGACGCGCGAATCGCTCATCGACACGCAGAACCCAGACGCCGTGGTGTTCAGCTGCTCGGATTCACGCGTGCCACCGGAGATCATTTTCGACGCGGGGCTTGGCGACATGTTCACCGTGCGCACCGCCGGCCAGATGATCGACCCCGCCGTGCTGCAATCGCTTGAGTACGCGGTGACCGGGCTGCATGTGAGCCTGCTTGTGGTGCTGGGGCACCAGCATTGCGCCGCCGTGCAGAAGGGCGCCGATGAGCTCGAGGCGCTCATCACCAAGCTTCAGGCCGAATCACAAGGCAGCACGCCGATGACACGCGAACAACTCATGGAGAACCTGGACGACGTGATCATGGCCTCCGACTCCGAATTCCTCAAAAATGCGGGGCTTTCGGTCTGGCAGGCGCAGATGGCCGGGCTCGATTCCCCCGACGAATATGAGCAGGTGCATATCGCGCGCACCATCGAGTATCTCGTGACGCACTCGGACGTGATCCGCGAAGCGCTCGCGCAGGAAAAGCTCATGATTGTGGGCGCCCGCTACCGCTTGGAATCCGGCCTTGTGGAGGTGCTCAGCTTCTAGCGGCGCGGTATTCGCGATTGCGGGGTGGGCGCCCTCCGCCACAAACCTTCATAGGCTAAAAAATATACAACACCTGATATCAGAGTGTCGCAATTAAGGATATCGATTCCCTAGGAAAGCGCCCCACAATCGAAGTTACATCAACCGGCGAGCGCCCAACGTGGTTCAACGCGGCGCCGCCCATCCATGAGCTGCCCGACCGAAAGAGGCACCCGCACGCGCACCCTCCGCCCCAACCTCAGGCTGACATGCTGCGCGACCCTCAACGCCAAGGCATGCCGGTCGCCTTCCGTGCGCATATCGGCAGCGGTCACTTGGACGACATCCCAACCCAACTCGTCGAGAAGGCGGCGTCGATGCACGTCGGCCTCCCATTGGTCCGCATGGAATTGGCCATCATATTCAATGGCGATCTTCAGATCGACATACGCCATATCCAAATACATGAAGCGGCCGGTGTGCGGGTTCACCACCGGATGGTTCACCTCCGGCACTCCCAGACCATAGCTTTCCAACACCAGACGAACACGGCTCTCCATTGAGGAATCCGTATTCTCACGCACCAGACGCAATGCACGCCTACAGGCCCGCAGCCTCCAGACCTTGACCGGGCACTCACCCAGCCGATCGAGATATGTTTCAAGGCGTTCGACCGAGGTGCGCTTGAGCCACGGATCGCGCCGCATCATGCTGTCAGCGAGCACCACAAGTTCCGCCGGACTCAATACCCGCGCCATCATCACCCACGTACATTCCGGCGATGTGCAACACACCGTATTATCCACTATCTGTGTTTGGATCACCCCCGCCCACCGCACATCACGGATGCCAGCAAGGCCATGATGCTCATTCGCGGTGGCTATCACACGTTCAAGGCGCATCCCATCGCGCCCGGGCATGCGAGGGCGTTCGATCGCCAACAATG
Source organism: Bifidobacterium pseudolongum subsp. pseudolongum DSM 20099 (assembly GCF_000771225.1). GTDB lineage: Bacteria > Actinomycetota > Actinomycetes > Actinomycetales > Bifidobacteriaceae > Bifidobacterium > Bifidobacterium pseudolongum. The sequence continues at coordinate 213,505 of NZ_JDTZ01000005.1, forward strand.
CCAATGCCGTCATGCGGCAGAACACCGGTGGCGTGTGCATCCTAGCTTGTTGCACGGAGCATTCCTGAAGCACTTCACGGCGTATGCGCCGCAACTCCCCGCTTTGTTTCGATTCGCCCATACCCGCAACCCAAGCACAGGACCCACCTCCACGCCAACGGCCCCGCACCAATTGTGGATATGTGGATACGCGAGATCGATATCTGCGATTGTGGGGTGGGCATCCTCCGCCACAAACCTTCATAGGCTAAGAAAAATACAACACACAATGGCGCAATGTCGTATTCAAAGGCGTTGGCCTCAAGAAGGCCCACCCCACAATCGCAGATACACCCCAACCTCATAATTGCCCTGCCAATGCCCTACGCTTGAGGCATGTCTTTAGGTTTGAACATTCTGCTCATCTTCGTATTCCTCTTGCTTGGCGCGGTGTTCGCCGGCACGGAGCTTGCGCTCGTCTCGCTGCGCGGTTCCCAGATCGACCAAATGGAACAGGAAGACGCGCGCGGCGCCCGCGTCGCACAAATCGCCCGCGACCCAAATACATTCCTCTCCACCGTACAGATCGGCGTCACGCTCTCCGGCTTCCTTTCCGCATCGTTCGGCGAATCCTCGATCTCGCCGTTCATCGTACCGGTCGTGGAAGGCTGGGGCGTACCAAGCAACGTGGCCGCACCGCTGACCACCATCGTGCTCACGCTGATCATCTCGTACTGCTCGATCGTGATCTCCGAAATGGTGCCGAAGCGCATCGCCATGCAACGCAACGAACAGATCGCCCGCGCCGTGGTGCCGGCGATTTCCGCGTTCGCCAAGATCTGCAAGCCGATCATCTGGCTCATCGGCAAGAACACCAACGGCATTGTGCGCCTGCTGGGCTTCGACCCGAACGAGACCGAGTCGGAGGTTACCGACGAAGAGCTCCGCGTGCTCGTCAGCTCGAACTCGAACCTCTCCAACGACGAGCGCACCATCCTCGACGACGTGTTCGATGCCTCCGAGACGATTGTGGCCGAGGTCATGCGCCCGCGCGCCGATGTCGCGTTCCTGAACGCGAACATGCCGCTGCGCGAGGCCGCCGCGTTCGTGCGCGACATGCCCTATTCGCGCTACCCTGTCTCCGGCAAGGATTTCGACGACATTCTCGGCTTCGTGCACGTGCGCGACCTGCTCGACGTGCAGAACCCGGACGGCATGACCGTGGCCGACGTGGTGCGCGACGGCATCTCGCTGCCGGGCACTTCCAAGCTGCTGCCGAGCCTGGCGCTGCTGCGCAAACGCGGCATCCATCTGGCCACGGTCATCGACGAATACGGCGGCACCGACGGCATTGTGACGCTCGAAGACATGACCGAGGAGCTTGTGGGCGACATCCGCGACGAATACGACCTGCCCGAAGAGAGGTCGAAGGGCGCCGAACCGGCCAATGTGTTCGTCAATGGCGCCGCAAGCGTGGACGGCGGCATGACGATCGAGGACTTCGACGACCTGACCGGCATCGAACTGCCCGATGGCCCGTACGAGACGGTGGCCGGCTACTTCCTGGCCCATACCGGCAAGATGGGCGAAGTCGGCGATTCCTACACCTCGGACGACGGCTACACGATGACCGTGACCAAGGTGGACGGCCGCCGCATCGAGACGATCGAGGTGCGCAAGCAGTCCCCGAATCCGGAGCCCGCGCAAACCACCGCCAAGGCCGAAGACTGACATACCGTTAGGCTGTCAGCTCACGGTCAGGAAACTCTCCGCCGCCGCACGTAAGCTCGAGACAAGACATATATCAGTCACTACGAAAGGACACGCACATGACACTCTCATTCATCATCCCGGGGCTCGATGAGGCGACTTCGGAAAAGGTCATTGGCATTCTGCAGGAACGTCTGAGCCAGGAGCAGGAGGCGGCGCTCGTGCTCAAGCACGCGCATTGGAACGTGGCGGGCCCGAATTTCATCGCCGTGCACGAGATGCTCGACCCGCAGGTCGACGAAGTGCTCGCGATGGCCGACGAGACCGCGGAACGCATCGCCGCACTCGGCGGCTCGCCGAGCGGCCGCCCCGACGACATCGTGCGCTTCCGCACCTGGCCGAAGTTCGAACTCGAAGGCCGCCAGAACACGCTCGAATACCTGCGCGCGCTCGACGCCTACTACGATTCGTTCATCAAGGACGACCGTGAGGCGATCAAGGAGCTCGACGACCTTGACGTGATCAGCTCCAACATCGTGCAGGACCACGTGCTCAAGCTCGAGCAGTTCCAGTGGTTCATGCGTTCGCACCTGATCGACTGACCCACGATCCACAGGATTTTCCAAGGCCCTGGCGTGAACACGCCGGGGCCTTTCCCATGCGCCAGCGGTACAGTGTGAGCCAAGAGCGGGGGTTGAAGCAAGACTCGGCGAGGAGGCGGAATCATGCTTGGGAACACAGACAAAAACACGCGTGGCACAATGATGACCGTTGTCGCGGCGGTCACGGCAGGGGTGATCGCAGTGGGCGGCCTCACATGGTGGGAACTGGCGGGCAGCTCCACCATGGCGTGCGAGCAGAACACACAGAACGTCACCCTGGTGGGCGAAGTGCCGGGCACCACGCCCGCGCTGAACATGGCGCAGGCGGAAAAGCTCGCATCTTCGCGCGCCGCACTTGTGAAGCGCCTCGACGAAGCGCGCGAGGTATACAAGGAGTCAGTCGGCAACGCCACCGCTTTCGAGGCGCGCAACATGCTTGCCGCATATATCGAAGGCATGGAAGGGCTGCTCGACTACAAGCCGCAGCTCGCCGAGAATTTCGAAGGCCGTGCGCAGGAGCTGAAGACAGCGATGGACGATGTGCGCACCGGTATGGCGGGCAAGCGTACGAAAGCCAAGGAGCGCGAAGAAGCGTTGGCCAAGATGCTCGAACAGCGGAAGGCCGAAATGGAGGCGCTGCAGGAGCAAGCCGAGAAGCTCGCCAGGCAACAGGTTGCAGAGGGACTCAGCGCGTAAAGCCGTCCGCTCCTCGATTGCAATACCCGTATGCAGTGGTTGTGTCGTCCAAAGACGACACAACCACCATCTTTTTGCAAACGATGTCTTTCATAGTGGTGGTTTTACCCACGCTGCATGTTCGTTTCTTACACCTTCGGCTCGAAACATGCATTATTCGGCTGGCTCAAAACTTGGCACGCAGCGGCCCTACTCCACTGTTCCTCTTCTGACATAACGACCGAAATGCGATGACTACGTTGTCTTTAATCTAATTCGCAGAACCTTTTACGGCTGCATTTCACATAAGATTCCAAATCACTGCACAGGATGTTTCCGCAAACGGTTGCACAATGATTGCGCACCGAAGCACCATCGCTTCGCCCTAAGGAAGGCACCTGATCCGACGGCGCACCCCCCCCCCCATCCAGCGGGCAGGACCGCAGCGCCGCACCGCGCGGCGCACAACCGAAGATCCCTTCAAAGAAAAGGAGACAGCGGACATGACACCCCTGTCTAAAGGCACCGGTCTGCGCACCGGAGCCAATCGTCGCTCGACGATGAGCGGATTCATCACCAAGACAGCCGCCGGCATCGCAGCCGCAGCGACACTCATCGGCGGCCTCGCCATCGGTGCATCCAGCGCGCAGGCGACCACCACCACGAGCTACGACCGCACGCTCGGCAACGCGCAGTGCGAAGCCGCGCGCACCCAGAACGGCCTGGCCAAGGAAATGAACTATGGTTCGATCCTGCACGCGTGGATGTGGTCGTTCAACACAATGAAGGAACACATGGCCGAGATCGCGGACGCGGTCTACACGTCGATCCAGACCTCGCCGATCAGCGTCATCAAGGGCCCCATACAGGGAAAGCAGTTCACCGAGAACCGGTATTACGTCTACCAGCCGGCCGGTACCTCGATCAGCAATTCGGTCGTCGGTTCCGAAGACGACCTCAAGGCCATGACCGCCGAAGCGCACAAATACGGCATCCGCGTGATTGTGGACGCCGTGATCAGCCACTTCAGCTCCGACTGAAACGCAATCGAATCCAGCTGGAAAAACACAAGCCTATTCCACACCAAATCCGAAGGAGGATGCGGGGATAACGGCACCGCAATCAATTACGGCAATCGTTGGCAGGTGACCCACTGCCACCTGCTCGGCCTGTGGGATCTCAACACCGAGAACCAAGAAGTCGGCAACCGCATGCAAGGATTCCTCAAGCAGGCCGTGGCCGACGGCGTGGATGGTCTCCGCTACGATGCCGCCAAGCACATCGAACTGCCTGACGAGTTCGGCACGCATTCCCCCGTACTTCGACACAATCCTCGACAACGGCGCCCAATACCAGTACGGCGAGGTCCTGCAGGGCGACGCCGGTCTCAATGTGGCCGCCTACCCCGCGCTCTTTGAAAAGTACTCGAGCAACGGCGGCGCACTACGCAGCGCGCTCAACAGCAAGAATCTCAACGCCGGCAATCTGAGCAATCTGCAGGGGCAGGGAGTGCAGGACGACCAGCTCGTCACCTGGGTCGAGTCGCATGACACCTACGCAAATGGCGATAGGCAGTCCACCGGCATGACCGACTGGCAGATCCGCATGGGCTGGGGCGTCATCGGCGCCCGTGCGAGCGGCGCGGCGCTCTTCTTCAACCGCCCGGTCGGCTCCGGCGGCGCGAACGCGCAGTTCGCGGAACAGTCACAGCTCGGCGACGCCGGCGACAACGAGTGGAAGAGCCCGGAAGTCAAGTGGGTCAACAAGTTCCGCAACGCGATGGAAGGCAACGCCGAGTATCTGCGCAATTGCCAGGCCGAGAACTGCCTGATGATCGAACGGTACAAGTCCGATGGCAGCAACGCGAACGACGGCGTGGTCGTGGTCAACATGGACGGCGACAAGAACCTCGCCGGCCTCGACACCGCACTCGACGACGGCACCTACACCAATCAGGTCAACGGCGACACCATCACCGTCGCCAACAAGAAGATCACCGCAGGCTCCGTGAAGAGCGGCAAGGTGAGCGTCTTCGTCAACATCGGCACTGCGCCCGCCCCGGACCCGGATCCGACCCCGGACTCCACGACCACGGTCTACTACCCGAGCACGAAGTTCGGCGCGGACTCGACATATCTGCACTGGCGTTTCGCCGACGGCGGCACTTGGACCATGGTCCCGGACGTCAAGATGACCGCGGCGTGCAGCGGGTACGTCTCGTACGCAATCGAGAATCCGGACGGCAGGCCGATCGGGTTCGTCTTCACGAACTGATCGGGCCAGTGGGACAACAAGAACGGCGTCTCCGGGCAGAACTACACCGCGACCGGCGCGAGCGTGGTCGTGACCGACAACTCCGGCAACTACGGCACCACTGCACCGTGCACGGTGTGATGCGCGGTGTGCGCGCATAACGCCTGTGCGCGAGCGGGGCCTGCATGTCTGTTGGCATGCGGGCCCCGCTGCGTTTTGGGCACAACGTGCCGTTCGTCTTCGCTGAGGCGGACGTCCGGGGAAGCCCTCAGATTATGCCAGTACCACCAGAGCTTGTACGAGCACCTGCGGTTCAAACAACTCTTCGATGTCCTGCTGCGAGAGCGATGGGTAGGCGGGGCGGCCCGCGTCTGCTTCCGGAATCCCCTGTTGGGTCACTTTCCCCGCCATATCAGCCTCCTCTTTGATGCTTCTGAGTGCAGTATCGTAGAAAAGATGGCGAGGGGCAATGTGGGTGAGTGCGAATGTGGCTGAGAAGGAGCATTTTCCACGGCAGGGGCATGTATCAACGGCTTAACGCCAAGGATGATACTCAGCGCCACTCCAGAAAATGCTCCCGCCCAGCCGAGATGCACAGGAATGAGCGCTGATGGCGGTCGCCTGCCGACATCGCGTACAATGCAACTACACCGGCAAGGGAGATGAAGTGGGGGACTCATGGACACTGCACGACAATTCATTCCCATGACCCCGGTACGCATGGTGACCGCCGAGGAAGTGGCGCGCAAATTCCAAGGCGATATCCCCGCCGCTGCGCGATTCCACTGCCCTTCATGCGACCGGCCCGTCCACTTTCACCACGCGACCAGCGCCAGCGGCAAACCCGGTAGCCGAAGCGTGCGCGCACACTTCCGTCATGCCAAGAATGACCCCGTGGCCAGATTCTGCGAGCGGTACCAAGCAGGTATTGGCGCCGACCCACGCACCGAACCGCCGGCTTTGCCCATGTTCCTGCGGCGGAATCGAGATCGCGACTCCTCTATGTTCCATCTGGAACTTTCCGTACGCCGCCGGTCGTTTGGGCATGATCTCGAAACCGAACTGCGCGAGGATCGCGCAGCGATTACCGTGGATGGAGTCCCTTACGACCTTGCCGAACTCGTGGCCGACCGCAAACACACCATTCGCCTCGCGAACCCAACATTCCGTCTCACACACCGCATCACCGTACCGGAGCAATGGCAGCGCAATGTGGGCGCTCCCGAAAATGGCGAGCAACTGTTCATATTCACCGCAGAGTTCGGTACGCACGGAGGACGCAGGCTCACGTTCGGCGCAGCGGTGAAGTCCGGATTCGACCATTACGCCGTGGTGCATCCCAAGACCTCGCAGAAGCTGGACGAGATTTTCAACATTGCAGAAAAAGTAGGCGAAATCGAAACCGCTCGAGGCAACCTGCTCGTGGTACGCATAGTCATACTCGGGGATTCCCCCAACCGGCAGGATGCCGAATTCTGGCTTGCGGCGCACAACTTCCGCCTAACGAGTCTGGACTTTGACCCCGTACCAATATGGCCACCGCAACTGCGGTCAAATGGCATCGATGAGCCGCTCTTCTCGCACAGTCCACAGATCTATCAAACGCCGTTCATTCAGCCTGACGCTGCGCCAATGGCCGCCACACTTGACATGCACGCGATACCCCATGCGTTGCCACACTCACGGCTGGCCGCCTTTCTGGGATTCGCCCCCGTACGGCGTTTGAGTTCGCAGATCGAGGGCTCATGCTGTTTTCTCCGCGCAAGCAGGTACTTGCCGTGGAGCGCCTACATGCTTTCACACGACCACCCGTCGGGGCTCACGCTTGCGGATCCTCCTGCACTCTCACCGCTCGAGTCACCAATGGAGACCAATCCCATTGTGCCGCCATCTGCACCGATATTGCAGCAGGTGCTACGGCAGGCAATCAACAAGCATTACGACATAGCACTGGCGAGAACAAATCTTCCGGCTCGCCACGGCACGCCGCCCAGCGTCTCAATCGCCCGAATACGTTCCGCACACCGATAAAATCATCAACACATTCAGGGAGCACACAGATGGTACAGCAGTCCAACAAATACCGAAGGTCTTGGGGATTATTCATCCGGAACAACAACGGTGACGGGCAGTTTCTCCGCATCATCGATTATGTGACCGATGCTGAGGGTAATGGGCACTACAAATGGGTGGCATACGAAAACTGGTGGGAGCGCTCCAGCACTCCGCGAGCGGACAACCCTAAAACTCTCTACAATCCCAACTTCTTCCGAATCATGGCCACAGGCCTGTCGGATTTTCGGTTCCTGCAATGGACCCCGAACTATGACCGCCCTGATCGACCAACTGTAAACTTCTTCCAAAGCGGGCTCCACGCCACAGTGCCCCCGTTATATGAGGTCATCGATACACCGGCAAACAGCGCAAGGGAACTCCCGCATATGCTCGCGCGCGGCATACAGTATTCGGGCCACCCCACCGAAAAGATACTGTTTCTGTTCGCCGGAAACAACAACACATTAGAAGCCGCCGTGCTCAATCGCGAGATGGTGACAATTCAACATCGAACGCTCACGTTGAGTGCGACCGCTCCAAACACCGTCCCACACGTCAAACTGAAAAGCGGGGACATACAAACAGTCAACAGCCGTTCAGGGAAGGATGATCGTCTTGTATACGTCCAGCCAAAGTTGCCCGAGTCGACATCTCATGTGCTCATCAAACCAATGCAGCAGATGGCACGGTCATACGTGAACTGGTACATCCGCAAAGAGCAAGCGATGAACAGTAGCGAGCTCATGCGTGATGCAGGAATCATTCTGGAACGAGCATTTGAAAAATCAGAGAATCTCGAACAGTATCTGGGAATCAATCCGTCTCCCCGTGACCTTCGCGAACTTCAGATAGCACTCAAAGCGACAATCCACAGCAATACAGAGGACGTGTCGGCAATCATCTACAATCTGATGAAGCAGGACGACGCAATCATGTCTTCCTTCAGGCAACAAGCCGCTGCCGAACTCGCAGACGAGTTCAAGCAGCAAAAGCTGGAATTGCTCGAACAGCTCGACATCCTTCAAGGACAGCGGGAAACGCAGACCAAAACTGTACGACAGCTGACAGCGCAGGTGAAAGACCTCAACGAGGAACTACAGCAGAAACATCGTGAGATACGCGACGCACAGGCCGAACTCGAGCTGCAGGAAGAAGAGCGGCACAAGGCCCTGCAGGATCTCGAGGAGAATGTAGCACTGAAGATCGGCTTGCAACAAATTGCCCAGCAAAACCGCATACTGCTGGAGGAGCAAGCATCACAGCGCACACCGAATGAAGATCAACGGTTCCGCAGCGCTCCGCTGATGGAGCCGACGAAAGTACAGCAGTCCGATACCGTGCAACATGCATTGACGCAAAATCTCCAAGCATTATGCTGCATGTTCTCCAAGCAGCGCAGCAAGAACAATGAAAAACTCGCAGCCTTCGCGACGCAACTATGCCGAACATTGGATACGACACGATTGCTTGCGATCGACACGGCTCATGCCCCAGCCATAGCGAACGGACTTTCTTTCGCTCTTACCGGAGTGCCGGCACAGCATATGGGAATCCCCGTGGATTTCAGTGATTTCACGAGGCTTGAAACATTCTTGAGCAACCGCGCTTCGCCAGTGTTTGTATTGGACAACGTATTCGACACCGTCAATGAAAGCCTACTGTTCGCATTGAACAGATGCCACTCGAGCGACACGATAGTCATTCTGCCAATCGGCAGTTTCTCCAATCTACGACTGGTGGCACCGGAAGTGTGGCAACGGGTGTTTTACGTGCCGACCGAAGGTATGATCGGGCTTCCCGCTGCGCAGGAACCGGAACTCTACGAGGGCCACGAGAAGTTGATACGCAAGCACGCCGATTCGAATACAGTGATTACACAACTTTCTGCGCTACGCCCGACTGTAAAGATTGCCGCCAACGCGATGGTGACACCGGCCGAAATCATTGCGCTTGGGCACGGCAGCGACTATGCGCGGCAATGGGTCATGCCGCATCTTTGCTTGGAAACATACGCGTATCAAGGGCTGGAGTCGGCAATTGCGCTATGCCAGGACCGCTCCAACAACGCGATTGCACATAAGCTCACCACTCTGATCGACAGGATCGACCATGGTTCGCCAGCTCGTTGATGTAATGGCCCGCGATCTGGGAGTGCCACGAATACCAGGCGATGATGCGGAAGGCCATGCGTTTACAACCCGCACTGTGTTCACCGCCCTGCGATTCTGGGTGCAGGCGTGCTGCATCGACGACGGCTACGGCGGCGCGATGGGCATCACACCCGCCGCGACGGAACAGAAGGCGTTGGATTGGATTGCCCGCCTCAGTGCTGTCTACCCGTGGCTTACGGACATGTTCACCGCCACAATGATTCACCGGTACTGCTTGGCGTTGGTAAGCATTGGCGATTTGGTGCACACCGCTGACGGCACGCTGCGCTGCACGAAACCCCATGATGCTGTGGTGAGGGTCAAAGGTGGAGCGCCCCTGACCGTCCAGTTGGGACTGCGCGATTTGAGCGCACAGGATTGGAAAGGGTGTGTACTCTCTGGCGCACTTGTGTTTGCTGGAGTTGGAGAGCGGAAGGGCATGGCCGGTTTTGAGCCAGGTGCAATTGACCCGCGGCTCCCCTACCGTGACGAACTCTTGTTTCTAGCAATGTGGCCCAACAACAGGAATTATCGCTGGCGTTAAACAATAGTCGAGCGCCTTATAGTATCCAGTTGTCACCACAACACGCCGTTATACTTTTTTATACTTTTTACATTCTTTATACTTTCAGGAGGAGGTATCTGATGGCGAATCCGTTCAAACCCACTGCCGGCATGACACCACCTGTACTGATTGGCAGGGAGGGTGATCTCGAGGAATTCGAGATGGCGCTCGACAATGGAGTGGGCGATTTGGGCCGCCTCGCTTATGTGACCGGCCCCCGCGGCATCGGTAAGACCGCTTTGCTCAACGCATATGGAGATATTGCACGAGACCGGAAATGGGATGTCATCGACGAAACAGCCGATCAGGGGTTCCTTGATCGGCTCGTCGAAGCACTCACCGACACCAAAACAAAGGTACGCTCGGTAGAGCTGCCCACAGTACGCTTGGATTTAGGCGGTACCCCTGTGGGACTCTCCACCTCTTTGGGCGGAATATCGCTCGAACCCACTCAACGCGCCCTGACATTCCGCCGTGCAGCAGGCCAACGACTCGATGTGTTGGAAAAGAAGAATCGAGGCTTGTTGATCACTTTGGATGAAGTGCAGGCATCTGACATCACAGAACTTCGCGCGTTGGCCACCGGCATGCAGCACCTCATCCGTGAGCGTCGGAACGTCGCTTTCGTGTTCGCCGGCCTGCCTTCCATGGTCGAGGATGTGCTCAACGACAATGTGCTCACTTTCCTACGCCGCGCGAATCGGACCGTGCTCTCCGGCATTCCAATCCCAGAGGTGCACCATGCATTCCGAACCATCATCACCACAAACGGCAAACAGGCGTCGGACGAGGTGCTTGATACTCTTTCAGCTAGCACGCGAGGCTATCCATTCATGATTCAACTGGTTGGCTACTGGGCATGGGCATACACGAAGAACAGCAACGTCATCACGATGGAAACAACCCAAAAAGCGATTCGGCGAGCCCAACGCGGTCTGGGTGACATGGTGCATGCCCCGGAAATTGACGGCTTAAGTTCGATGCAGAAAGAATATCTGCTCGCCATGGCCCAGGATGACGGCCCATCAGCCACCGCGGAAATCGCCAAGCGTCTCGACCGAGATATTCACTACGCGAATGTGTACCGCACCCAATTGATCAAAGAAGACGTCATCTATTCGCCTGCATGGGGTCAGGTGGATTTCAAACTGCCCTACATGCGCGACTATCTACGCGAACATGGAGCCTACCACTTCCTGCACAGCGGCACAGAGTGAACTACTCCAATCTACAGCTCCGGCAACTACGGCACCATCGCCTCGTGTGCGGGTAGCGTACGCTACAGCAGCAGATCGCCGTGCGTGTTCACCGACAGGAACGTGACACGCTCCGCACCATTCCTCGTGAAGTGCAGACGGTACTGGCCGTGCACATTGCACCGGTAGATGGTGTTGCCGTGCGCATCCTTGCGCCCGGGATTGTCGCCGCCCCTGCCCGCGCGCAGCTGATGCTGCCGCAGCCCGTTGACGAACTCAAGTAATTCAAACGGGTCATTGATGATTGTGTCGTCATATGCATTTGCATTGGTATTTACATTGCCTATGTTGGCCCCTTCGCCGCCCACTCCCCAGTAATGGCTTTCAGCAAAGCAGTGCGAAATGGGAAGCATGTGGGCGGGGCCCGGTGGCCGGGACGCCACGCCCGCCACTCCACCGCCTTTCATGCAATCGCGGTGGTGATTCTTCTGTGTTTCACCATGTTCCACGTGGAACTTTCCGCTCGCCGGCTTGTTGACGCGACGGCCCTCGACCTGACGTGCCGCGTCGGCCGGGCGACGACGCGGAACATGACGAGATATTACGTTAGATTGTTTTACAAGACGAAAGGGGGACAAGAATGACCACTATCGTTGATGCAGCTGATTATATCTTGAATAAATATGGCACACCAGATATCTAGAATCATCACGATAGGCGCGCTCATCGTCGCCTGTACGTTGGCATCGGCATGCGGGAGCACAGTAGGAGCCGCAGACGAAGACAGGCCGGCGCAACAGTCAGCGCCAAGCATCGCCCCATACACCAGCTCAGTCGACAAGGACGGCGACGGCGTCGACGACCAAAGCGACATTCTGCAGAACGCGCACGCCTATATCGCCACAAAACCGGCATACAAAAGCGAGTATTACGCGACCGGCTACCCGAACGACGGGTACGGCGTGTGCACCGACGTCGTAGGCGCCGCCCTGCGCGGAGCAGGATATGATCTGATGACGCTCGTGCATGAAGACATACTCGCCCACCCCGAGCGTTATGAGGTTGACACTCCTGATGCCAATATCGATTTCCGCCGTGTCCCCGTACTCAACGCGTACTTCGCCGCGCATGCGATCAATCTCACGACAGACACCACAGACGTGGGCGCATGGCAGGGCGGAGACATCGTCGTCTACAGCAATCACATCGGCATTGCCTCCGACACGCGCAACTCAAACGGACTGCCCTTGCTCATCCACCACGTGAGCGCGAAGCAAAAGCAGTACGAGGAGGATGTGCTTGGCACGTTTCCACAGGAGCTGGTCGGGCACTACCGGATCAGTTGAGCGCGGAGGCGGGATGGAGCAGCCGCTTCATTGCGCTTCTGCTTCCGTTTTGCATGCGTCGCAAAAGAGCAAGATCACATGGTCAGCTATCTGTCTCGCCGGTGGCCGCCAATGCACGCGCGTCGGCGTATGCGAAATAACGAGCGCGCACCGCGAAGTACGCAGGGTAGAGCATGGAGAGAAGCGCCGCGAAAAAGTACGCGTAGCATTCGATCCGCCCGACGCTCCAAAACGGTTCAGGAAGCAAAAGGCCGCCATGGGCCCAGTCAGGCAAGTACATACAGCACGACCGCCGACAGTCCCACAATCAGCGCGGAAGTGACGACAATCGTGGTGCGGCGCGAGACTGCGGATTCGCGGGCATCGAGGCAGGCGAGCAGAAGACGGTAGATGGCGTAGGCGAAGACGACCCAGAGCAGGATCGATCCGAGGCAGAAGACGAGCGAACGCGCGTACTCCCCCGGAGTGGCGGGGCACGGGTCCATGAATGAGCAACCCGGTGGAATATCGGGGGCGTTGTCGGTGGCCGTCATCCACATGACAAACACCAGGAGAAGAACCACCGGAACGTCGAGCAGGAAGATGATGCCGAGCACCCATGTGCCCCAAGCCGGAGGCTGGCGGAAACGGCGCGAGACTGCTGATTCGGCGCTTGGAGACATGCGCGGAGACGCATCTGGACATGACTGCTGGGTCAATGTTTCCTCCCACTGAGCGCAGCGGTTGTGCTCCATTGTAAGTAAAGCGTCGAATGGCGCGAAACCGACCAATCGACTAGTCAAAGCGCATTCCCGTCGGTGTGTACACGTTTATGATGCACATCTCGCCATCTTTGGGCATCTCGAACGTCCAAAGATGGCGAGATAGGTCAGCGCGTGTTGGCTCACTTGACGCGAGCGCCCTGCAGCCGGTGATAGTCTGCGATTGTCGGGGAAAACCAAAAGGACGCCGGCGAAATTACTTCTTAATCACCCTCATCGCCGATGACACGACTTTCGGACCGTACTTCACGGCAGCACTCCCTACCATCGCAGCAACGCCGAGGATCACCGCTCGTTTGCCTTCCACCTTAGCCTCACAATGCTTGCAGATGCCCTTTGCATCAGTGGCTGGCAGCTTCTTCCCACACTTGGAGCACTGCGGCTGCTTGTCGCTGGATTCGCTGGAGTCGCCGGTTTCAGTCTGCTTACGCGTATCACGCTTCCTGATTTTCATGTATTTCCTCACTCGTGACGACTTCGTCTTCATCAGATACTGTTACCGATTCTATCTGGGGCACGATGCCAGCGGTAATCGCTTCCTGTTTCCACGCAGCAGTGCTGGACACCAGTTCCTGGAATTGATCAATGACCGCCTCTCCCCCAGCCTCATTGGCAAGATAACTGTTGATTGACAATAAAGTGTCGGGATTATCGAGCTGTTGGGCGTGCACGAAGTCGGTGAACTGCACGAGACTCTGCTCGGCTGCATCATACTGATTCAATTCAACGTGGCCTTCGCATTCGATGCGGACCATATTGGCGATGGACACGAGATCCTGCATCGCTTCCGTAGCGAGACGCTCATTCTCTCCCGTGATTGTGAGCTTGACTTTTCGGGCCTTTTCCACAGCACCGGTTTTACTTCCAGCAGCCACTCCCAGTGCGAGGCTACGCTGTGCAAAGTTACGCATGAGTGTGCATTTCGCGTCGGTCGCCGTGGCCATGGCAAGACGCAGGTAGTCATTGCGGGCGCGACCTCGCGGAATCATGTGCGCTTGCGCCCATTTATCCCACGCGCTATCCGCAATGGCCAACCGGTCATTCTGCAAATCGATTTGCAAGCTCTGGATGGATTCCTTCAGCCCTTTGATTTCTTCGAGCACTGATGCGATGGCGACCTGCGTTTGGAGGTGCTGCAGGGATTGCAACATATCCGGACTGAGATCGACTTCCTTGAGTCTGAATTGTTTGGCGAAACTGCCATCCAGATTATATGCAGTCGGAAGTATCCCACTGCCATCCTTGGCTTCCTTGAGTACGATTTTGCCTTCGTCGATAAGCCGCGCATAGTATTCCGGAATATCAGCGACCCACTGTTTATTCGGTTCATGAGCAGCCTGCTGCTGCACCCATTCCGCCAATGCAGGCAGTAGCGTGACGACTTGTTTCCAATTGCCGAATATGTTCCAAATACTCGCGTTATTCTCGGCCGCCACATCCATCAGTTCGACGTTACTGCGCTCCGCCATCGGATCCCAACGTTCGACTGCCATCTTGAACGTCGGCACGACCTCGCGCGTGATCTGTTCACTGATGGGGCGCGATGGATCATCGCCCACATATCCGCATTCCACACACAAACGCGCCCTACTCGAAATCTGGGTGCCGCACTCAGGACACATGATCATGCTCATCGCCATCTCCGCCTTACGAAACGTGGTAATTGCTATCTGTAATTATGACAGCATAGTTATCTTGCGCTGGCGTGTCGGTACTCCAATCGCCTATATCACGGAATGCAAGGCCTATCATTTTGGCATTCAATGGAACTTGGAAGGGGTACGTCACTTTCGTTTTTGTCCCTGGTTGCAATTCGGCATTACAAGCAGGGTTGCCCTCAACATCGTACAAATCATCAATTGGCGTGTATTGCTGATTATCAGAATTCAAGGCAATAATTTCATACGGATATCCGCAGGTGATATCTAAAGGCTTTTTCGTATTATTGGTAACCTCTACAGTAGCAACCCAGAATTTAGTATCTGCATCCGGATTTTTGGGGGCAAACTTGCCATTACTACATCCGTCCCCGCAAGAATCAAAGCTGATAGACGGCTTCTCCCCCGACTCAAGTAATTTCATAGTGATGCCACCATTGGAGATTTCCTCATTAGGTCTACCCTCAGTATCACCAGAAGTTCCAGAATCACCCCCGGCACCTTGTCCAGCATCACGCCCCAAAGCCGACTCCAGCTGTGCCTTCACCGAATTCAAAGAGGTGTTCAATCTCTCAATTTCTGTGTCTTTTGCCGCTACAACTTCCTTCAAGGTATGTTCAGCATGCATCTGCGTAAATCCCCATCCCAGAGTAACGCCCAAAACCAAAGCAGTAAATCCGCTTATTACCGGAATCCACCATGCGAGTTTTTTCGTTTGTCCTGAAGGCGTGTCTGATACCGACATATTTGATATGCCAGATACGGGATTGATATGTCCAGTAACATTATGGTCCATTGATCGCAATGCTTGGTCAAAGGCTTGTGCTTCCGAATATTGATGAGAATCCACAGAAAATGGAATGCGGCCGGTTGGATTACCTTCCGATGGAGGTGTTACCAATACCACTTGCCCAGAAACATCACCTTGTGGCTCCTTCAGCTCAATGCGGTATATGCATGAAACGGGTAGAACAAATGGATTCTGCCCATCAATAGCAACTCTCACGCTATTGCCATTACTTTGCACAACTCCTTCGTGCGCATGAAATATGAACTCCATCACTCTATCTCCTCAAATAATCCCGTCTCTTGATTACTAATCATAGACCACGAAAAGTGAAGAATTTGAGTTCCCGCTGAAAGAATTTAATTCACTTACCTCCGTTCACGCTGCCGACGCAACAACTCCTCACGCAACGCGGGATCAACGGCGAAGATATATAACCCGTGCACTCCGCGGGTCAGCAGCACATTGAGCTCATTACGGAGATTTTCCACCGCATAGCTGCGCTTGCTACCACGTTTTTCGACAGCCTTCGAACTGGCACTCGCCTTGGGATTGAACTCTATGCAATGTTTTTCTCGATTGTATGTGACTGAAGGGCCCAAAATCACACCTGCGTAGTTGAGATCAAATCCTTGGATGGTGAATGTCGAGCCGATTTCATCAATCGTGTGGGGTTTCTCGGCCCACGCGGGCTTGACGATTCCCGACGCCTTTCGCTCCTCCACCGTGTCGGGAATCTGGTAATTCCACGGATGATAGAAATAGTCATCATCATTGGCTTGCTCACCGCGGGCATGGCCAGCGGGCGCACCCACATGCCACCGCAAGCCATCCCGATACATCTCCACACTCCATTGTCCGCCGAAATCTTGGGTGTCAGGATTCTCTCCTTTCCCCTTATACGGCCAGTCATATGTTGCGAGCACACGCGAGAGGCCCTTCCCCTCTGCTCCATCAGCCTGCAATTTCGCTTTTGCGCGGATAGCATCCATGAGCGCCACCGGCGAATCAAACACACGCAAATCAAACGGTTCATAAATCCATTCAGACTGCCCTCGTTCGGCCGCCCGTGGATTGCACTTGCCATGGTCCACTGGCAACGGTCCGATTTCACCTTCTTGAATCAGCTTTTCCAACCATTCCACGGTAGACGGATTGGCCGCGATTCTGAATTGATGATGTAATTGAATCCGAGCATGTCGTATAGGCAGATCATCCATATTGCCCTCAACGAATCGCACAGCATCCAATCCCCCAATTGACGCATCACGCGCCTTCGGGAAGAACCGCTCCATATCCTCATCAGTCCACCGCTGCCGGCTTTCAAGAATCTGCCCTGGATCGAAGATTGCCACCACAACTTTGGCACGGCGAAGCACATCAGTGAGCATGTTGGATCCGCTGTATCCCTGATTGCCCTGCGTATGCAGCAGATGCGCCTCATCAATCAGAACAACATCAGCCTGCCCTTGTGGAATATAGTGCTTGCCCTTATTCGGTTCAATGACAGTACGCGCCCTTTTGCCATCATCTTCTTTTTGTGAGTACTTTCTGATGAAGCTGGACGGTTTGAGCACTGTTTCCCCATCGCGTTTCTGCAACCCCAATTTGGTGGCAATCTGGTTGTACACATGCAGTTGCTCGTCATGATTGACCAGAATATAAGCAGACGGACGGCTCACATCAGGGATGGGAGCCTCAGCATCAGCCTCAATCTCATCGGCCTCCAGACTCTCCGTCATCATCCGATAAAACAGGTGACTCAGCAACACGGTTTTGCCAGTGCCAGCAGCTCCACCTACAAGAACAAGCGTTGGCAAATCGTCCTTGCCATTCGCACGCGCAGCATGCAGAGCTTCCAAAACCACACGTTCCGCGTCTTTTTGCTCGTCACTCAGTTCATGGAACGGGGATGCCTTGAACAATGCAGAATCCAAAATAATCTGTTCAGCGGGGAACAGCTCCGGGTCCTGCTTGTGCAGCCCAAGCCAGATGTCCTGGAACATCGAATCGAGCAGCGTGTCCGTATAGTATTTGCCCTGCGCATTTGTGCGTCGATTGTTCAGCCGCTTCACTGAATCAACGCTCGACATGTAATGCATGAACCGATTCTCTATATCAAGCGTCAATGATTTATTGAAGAAAGCACTGCCAATCACATATTGTTGCGCATTGCTGGCAGCAGCAATGTGGCGCCAATCATCACGAGACTTCACATCCTGCAATAAATGTTGGCGTGTGCGCGTAATAATGTCATTCGTCTCTCCCACATAAACAATATGCCGCTTCTTTTTCGCAGCACCATCTTCTGCGTGCACAATGTACACCACAGGATATTGCCCCAAATATTCCCATGCCTCTTGTTCCGACACAGAGTCGCGCGCAATGAGTTTGGCTATTTGACGCTCCATCAGCGAGCGCAGCGTAGATTCTTCCAGTTGATCTGGCCGTGCGGGAATATGAATGATATACGGGTGGCGCGGCAATTGGGTGGGCATGCTCATATTGGCATGATATCAGCTGTTTTTTGTTAGTATGACTGTCATGATTTCCAACGAGACCATTAACCAAATTCGCGAATTCATTGCCGAACGTGACTGGAGGCAATTCCACACTCCCGGCAATATGGCCAAATCCATCAGCATCGAAGCCGGCGAGCTCCTCGAATGCTTCCAGTGGAGTGACGAACCGCGCGATGGAGACTGGGAGCACGTGCACGAGGAGCTGGCCGATGTGATGATCTACTGCATCCAGATGGCCGACGTGATCGGCGTGAATCTGGACGAAATCATCCAAAGCAAGATGGCGAAGAACGCGGCAAAGTATCCGGTAGAACAGAACAAAGGATCCGGCACGAAAGCGAAGTAAGGGCAGTAGCGATAGATATCACCTCTGGAATGCATCCCGTGACCCATGTTGATCACGACTCCGCCTGCGCCGCAACAAGAACATCGCCACTGCTGCGAGAACAAGCCATCCAGCCGGATACACCAAACAGATGTACACTGAACTCACAACAAAATAGAACAAGTAAAAAGCACAGATTACCACCAACATCCATTTGGCACCAAGTATTATTCGCTGACCAAAATTAAGTCCTTTAAATGAGTTCTTACTCGAATCATCGATTTCAAGGAAACGTTTCACCCTTGTAACGATTCCACACTTTTGTGATACTCCAGATTTGAGCCCATCTTCGGTTTGGCGGTATCCTCTTGGATCAACCTTGCGATTCCACTCATCTGAAGCGCGGGCATCCGCAAGAGCATTCATGACACGCCTATCCCCAGGAAAGCGCTCATGCAACTGCTGCTGAAAATCAGCAGCATCCTCAATCCTGCCAGCGTTACGTAACGCTCTGTATAAACACAGGCCATACTCGGCGTTGGTGTTATCCAAACCCCAAGCTTGTTCATACAAATTTGCCGAATCAGCCGTATGCTCCCTTAGCTCATCAACCAAGGCTTTCACTCCGGAACATTGTGCGTTCTGCGGATCAATTGCCTGTGCTCGGCCTGCAGCCACCATTGCTTCAGCCACATTATTCAGTTCGACGGCTACCATTGCATGCACAGACCAAGCTTCTGCATCCCTTCTACCATCCGAGGCAAGATAATGTCGACCCAACTGAAGCGCCTGTGTATAGCACTCAGCATCATACAAGTCCGCCATTTCAATTGCCACGTCCCGCAGCGAATCATTATTCTGCATTCTCTTCCTTAATATTCAATACCGCTAGCTGAAATACCACCAGTTAATGATTTATCAATTTCCGCGTTCAACAGCTTGAGTCCGCGCGAATATCAGCTGCGCTTGGTGCATCCTGTCACCATTCGCAACCACCTGCTGAGGCATTGAACCTTGAGAGGGTATACGCCCTCCCTCTTGCTCCAACACCAAGAGACGGCACTGAGCAGCCTGAGTTTTATCGGCATTCTCCCGAATCCGCGAATTGACATCTTGCATAGACATCACCAAAGCTTTGATTTGCACCTGTGCGGCATTAATCGTCGATTGGTCAGCGACTTCCGCTTGCATCATACTTTGAAGTATTTGCAACTGTTGCGAAATTTGTTTCTGTTGACGCAACAACAGCTCTTGCTCGCGTTCAAGTACATGTATCATTTGCTCCTGCAGCTTCCGATCATGCTGCATCTGCGCCTCGTGCTGGGCAAGAATCTTTTCCGTCAGATTCCGCTGCTCTGACACTTGCTGCCATGCACGTTGCTCACGTTCCTCTGCTGCAATTCGACGTTCTGTTTCCAGATTCCGCTTCTCACGCTCGACCTGCGCCGTTTTCTCGGCCAGTTTGCGCTTCATCTTCCGACGCATTCGACCGCGTTCGCTCTCACATAGCTCCTCGCGGACACGTCGCTCCTGTTCGAGAGCCTGTTGGGTTTGGTTTGACTCCGTCTTTTTTGAGAAGAAATGGACAACCGCTCCCCCGACCGCAAATATGCCGGCCAGCGCAATCAGGCCAAAAAGCGAGGAATCTCCAGAGCCCCTCTGAGATATGGCTTCGACCTCATCATCGTAGCTATCATCTTCCGCCGGAATTAGATCAGGAAGAGCCATCAATTTACCATTATCATCCCTGATGCCTTTATCAATATGTCCACCATGACGTAAAGCCCACTCAGCTTTATCATCCAGATAATATGTTGGTCGCCCCATGCGTACTACTTCAAACTCCGATGGACCATATCTCTCGCTTACCGTCCAGTCTATTGAAATACAAGCAAAAGCCATTCTAAATATGAGACATTTCACAAAACATTCATTATTCGCGACAACGCTTACGGGAAGCGGAATCCAGCTTCTAAGAAAACTAACTTTTTCAGTAACTGATAAAACCTAAACAAGAAAAAGAGAATAGTAAACAAATATATAGAAACTAGAAAAAAGGTTCATTTTGCTATCATACTCTTTCGAAGAAAGGTAATTAATAATTACTTATGGTTACAGCATGCAATAGGAAAGCAACACGGAGTCATGTGGGAACCTAAGACTCTTATACGGGAAAGAATCTTAAGATCCCCACACCATCCAGCCTACTCAGGCATGATCAACATCTCATAACTGGACGTCAGAGCGAGCATCAATCCCGGTAGCACGCAGCCCACTGTGAGACCATGAGCGCAAGAGTCTGAGCGGCCTCAGATAGTTCATCGAAACTCAAGGATCGGCTCCTGACCCCAAGGGCCCAGCCATCCGTGTAACCTTGAACCAAATATCCCCGACCAGAGAGGTACTTATCCGCTAAAGGTTTCTTATTTTCCTTGTATTTCCCCGAGACGCGTTTTCCACTACGACGCCGTAGCCCTAGATCTTCGACACGCTCTGCATTTTTCTCAAGCACCTCACAATCCAGCGTATCAAGGGCGTCAATCCAACCTGGACGAATATTCGATTCAGGAGAGGGGAAATTGACAGCATCCAGAGGAACCTCTATACCAAGAAAAATTTCATAATGCTCTTCTTCAACATTTTTTAAAGTACCTCTACCTTTAACAGCAACATGTCCACGAATCCGCCGATTATCCCCTTCGTCTTGTGCACTGGAATCATGAAATTGCTCACGACTCTCGAAAGACAACGTCGGCCTACCACTGCCCCCTACACTAACGTTAAAATCCCACTCGTCCTCTGGCATATAAGCGCTCATATCTTCCTTCAGCTGGCGGAACCTATGTCGAGTCGTGGATCGCGGTACCTGAATAGAACGAATATCCGCTTCTGTCAACCTTGACTCATTAAAACAACGGAGAACTTCACCCCAAAGAAGGACGCCACTAACATCTTTGACAAAATCGATGGCGTCCCTTTCATCCTTCACAAGGAGCAATAGAAAATCAACCACCCCACTCTCACGCTCAAGCTGATCTCTAGTGACAATGTGGTCAAATTTGGCTTCGATTCCAATTCGAATTACATCGCCATTCTCGTCGTTGGCAGTCACTACGACATCCGTGCGCTCTGCTTCCTCGCATGCAACAGTTTGAAAATCCTTCACCGTGCAACCAATCTTAAGCGAAATAAGGTCAAGGAAATCTTGAGGATTGTGACGGATTTCCGCAGCCAGGGCCCTTGTGGCAGCAGGTTCCGAGGTATAGATAGGTGAATTCATGTTCCCTCCTCCATGAAACAGTTTCTTTCAGCAACAAGATTAACGCGAGAATGACAGACACTCAGCCTGTGACCATCCATTGAGCACCTATATTTGCAGCGGAGATATTATCTGACACATCTGCCATCCCCACTCTGACCATATCCACAATATGCAATAAATGGCAGTACATATCGGCTCCCCGAAGAGAGAGATAAATTATATATTTTTACAGCTAGATCATTCCCAATCGCTATGCAACGTCGTATCAGTAACAAACAGACAAGGCATGCGTCAGAATCTCGCCCGCGTCAGAACTCTTCGCCGCAATCGTTGCAGTGATAGTATGGCATGGGACGGTCATACTCAAGCACGCATCCACCCAGCGCCACTTTGCCTTCGTCGAGCTTACGTTGCAGCTCCTCGGTGAACGCCGGCATACCATATATGAGATGCGCGATATTCCGCGAACCGCAGTATGGGCAGACGACTTCCGCATCTTCCGTATTCTCTACGTCGTTGTCGTTCTTCATATTCGCTCCTTTACCGTTGTTCACCATCCACTTCTGTATTGTGGTCGTCACGCGAGCGCTCCATACCCATTCTTACGCGGCGCGAACAGTTTTCGGTTGTTCTGATGGGGCTCCCACATCCCCCTCAGCGTCGCGCATCCGCGCATATCGCGATATCGCGAAACGCTAATATCGCCCATTCCGTTGTGCGATGCCGCACTTCGCACCATCGCACGACGCACCGAAGTACTCCACCCCACGTCCCCTGATATAGACGCCGGAATATAGCCTGCAGATATGGCAATCGAATACACGGACGAGAAACGCTTCACGCAGGACCAGATCCATGAACTGTTCGCATCGGTCGGTTGACAATCCGCCCAGTATCCCGACCGCGTCTACCGCGCACTGCTCGGCAGCGACACCGTCATCAGCGCATGGGACGGCGATCAGCCCGCGGGCCTCGCGCGCGTGATCGACGACGGTGAAATGCTTGCCTACATGCATTGGGTACTGGTGAATCCGAAATACCAGGGCATGCATGTTGGCAGTGGTCTTGCCGAACGCGTCAAGGAGCGGTATGCCGGCTACATGTTCCTCGAGGTGATGCCTGAAGAGAGCAAAAACGCTCCGTTCTACCAGCGCCACGGTTTCACGCTCATGGAAGACGGCCGCGCGATGCAGATCGTAACCCGCTCTTGACTCCCGGAGCGGATTGCACCCGCCACTTTCTGACTGTATCTCCACTGGGGAGGAGCATTTTCTTCTCCACCCCCGGGTATCACCGGCCGCTACCCCATTGTTTGCAAGGCAGATACTCGCCCCCTCGCCAGAAAATGCTCCTCCCCAGCGGAAATACATTCACCAAACGGGGCGGAATCTCGAGGATATGGCTAGGTCCCTCATCGAAGCGAGCGAACACTGAATAGCAGACTCTTGCTGACTACTTCAAAGGGAAAAGTTCTTTCATGAACAGAGCTCGCTCCGATAAACAGTACATAACCCGAATTCTTACATTGAAAGAATCTATTCTTTCAATGTAAGAATTCTCTTTCATTCTGAAAGGTTTCATATCACCGCCGAAGTGCATCCAATCGCCAGAAAACACGGGAAACGCCCATGGCGTTCGAGCTCACCACTCTATGCTGGAAACACCACATCGCTCACAATCAGGAGCCCTCATGCAGCGCACACCAATCCCCGCCATCCCCGACGCCCCGCCAAGCATACGCAACCTCGCGCACGGCCGCTCGATCCATGACACGAGCAGCTCGCCCGAGGCGCGCGTCTACGCACTCGGCGCCGAGGGCGCAAGCAGCAACGCCCTGTTCGCGAAGACCGCGGCCGCCGGCACACTCGCCCACGAAGCGCGCATGAGCACCGCGTTCCACGAGCTCGGCCTCGGCCCTGAGGTCGTCGAATATCTGCCTGGCGATGACACGCACGCCGACTGGCTCGTCACGCGCGCGGTCATCGGCGAGGACTGCACCGCCGCCCGCTATCTTGCCGAACCGGAGCGGCTGTGCGACCTCCTCGCCGTCCGCCTGCGCACGCTGCACGAGCTGTTCCACACGCAGCCCGATCGCCTCGCCGCGCTCAACATCCCCGACGTGCGCGCGCGGTATCTCAACAACGTCGAGCGCGGCTGGCGCGCCGGCCGCTTCGACGCGCAATTCCGCCCGCGGACCACCGCCACAGACGCCTACCGCATCGCCGCTGAGGCCGCCGGCGAACTGCGAACGGACGCGCTTCTCCACGGCGACTACTGCCTGCCGAACGTCATCCTAGACGACTGGCGCTTCTCCGGTTTCATCGACTTCGACCATGCAGGCCTCTCCGATAGGCACATCGATGTGTTCTGGGGCGCGTGGACCCTCTGGTTCAATCTGCACACCAGCGCCTACTGCAGCCGTTTCCTTGATGCCTATGGCCGCGACGTCATCGACGAGGGCAAACTGGCCGCAATCGCCGCGATGGAATGCTTCATGTAGCGCGAAATCCCCGCCTCGTGCACGCCGCCTACTTCCCCGCGCGCGGCAGCCAAAACGCGCCGACCGCACGGCACTCCTTTTCGAACTGCTCACGCTTGCCATCGCTCAGATCGAGCTGATGTTCGGGGATCGCCAAAAACAGGTCGTCCGGCGCATCCAAAGGCGCACCTTCGCCGTCGACCGCCACAAAACCGGCGTTGCGCAAGTCATTCGCGGAATATTGGATGAGCGCGAGCCGGTCGGTCAGCAAGTACACGCGCAGCCAGTTGTACAGAAAATCCAGCGTTGCAGTGCCGTAGCCCGTGGGCACGGGCACGAGGGACGCGTGTAACTGGCGCACATCGGACCGGTATCCCAGCCACGGATCCGACTGCACGTCCACGAATTGCGCGGCGTGCACGACCTTCATGAACCGCCGCCGCTGCGCATCCTGATATTTCACGAGAATCACGAACGGCACGACCACCATCGCGACCATCATCGCGAACCCGAGCAGCACATGCCCGCGCATGCCCAGCACGTATGTCACCGTATGTCACGCCGGCCAGCACTACAAGCGCGCCCAGCAGCGCCGCCTGCGGCGTCTTGCGCGCCATGGCGACTGCCGTGAGTTTGCTGCGGACCGCGCGGTCCTCCTCCGGCGAGCGCGCCTGCAGCATCCGCGTGGCGCGCTTGGCGTACAGGCAGCACGGCGAGCCGATGAACGCGAACAGCGCGCCGATGAACGTGAAGACGATGATCGGGTAGCTCCACTCGCCGAAGTCGTTGAATATGGCAATCACCGTGAACACAAAGTCAACGAGCAGGATGCCCCAGCCGATGAGCTGCCAGAACAGGTAGGGGTGTTTTTCCGCGAAACTCATACTGCTTGTCCGTTTCTGTGACGCCCGTGTGCACCTTCCGCATGCTGCAAGCCGTGCGCCGCCGCTGCCCAGACGAACGTCATTTTCGAATCGCCGAGCATGACGTTCGTCTACGCATTCGCGACGATTGTCATGCAGCAAGCCGCAAAACATGACATTCGTCTGCAGATGGAGCTTCGGGCCTAAGGCATTGCGCCCCGTTCTACCAGCGATATGGCTGACATAGAACCTGCGCCTGACCGACGAGCGGTTCATGACTCGCACACGCACGCCCGTTGCGATTGCCGACCCCCGCCAACCGCATCGATTTCTACGCCACGTTTTTGCACAGCAACCGACGTGTGGCGCTGCCAATCCAGCAGCACCTCGCGCAACATTGGCCGCAGGCGGCCTAGAAGGCGCTTGCACCACGCCTCAAAACACCAATTGGGCCCCCACACTCCGGTATCTGCGCTGAGGAGGAGCATTTTCCTTGTGGGCTGGCCCTATGGACGACGTAGTTTCAAGGAGCATACTCGAAGCCCACAAGGAAAATGCTCCTCCCCAGCGCAGATGCATGGCAAACAGCCCATAGAACCTGACGCAACAGCTAAAATGTTAAGCTAGCTTGACAGTTAAGTAAACTTTACATAGAATCAGAGCATCATCCGCTTGTCATTCCGCGATAGGAGGCACGACATGTGTGAGAAGTTAGCAAAGAAGCCATGCAGGTTTGGACGCATCAAGCCCAGCGGACCTCCGGCGCTGCGGCTGGCCATCCCCGCTGGCCTTGTGGTTGCGACCGTCATCGGCATCGCCCTGCAGGCGGCACCGGTTTTTCCACACAACACCATGAATGCATGGCTCAGGGCCCTGCTGATCGGGGTATGCGTCGCACCGGCAGCCATCACTTTGGTTTGGACGGTGGTGGTCGATAGGTCGACCATCCCGGAAGCCCTCCCCCATCCTGAACATAGCGTGGAATGCACTTGGTATGACCAGGCCGCCAAAGACAGCTTCCATCTTCTGCTTGCAGGCACAGGACTAGGCGCCGCCCTCACCAGCTTCTGGCTGCCCCCAATGGTGTCTTGGACGCTTATTGCGGTCTTCGCCTTCGCCGCCTTGGCGTTCGCGGTCAGCTACCTTATCCGCAGGGAATCGTGAACCATGCGGAACCGCTTGCCACAGCTGCGGCGCGAAAGGCACTTGTCGCAAGAAAAACTTGCCACAATGCTTGGCGTCAGCCGTCAGACCATCATCTCCATCGAAAAGGAACGCTTCGACCCGTCATTGCCTCTCGCCTTCCAGATCGCAGGCGCCTTCGACTTGCGCATCGAGGATATCTTCACCCCTGATGCACCGCTCTGAACGCGTTCTGTTTTGCTTGGCCCCACACCAATATCAAACGGCGCTGGGTGTACTCCAATCGTCCACGTTGTCGCCGTCCTCTTCGTAGTCATCCTGACGGGAATCCCATACGTCGTATACCGTCAGCGCGGTCCACGCCACGGCAAGCAGCACATAGAGCCGCGAGCGGCCCTTCGCCTGCGCACGCTTGTACGCGGATGCGGCGGCCGCGCACGCCGTGGCGGCTCCCAGATACGCAAACGTCCTGCTTGTGGTCCATTCCTCGAGGATTTCGCTGAATTTCATGAGACGCTCCTTATCTGTTTTGCCCACAACAGTCCCATTGTAAGGGCCGTCGCAGGGCGTCGCCGCTGCTATCTGCCTTACGAGAGTGCCCGCAACTACTCCACGCAGGGCTTGAGGTAGCGGCCGGTGAGGCTGAGCGGGTTCTCCGCGACCTGCGCCGGCGTGCCGGTTGCCACGATTTCGCCACCGTTCTGGCCACCGCCCGGCCCCATGTCGATGATCCAGTCCGCGTTCGCGATCATATCGAGGTCATGTTCGATCACGAGCACACTCGCACCGTGGTCGATGAGTTTCTGGAACACACCGATCAGCGTGCGCACGTCGAGTGGGTGCAACCCGATTGTCGGCTCGTCGAACACGAACAGCGTGCCTTCCTGCGCGCGGCCCATCTCGCTCGCAAGCTTGAGCCGCTGCGCTTCGCCACCCGAAAGCGCCGGCGTGCTCTCGCCGAGCGTCATGTACCCGATGCCGAGCTCATGCAGGGTGTCAAGTTTGGCGCGCAGACGGCGCTGACTGGTTCCCGCGAAGACCTCGCGCGCCTCGTCGACCGTCATCGCGAGCAAATCGGGCAGCGAAACCGGCGCATGCCCACCCTTGGGCTCCCACGTGATTTCGCCGGCCTCGTCGCTGTACCGCGTGCCGTGGCAGTCCGGGCAGTCGATGTCCACGTCGGGCAGAAACTGCACGTCGAGTGTGATCTGCCCGGTGCCGTCGCACGTGGGGCAGCGCAGCGAGCCGGTGTTGTACGAGAACGCGCCCGCCTTCAGACCACGCGCCTTCGCCGCCTCCGTGCGCGCGTAGAGCCGCCGCAGGTCGTCGAGCACGCCGCTGTAGGTGGCGACGGTGGAGCGCACGTTCGCGCCGATCGGCGTCGCGTCGATCATCGTGACGCGTTCAACGCCCGGCGCGTCCAATTCGCGCACAGGCTCCGGCATCCGCTCGTCCGCGATCTTCGCGGTGAGCGCCGGCACGAGACTTTCCAGCACGAGCGTCGTCTTGCCCGATCCGGAGACGCCAGTCACCACGG
Organism: Bifidobacterium pseudolongum subsp. pseudolongum DSM 20099; assembly: GCF_000771225.1. Classification (GTDB taxonomy): domain Bacteria; phylum Actinomycetota; class Actinomycetes; order Actinomycetales; family Bifidobacteriaceae; genus Bifidobacterium; species Bifidobacterium pseudolongum. The sequence continues at coordinate 241,373 of NZ_JDTZ01000005.1, forward strand.
TCAGACGATGTTTCGGCACGCGCGCGTCCAACGCGTGCACGGTGTGCAGCGGCGCGGTCTTGATCTCAATCGCGCCTTCGCTGAACACCGCATCCGCCGGCGCCTGCGGGCGCACGATCTGCGAGTGTTCGCTCGCGAGGAACGGCGCGATGAGCGAATGCGGGCTGCGCTCCACATCCCCTACCGTGCCCTGCGCAATCACCGTGCCGCCGTGCGCGCCGGCGCCCGGACCCATTTCGATGATCCAGTCGGTCGCGCGCAGCACGCGCGTATCGTGGTCGACGACGATCACGGTGTTGCCCTGCGCCTTCAGGTCGCGCATCACGCCGAGCAGGCCGTCCACGTTCGCCGGGTGGAGGCCGATGGACGGCTCGTCGAGCACGTACATCGCGCCCGTCAGCTCGCTGCGCACGGCGCGCGCGAGCTGGATGCGCTGCCGCTCGCCGGTCGACAGCGTGCTGCCGGCGCGGTCGAGCGTGAGGTAGCCGAGCCCGAGTTCGAGCAGACGGCGGGCGGTGCGCGTGAACTCGTCGACGATCGCCTGCGCCATCTCGCGCATGTCCGCGGGCATCGCGCCCGGTATGGTCTGCACCCATTGTGCGAGTTCGTCGAGCTGCATCGCGCACTGTTCGGGCAGCGTTTTGCCATGCACGGGCAGTGTGCGCGCGCGTTCATTCAGACGCGTGCCGTGGCAGTCCGGGCATGGCGACTCTTTGATGAACGGCTCGACGCGCTTGAGGCCCTTCGCGTCTTTCGCTTTGTCGAGCGCGTTGAGCACGGTGCGCGCGGCGCTGAAATACGTGAAGTCCATCTCGCCCGCGCGGTTCTGCTTCTTCAAGTGGTACACGATGTGCCGTTTTTCCGCGGGCCCGTGCAGCACAATCTCTTTTTCGTGGGCGGTGAGGTCTTTGTACGGCACATCGGTGCGCACGCCCATCTCGCGGCACACGTCCACCATGACCGACCACATCAGTGACCGCCACGGCGCCACCGCACCCTGCTCGATCGTCAGGTTCGGGTCGGCGATCAGCGTGGAATCATCCACCGTGCGCACAATGCCCGTGCCGGAGCAGGTGGGGCACGCGCCGCCCGAGTTGAACGCGAGGTCCTCCGCGCCGAGCGCCTGCACCTCGGCGCCGCACACCGGGCAGATGATCGGCCGCTCGAGCGCGACGTTCGGCGTCGGGTCGAGCATGTGGCCGTTCGGGCAGGTGTAGTTGCCCAAGCGGGAGGTCATGAGGCGCAGGCTGTTGAGCAGTTCGCTCATCGTGCCGAAAGTGCTGCGGATGCCGGGCACGCTCGGCCGCTGGTGCAGCGCGAGCGCCGGCGGCACATGCTCGATCGCGTCGAGCTTCGCTTCGCCGCTCTGTGCGATGCGCCGGCGCGTGTAGGTGGAGAGCCCCTCCAGATAGCGGCGTGAGCCTTCCGCGTAGAGCACGCCGAGCGCGAGCGACGATTTGCCCGATCCGGAGACGCCCGCCACAGCCACCATTTTGCCGATTGGCACCTGTACGTCCACACGCTTGAGATTGTGCACCCGCGCGCCGGTGATGTCGATTGTCTGCGCCATGCTGCCGCTCCTCCGTTCGTTTTCACTATTGCCGAGCGTAAGGGGGGGCTGGCCGCGCTCCGCCGAGGGCACATTCAATGTGACATTTTCATGCTCCACGTCGCAACGAAGGTCGGCACATGGTGTTCGTGCAGGTTGCCTTCGCCGTTCGTGTCCTCATACAGCGCGCGCAGCACGAAGCCGGCTTCGTGCTGGCCGCCGATCTGCTCGTCGAGCGTGTGCGAGAACTGCATGCCGCAATCCGTGCGGAGCAGCATCTGGCGTGCGCGCTCGTCGTGCAGCGGATTGAACGGCAGTGTATTCGTCAGGGTCGTCTCGTCATCGTCGAAGATGTAGTTGATGCCGTTGTCGTAGCCGCCGATGAGCGATCCGCCGGTTTTGAGCACGCGGTGGCATTCGCGGAACACGGGGCGCACCTGCTCGATGTAGCAGTTGGATACGGGGTTGATGATCAGGTCGAAGCTTTCGTCTTCGAACGGCAGCGGTTTCGTCATGTCCGCCTGGACCACCTCGATCTCGTAGCCCTCGCGCTGTGCGACCTCGGTTTCGCGTTCGCATTGGCGCGACGAATAATCGAGCACCGTGCATTGTGCGCCGAGCGCCACCATGATCGGCATCTGCTGCGCGCCACCGCTCGCAAGGCCTAGCACGCGCTTGCCGCGCACATCGCCAATCCACTCGTGTGGCACTGGTTTCGTTGGGGTGAGCAGGATGTCCCAGTCGCCGTGTTGCGCGGCGACGAAGGTGTCGTGTGAGATCGGCACGCCCCATTGCCAGCCTTCATCGACCCAGCGGTCGATTGTCCGTGCGTTCTCACTCTGGTAATCCATGTTCGCCCCCCTACATGTGGCTGCTTCGAAGCTGGGTACCGCTTATCGGCGCATCACTTGTACAACAAGGTAGCATAGCTATCTCGCGTATCTCGCTTACGCGGGTGCCCTAACCCGGCAGCCTTGAAGTATCGGCGTCGCGAATCATCGGAATTCCAGCAATCTGCAAGGGCGATACTCGCCCCTGCCGAAATTAAGGCACCCGCGTAAGCGAGATACAGCCGGCACATGCCTTTTCCATGGCAAATTTGGCCTATTCCCTTGCCCTACCGCTCGTCAACCATACCAATCAGCGCATCGGCCTGATGCTCGATGGCCGACTTGGCTGCATCATCGAGCTCAAGGGTGTCGCTGATGAACATCTCACGACTCACCGCAACACCGGTGAAGGTGGCCGGAGCAAAACGCATCTTCATGAATTCAAGCACCGGCAGCAGCGTCGCGAAGCTGTCGCGCACGCAATTCGCGCCGCCCGCGCCGCTCATCGTCATCGTCTTGCCGAACAATGGCGACGGCGAACCATCCTCCGCCGGGCGCGACAACCAGTCCAGCAGGTTCTTGAGCGGACCGGGCATACCATGGTTGTATTCGGGTGTCACAATCCACAGCGCGTCGGCGTCGGCCACCGCAGTACGGGCGGAGACCACTGATTCGGGATTCGGGAATTCCTCGTCCTGATTGAACACCGGCACATCACGCCAATCGAGGACGCTCACATTCGCGCGGCCGGCGAGCGCATGCGCGGCGAACTGCGCGAGTTGCCTGTTGAATGATTGTTTGCGTAGCGATCCGACGATCATCAATACCGTCGGCAGGCTGCCGTCATGTTCCGCGATGCGGGCTTCATTGGCTGGTTTCATGGTTTGGTCCTTTCCGGAGGCCGAATTACCTGTTCACTGTGTTCAAGAGCCCACTTCCCCAAAATCATCCACATCACGCGTTCAGCTGACCATTGGTGTGCATATCTGCGCCAACTGTCGTAGGCAACACTGGCCGCACCAATCTTTTTGCAGGAGGAGAAACTCAACGCGGTGAATACGCGTATCAACGAAAATCACCGACACGCCGGCAGGATTGACCTTCACATCATGTCAGGCCGTAGCGTACAAACCATGCACATGCAGAAACAACTCACCATCGGCGAGACGTCTGTGCTGTGTGCAGTCAGTGTACGTATGCTGCGGCATTGGGAATCGGTGGGCCTGCTCCGGCCCGGCCGCGACAGCAACGGATACAGACTGTACAGCGAAGACGACATCGCGCGCATACGGCGCATACGGCGCATCCGCCTGTACCGGGACCTTGGCCTCACCACGGAGCAGATCCGCGCGGCCCTAGACGGCCCGGCCACGGAAACGCTCACGCTGATGCGCGAGCAACGGGCGCGCATCAGCGGGCACATCACACAACTGCAGTTGATATTGCAGGACATCGACGAACTCAGCGCATACGCGCACAATATGAAAGAGAATGAGGACATGGACAGCCCATACACCGACGAAGCACACGACCGCTGGGGAGACAGCCCACAGTGGATGGAATACGCGGAATACCGCACCCGCACGGACGACGCGCAACAGCAAGCGGATCTCGACGCCATGCGGGCACTCGAGCTCGAATTGGCGCAGGCGATGCGCGACGGCGTCAAGCCCGGCAGCGAGGCGGCAGATGAGCTTGCGTTGCGGCACCGGGAATCGCTCACGTGGTATCACGTGACTCCCTCGATGCACGTGTGCCTCGCGAAGATGTATGTCAACGATCAACGATTCCGCGCGCATTATGACAGCATCGAGCCCGGATTGGCGGCCTGGTTGCACGACGTCATCGCAGCACAGGCGGCCACGGAAGGCGTGAACGCCGAGCACGCACGCTGGGAGTAGCTCAACTCCGCACTTGCGGCACTTCGAAGATCGTGCATGTGTTGAGCTCGCGCCGCAGCTCCTTCCAGTTGGGCAGTGCGTCGGTCATGCGCGCCTGGAAGCCGGCGCCATGCCCGTGCTCCCACAGATGCACCATCTCGTGCACGAGCACATACTCGAGGTATTTCGGGTCCATCAGCCCGAGCTGCAGGTTGAGCCGGATCCGCGCGGTCTTGGGCGTGCACGACCCCCAGCGCGAGCTCATCGTGCGCAGCGTGATCTTCGATGGCGCACGACCGACCACTGGCTCCCACTTGCGCAGCAGCGCCGGCAGCTGCCGCTCGATCGACTGCCGCGCGCGCTCAAGCGACTGCTCGTTCCAACTGAAGGCGCCCTCCGGCGCGCCCTCGCGCTGCATGCTGACCGCGCTCACCAGCACGTCCGGGTCCACGTTCGGCGAGGCGAATGTGCGCGAGCGTGCGGCCGCCATCTTGCGCAGTGCTTCGTCGATCCACGCGCGCCGCTCGCGCACGAACCGCACGATGTCCTGCTGCGGCATACGCGCCGGCGCCGTGACTTCAACAGCGCCATACGGCGGCTTGACGCGCAGGTACATGTTACGGTTCTTCTTGCGCAGCACGCTCACCTGCACGCCGTCGACGGTGATGACTTCGCGAGAGATCAGTGCGTGCGGCGAAGCGGAGCGGCCTGCGAGCGAACGCGCGCGGGGGAGGTTGCGAAAAGGCATACCCGATATTGTCAGCGGCCAAGGGGACAACAACGACACGCCGATTTGATTTGACTTATCGCATGCTGTTGGTATTCTTTTTCTCTGTTGCGTCCTGAACGCGATGGATCGGGCCCGTAGCTCAGGTGGTTAGAGCGCATCCCTGATAAGGATGAGGTCGGAGGTTCAAGTCCTCCCGGGCCCACGTGGGGAGCATTCTCACGTGTTCCCCCGTTGGGGCTATGGCGCAGCTGGTAGCGCATCTGCTTTGCAAGCAGAGGGTCCTCGGTTCGAACCCGAGTAGCTCCACTCGCGTCAACCGTTGAAAACATTGGGTTTTCAGCGGTTTTTTTGTTTTCTGCGTCAGGTTTCATTGCCACGAAAACATCCTCTATTCGGTGAGCATCGCGGTGATCTGCGCTTCGGGCCAGTAACCCCACGATTCCACAATCTTGCCGTCCACCACACGGAAGTTCTCAAGCGCATCGAACGCGAACCAACGTCCTGTAGGGGCAACGCCGCAGCACTCACCGGCTTGATACCCCTTGTATTGGATGCGCGTAGCGACCAGCTCCCCTGCTGAGAACACATCTTCGAACACAAGCTGCAAGTCGACGAACATATCCTTCACGATCCGCAGGATATTCACCGCATCCGCGTTGCTGCGCGCGCCAGCCGGACTATGGTCCACATAATCCTCCGCCACAAGCTCCATCACGCGGTCATAATCATGGTCGAGATAACCCGCTATGAAGAACTCTTTCACCACTTCGTTGGGGGTTGTATCTGTCTGCATCGCGCATTCTCCTTTGAATTGCTATGTATCTCGGCTGGGAGGGAGCTTTTTCCTGCCTGGCCTCGAGTATTCCCCACCTGTCAGTGGCTTGATTGCGTGCCTCATAGTCGGCATGCGCCGGGAAAATGCTCCTTCCCAGCCAGAATACCTCTGGAATCCATCCGAAGACCGACCTGCAGGCACACAAAAAGGCGCCCGGTTCCCCGGACGCCCTGCACTGCACCGATGAGCTTCACTTGACAAGCGCTGCCATGCTCACTTGCTTTCCACCGTCACGGTCGCAGTTGGAGCGGCGGAAGTTTCCGGTGCCGCTGCAGCCGCTTGCTGGTCTGCGAGCGAATTGCGGATGTCCTGCAGCAGGATGACCGTTTGCTCTTCTGGGCTCAGATCAGGCTGGGACGCCGCGACATCCTCGTCGCCGCCCTTCTTGAGCTTGGCCATCGCCTTTTCGCTCATATCGCGCAGTTTGTTGATCGGCACGACGATGCAGAAATAGACGGCGATCGCGATGATGAGGAAGTTGAGCAGCGCGTTGAGCAGGGAACCGAAGGAGATGACCGAGTTCTCCCCTGCCCAGTTCGTGATTGTCCAGTTCCATGTCTTGCTCAGGTCCGGCTTGCCGAAAATCGCCGCAATGAGCGGGTTGATGATGCTGTCGACGAGTGCGTTGACAATGCCAGTGACCGCCGCGCCCATGACGACGCCGACTGCCATGTCCACCATATTGCCGCGTGCAATGAATTTCTTGAATCCGTCCAACATGTTCCGACTCCTTTTCGATGTTTCCGACGGGTGTTGCATTGCCGCCCGCTGTCCTGTTCCTGTTGCGGCGAACAACACTGCTAGTCAACGAACGCGTAGTTGCCATAGTAAGCGCACTGAACGCATGCCAATGACCAAACGCGCGTTTTTCCGGCCCGCATTCCGCAACGCGCGCAACAATCGCCCACGTGCGCACGTTCGCTCACGGCATCAGTGCACTATTGTTCGCAATGGGGCCGGTCATACAATGGTCGCGGCCGCCAAGCGCGCCAATCCCCCTATGCCCGAAATCAGGAAGGAAACCGCCGTGCAACCGATGACCCGTGACACGATCACACCGAAGGATTCATCGGAAGGCGGCGGGCCCAGACGCTCTCATGACCGGCTCATCACGCGCGACATCGCGCTCATCATGGCGGGCACGTTCTTCTACATGACGAGCAGCATGATGGGTACGCCAATCATCGCGGGCTTTTCGCAATCGCTCGGCGCGAACGGCGCGATCATGGGCTTCATCGCCGGCGCGCTCTCGCTCAGCTCGCTCGTGTGCCGCCCGATCGCGGGCAATCTTTCGGACCGCACGAGCAAACGGCGGCTCGCGATCCTCGGCGCATCACTCTTCCTCATCGCGAACCTGTGGTATTACTTCGTGCCGAACACCGGCTGGCTGCTGTGCGCGCGCATCCTCAACGGCATCGGCTTCGCGTGCATCTCCGTGTGCATGTCCACGTGGCTGTCGATGCTGCTGCCGATTTCGCGCATGGGCGCCGGCATGGGCCTCTACGGCACGATGAACGCCCTCGCGCAGGCGGTCGGCCCCGACCTCGGCATCCGCGCCTCGCGCGCGATCGGCTACCGGCACACGTTCCTCATCGCCGCCGGACTCGCCGCGTGCATCATCGTGTGCGTCCTGCTGATCAAGGACGGCGGCGTGCCGGTGCGCGAGCGCCTGAGCGCGCATGCAGGCGGCGGCAGGCACCGCCTCCACCTCGACTCGCTTTTCGAGCCGAAGGTCATTCCGCTCGCGCTGATCTTCATGCTGTTCGCGATCCCGTACTTCGCGAACCAGTCGTTTATCGTCGAATACGCGGCGGCGAAGCACGCGCACGTGATCGTCTCGCTGTTCTTCCCGTGCTATGCACTTACGCTGCTCGTCTCGCGCATCCTCCTGCGCAACTGGTTCGACACGAAGAGCTTCCTGTTCTTCATGATCACGGGAACGGTATGCCAGGTACTCATGCTCGGTTCGCTCGCCGCGATGGCGAACAACTGGTTCATCGTGTTCGCGGGCATCGCGACGGTGGGCGCATACGGCATGATGAGCTCCATCACGCAGGCGAAGGCGGTCGTGATCGCGGGCAAGGCGCGCAGTGGCATGGCGAACACCACGTATTACGCGGGCATCGACCTTGGCATGTTCCTGGGGCCGCTCATCGGCGGTTTCCTGTACGGCGGACTGCCAATCAGCTGGTTCTACCCGGCCCTGCTCGTGACGATGCCGCTCGCATGGGCTGTCTACATCCCGTTCCACCGCATGCACGGCGCGCGCAAAGACATCTGACGAGACCAGTCGGCCGGCGCGATGACAGCGTTGGCGAAAAGACCATCCACAAAATGAGTATGTGCTTGTGCGGGTGTTTTCGCTGTCTTTAGAATGATGCTGTTTTGTCCATTATGACCATCAGAAAGAGGAACAATGCTCACCGATGAGTATGTGAAGCGCGTGTACGCGAAGGTCGAGGAACGCGACCCGGACCAGACCGAGTTTCTGCAGGCTGTGCAGGAAGTGTTCGAGAGCATCGAGCCGGTGTTCGCGAAGCACCCGGAATACGAGGCGGCCGGCGTGCTGCAGCGTTTCGTGGAGCCTGAACGTTTGGTCAAGTTCCGCGTGGCCTGGGTCGACGACAACGGCGACGTGCAGGTGAACCGCGGCTACCGCGTGCAGTTCAACTCCGCGATTGGCCCGTACAAGGGCGGCCTGCGCTTCCACCCCACCGTCACCGAAAGCGTGATCAAGTTCCTGGGCTTCGAGCAGATCCTGAAGAACTCGCTCACCGGCCTGCCGATGGGCGGCGGCAAGGGCGGCTCCGACTTCAACCCGAAGGGCCGTTCCGACGCCGAGGTGATGCGCTTCTGCCAGGCGTTCATGACCGAGCTGCAGCGGCACATCGGCCAGTTCACCGATGTGCCGGCGGGCGACATCAACGTGGGCGGCCGCGAGATCGGCTACCTCTTCGGCCAGTACAAGCGCCTGCGCAACGAGTTCACCGGCGTGCTCACCGGCAAGGGCCTGCAGTTCGGCGGCTCGCTCGCCCGCACCGAGGCCACCGGCTACGGCCTGTGCTACTACACGCAGGAAGCGCTGCGAGTGCTGCGCGACGACTCCTTCGAAGGCAAGACCGTGGTGGTCTCCGGCTCCGGCAACGTGGCGATCTTCGCGATCGAGAAGGCCACGGAACTGGGCGCCAAGGTCGTGACCTGCTCCGATTCCAACGGCTATGTGTATGACCCGAACGGCATCGACCTCGACGTGGTCAAGGACATCAAGCTCGGCCACCGCGGCCGCATCAGCGAGTACGCCGAGCGCGTGGAAGGCGCCGAGTACCACGAAGGCTGCAGCGGCGTGTGGACCGTCAAGTGCGACATCGCACTGCCGTGCGCCACGCAGAACGAGATCGACGCCGAGTCCGCGCAGGCGCTCGTCGACAACGGCTGCACCGTGGTGTGCGAGGGCGCGAACATGCCGTCCACCCCGCAGGCCATTGAGATCTACCAGAAGAACAACCTGCTCTACGGCCCGGCCAAGGCCGCGAACGCGGGCGGCGTGGCGGTCTCCGGCCTGGAGATGAGCCAGAACTCCTACCGCCTGAGCTGGACCTTCGAAAAGGTGGACGAGGAGCTCAAGGGCATCATGAAGAACATCGTGGCCGAGTCGCTCGCCGCCGCCAAGGAATACGATCATGAAGGCGACCTGATGTTCGGCGCCAACGTGGCCGGCTTCGTCAAGGTGGCCGACGCAATGGTGGCCCAGGGCATCTTCTGATCCGCGGCGAATCACCAGACGTGAATAGCGCGCTCCCGTCAGGGGCGCGCTTTTCTTATGGATAAACGCCGCCGCACACCCCACGCGCGTTCTTATGCTGGACGTATGGCAAAGGTGTATTCGAGGGGTCCCCATGCGCATACAACGCGCGTCGTCGGAGCGATCACACGCGCGCGCAAACCACAGAAAGTGGTGACGGCGAAGAAGCTGCGCGAGCAAAAGGCGCGCACGGAGCAGGTCAAGGAGAGCCGCGCGATGCGCAAGATGCTGCGCGAGAAGCCGAAACTGCGCGGCTGGCTGCACCTCATCGCCTTCCCCTTCTCCGTGGCCACGTCGGTGCTGCTGATTGTGCTCGCCCCATCCGGCTGGATGAAGGCGGGTGTGAGCGTCTACGGCGCCACGATCATGCTGCTGTTCGGTGTGAGCGCCGCACTGCACTTGGGGCACGGGCATTTCCCGCGGCTTGTGGATGAGGTGCTGTGCCGCATCGACTATTCGAACATCTTCCTCGTGATCGCCGGCACATGCACACCGTTCCTGTTCGCGCTCGACAACTGGACGGTGTGCTGGACGTACATCGGCATCATATGGATCACGGCGATTATGGGCACGCTCGTGCATCTCGTCTACCCGGTGGGTTTGGACTGGCTGTTCACGATCGTGTACATTGTGCTGGGGCTCGCGCCGATCACGATCATCCACCTGTTCTGGAAATCGCCATACATCGGACCGGTCCCCACGATTCTCGTGATCGCGGGCGGCGCGTGCTACATCGCCGGCGCGGTCTGCTTCGCGCTACGCAAGCCGAATCCGGTGCCCAAGTGGTTCGGGTTCCATGAACTATTCCATTTGGGCACGATCGGCGGGTACGTGTGCCATGTCATCGCCCTGTTCATGACCGTTCTGGCGATGCGCTAGCGACGGTCGCGGGGATCATGTCCCACGGCATGCGCTTCGCGACGAGCCAGAAGACCAGCAGCGCGAACGTGAGCCACCAGAACGGCTGGTTCGCGCCGTCCACAAGCAGCAGGTACCACGTACCCAGCACCGCGGTGCGCGTCACGTAGAACGCCACGCGGTACGTGCCGGTGCGCGGCGCCGATTCCACGGTCATCTGCGTGTATTGGCAGCCGAGCGTCTGGCCGCGGTGGCGCCACGGAATCCACACTTCGAACGCGGCGAACGCGCACACGGCCAGCAGGCGCGGCACCCACTCCACGAGCTCGGTGCCCACCTCGAATGCGCCGACGTTGAAGCGGCCGTTGTTGAGCGGCACCGCGAGCTTGTAGAACGCGTACATGAATGCGATGGAGATCGTGAACACACAGATCTGCATGAGGATCACATCGATGATGAGCGCGACGGCGCGGTGCACGAATCCGGGCCGGGTCACCATGCCGCCCGTCTCGATCTGTTTCTTCGGCCAGACGAGTCCGATCAGTTTGGCGATGCCGAAGCCGATCACCGCGCCAAGTGTATTCGTGAGCATGTCATCCACGTCGAACTGCCGGTAGGCGCACGGGTAGAGGCCCCAGAAGCCGGTGAGCTGCGACGTTTCGATGAACACCGAGCAGCCGAACGAAAACGGCAGCGCCACCCAGAAGCGCCAGCCGGCCCAGCGGCACAGCATGAACCCCATCGGCATGAAGAACACGACGTTCATCACGAGCTGCAGCACGCCGTACAGGCCCGTCTGTGCGTCCTGGATGAATTTGAGCAGGTCGAGCTGGGGGAGCAGGTGGTGCGTCGCGCAGAACCGCACGGGATCGTCCGGCATCGGGTACAGCGTGAACGCCACCAGACCGAGCGCGTACAGCACCGCCAGATATGCGGACAGTCCGGCGGCGAGGCGCAAGCGGTGGTCCTTGTGGTACAGCATGGCCAGGATCGGCAATGTGAGCACTGCGGACGCGAACGGCCACAGAATGACCGCGAGCGTGAACGAATCGCTGAATAATCCCAAATAACGAAGCACAAAGCCCAGTGTAGCGGCCGTGCCCGGTTCCGGTCTGAGCAAAGGGGAGCGTGGGTGCGCGCGGTCGCGCGGATTGTGGATAACCGGGGCGTCGGTGCACATACGCCTGTGCAAGTTGCGCGGCTGGATTCGGCGCCCGTATCCTCACGTGCATGAGAGCACATACCCAAGCCGGCGAGCTCATGCGCGCCGCACAACAGCAGCGGCGGTGCGCGTTCGCCACCGACCAGTCCACGTATGCGGCGATGACGCGGCGCACTGCCGCCGGCGAATACGTCTCGCCGTACCAAGGGCTCTATGCGAACCGCACGCATTGGCAGACACTCACGGAGTGCGAGCGGTCGGCGTACATGGTGCGCGCGCTGCACTGCAAAAAGCCGCACTGGGTGTTCACGGGGTACTCCGCGCTTGATGTGCAGGGAATCACGCATTCACGCTCTTCGCATGACGGCGCCGTGTGGATCGCAGACCACCAGCGCAACGCACACAAGCACAACTCGCCGCGCACGCCGTTGCGCAGAATCCATCTGCCGAGTGACGTGGGCACGCGGATCATCGACGGCATTCCCGTCACCGCCGGCGCGGTGACCGTGGCCGTCAGCATCGCGCATCTGCCGTTCATGCATGCGCTGCCGCTTGTGGACGACGCCCTGCGCAAAGGCGCCACTGTAGAACAGCTTGAGGAATGCTGCCGGCAGTTGCGTGTGCTCACTCCGGCGCTGCGCACACTGCTGCATTGCGGCAATCCGAAGAGCGAGAGCGGGGGAGAGTCGATCGCCCGCGCGGCGATACGACTGCTCGGGTTCGCCGAGCCGCAGCTGCAGGTGGAGTTCCCCGACCTGCGCAATTCCGGGCATGTGATCAGGGTCGATATGCTGTGGCGGCTGCCGGATGGGCGCATGATCGTTCTGGAATTCGACGGCGTGCAGAAATACCTCGACCCGACGATGACCAGGCATCGCGATGTGCGCATTCTTGTGCAGACACAGGGGGAGCGGGATGAGTCGATACGCCGATCGGGTATGACGACAATTGTGCACTGCTTCTACGAAGATGTGGTGAATCTCCGTGTCTTCGATCGGTTGCTGCGCAACGCGGGAGTGCCGTGGGTAGGTGTGCCCAATGAGTTGCAAGGTGAGCTGCGCATGGCCCTGCAGGCGTAGCGTCAGCTGACAACAACCAACAGCGGCCAACAGCCTGACCACCGACCACGGCAACCAGCAACCTCCCACAGACACCACTCGACCACCAACACCACCGATTTGCGTGCGAATTGTACGCAGAGAACAAGAGCCTGCGTACAATTCGCACGCAATCAGGTCTTGTAGCGCAAGAATTTTACGCAGATGACTCTAGACCGCGTACAATTCGTACGATAATCCTTATGCAAGCGCAAGAATTTTACGCAACCTCCCATTTTCTGCGTACAATTCGCGCGCTACCAAGCGAAGAAGATGGCATTGCGCAGCCACAGCCACGCAGGATATGAAAAAGCGCGGGGAGACCCGCGCTTTTTCCGGATGGAACGAATCAGTCGTCGCCGAGCGTGATGTGCACGCCGCCGACGAGGGCGCTGACCACGTTGTAGAGGAGCGCGAAGATCGTGACGAGGATTGTGATCAGCACGATTTCTGCAATCGAGAAGATCGTGACGCCACTGAGGATGGTGGGCAGCGAGAAGATGTTCGCCAGATTCACGCCACCGGCGTCGAGGCCGGCGGACGAGACGATCTGCGTCACTTGGTCGAAGACACCCACGACCTTGAGCAGTGACCACAGCAGGGCCACCGCGATGATCTGGATGAGGGCGCCCGCCACCGAAAGCATGAACGTGACCTTGGCCACCGACCATGCGTCGATGCGCGTGAGCGAGAGGTTCATGCGGCGCGCACGCGGCTTCTTGCCACGCTGCGTGGGGCGCACGGGCTTGTTTTCGTCCGGGCGGTCCTTGTCTGCGATCAAAGGCTGGTTCGATGCGGAACGCGCCACGCGCGGTCCATGCGCATCGTGGCCACCGGCCCCGCCCACCATGGAACGGGTCGTGTTTTCCAGCGTATTGCCGGGAGTGCCGCCGCTATTGTCGCTCATGTGCTGCTCCTTGAAATGGTCTGGCTCACAGTCGAGGGTACCAACGTTCGGGGACGTCGTGGCGCGGCCGCTCAGGCCTCGTCAGACGCCTCGCCACCGCTTTCCTCGGTGCGTTCGATCGCTTCGGAATTCTCTGTGACGAGCGGCATGCCGCTCGCCTCCGCAGTGCTCACTTCGAACACGGGCTCGCCCTGCGCCGGCTGGATCGAACTGGCCGAGCCGGAAGACTCGGTCGTCATCGTCTCGCCGTCAGCTTCGTCTTCCGCTTCGGCGTTGCGCGCGATCGAGATAATCTCGTCGTTCTTCTCTGGCTTCGCGAAGGTCACGCCCTGCGTGGTGCGGCCGGTGCGCTTGACTTCGTTCACGTTGGCGCGAATGACCTTGCCGGACGTCATGATCGCCATCACCTGGTCCTCTTCGGAGACCACAAGGGCACCCACAAGGAATCCACGGCCTTCCACGAGCTGCACGGCCTTGACGCCGAAGCCGTTGCGGCCCTGCAGTCGGTATTCGCTCAGCGCGGTGCGCTTGGCGAAGCCTTCGTTCGTGACCACGAACAGGTCCTTGTCGCTGTCGCCCCACACCACGTCCATCGCCAGCAGTTCGTCGCCGTCGCGGAACTTCATGCCCTGCACGCCGGCGGTCTGGCGGCCCATCGGGCGCAGCTGGTCGTCGTCTGCGCGGAACTTGAGGCTCATGCCATGCTTGGAAACGAGGATGATGTCGTCCTCCGCGTTGCACAGGTTGGCGCCAATCAGTTCGTCGACCGTCTCGCCGTTCTCGTCGGTCATGAGGCGCACGGCGATCAGGCCGCCCTGGCGCGGCGAATCGTATTCGCTCAGGCGCGTCTTCTTGACCTTGCCGGAACGCGTGGCGAGCACGAGGTACTTCGCCACCTCGTAGTTCGGGATCGCCAGCACGGCCTGAATCGTCTCGTCGGGCGCGAACTGCAGCAGGTTCGCCACATGTTGCCCCTTCGAATCGCGTGAGCCCTCGGGCAGCTCGTACGCCTTGCAGCGGTACACGCGGCCCTTGTTGGTGAAGAAGAGCAGCCAGTTGTGCGTGCTCGTCAGGAAGAAGTGGTCCACCACATCGTCGTCGCGCAGCTTGGCGCCCTTGATGCCCTTGCCGCCGCGGTGCTGTGCGCGGTATTCGTCGGCCTTGGTGCGCTTGATGAACCCGGCGTGCGTGACTGTGACCACCACGTTCTCCTCGGCGATCAGGTCCTCCACGTTCATCTCGCCGGAGAACGGCAGGATGCGCGTGCGGCGGTCGTCGCCGTACTTGGCCACGATCTCGTCGAGCTCGTCGCCCACGATCTTGCGCTGGCGTTCCGGGCGGGCCAGGATGTCGGCGTAGTCGGTGATCCTGCGCATGAGCTCGTCGTGTTCGTCGAGAATCTTCTGGCGTTCGAGCGCGGCCAGACGGCGCAGCTGCATCGCCAGGATCGCGTCGGCCTGGATCTCGTCCACCGTGAGCAGGTCCATGAGGCCCGTGCGCGCGACTTCCACTGTGCGCGAGCTGCGGATGAGGTGGATCACCTCGTCGATCATGTCGAGCGCCTTGAGGTAGCCCTGCAGGATGTGGTCGCGTTCTTCGGCCTCGCGCTTGAGGTACGCGGTGCGGCGCGCGATCACGTCGAGCTGGTGGCTGACCCAGTGGCGGATGAACGCGTCGAGGCTCAGCGTGCGTGGCACGCCATCGACGAGTGCGAGCATGTTCGCGCCGAATGTTTGCTGCAGTTGCGAATGCTTGTACAGGTTGTTGAGCACGACCTTCGGCACGGCGTCGCGCTTCAGCACGAGCACGAGGCGCTGGCCGGTGCGGCCCGACGTCTCGTCGCGCATGTCGGCGATGCCCTGGATCTTGCCGTCGCGCACAGCCTCGCGGATCGAGACGACGAGGCGGTCCGGATTCACCTGGTACGGCAGTTCCGTGACCACGAGGCACATGCGCCCCTTGATCTCTTCAGTGTTGACGACCGCGCGCATCGTGATGAGGCCACGGCCCGTGCGGTACGCCTGCTCGATGCCCTTGTGGCCGAGGATCGTGGCGCCGGTGGGGAAGTCAGGGCCCTTGATGCGCTCGATCAGTGCGTCAAGCAGTTCCTCGCGCGTGGCTTCGGGGTGGTCGAGCGCCCAATGCACGCCGTCGGCGACTTCACGCATGTTGTGCGGCGGGATGTTCGTGGCCATGCCGACCGCGATGCCGGACGACCCATTGACGAGCAGGTTCGGGAAGCGCGCGGGCAGTACGGTGGGCTCCTGCGTCTTACCGTCGTAGTTCGGCACGAAGTCGACGGTGTCTTTGTCGATGTCGCGCACGAGTTCCATCGCGAGCGGGGCCATGCGGCATTCGGTGTAACGCATGGCGGCGGCCGGGTCGTCGCCGGGGGAGCCGAAGTTGCCCTGGCCGTCCACGAGCAGGTAGCGCATCGACCAATCCTGCGCCATGCGCACCAGGGTGTCGTAGATCGCGGAATCGCCGTGCGGGTGGTACTTGCCCATCACGTCGCCCACGACGCGCGAGCACTTGTTGTAGCCGCGGTCGGGGCGGTAGCCGCCGTCGTACATCGCATAGACCACGCGGCGGTGCACCGGCTTCATGCCGTCGCGCACGTCGGGAAGCGCGCGTTCCACAATCACGGAAAGCGCGTACGAAAGATACGACTGGCGCATCTCTTCCTGCAGGTCGACGGGCTGCACGCGGTTGCCCTTGAGCAGGCCATAGTCGGTGTTGTCCGCCTCTTGCGGGCTGAGCGGTTCGAGTGCGCCGGCGTGCAGCGCGTTCTCGTCGTCGGCGTTGTCTGCGCCGGTGTTGGTGGGTTCGTCTGCCAATTGAAGTCCTTAACCTAGTGTTCCGTTCACATTCCAAAAACCGCGCGTCAGGCGTCGATCCAGCGGGCGTTGTGCGCGTTGCGCTGGATGAACAGACGGCGGGGCTCCACCTCGTCGCCCATGAGCATCGAGAACGTCTCGTCGGCCTGCAGCGCGTCTTCGATGTGCACCTGCTTGAGCACGCGGTTGGCCGGGTCCATCGTGGTCTCCCACAGTTCCTGATAGCTCATCTCGCCCAGACCCTTGTAGCGCTGGATGCCTTCGCCCTTCGGCAGCGTGCGGCCGTTTGCCTTGCCTTCGGCGAGCACGCGGTCGCGCTCTGCGTCGGTGTACACGAAGTCGTGCGGGCCCTTGGTCCACTTGAGGCGGTACAGCGGCGGCATGGCCACATACACGTACCCCGCGTTGATCATGGGGCGCATGTACCGGAAGAACAGCGTCAGGTTCAGCGTGGCGATGTGCGCGCCGTCCACGTCGGCGTCGGCCATGATGATGACCTTGTGGTAGCGCACCTTGTCGATGTCGAAGTCCTCGCCGTAGCCGCCGCCGATCGCGGTGATGAGCGACTCGATCGTGTCCGACTTCATCATGCGGTCGAGGCTCGCGCGCTCGGTGTTGAGGATCTTGCCGCGCAACGGCAGGATCGCCTGCGTGATCGGGTTGCGGCCCTGGATGGCCGAGCCGCCTGCCGAATCGCCCTCGACGATGAACAGCTCGCACTCGCTCGGGTCGTTCGACTGGCAGTCCTTGAGCTTGTCGGGCATGCCGGCGGATTCGAAGATCGACTTGCGGCGCGTGTTCTCGCGCGCCTTCTTGGCGGCGATGCGCGCGCGCGAGGCCTCGATGGCCTTCTGGATGATGTTCTTGGCCTCGGTGGGGTGCGCATCGAACCAGTCGCCGAGCTTCTCGTTCATCACGCGCTGCACGAAGGTCTTGGCTTCGGAATTGCCGAGCTTCGTCTTCGTCTGGCCTTCGAACTGCGGGTTCGTCAGCTTCACCGAGATGACCGCGGTCAGGCCTTCGCGCACGTCGTCGCCGGAAAGGTTGTCATCCTTCTCTTTGAGGATGTTCTTGTCGCGCGCGTAGCGGTTCACCATGCTCGTGAGCGCCGCGCGGAAGCCCTCTTCGTGCGTGCCGCCCTCGGTCGTGGAGATCGTGTTCGCGAAGGTGTGCACGGACTCGGAGTACGCGGTGGTCCACTGCATGGCGATTTCGGCGGAGATGCCGATCTGCAGGTCCTCCGACTCGATGTCGATCACATCGGGCTCGATCGGCGTGGCCTTGCGCAGCTTGACCATGTAGTCCACGTAGTCCTTGATGCCGTTCGCGTACTGGTACGTGACGGTCTGGTGCAGCTCCTCGGCGGCGTTGTCGCCGTCGCCGGTCACCTCGTCGCCCTGCACCTCGGTTTCGCGCATGTCGGTGAGCGTGATCTTGAGGCCCTTGTTCAGGAACGCCATCTGCTGGAAGCGGCTGCGCAGCGTCTCGAAGTCGTAGATCGTGGTCTCGAAGATCTTCGGGTCGGGCCAGAACGTGACCGAGGTGCCGGTCGTCTCGTCGTCGCGCATCGCACGGCCCTGCTTGAGCGGCGCGGTGGGGTGCTGGTTCACGTAGGTCTGCGTCCAGTAATAGCCCTGGCGGCGCACTTCGATGTCGACGCGCGTCGAGAGCGCGTTGACGACGGAGATGCCCACGCCGTGCAGGCCGCCGGAGACCGCGTAACCGCCGCCGCCGAACTTGCCGCCGGCATGCAGCTTCGTCATGACCGTCTCCACGCCGGAGACGCCTTCGCCCGGCACTTCGTCGACCGGGATGCCACGGCCGTCGTCGACGACGCGGATGCCGTTGTCGGGCAGAATCGTCACCTCGATGTGCGAGGCGTAGCCGGCGAGCGCCTCGTCGACCGAATTGTCGACGATCTCGTACACCAGGTGGTGCAGGCCGCGCGGGCCGGTGGAGCCGATGTACATGCCCGGGCGGATGCGCACTGCCTCAAGGCCTTCGAGCACGCGCAGATCGCTCGCGTCGTAATGGTCGGGCGAGAGGGTATCGTCGAGCTGCGCTTCGGTCAGCTGGTCGTTGGCTGGATCGCCGGACTCGGGGGATTCCATCTTCGAATCGTCCGCAAGATCTGTCACAGAGATTCCTTTCTGCGTTCGCCGTGAAGGGTTATGCGCAGGGCGATATGCCCTAGAACACAAATAAAACGCCCTTCTAGGCGTTTAGGTAGTCTACTAAGTATTCTACTTGCGCATAGGGACGTCTCCGCACAGCGGGCTCGCTGCGGATTTTCACGCGCATCATCGCCGCATCAACGCTCGCGCGGCGGCCTCATATTGTGTTGTACGTACAACCGTTTGCGCATGCCCGGCCCATGCGCCTGCGGCCCCACCACGCGCACGTCGTCCACGGTCAGCCCGGTGAGCGTCTTGCGCACTTTCTCGAGGATCTGCGGCCGCAGGAACTGCACCTGTTGGGTCCATGCGGGCGATTCCGTGCTGATTGTGAGCACGCCGTCGGCGAGCCGCTCCACGCGCGTGTGCGCGGCGAGCACATCGCCCACGATCGACGCCCAATCCTCGGTCAGCGCGGCGATCTGCATGTGGGGGAGCCAGCCGGCGCGCTGCAGGAATCCGGACATCACACCGCCGAACCCGCGCACGTCGCGCCCCGGTTTGCCGAAGTTCTCGCGCGCCTGCTCGCGCTTGATGCGCCGTTCGCGGATCAGCCCGGCGCGGTCGCTCAGGCGTTTGAACTCCTGCGCGCCGAGTTTGCGTTCGTCGAGGTGGAGCGCCACCGCCACTGGTTCGCGGATCATGCGTCCTCCCCGTGTTCCATGCGGGCGCGCAGATCGTGCACGTCGATCACGTGCGCGCCGGCGATCGGCGGAATGTCGGAAGCTGCGGCCACGGTGATGATCACCTGCCGCTGCGCCTGCGCGAAGGCGAGGATCTGCGCGCGCCGAGTCTCGTCGAGCTGGGCGAACACGTCATCGAGGACCACCACGGGCTGCGTGCCGTATTCCTGATTGAGCAGCTCGTAGACGGCCATTTTGAGCGCCAGGCCGAGCGTCCACATCTCGCCGTTCGACGCGAATTCGCGCGCGGGCATGCCGTTGAGCTGCACCACGAGCTCGTCGCGCTGCGGGCCGATCAGGTTCTGCCCGCGCGCCACTTCGCCCGCATACAGCCGTTGGAAGTGCTGGCTGATCCGCGCCGCCGGATCGTCGCCGTCGAGGACTTCGGCGAACGACGGCTCATACAGCAGCGACGCCTGTTCGCCGGCACCCGAAAGCCGTGCCACGAGGTCCGCGAAGGGCCGCTGCAGGCGCTCCACGAGGTCGATGCGCGCACGCGTGATCTGCAGGCCGAGTTCGATGTATTGGCCGGTCCAGATCTCCAGACCGGTCAGCGCGGTGTCGCGGTAGGCGTCGAAGCCGCGTTCGGCCGCGCCGAGCTGTTTGAGCAGGGCCGCGCGCTGTTTGGCGACGTGCGTGAAGCGCTGCAGCTGATCCGCATAACCGCGCATGAGCATCGCCGCGGTCTGGTTCATGAACTGCCGGCGCGCGCCCGGATCGCCCGCCACGAGCCGCTGGTCGTCCGGCGTGAACGCGACGAGCGGGATCATGCCGGCGATGTCGCGCATGTAACGAGACGAACCGCCGTTGATGCGCGCGCGGTTGGCGCCTTTCGCGCGGATCGTGGCCTCGATTGTGGTGGGCGGCTCATCCGGTTCGTCGCTGACGTTCGCGCGGATCGTGGCCTGCGTGTGGCCGCGCTGCACGAGCGGCAGCGACGACGTGGCGCGGTGGCTCGCCCCCGTGGCGAGCACTTCGAGCGCCTCCACGATGTTGGTCTTGCCCAGGCCGTTGGCCCCCTGCAGGATGGTGACGCCGGGGGCCAGGTCGAGCAGGCAATGATCCCATGACCGGAAATGGTCGAGCGCCAAGCGCGAAACAACCATGATACGCGTCAGTTGCCGAAGCGCATCGGCACGAGCAGGTAGCGGTAGGCGAGCGATTCCTCGGAATCGGCCTCCTGCTGGCCGTTGAATTCGACCGGCTTGATTGCCGTCGTCATCTTCATGCGTATGAACGGTTCGGCGATGGCGCTCAGGCCTTCGCGCAGGTAGTTCGGGTTGAATGCCACGGTGATGTCTTCGCCGTCGAGGTCCACGTCGAGGATCTCGTTCGCGGAGGCCTCGTCCGCGGCGCCGGCCGAGAGCGTGAGCTCCTGGCCGGCGAACACCATGCGGATGGGGGCGTTGCGTTCGGCCACGAGCGAGACGCGCTTGATCGCGTCGAGCAGCGCCTGCTTGTCGATGACGACGTGGATGGGGTAGGAGTCGGCATACAGCTTGTCCACGTTGGGGAATTCGCCGTCGATGAGCTGCACGGTGGAGATGCGGCCGGCGTTCTCGATGCCGAGGAGTGAGGGGTTCTGCGGGTCCAGATAGACGATCACGTTCTGGTGCTCGTCGATGGAACGGGAGATGTCGCGCAGGTGCGAGCCGCCGACGAGCGTGATCGCGCTCAGGTCGTCGCTCTGCGGCGTCCACTGGAACGTGGAGCGCGAGAGGCGGAAGCGGTCGGTTGAAGACATGGTGACCGAATCGCCTTCGAAGCGCATCTGGATGCCGGTGAGCACCGGGCGGCTTTCGTCGCGCGCCACGGCCACAGCGGCCTGGTTCACCGACTGCGTGAAGGTCTGCGCGTCCACCTGGCCGAGCTGCGGGGGCAGCTGCGGCAGGTCCGGATATTCGGTTTCGGGCATGAGCTGCAACGTGAACGTGGACTTGCCCGAGGTGATCTGCAGCGTGGATCCGTTGGTCTGCATGTAGGCCTTTTCGGAAGGCAGCGACTTGCTGATGTCGGCAAGCAGTTTGCCCGGCACCACCACAGTGCCCTCCTCATCCACACCGGCCTCCACATGGTCGCGGGCGGAAATCTCATAGGTGAACGCCGAAAGACGCAGCGTCCCCTCCGTTGCTTCCAATTTCACACCGGAAAGGATTGGATTGGTGGGGCGTGCATTGAGCACACTCGTGGTCCATGCTACGGCGTCTGCGAACGAGGCGGAATTGACTTCGACTTTCATGTTGCTCCCTGCATTGGTGACTGGTGGTGCTGTCTGAAGTTCATTCTAGCGAGTCTGCACGCTTGTTCTCTCACTGCTTGGTGTGGATTGCCGCGCGGAGTTATGAAGATGGTGATGGGTCTTAAGTGGGTAAGGAATAATCGTAATAATAACGGCTGTGGATTTGTGGATAACCTGCGAAAGCCTTTCCACCATGGGGATTGTGGACAACTTGTGTATGTGGATAACCGCTGCGGATAATGTGGATAAATAGCCGAGTTATCCACCATTGCGAGAAGGTGGCTGATGTATCCACATTTTTTGTGAATTCATCCACGGTGCATCCACGCGATCTTGGTAGTTTTCCACGGGTTATCCCCTGAAGTTACCCACATATGTGGGTAACCATGTGGATAACTTTTTTCGTCGAAGCACACCTGCCGGTGTGTCGCGCCGGCGGAACATCCACGGCGGCCTGTGGATGGGCACACAAATAACCCAGTATACGGCGCACCCAAGCTATTCGCTGATGCGCTGGCGCAGCTGCAGCGTCAGCTCGGTGACGTATGTGTAGATTTGCGGGTTGTCTTTCATGCCTTCCGAGATCGTCTTGCAGTTGTGCATGACCGTGGTATGGTCGCGCCCGCCGAACACCTGGCCGATGTTCACGAGGCTCATGCTCGTCAGGTCGCGCGTCAGGTACATGGCGATCTGGCGTGCGATCGTCACGTTCTTGGTGCGGGTGGGGCCCACGAGGTCGTCGAACGTGAGGTGGAAATACTTCGCCACACGGCCGATGATGTCGGTCGGCTTGAGCTCGATGTCAGTCGAGAAGAAGTCCTGCAGCGTCTGCTCGGCGAGGATGCGCGTGACCGGCTGGTTGTTGAGCGAGGCGAGCGCCGTCACACGGTTCAGCGCGCCTTCGAGCTCGCGGATGTTGTCGGTGAACCGCTCGGCGATCAGGTCGAGCACGTCGTTGGGCACATACGTGCCGTTCGTGGAGACGAGCATGCGCAGAATCGCGATGCGCGTCTCGAGGTCCGGCGGCTTGACGTCGACGGTCAGGCCCTGCTCGAAGCGCGAGATGAGTCGTGCTTCGAAGCCCTTGAGGTTCTTCGGTGGTACGTCGGACGCGATGACGATGCGCTTGTTGTTCTGGTAGAGCGAGTTGAACGTGTGGAAGAACTGCTCGAGCGTCGACTCCTTGTCTCCCAGGAACTGGATGTCGTCGATGAGCAGCACGTCGATCTCGCGGTATTTGCGGTTGAACTCGTTGATGCGGCTTTCCCCGCTCGCCTTGTCGGCGCGCAGCGAGTCGATGAACTCGTTGGTGAACTCCTCGCTCGTCACATAGCGCACGCGCGTGCCGGGCTGCTTGAGCAGCGCGTAGTTGCCGATCGCGTTGAGCAGATGGGTCTTGCCCAGGCCCGATCCGCCGTAGATACACAAGGGGTTGAAGTCCTGGCCCGAGCCTTCCGCCACGGCGAGCGCCACGGTGCGCGCGAAGCGGTTCGAATCGCCGGGCACGAAGGTGTCGAACGTGTCGTTGCGGTTGAGGTGCGTCTCCGGGTCGAGTGACGGCTTGCGCTGGCGGTCCTTCATCGGCACCTGCGGGAACGAGCCGGTGGATGCGGGCATGTCGAAGTTCGTGCCGGGCATGATGTCTTCGAAGGTCTGTACCACGGCCTCGTCGTAATGCGTGGCGGGCTTGGCCGGGGCGGCGGACCCGCGCGGCGCCGCTTCGGCCGCGGCCGGTTTCGCACGGCTCGGCGCGCGTTCGGCCTCGACCTGCGCCCCGGGCGGCGTGGCGCGCGTGGAGGACTGCAGGATCTTGAACGCGGGGAACAGTTCGATGCCGCCGTTGGCCACCTTGAGCGCCTGCAGCAGCACGGAGTTGAGGTCGGTCTGCAGCATGCGCTGGGTTTCGTTGTTCTCCACGGCCAAAATGATCGTGGTGCCGTAGATCGCCTCGGGCAGCACGCCTTCGAACCACCCCTTCTGCCGGGCGGACAGTGTCGCGTTGCCGCGTAGAAGGGTAAGCGCGTTCGACCAGATCAGGGCTGATTGGGTGCCCGGATCGAGATTGTCTCCGCTCATAGCTGCATCTCCACTGTCATCAGAAAAAACCTAACAGCATATGTTTACTCCGACTGAAGGAAGTTATCCACATGCTTGCGTGTTGAAAACACTGGATTTGTGAATAACATTGGTGTAGTTTGTGGATAAGTCCCTGTGAGTTTCCCCATAGATTGCAACGATTCTGTGGATTTTCCGCCCCGCGTATCCACTGCGGTTGCGGCTGTGCCGTAGGCTGACTTGGAGCCGCCCTCCCCGCGGGGTAGGGGTATCGGTAGATTAGTAGGGATTGTGTCAAGAAGCGCCATGCGTGAAACATGGCGCGTACGTTTTAACGGGAGCATCAACCATGAAGAGGACCTTCCAGCCGAACAACCGCCGCCGTCACATGAAGCACGGCTTCCGCGCCCGCATGCGCACCCGCGCCGGCCGCGCCATCATCAATCGTCGTCGTTCCAAGGGCCGCAAGACCCTCTCCGCCTGATTCCATCTGACGGCGAAGTGGAACGGCTCAAGAGCCACCGCGAATTCGTAGCCGTCCTGCGCCACCGCCGCCGCGTGTCAAGCCACGACATCGTGTTGCATTACCGCATGCGCGCCGCAGGTGAGCGTGCCCACGGCAACGTGGGGTCGGACGTGCGCGTCGGCCTGGCCGTTTCCAAGGCAGTGGGCAACGCGGTCACGCGCAACGCGGTCAAACGCCGCTTTCGCGTGCTCGCCCGGCGGTACGAACATGAGCTGCCCGGGCAATGCGACATCGTATTGCGCGCCAAGCCGAGTGCGGCGGGCGCGCAGTTCGCGTCACTCGACGCGCAGATGGCGCAGCTGTTCCGCGCGGTGCATACGAAGACGGATCAGTCGGCAGGCCAATCGTGACATTACATGCAGGGCAGGTGATGATTCGCTGCATCCGCTGGTACCAACGGCGGATTTCGGCGAATACCCCGCCCTCATGTCGTTATTACCCCTCATGTTCCAACTACGCGCTCCAGGCCATCGGCCGGTACGGGGCGTTCCGTGGCGGCCTGCTCGCCGCACTGCGCCTGCTGCGCTGCCGTCCGTGGAGTGCGGGCGGCATCGATGACGTGCCGCAGCGGTTCTCATTGTTCTACAGATTTTCCTGGTCACGCGCGCACGAAGAGCCGCGGCTGACCCCATTGCCTCACGACGAGAAGGAGTGAACGGCCAGATATGTCGGATAATTTTCTTTTGGATAGCGGATTCTGGGGGTGGCTGTACAAGCTGCTGACCCCGGTGGAGTGGCTCATGACGCAGGTCATGTACTGGTTCCACAAATTGCTCACGCTCATCGGCATGCCGGCCGTGGGCCTTTCCTGGGTGCTCTCGATCATCTTCCTCGTGATCGTGGTGCAGGCCTGCGTCTTCCCGCTGTTCTACAAGCAGATGAAGTCGATGCGCGGCATGCAGGCGATCCAGCCGAAGATGATGAAGATCCAGAACAAATACAAGGGCAAGAACGATCCCGCGAGCAGAGAGGCGATGCAGCGCGAGATGATGAAGCTCTACAAGGACAACAACGCCAATCCGGCGGGGTCGTGCCTTCCGATGCTCATCCAGGGCCCGGTCTTCATGTGCATGTTCTACGTGCTTTCGGCCATTCCGTACATCGCCCGCGGCAAGCGCGCGCCACTGGGCGCCTTTGACGTGGCCACCGCGCAGGAGTTCTCCTCGACTACGTTCTTCGGCACCAAGGTCTCCGACACGTTCACCACCGCCGGCACAAGCGGCAAGATCGTCATCGGCATCTTCGTGTTCGCCATGTGTGCGTGCCTGTGGTACATGCAGTGGAACACGATGCGCCGCAACACCGCGCCCGCCTCGATGAACAAGCAGACCGAACGCATGCAGAAGATGATGCTGTGGGTGTTCCCCGTCATGTATATCTTCTCCGGTGTGGCCATGCCGTTCGCCGTGCTCGTCTACTGGCTCGCCAACAACATCTGCAACCTGCTGCGTTCGTTCTGGCAGCTGCACGAGTTCCCGACCCCGGGTTCGCCCGCCGCGGAGGACAAAGAGAAGCGCGACCACGACAACGAGAACAAGCGCCGCGCCGCCAAGGGCTTGCCGTCGATCGAGGAGGAGAAGCTCATCGAGGCCAAGCAGGAGGCCGAGCGCAAGGCCTCGCAGGGCCACCAGCGCCAGCAGCCGCAGCGCAAGAACCGCCGCAAGAAATAAGCGCTGCGCCACTGCGAATCCATGCATATCCCCGCGCCCCTCACCCGAAGGGCGCGGGGATTTTCGATACCGATGCGTGTTGTTCCATACCGTTGTTTTACACTTGGGAACGACCTGTGTAAGTACGGGCGCCCGCGCACATCGCCCCGGGCGCGCCTGAAGGCCCCATGCCCGGGCTATGAACGAAGGAGCAGTTATGGTGCAGGACGACGAGAAGACAATCGAACAACTCAATGAAGAGGCGGACATCGCCGCCGACTACCTCGAGGGTCTGCTCGACGTGGCCGATTACGAAGGCGACATCGAGATGGGTGTGCGCAACAACCGCCCGATGGTGCAGATCGTGGCCGACGATGACACCGACATCAAGCACCTGATCGGCCGCAATGGCGAAGTGGTCGACGCGCTCCAGCAGCTGTGCCGCCTGGCCGTGCAACAGCAGACCGGCGAACGTTCGCACCTGATCGTGGACGTGGACGGCTTTTTGAAGCGCCGCCGCCAGATCCTGCGCGACATGGCGCTCGACGCGGTCGACGACGTGCGCGAGACCGGCGAGCCGGTGGATTTGAATCCGATGAACTCGTTCGAACGCAAGATCATCCACGATGTGGTGCGCGATGAGGGCCTGCGTTCGCGTTCGCACGGCGAGGAACCGAAGCGTTACGTGACCGTCTACCTCAAGCACGAGGCCGTGGACGACGACGAGTTCGAAGACGACGAGGAGTACATCGTCGAGGACTGACAATTCCGGTTTCACGCAAGGCGCCCCGGTGCATCTGTGCCGTGGCGCCTTGCTCCGTTGAGCGCGCCGGTGGTGCGCCGCGCGATAGGATGGTGCATTATGAGTGTCGAGATCCATACCGACGAGCAGCTCGCCGATTCGCCTGTGTTGCAGGCCGTGTTCGGTGAGGCGCTGCCGAAAATCGAGGTGTTTCACGGGAAACTGCAGGCCGAAGGCGAGGAGCGTGGCTTGATCGGCCCGCGTGACGTGGACATCATCTGGGAGCGCCACCTGCTCAATTCCGCCGCGATTGTGCCATTTGTGGCGGAAAAGACCGAAGGCCGCCAATTCAAGACCGTGGCCGACCTGGGCAGTGGCGGGGGATTCCCAGGGCTTGTGATCGCCGCGATGCTGCCCGACCGCCTGGTCACCTTGATCGAACCGATGGAGCGGCGCATCGAATGGCTCAACGAATGCGTGGACGCCATGGAATTGGCCAACGTGAAGGTCGTGCGTGGCCGCGCCGAAGAGGCGATCGCCTCGCTGCGCATGCACAACGGCCAGGGCCGTGGCAAAGTTGCGGTGACCGATGACCTGTACCAGGCGGTCACGCACCCGTTCGCCGTGGTGACATGCCGCGCAGTGGCGCCGATGACGAAGCTCGCCGGATGGGCGTTGCCGCTCGTGGAGCCGAAGGGCGCGCTTGTGGCGCTCAAAGGCCGGTCCGCGCAGGCCGAGATCGACAAGGCGAAGCCGATGATCAAGCGCTTCGGCGGCATCAAACCCCGTGTGGTGACCGCGCCGGTTGCCGATGGCTTCGAATCGACGCAAGTGGTGATCGTCGATAAGCGCTGAGTGGAGCGCCAGTGGCGTTAATGGTATGGCTTCACGTGAGTTGTCCACAGGTTTTGTGTAGCCGAAAAAGTTATCCACAATCGGTGGGTGGTGGAGTTAAAGTGCCCACAATCCATTGAAATCATTATGGTTTCACCCACCGTGCAATATACGGGTCACGCCGTATATTGCACACATCATCCACAGTTATCCAC
The DNA here is from genome assembly GCF_000771225.1 of Bifidobacterium pseudolongum subsp. pseudolongum DSM 20099. GTDB lineage: Bacteria > Actinomycetota > Actinomycetes > Actinomycetales > Bifidobacteriaceae > Bifidobacterium > Bifidobacterium pseudolongum. Next base: position 268,977 of record NZ_JDTZ01000005.1, read on the forward strand.
ACCCAATCCACACCGGTGTGAAACCGTGAAATACCCGTGAATCTGTCCATACGAATGAAGAGACTGTAACGTATTGCGACTTAGAGGAGGTCCGTCTTCGTGACTCAGCAAGGGAACACCCCCGGCATGGAAAGCGCAACCGAAACCATCGCACGCATCTTCTCCGACGACCAGTCCGGTGTCGGTTCGGAGATCGCCGGGCTTTCGGCGCGCTACGAGCGCATCAACGAAGCCGTGTTCGACCCGCCGGCGCAGACGCGCCGCATCGCCGTGGCGAACCAGAAGGGCGGTGTGGGCAAGACGAGTACCGCGGTGAACATGGCTGCGGCACTGGCCCTCGCCGGCATGCGCGTGCTCGTGGTGGACATGGATCCGCAAGGCAACGCCTCCACCGCGCTCGGCGCCAAGCACAACTCGGGCGACCCGTCCGTCTACGACGTGATCGAAGGCCGCGCCACGGTCGCCGACGTGATGCAGACGTGCCCCGAATTCGAAACACTGCAGGTGGTGCCGGCCTCGATCGACCTGTCCGGCGCCGACCTTGAGCTCGCCGACATGCCTGACCGCAACAACCTGATGCGCAAGGCGCTCGACGCGTTCCTGGCCGAAACGCCCGTGCATTACGACTACGTGTTCGTCGACTGCCCGCCGAGCCTCGGCCTGCTCGTGATCAACGCGATGTGCGCGGTCAACGAGATGCTCATCCCGATCCAGGCGGAATACTACGCGCTCGAAGGGCTGGGCCAACTCATCAACACGATCGGCCTCGTGCAGTCGAACTTCAACCCCGAACTGCTCGTCTCCACGATGCTCGTGACGATGTTCGACCGCCGCACGTTGCTCAGCCGCGAAGTGTACGAGGAAGTCAAAACGCACTACCCGAGCATCGTGCTCGACACAACGATCCCGCGCACGGTCAAGATCTCGGAAGCGCCGAGCTTCGGCCAGAGCGTGATCTCGTACGACCCGCGCGGCAAAGGCGCGGTCTCGTACCGCGAAGCCGCGTACGAGCTCAACAGCCGGTCCACGGTGGTCCTGGAAACCCTTGCGTCGAGGAGAAACGAGAACTGATTATGGCATCGAAATCACGTTTGGGCCGAGGGCTCGGTGCGCTGTTTCCGTCACTGCCAGGCGAAGAGCCGGCCAAGCCGGCCGTCGAACCGGAAGAGCCTGCGCCGGCACCACAGCCGGTACGCAAGCGTGCGGCCGCCGGGCGCCCCACGCGCACACGCAAAGCGCAGCCCGCGGCGCCCGCCGAAACCGCCATGCCGGCAGGCCCGATCTCGCCCCTCGAATCGACGATTCCGTCGATGGGTGAGATGACGCGCCATGCGGAGACCGTCTCGAAGCTCGCGGCGCCGATGACGCTGCAGCCGGAAGCCGCCGAGCACAAGCCGGTGGCGCAGGCGCCCGCCAAGCCGCAGGCCAAGGCGCCGGCAGCCAAGTCCGCGAAGCGCGCCGCGATGCCGGCGATCAGCGACATGGCCCACCCGAGCGACATGTTCTTCGACGGCACGCCGATTGCGCCGAAGGCGGGCGTGGATGCGAAGCCGGCGGCCGAACCGCGGCTCAAGCCGGTCGAAGGCGGCTATCTTGTGGAACTCGAGACCGCGCAGATCGGGCCGAACCTGCACCAGCCGCGCACGGTGTTCAATGACGACGAACTGCGCGAACTCGCCGAATCGATCAAGGAAGTCGGTGTACTGCAGCCGATCGTGGTGCGCAAACGCCCGGCGGAGCAGATCCGCGCGGCGCATGCCCAGCCGCAGCAGGAGGGCGGCGACCGGTTCGCCGACCGCATGGACAGCGAATACGAGCTGATCATGGGCGAGCGCCGCTGGCGCGCGTCACAGCTCGCCGGACTCGCGACGATCCCCGCGATCGTCAAGACGACCGCCGACGACTACATGCTGCGCGACGCGCTGCTCGAGAACCTGCACCGCGTGGCGCTCAACCCGCTCGAAGAGGCGGCCGCGTACCAGCAGATGATCGACGAGTTCGGCCTCACGCAGCTGCAGCTCGCGAAGTCGGTCTCGAAGTCACGCCCGCAGATCGCGAACACGCTGCGCCTGATGAACCTGCCGGCGAGCGTGCAGAAGCGCGTGGTGGCGGGGCAGATCTCGGCGGGCCATGCGCGCGCGCTGCTCGGTCTGCCGAGCGACGCGGCCATGGAGAAGCTCGCGCAGCGCATCGTGGACGAGGGGCTTTCCGTGCGCAGCGTCGAGGAGATCGTCTCCATGCAGACGGCCGACCAGCCGAAGAAACCGAAGGCGAACAAGCACAATCCATGGGCGGGGTCGCCGATCCAGCTCAATCTGGAGAAGCGCTTCGACACCAAAGTCTCCATCAAGGGCTCCGAGCAGCATGGGCGCATCGAGATCGTGTTCTCGTCGCCGGAGGAGATGGACCGCATCATCGCCCTCCTCGACCCGCAGTAAGCGGCTGCTGGAGGCATGCCTTGATGCATTCCGCGTGGTTGACGCCGCCATACGTGTTCCTTTGGGTCCCGCAGCTGTGCGCGCTTGCGTTCCTCGCGCTCATCGTGCGGTTCGACCGCCGCTCGCTGTGGTCGGGATTCGCGCTGTTCGTGCTCATCATGACGGTCGGCGTGACCGCGGCGTGCCTCTTCGTCGACACGATGGACCTTGTGCCAAGCCAGTGGATCCGCACGGTGATGCTGTGGATCGGGCTGCTCGCGGCCGCCGTCATCGCCGCCTTCCCCGTGCTCCTGGGCGTGTTCCTGACCGCGGAGGGCTGCCGTCTGCTGCGCAGGGAGGGTGTGTCGCCCGCCAATTGCCTTTCGCTTGCGGCCGGCCTCTTTGTGCTGTTGGACCTGACGCTCATCCCGTATCTTGCGTCGCTCGTGCGCAATGCGGCGGTCACGTGGCTGTTCGCGCTCGCGTCCGCGTGTGTGCTGTTCTTCTCCGCGCAGCTCGCGATCTACTGCCTGTCGGCGTTCGTCAATCTGGTGCATGTGGGCAAGCCGAGGGGACTCAGGCAGATCGTGGTGCTGGGCTCGGGCATCTTCGGGACGGCTGTGCCGCCGCTGCTGGGCAACCGCATCCGCAAAGGCATCCAGCTGCAGCATGATGCCCCGCACGCCGTGCTCATCCTTTCCGGCGGCCAAGGGCCCGGCGAAGACATCCCCGAAGGGCGCGCGATGATGGCGTGGGCGCTGGAGCACGGGGCGGACCCGTCGCGGACGATCGCGGAAGAACGCTCGCGCAGCACCGAGGAGAACCTTGCATACTCGGCACGGCTGTTCCCCGACCCCACCGGAAAGACGGCAATCGTCTCGACACGGTACCACGTGCTGCGCGCGCTGTTCATCTCCAAACGGCTGCATATGGACGCCGTCGGCTACGGCTCGGCGGCCACATGGTATTTCTCGCTCAACGCGATGCTGCGCGAGTTTATCGCGTTCGTCGTCATGACGCGCAAGCGGCAGGTGGTCGTGCTGTGTGCGCTGCTCGCACCGCTCTGGCTCACGGCGCTCGCCGACGTGGCATAGTGGATCGCGCCGGCGAGCTGAGCCACGCCGGCGCGAGCCCTACGCCTCCGCGGCCTCGGCCACAAGCGACTCGAGGTACGCCTGCACGTCGAGCGCGGCTCGGCAGCCGGTGCCCGCGGCGCTGATCGCCTGCTGGTAGACCGGGTCGGCGCAGTCGCCGGCTGCGAACACGCCCGGCACATTGGTGCGCGTGGAGGCGCCTTCGACGACGATGTACCCGTGGTCGTCGAGTTCGACTGCGCGGCCAAGGAAGGCGGTCTGCGGCACCTGGCCGGCGGCGATGAACACGCCGTTCGCGGGCAGTTCGCCCGTCTCCCCGCTGACGACGTTGCGGATGCTCACCGAGGTGACGCCCTTGCCGTCGCCGTTGATGCGCTCCACCACCGTGTTCATCATCACGTCGATCGCCGGGTTCTCGAGCGTGCGGTCGACCATGATCTGCGAGGCGCGGAACTGGTCGCGCCGGTGCAGCAGCGTGACCGACGACCCGAAGCGGCTGAGGAACCCGGCCTCCTCCATCGCGGAGTCGCCGCCGCCGACCACGACGATCGGCTTGCCACGGAAGAAGAAGCCGTCGCATGTGGCGCAGAACGAGACGCCCTTGCCGGAGTATTCCTCTTCGCCGGGCACATCGAGGTGCCGGTAGTACGAGCCGGTGGCGATGATCACGGCGCGCGCCTGGTAGACGTCGCCGCCCGAACAGGTGACCGTCTTGACCGTCTCGTCGAGCCGCGTGGATTCGACGTCGTCGAACACGATCTCGGCATTGAAGCGTTCGGCCTGGCGCTGCATGTTCTCCATGAGATCGGGGCCCATGATGCCGTCGGGGAAGCCGGGGAAGTTCTCCACTTCGGTTGTGTTGACGAGCTGGCCTCCCGGGGTGAGTGCGCCCGCCACGACGAGCGGCTTGAGGCCTGCACGGCCCAGGTAGATGGCTGCGGTGTATCCGGCGGGGCCGGATCCGATGATGATGACGTCGCGAATTTCACTCATGCTCCCACAATAGGCGCATCGGCATGGGTATTCCGCGGTTCCACTCATAGCTCATGCGCCGTTCCCTATAATGTGGGTATGGCTGCACACACCGCGCGGCGGAAGGAGGAGCCATGGCGCATCGCACGACCCTGCGCGACATCGCGCACGAAGTGGGCGTTTCGGTCACCACCGTCTCGCTTGTGCTCAACAACCGGCTGGCGCGCGTCTCCGACGAGACCCGCGCGCAGATCTTCGAAACCGCCAAACGGCTGCGGTATGTGCCCAACCAGAACGCGCGCAGCCTGCTCACCAAGCGCACGATGCTCATCGCGCTCATCGTGCCCGACATCGAGAACCTGTTCTTCGCCGCGCTCGCGCGCTGCCTCGAGGAATCATGCCAGGCGGCCGGCTACGAGCTTGTCATCGCGAATTCGAACGACCGGCGCGCGGTGGAGCGCGACCTGCTGCAGCATGTGGTGGCGCGCGGTGTGGACGGCTTGTTCCTGATTCCCGCGCGCGAATCATACGCCGACGAGGTGGGACTGCGCGAAGACGTGCGCCGTGTGCCGTGCCCGGTGACGCTGATCGATCGTCTGGTGTCCGCACAGTGGTGCGACGGCGCGGGGTTCGACAATGTGCTCGGCGGTGCCCTGGCCGCGCGCAGGCTGCTTGAGGCCGGACATACGCGCATTGGGTGCATTTCTGGCGATGGGCGCGAAGGCAGCGCCAACCGCCGCCGGCGCGGGTTCGCCAACGTGCTCGAGCAGGCCGGCGTGCCGCTTGAACCGGCGCTCGACGTGGCCGGCGACTACCGCTTTGACGGCGGGTACGCCGCCACGGCCGCCATGGTGGACAACGGCGCCACGGCGGTGTTCTGCTGCAACGACCTGATGGCGATGGGCCTGCTGCGCGGTCTGCGCGAACGCGGGCTTTCTGTGCCCGCGGACATGTCGGTGATCGGCTACGACAACATCATGGAACGCTTCGGCATGCAGATCGAGGTGACAACGGTCGAGCAGGATGTGGCACAGCTTGCGCGCGCCGCATGGGAGCTGCTCTCGGCGCGCATCGGGGCGCCCGGCGAGGGCCACCCGTGGCTCGCCGAGCCGCGCACCCGGGTGCTTGCGCCGTGTCTTGTGGACAAAGGCAGTGTGCGCGACCTGAGCTGACCTTTGTATGGCGTGTGTAGCGCATGGCTGTGCCGGTGGGGTGCGCGACACGCTGACAGCTGACGGATTTTGACGGGCCCCGTGAAAGGGATATGATGAAGTCAACACAGTGATAAAACGTTTTATCACTCGGACCGGCTCAGCCGGATCCACTTCAATGAGGAAGGACGGACCCATGAAGAAGATGATTCTTGATCTGGACACCGGCGTCGATGATGCGCTTGCCATCTCGTACGCGCTCGGCAGTCCGGAAGTGGAACTCATTGGCATCACCGGCACCTACGGCAATGTGCTGATGGAGCAGGGTGTGCGCAACGCGCTCGCGATCACCGAACTGCTCGGCCACCCCGAAGTCAAGGTGTACCGCGGACTTGACCACTCGAGCACCACGGATTCGTTCCAGGTGCTCGAGATCTCGAGCTTCATCCACGGCCAGAACGGCATCGGGGAAGCGGTGATCGCGGACTCCACGCGCGACGCGGAGGATACCCCGGCGGTGGACTTCATCATCGACGCCGTGAAGACCTACGGCAAGGACCTCGTGTACGTGCCGACCGGCCCGCTGACGAACCTCGACGCTGCAATCGCCCGTGCCCCCGAAATCGTCGATGAGATCGGACGCGTGGTACTGATGGGCGGCGCGCTCACCGTGCCCGGCAATGTGAATGCCTGGACCGAGGCGAACATCTCGCAGGACCCGGACGCCGCCAACCGCGTGTTCCGCTCGGGCATCCCCGCCACTATGGTGGGCCTCGACGTGACGCTGCAGACGCTGCTCACCTACAAGGAGACGCAGCGCTGGCGCGACCTGGGCACCCCGGCGGGCGCATTCCTGGCCGACATGACCGATTTCTACATCAAGGCCTACGAGACGACCGCCCCGCATCTGGGCGGCTGCGGCCTGCACGACCCGCTCGCCGTGGGCGTGGCCGTCGACCCGACGCTCGTGACCACGCTGCCGATCAACATGAAGGTGGACGTGGAAGGCCCCACCCGCGGGCGCACAATCGGTGACGAGACCCGCCTCAACGACCCCGTCAAGACGATGGACGCCGCCGTCGGTGTCGACGTGCCGCGCTTCCTCGACGAATTCATGACCCGCATCTCCACGTTGGCCGCCAACGCCGCCTGAAAGGACAGTACGATGACCACCGCAACCACCAAGGGTGCCATCGACCCGTATGCCGATCCGGGCACCGCGAGCCGCACCGCCGTCAAGGCGCTCATCATGCTGCTCATCACGTTCATCATGGGCACGTTGTGCCTGCAGGGGTTCAACCTCGTCTTCGTGCAGATCGGCGCCGACGTGGGCGCCGCCGATCAGGCGTCGTTGATCACCGCCATCCCGAGCATCGTGCTCGGCATCGTCTCGTTCATCTACGGGTCGCTCAGCGATTTCGTCTCATTGCGCCGCATGGTCGTGTTCGGGGTGCTCACGCTGTTCGTGGGTTCCGTCTTCGGCTTCGTGGCCTCGTACTTCATCAACGGTGGCCTGTGGGTCGTCATCATCGCCCGCATGCTGCAGACAATCGGCGGCCAGGTGGCCGGCTCGGTGTACCTCGTCATGGCCACCAAGTACCTCGCCACGCACCTCAAGGTGATCTTCTTCGGCCTGTTCACCGCCGGATACCAGCTGTCCGCGGCCATCGGCGTGTTCGCCGCCGGCCTGCTCAGCTCGGTGGCATGGCAGTACCTGTTCCTGATCCCCGCCGTCTCGATCGTGTTCCTGCCGTTCCTGATGAAGTGGCTGCCCGGCCATGGCACGAGCGGCGACCGCATCGACTGGGTCGGCTTCACCGTCTTCGGCGTGGCCGTGGCGTTCCTGACGCTCTTCTTCTCGTACATGAGCTGGTGGATGCTCATTGTGGCCGCGGTGCTGTTCATCGCGTTCGGCATCTACATCGCCAAGGCCCGCAACCCGTTCATCACGCCGTCGTTCTTCAAGAACGTGCGTTGGCTCCTCGCGATCAGCCTGATCCTGCTGTTCTACTTCACGAACTACTGCATCTCGCCGATCTTCAATGCGATCGGTGCGGACGTGTACGGCATGAGCACCGGCCAGGTCTCCGCGTACATCGTGTGGGCCTTCATCGTGGCCACCGTCATGGGCACGAGCTCGGGCGCCATCGTCGGCCGTATCGGCCAGACCGCCTCGATCGTGATCGCCGCGTGCCTCATGATCGCCGGGTTCGTCGGCTCCGCGTTCGCCGTCAACGCCGGATTCTGGGTGCTCACGCTGTGCGCATGCGTCTACTACGCCGGCTGCGGCCTCATGTATTCGCCGCTCGTGGCCACCGTGCTCGACACCCTGCCGGTCGACCAGTCCGGCCGTGGTGTGGGCATGAATGACCTCGTGATGAACGTGACCGCCTCAATCGGCATCGCCATCTTCGGTGGACTCATGACCACGCAGGCGCTCGCCGGCTCCTCGTTCACCGGCGCCTCCGGCTCGTCCGCCGGCTACGCCAACCTGCTGCTCATCGGCGGCATCGTGATCGCCGCCGGCCTCGTGGTCTTCCTGCTGATCCGCCGCAAGGTCTACGCAGGTGAGACGAAGGCCGAAGAGCACGAGCCCGGTCCGGTCGAGGCCTGACCCCACGGGCCCGCGCGGCACCTGCTGCCGACGCGGGCCCACTCATTTTCCGCGACAATCGCACCTGTTCATCCGCCCCACCCGAAAGGACGCGCCCACCATGGACACCACATCATTCCCTTTGCAACTCCTCGAACACATGCACGGCACCGTCGCCGTGGTCGGCTCCATGAACGTGGACTACACGATTACCACCGCACGTCTGCCCGAACCCGGCGAAACGGTCAACGGCGGCCCGCTCGTGCTGCTGCCCGGCGGCAAATCCGGCAATCAGGCCGCGGCCGCCGCGCTGCTCGGCGCCGACGTGCGCATGTTCGGCGCCGTCGGCTCGGACAGCAATGCCGACTTCCTGCTCGGGCACCTCGCCGCCGCCGGCGTCGACACGTCGCATGTGCGGCATGTCGACGGCCCGAGCGGCCTGACCGTGATCACCGTCGACGACACGGCCGAAAACACGATCGTCTATTCCGCTGGCTCGAACGCGCAGGTGAGCGTGGACTACGTGGAATCGAAAATCGGCGAACTGACCGGCGCCGACGTGCTCGGCCTGTGCCTGGAAAGCCCGATCGAGACCGTGACGGCGTGCGCGCGCATGTGCCATGAGGCCGGCGTGCGCGTGCTGCTCAACGATTCGCCGTTCACCGCAGACCTGCCCGCGGAGTTGATCGAGCACACCGACATCCTGCTCGTCAACGAGATCGAGATGGCGCAGCTGCTCGACCTGCAGGCGCCCGCGGACGACGACTGGTCCGCGTTCGACTGGCCGCTCGCGCTCGAACGCCTTGAGGCGATCGGCATCCGGCAGGCCGTCGTGACGCTCGGCGCCGACGGTTCGGTCGTGCTCGACGCCACCGCCGACGAACACGTGACGCGCATCGCTCCGGTGCGCGTGGACGCCGTCGACACGACCGGCTGCGGTGACTCGTTCATGGGCACCGTGCTCGCCGGGCTCGCGTCCGGATGGTCGCTCGCGGCCTCCGCGCGCGCCGCCGCCTACGTCTCCGCCTATGCGGCCACCGGCCGCGGTGCGCAGGCCTCGTATGGCACGCCGGCGCAGATCCGTGCCAGGTTCGAAGCCTAGAAGGCCTGCACCGAATCGATGAACAGCTGGTTGCCAGGCAGGCTGTCCATCGGCACCCACATCACAATGTCCTGCGTGTCGACCGGCTTGGTGAACTTCACCTCGGTCGTGCCGCCGTCGGCGAATGTGAACTCGGCCACCTGTTCGCCGGCGGTCGGGTCGCCGGCCGTGTTGACACGCACATACCCCTTGCCCCCGGAGGAGCGGATCTTCACGACGATGCGCGAGACATCCTCCTTCTTCTCGAGGTGCAGGTAGTAGCCGTAGCCCTGCTGGCCGTTGGGGCGGTCCAGGAAGGTCTGGTTCGCCACCGGGTACGCCGTGGTGTTCTCCGGCTTCGGCGTCTCCGTTTTCGTCTCGGTGGGCTCGGGGGCCGCGTTGTTCTGCGGCGAGGCCACATCATCGCCCTTGCGCTGGCCGAAGGGCACGTCGTCGAGGTCCATGTTGGGCCAGTAGTTCTGCTGCTGGCGGTTGATGCCGAACAGCGAGCCGGTCGTGGCGATGCTGTGCACGGCGAAGCCGAGCGCCGCGAGCACCGCCACAATGCAGACGATGATGGCCGCCTTCTTCGTCTTCGATGACCTGCGCTCCTCGAACGCCGCCTTGTCGGCGGCCGTCGGCTCACGGTTGTCTTGCGGCGCGAAGCTCGGCGGCAGCGCCGGCGCGCCCATCACATATGTGGCGTCGATATCGGCATGTTCCTGCTCGAGCGCACGCTGCGAGGCCGATCCGTCAGGCACCTCGTTGCCATAGCTGTCGATGATCGGGATGCGCCCGGTCGCGCCCACGCCGTCGGTCGGGTCGGACGACCCGTCGCGCAGCTTCGACACGTCAATCGGCACGGTCATGCGCTGCGGCTGCAGCGGCGGTTCCAACGGGTTGTTCGGGTCGAAGGCCGAGAACATCTCGGTGGCGTCTTCGGGCTGCAGTTCGGGGATCTGGCTCGAGGCGCCCGTGTAGTCCTCGCCTTCCATGAGCGCCTTGCTGTGGCTCCACAGTGCTTTGAGCGAGCCGGCGTTGAGCGCCTGCGTCTGCGCGCCGAGCTCCTCGTCCTCAATGTCTTCCTCTTCGGCCACGTCCATATGCGCGAACGGGATCGTGGGCAGCGTCTGCGACGAGGCGAGCGATTCAGGGATCGGCAGAATGTCGGCAGGCAGCGCGGGGCTGACCATCGCGCGCACGATCGAGCACGCGCCCTCCACGCCCGTCAAACGCAAGTCGTGGCGCGTCAGTACCGGGAACTGCTTGACCGGCCCGAGCAGCATCTCGAGCTCGGCGAGCGTGACGAGCGGCACCGCAGGCGCGCCGTCTTCGGGCAGTTCGAGCCCGCGTTTGACGATGACGCGCAGCTCGGTGGGTGTGTCCGCCGGCAGCGCGTCGAGCGAGAAGCGCGGGTTCATCGTGGACGGCGTGCGCGTGAGCATGCCATACAGCACGCCCGCGAGCTGGCGGATCGCGCGGCGTGCGGGATTGTCGCCCGGCTGCGCGTTCGACGTGTCGGCGAGCGCCTCGCTCACCGGCGTATCCGCGAGCTGCACGCCGCTGCGTGTGAGGCGCACGGTGTCGGTCGACAGGGCGTGGTGCGTGAGGCTGTCGGCCTGCAGGGCTTTGACGGCGGCCGCGGCTTCGGCGATGATCGTGCGCATGGCCTCGTAGCTCAGCGGGGACTGTCCGTGCATGTATTCGGTCAGTGAGACGCCTGCGTCGAGCTGCGTGAGCACCACGGCGACCTGGCCGTCGTGCTGCAGTTGGATGACGGGGGTGAACCGCGCGTCCTTCGACGAGGCAAGTGTGCCGGCGAGCGCGTTCGTGCTTTCGAGCACGGCCTTGTTGCTGACGATGAAGAGCTGGCAGTCGCGTGAGAGCACGCGGTCGTTGGCTTTCCATGCCTGCAGACCCGCCTCCTCACGCAACGGCGACACCAGCGTGTACCTGTTGAGAACGGTATCTCCTAAATGCGGCCTCATAGTTTCCCCTGGTATGTATGGCATGGACGGTGCTCCCGTCATTCTACCGACCGCACTGGTCGTGCGCGGTGCTGTGCCGGTGTCGTCGCCGGTGAGCGCAATCGGCGCGGCGGCGAGCTCGCTCGGCACGGGCGGATCGAGCTGTTCGAGTTCGTCAATCGGCTGGGGCAGCGGGATGACGCGGGTCTCGTCGGGGTCGTCCACGCCGGCTACGGCTGCGGCGATTGGCGCGATGACGCGCGTCTCGTCCGGGTCCCCGGCCGGCGCGGTCTCGCCTGCGGGCGTGCGGTGCAGACGGCGCTTGAACGTGTCGACGATCTGCAGCAGTTCCTGTGAACGCACGATCCACAGTGTGGCGATGTACGCGATGAGGATCAGCACGCCCAGGATGACCGCGGCGAGCACGTTGCGCAACCATGCGGCGATGCCCGACTGTCCAGGGTCGGTCACGTGCAGCCATGCGTAGACGGGGATGCGCGCGCCGAGGCCGACGACGACCGCCACCACGGTGGCGAGGACCGCCTTCGCGTAGGTGGCGGCGATGCGTTTGCCGTCGAGCGAGCCGTCGAACCGCCGGCGCAGCATGCGCACGAGCGGGATGAACGAGATCAGGTAGGCGGCCGAGACGCACACGGCGATCATGCCGGCCCACTGCGTGGGCGGCAACAGGTGAGTGCCGGTGAGGATCAGTCCGAGCTGCAGCATGTACATGATGAGCATGAACGTGAACGGCGAGCGCCCGTCTTCGAACGCGTAGAACGTGCGTTGGATGATCAGGTACGCGCTCGCGAGCGGCAGGCAGACGCTCAGGCCCATCAATGGACCGCACATGAGGATTGCTTGCGGCACGGCCACCGTCGGCAGCAGCGAGCGCGTGATCGCGAGCGGCATGATGATGAACGCGGCGGTGAAGAAGCACATGATCGTGCCCACGGTGCGCAGCGCGCGGCTCAGGTCGTCGCGCGCGCCGGCCATGTCGCGGTTCGCGAGCGCCTGCGAGATCTGCGGGAAGATCGCCGTGGCCACCGAGACGGCGATGAGTGAATACGGCAGCATGTAGATCGTGTACGCGTTCTGGTAGGTGGCGTTGCCGGCCACGTCGAACTGGTCGAGGTGCATCGTGCGTTCGGCGAGCGAGGGCGCGCCGGTCAGCACGCGCGTCGTGATGATGTTGGCGATCTGATCGATCACGACGATCCCGAGGCTCCATGCGGCGATCGGGCCCATCGTGCGCAGGCCGATGCCGCGCACGCCGAATTTCCAGTGGAACCGGAACCCGAGTCTGAACAGCGGGATGAACAGGATAATCGCCTGGAACGCCACGCCGAGCGTCCATGCGCCTGCGGTCAGCGCGATCTTCGGCGTGGTCCACTGGCCCGCCGACGACTGTGCGTGGTCGCCGAAGATCACGATGAACGCGGTGAAGCCGATGCAGCTGATCACATTGGCCCCCACCGAGCTCCATGCGTAGGCGCCGAAGCGGTTCTTGACGGCTAGGATCTGCCCGAGCACGGTGTACAGGCCGTAGAAGAAGATCTGCGGCGTGCACCACAGCGTGAACGCGCACGTGAGCGAAATCAGCTCGGGGCTGCCGTTCACGTACAGCCGTGTGATCCACGGCGTCAGCACGCCCATCAGCACGGTCACGGCGGCCAGCAGCGTCACGGCGAAGGTGACGATCTTGTTGAGCTGCTCTTCGGCGTTGTCGGCTTTGAGCGTACGCACGATGTGCGGTACGAGCACCGCGTTGAAGATGCCGCCTGAGACGAGCGTGTAGATGACCTGGGGGATCATCGAACCCGCCTGGTACGCGTTGGCGGCCATGCCGGTCGTACCGATCGCCGCCGCGAGCAGGATCGTGCGGATCTGCCCGGTGATGCGCGACGCGGCGGTGCCCGACGCCATGATGAGCGAATTGCGGCCTACGGAAGAACTCATTCGTCAGGATCCTTCTTGCGGTGGAACTGGCGCCACAGGCCCAGCAACCCAAGCACGACCGCGAGCGCGATGATCGCGATGCCGCTTTTGTCGCTCAGCTGTAGCGAACTGGTGATGGTGGTCTGCTGTACCGCGCCGAACGGCTGGTCGTGCCGGTCGAGCAGTTGTTCGCGCGCCACCGTGGTGCCGGACGTGGAGACCCGCACGACGAACGACGTCTGGGCCTCGCTGTTGGGACCCACGTCCACATCGCTCAACCGCGATGTGACGATCTCCATCGAATCGGTGAGTGACGAGACGCGCACACTGATCGGGTAGGGCAGTTTGTTGCTCACCGTGACGGGCATCGACGCCGTTTCGGAGACGACGTTGAGGCTGCCCGAAGGCACGAGCGTGATGCGGCTCAGCAGCGCGTCGGCGAAGCGTTGCGCGCCGTCCACCATCGCCGTGCGCGCCGAGGCGTGCGGCGAGAGCGCGGGCAGTGCGAACGCGTCATGCGCCTGCAGCAGGTACTGCGCCCACGCGTCCGCGCTGAGTCGGGCGTCGGGTTGCGCGGATGCGGAAGGGGTAGCGGATGGCGACGCCTTCGCGCCCGCCGTGCCGGACTCCTGCACAGCAGCGGACGGGCTCGACCCATCGGCCGCCTGCGCGGGCTGGCCCGTGACGAGGATCGACGTGTTGAACCGCTCGATGTCGTCGCGGCTGCGGGCCAGCGCGTTGAGCGCCTCCAGCGCGCTCGAGACGGCCGGCATCTGCTGGCCGACGTATTGATTGATCAGGCCGGGCATCTGGCTGGGCTCGATTGCGGATTCGGCGGTCGCGAGCTCGTCGATCGAGGCGAGATGGACCCAGCTCGCGCTGCCGAGCGCGGTCATGAGCGAAGTGACGAACGCGCTGTTCGCGGATTCTCCGAAGCAGACGAGCAACGAACGTGACTCGTACGGCTGCTCCATCTGGTAGAACGCGCTCTGTGCGATCAGCCGTTGCAGGCGCCCCGCATCGGTCTGTTCGGCGCTCGCCTGCGCGCTTGTGGGCCGCTGTTGCGCAAGCGCGGAGAGCGTGGATTGCGCGGTCAGCACCGTCACTTCGCCATGGTCGGTGGGCACGTGATAGGTCTCCGTCGTGGCCGTTGCGTCGTCCTGCAGCGCGAAGTCACGCGTGGCCACAACGGTCTCGTAGCCTTGTGCGCGCGCGGTGTTGAGCGCTTGCATCGTCCAGCTGCCTTCGCCCTGCCAGGCGATGACGCGTGCCTGGGCACGTTCGTCGCCGAGGGCCGAGCGCAGCAGGTTGACGCCGGTTTCGGCGTGCCAAGCCTGGTCGTTGATGCCGGCGCGCGTGTAGGCGCCGGCATCGCCCATGCGCGCGTACGTCGTCACATCGAACATGCCCGGTTGGCTGATCGCCTGCACATGCGGCGTGCCGATCGCGCGCAATACGAGCGGGTCGCCCACGATCTGCAGGTGTTCGAAGCGCGCGGCCAGCTCGTCTTTCGCCTTCAGCGCGCGCACATCGTCGGCGCCGAGCGTCACCGCGTCGCTTGGGCGCACGCTGCCCGAGCCAGAGGAGAGCAGTTCGTCGGTCACGGCGGTGTTCGCCCGCCAACCATGCGACGTCAGCGGCATCGCCACAGTCAGGTTGATCGCGGGCGTGCGCTCGCCGTGCAGGCCTGCTTGGCTGCGCGTCAGGAACGTCTGCAGGGGGGTTGTGCCGGGCAGCGGACCGCCGTCCTCGCCGATGAGTTCGAGCGCGAGCGGGCGCGGGCCCCACGCGGTCAGCGCCCGCAACTGCGCGGCGTCCGCGTGCAGTTCGCCGTGCACGGTGCGCGCCCCATCCGTCTCGACCGTGCCCACGTCGATCGTGAGCAGTTCGTCCGGGGTGGGGATCACCGTGGTGCCTTCTGCCCACGCCTGCACGTCGGAGCGCGAGACGAAATTGTATTGGGCGTTCGTGCGCACGGCGAGACGCGCGTGCTCGATGGCGGCCGCGCCATGGTTCTCTATGGTGACGCGCACGGCGAATCCCGAAGAATCGGTGACGACGGGCGTGATTTCCTCGATCTGCAGCGCCACAGGGGAGGCGCTTGGCTGCGTGACGCCGTCGGTGGGCTCCTGTGCCCACGCGGGCGCGGCGCCGAGCGGCGCGAACAACGTGAGCAGCACCGCGAGCAGCACCGCAATGGTGCACCCGACACCGCCGTAGATGCGTCCAGTGGTGTGCGGATGGTTCACGGTCAGCCCTGCCTGTTCAGTTTCCTTGCGTACAGCCATGCAATCTTACGCTCATTGGGGTAACTGAGCACGTCGTCGAGGTCGGCGAAGTCCACCCAGATGGCGTCTTCGGCCTCATGGTCGGGGTCGCCTTCCACCGTGAGCTCGCCGCCGATCTGCCGCAGAGCGAAGTGATGCACGAGTTTGTGCACGCGCTGGCTGGTTCCAGTGAACCAATAGTCTATCGTGGCGATCGAATCGACCACCTCGCCCAGGATGCCCGTCTCCTCGTGCACTTCGCGCACGGCGGTCTGCTGCGGCGTCTCGCCCTTTTCGATGTGCCCCTTCGGCAGGCACCATTCCAAGTGGCCGCTGCGCGAATGGCGCGCGATGATCGCCACACGGCCGTGGTCGTCGAACACGAGGCCGCCAGCCGAGTATTCGCGCACCACGGGCAGTTCCTGCGCGTCGAGCGAGGCGAATGTGGCAGGGCGGTCGCTTGTGCGCCTGCGCGGCATCATCGCCGGCGTCGGCGTGGCGTCGGCCTGCTCGTGCGGGCTCGGCGCGGCCGGTTTCGCGTGTGCGGCCGCGGCCAAGCGCTCACGCAACTGCGCGGGCGTGGGAATCGGGTTGCCCAAGGATTCGCCCTGTGGCAGCCCCGTCGACTGCGAGGTGTACAGCAGCTCGTCCGGCTCGAGCGGATCGGCCGCGTTCAGGGTATGGTGAACCGCAGCGTTGGCATGCATGCGTGCAACGTCTGCGGGTGTAATCATGTACTCCACCTTACTCATGTTTTTATGCAGATGGGGTAACGGTATGCTTGAAGGGCAGAAAAGCAGCGCGGCACGCGTGTGTGATGCGAGAGCACGAAAGGGAAACCGTGGATTTCGAAGTGTGGCCAGAAGCCATTGAGCTGGGAGAGATGTTCGCCGAGGAAGGCTACGAACTGGCACTCGTGGGCGGGCCGGTGCGCGACCTGCTGCTGCGCCGCCCTTCGCACGACCTCGACTTTTGCACATCGGCACGCCCCGAGCAGTTCGAACCGATCCTGCGGCGCTGGGGGCACGACGGCTTCTGGGACATGGGCCGCAAATTCGGTACACTGGGCGCCATGCGCCGTCGCCCCGACGGCACCGAAGTGCAGGTGGAGATCACCACATACCGCAGTGACGAATACGACCCGGACTCTCGCAAGCCCGAGGTGAGCTACGGCGATTCGCTCGAAGGCGACCTGTCGCGCCGCGACTTCACGGTGAACGCGATGGCGTTGCGCGTGCCCGGCCTTGAATTCGTCGATCCTTTCGGCGGCGCGAACGACCTGTCGAAGCGCGTGCTGCGCACACCGGTCGACCCGCGCCAGTCCTTCGACGACGACCCGTTGCGCATGATGCGCGCCGTGCGCTTTGTAGCGCAGCTCGGCTTCCGCATCGAACCCGAGACCGCCGAGGCGATCTGCGCGATGGCCGACCGCCTTGGCATCGTCTCCGCCGAACGCGTGCGCGACGAACTCGTGAAACTGCTGTTGAGCGACCGCCCGCGCGCGGGCATCGAGGCATTCGTCGACTCCGGCCTCGCCGACGTGGTGTTCCCCGAGATCCCCGCGCTGCAGCTCGAGATCGACGAACACCACCGCCACAAAGACGTGTTCGAACACACGATGATCGTGATCGATCGCGCGGTGGCGCTCGAAACCGGCCCCGACGGCCCGGTGCCGGCTCCGGACCTGACGTTGCGCCTCGCCGCGTTGATGCACGACATCGGCAAGCCGAAGACGCGCCGCTTCGAGGCCGGCGGCAAGGTCAGCTTCCACCACCACGACGCCGTCGGCGCCAAAATGACGCGCAAACGCCTCAAGGCGCTGCGCTTCGACCACCATGTGGTCGACGACGTGAGCGAACTGGTGAACCTGCATCTGCGCTTCCACGGCTATGTGGATGAACCCTGGACCGACGCCGCGGTGCGCCGCTATGTCAAGGACGCCGGTCCGCTGTATGAGCGGCTCAACCGCCTGACACGCGCCGACGCCACCACACAGAACCGGCGCAAGGCGCTCGTGTTCAAGACCGCGATGGACGAGATGGAGGAGCGCGTGCGCGCGCTCAAGGAGCAGGAGGACTTCAACGCGATCCGCCCCGACCTCAACGGCAACGAGATCATGCAGGAACTCGGGCTCGAACCCGGCCCGCAGGTGGGCGCCGCGTACCGCCACATGCTCGACTACCGGCTCGACAACGGGCCGGTGGGGCGTGAGGAGGCGCTCGCCGAGCTGCACCGCTGGTACGACGCCCAGCGGTAAGCGGCAAGCTACAGCTCAGCCGACCGGTGTGTGCTCCGGTGCCTTCGGCACGTCGGTGAGCTTGTCGGCCGCCTTGCAGCCTTCCATGTTCGAGATCTCCGAACCGGTCTTCGGCAGCTGGTCGGTCTCTTCGAGGTCCTTGAACGTGGCGCCGAGGATGATGTCGACAAGCTTGTCCTCACGGTCGTCCATCACCAGTTGCGCGTCTGGGAAATTGCTCGCGATCGTGTACGCCTGCACAATCGCGTTCTTGCCGAAGACGATCTGCGTGCGCTCCACCTTCGCGCTGTCGTAATTGTCGACGCCCTGCACCACGAACTCGCGGTTCTCGAGCGCCTGGCCCACGGCCTGCGCGAAGCCCGTGAACTTCGTGCCGTTGAGCACGCGCACCGTGACCGCGCGGTTCTCCGGGTATTTCGGCTTCGATCCATCCGCCGCCGGCGAGACGCACGGCGCCGTACGCCCGTAGTTCGCTTCCACGGCAGCCGATTTGACCTCGCCCAAACCGCCCACATGGAAGAACACGAGCAGAGCCGCCACGAGCGCCGCCACCAGGACGACGCCGCAGATGCCGAAAACGATTGTCTGACGTTTGCGCACATAGCGTTTGCGTGCCTCACGCACCTCGTTGTTCTGGGCCATACCTGTTCCTTGTTCGCGAGCTGACTAGAGACGAGCATAACCCATGTGGCTGACGCTCGGCCCCTGTTTTCCGCCGCTGAAGCACCCCGCGCGAGGCGGTGCATCAGGCCGCTTCTACGCGCACGACCGGCCGCGCCGGGGCGTCGGCGAAGTAGATGCGGTCCACCGCGTCCGCCTGCAACCATGCGCGCTGCACGGCCTGCGCCGCCGGCTCATTTGGCACGAACGCGATGACCGAGGGGCCGGAGCCCGACACGAACGCGGTGCTCGCACCGGCGCCGAGCGCCGCGTCAATCGCCACGCCACTGCGCGGGTGCAGCGAGATGGCCGCCTGCTGCAGGTCATTGGGGCCTCCTGCGGCACCGAGCACGTCGAACGCCGCATAGACCTCGGGCGTGCTCAGCTGGGCGCGGTAGGCGCCCACGAGCACGCTGCCCGTGCAGCCACCGGCGCGCAGGGAGAGCACGCGCGTGTCGTCTTCGGCGAGCGGCTCGACGCGCTCGCCGAAGCCCGTGCCGAGCGCGTAGCCGCCGCGCAGGCAGAACGGCATGTCGGCGCCGAGCGTCGCGGCGATCGGGCTCAGCCGCTCCACCGGCCAATGCAGGCCCCACAGCTCGTTGAGCGCGAGCAGTGTGCCGGCGGCGTCGACCGACCCGCCGCCGAGACCCGCGCCAACGGGGATGTTCTTTTCGATGCGGATGCCGGCGTCCGGCTCCACGCCCGCCGCCTGCGCGAGCGCGAACAGCGCGCGCACGGCGTGGTTGCGGCGCATGTCGCTCGCCGACGAGGCGAGGTCGCCCAGATGCTGCCCGGCGAGTTCGAGCGAAAAGCCGGCGCCGGGGCGTTTGCCGGTCACGATGACCATGTCGTAGAGCCCAATCGCGCAATACACTGTTTCGAGCGCATGGCGGCCGCCCCACTCCTCGTGGCGCGCGCCCACATGCAGCGTCAGGTTCGTTTTGGCAGGGCACTGCACCTGCACCGTGGTCATGCTCGCGCCTCCCCGAGTGCGGCGGCGAGCTGCACGAACTCGTCGATCGACAGTGTCTCGCCGCGGCGCGTGGCGTCGATGCCGGCGCGATCGTACGCTTCGGGCGGCACAATCTTCTTGAGCGCCGCGTGCAGTGTCTTGCGGCGCTGGCCGAACGCGGCGTCGACCAGGCGGAACACCGTCTCGCGGCTCACACCAGCACGATCGGCCGGCGC
The DNA here is from genome assembly GCF_000771225.1 of Bifidobacterium pseudolongum subsp. pseudolongum DSM 20099. GTDB lineage: Bacteria > Actinomycetota > Actinomycetes > Actinomycetales > Bifidobacteriaceae > Bifidobacterium > Bifidobacterium pseudolongum. Next base: position 288,562 of record NZ_JDTZ01000005.1, read on the forward strand.
GGCGCCCGCCGGGTAGCGGCGGAACAGCACAAGCGCGGAGTCCACGTTCGGCGCGGGCCAGAACACGTTGCGGCCGATTGCGCCCACGGTCTGCGCGGTGCCGTACCACGCCAGTTTGACGCTTGGGGTGCCGTAGATCTTGGTGCCGGGCTGGGCGGCCAGGCGGTCCGCCACCTCTTTCTGCACCATCACCAGGAACGTATCGAGGTTCGCAAAGCGTTCGAGCAGCGTCAGCACAATCGGCGTGGCCACGTTGTACGGCAGGTTGGCCACGAGCACAAAGCGGTCGTCACCGTTGAAATCGGGCAGCGACTGCGGCGTGAGCGTCAACGCGTCCGCGTTGACGACACGCAGGCGGTCCGCGGCGTCGGGCATGAATTCGGCGACCGTGCGCGGCAGGCGTTCGGCCACCGGCGGGTCGATCTCGACGGCCGTCATGCGTGCGCCGGTTTCCAAGATCGCCAGCGTGAGCGAGCCGAGGCCCGGGCCCACTTCGAGCACATGGTCGGTGGGCTGCACACCGGCCTCGCGCACGATGCGCCGCACGGTGCCCGGGTCGATCACGAAGTTCTGGCCGAATTTCTTGGTGGGGCTGATGCCGGCGTCGGCGGCGATGCGGCGGATGTCGGCCGCGCCGAGCAGCCTGCCGGTGGCTGGGGTGGGCGTGGGCGATTCAGGTGCGGATGCGGGGTCGGTCATGGTCGGTCCTTGTGGTGGGTCTGTAGGCATGCGGGGCGGTTGCGGTGTGGGAGCGGTGGTTTAGTACCAGCCGTGCTTTTCCGAGTGTTCCCAAGCCTTGGTGGGTGAACCGTATCGGCCGGCGATGTAGCTCAGGCCCCAATCGATCTGCGCGGCGGCGTCGTCGCGGTAATTGGCGCCGAACGCGGCCATTTTGCTCGGCGGCAGCGATTGCGGGATGCCATAGGCTCCCGACCAGGGGTTCTCCGCGTTCCAACGCCAACCTGATTCACGGTTCCACAGGCTCACCAGGTTCTGCCAATCCTTGCCCGTCCAGCCGTACTGGGCGGCGGCGCCGGCCGCGTATGCCTGCGCGGCGGCTGCCGTCGGCCGGTAGAGGCGGCTGCCTGCGGCCGGATCCGACGGTTGCTGCGTCGGCTGTTGTGTCGGCTTCTGTGTCGGCTTCTGTGTCGGCTTCTGTGTCGGCGCTGACGTTGGCTTTTGGGTGGGGGTCTGCGCTGGCGTTGGCTGTTGCGTGGGGGTTTGAACGGGCTGCTGTGTGGGGGTCTGGGTCGGCTGCTGTGTGGGGTCGCTCGTGCTCGGCTCCGGCTCCGGTTCGGTGGTCTGCGGCGCACTCGGTTCAGGGCTGCTTGTGTCCGCTGTGGAATCGTCGTCATTGCCATCTGCAGTGCCGCCAGCTGCGTTGTCATCGCTGTCGTTGGCGCCGGTATCCTCGCCCTCGTCGGTCTTCGCGGGGGCCTCGGGCCCGACCGCGATCACTTCGTCGAGCGCCACTTTCGTCACCGTCTCATCGGTCTGTTCGCGCGTCTGCGCCTTGCCGTCCACATATGTCACGCGGTAGGTGATCTTCTTCTCGCCGTTGACTCCCACCTGTTCCACGCGCGTCTCGCCCGGCGCGAGCGAGGCGTCGGTCACGAAGCGCGTGAGGTATGGGATCGATTCGGTCGCGGTCTCGTCACCGTAGGTCACGCGTTCCACGCGCAGAATCGTCTTGCCGCCGTCTTTCTCGACGCTCACGCGGTCATCTTTGCCCAGCACGATGCTCTTGGAGTCCAGGATCGACGCGGCGGGCAGTTTGCCGTTCGGCGCCACCGAGGTCTTGCCGTCGGCCACCACGGTCACCGGTCCGTCCGCGTTGATCATGAACCCGCCGGTGAGCTGGTTGTAGACGTTCTTGATGTCCACGCGCACACGCGACGCGGCCACCTCGTTCTGTTCGAAGAAGTCCAGCAGTTGTTCGGCGCTGTCTGCCACGGTCCAGAACGGCACGTCCTGGCCGTCGATGCTGATCGTGGTCTGGTAGGCGCTTTTCACCGTGACCACATCATGGTCGGTCAGCGCGCCGGCGGACGTGGATTGCACCAGATCGTGCGTCTTGACGTCAACGCCCTGTTCGCGCAGCAGGCCGGTCACCGTGGTGGCGTAGGTCGTCACATGCCGTGTCTCGCCGTTCACGCTCAGGGCCACGGCCTTGCGCGTGGTGCACAGGAAGAACGTGGCGCACAGCGCGAACGTGGCAAGCGCGCAGATCACCACGCGGAGCCGCCGCAATGCAGTGAACCGTTGCGGTGTCCATCGTCTGGCCATGGTTCCCCTTTGGGTTGTGCGAACAAAACAACTGTCCTTAGATTGTACGCAAGCGCTGCGTCATCCGGTCCCCGATGCTCACCCTCGCTTAGGGATGCGCAAGACGATGCAAAGTAGCGGGGGAGGTATTTTGGGCAATGACGGAAAAGAGAAGGGGTGGGGGCGAGAGAGAAGGGGATGTTCTCGCCCCCGGCGGGAGGAAGCTGGTTGGGGGGATGCTTCGTCCCGCACCAGAAGGCTTAAGTTGGGGGAGCCCTCTGGATTTACTTACTCAGAGGTAAGAATTATATTGCTGTTGAATTATCAACCATGCACCGCAGATAGTGTACACGGAGAATCGAGTCAACGCAAATCGAGCCTCCTGTCGGGATCGAACCGACGACCTGCCGCTTACAAGGCGGCCGCTCTGGCCATCTGAGCTAAGGAGGCGGTAGCTTGTGTTGCTTCGGCCTGCTGTGTGCAGACGAAAGAACAGCATAGCAGCATATGTGGAATGGTCAAGGCGAACCACGGAAAATGTTCGGTTTTTCCGCGGTTCGCCACCCGCGGCCATGCTATTTGGTGATTGGCTTGCCTTCGGCGCCGATGGACGGCAGGTCTCCCTTCACGCCCACCTGATCGGGCTTGAGGCCGATCGCATTGAGCAGCGCGTCGAACATCGTGCTGCTGCCGCCCGCCGAGTTCATGTCCCAACGGTGGCCGTTGATCGTCACGGTCGGCGTGGACATCTGCCCTTCGGAGTTCTGCAGGTTCTCCTGATGCGGCGTGTAGCCGAACACCGCGTTGAGCCAATCGTCGTAGCTGCGCGTGGCGGCCTTGCCTGCCACTTCCTCGGGCACGCCGGCGTTGGTGAGCTGTTCCTTGATCTGGTCGTCGCTCACCGGCTCGTACGCACTGCCCTCCTGCGGCTGGAAGTCTTCGGCGTACAGGTTTTGCACGGCGTGCAGCAGGTGGTCCGGATTGCTGTCGTGGTCGCTCACATACAGAATCGCGTTCGCCGCGCGCGACGAGTAGTCGTCGGTGGAGAAGCGGTCCATGAACGCCATGAAGTGCAGGTCGAGGTTGATCTGCCCGGCGTCCACAAGTTTCGTCAGCTTGGCGTCGAGCTGACGGTTTACGCTGCCGCAGCCCGGGCAGATGAAGTCCATGTAGATGCCGATCGTCGGCACGTTCTCCACGGCCTTGCCATAGCCGTCCTTCGAGATGAGGATGCCGCCTTCGTCGTCGGCGTGCGTGGGGCGTGAATCGAGCGTCTTGAGCTGTTCGTGCGCCTGCTCGACCGTCAGGTCGGCGCCGGACGATTCGCCGCCCGACGTCTGCGGGTGTAGGCTGCGGTAGACCGCCACGCCCGCCACCGCGAGCAGGACGACCACGACGGCGATCACGATGACGCCGATGATCGTCTGCTGTTTGCGCTCCTTCGCCTGTTGTTCGGCGCGCGCCTGCGCCTTCGCCCGCTGTTCGGCGCGGCGCTCGGCGTGCGTCTGCCTGTGCGGCTCCTGCAGTTTGTTTGCCATCGGGCTCCTTTCCCAAATCCTGTTAGGCAGTGTATGCGCCCGCCGGGTCATTGGCATCCGTACGCGCGAACATTCACGCAATGCTCACCATGTGGGCAGCGGGAACCAGTCCATGACCGGCGCCACCTCAATATTGACGGCCGCGGCGAGCGCGCACGCCACCTCCGCGGCGAGCCAGACGTACTGGCGTCGGTTCGTGCGCGCAAGGCCGCCCATTTCGCTGTTCTGGCGCCGCGTCAGGCCAATCGCCCAACCGGCGCCCAACCGCAGCTGCTGCGACTTCGGCCCGAGCGCGCCCGCGAGCCACGCCAACGCCATGGCCACCGCGCAGGCCGCGCCCGACGCCGACTGCGGCACGTCGTAGGGCACCTGCACCTGTACCGTCCAATCCCACAGCGCCACCGCGACGCCGGTGGTCGGCAGGCCACCGCCAAGCGTGGCGAGCGCGAGCATGAGCGCATAGGCGAGCCACATCGCCAATATGCGTGGCAGTGCGAACGCGGCCGCTTTGAGCACGTGCCACGGCAAGGTCAGTACGCGCAGCGCCCCGTCCGATGTACGCGTCCGGCCAGCGCGGCGCAATACGCGCGTGGTCTGCGCGCTCGCGTCGAGACCGAAGGCGATGAGCATCCACGTGAGCATCGACGCGGCGATCAATGCGATGACCGGCATCGACGCCGCGCACAACGCGAGCGGCACCGCGAGCAGTGCGCAGGCGAGCCGTCCGCGCTCGGTGAGGCGCGGGCACGGGTCGAGGGGCATGGAAGCGGCGGCTGGCGGGTCGGGCGGCGCTGCGGTGATGGCTTGCGCGGCAGGGAGCGGTTGCACGGCGGCCGGCATAGCCGCAACGGGCATCGGTGCCGCGCCTGCCGTGCCATAGTGCGGCTGCGGTCGCTGCAGCGGGGGCGCGAAGACCTGTGTGCGTTCTTCGGGCCGCTCCTGCGGCAGGGCTGTCGTGCGGGCGGCGGTGGGTGCTGTGCGCGTGCCCTGCGGCAGCGCCTGCGTGGCGGCCTCGGCCGGTTGCGCCGGCGGCGCTGGCACGGCCATCGTCGGCGCAGGGTCCTCTTCTTCCGGCTGCGTGCGCGCGGAGGCGTGCAGGTCGGCCGGGTCGTAGCTGATCATCGCCGTCGGCATCGATTGCGCGCGCCACAAGCGGCGCGGATTGTCCACATACTGGTTTTTCCTCAGCGCCGCTCCGCTCATGGGAGCGGGGGAATCAAAAGGGGGCATCGGCTCCGGTGTCTGCCATGCGTCCGATTGGATGGCTTCGAGCAGTTGCGCCGGCGTGCACCGCTGGCGCGGATTCGGGTGGAGCGCCGCTCGGAACGCCTGCAATGTGCGCGGAGGCAGGCCCTGCAGATTCGCGTTGCCGGAGGCCTCGCGCTGCAGCACCGCCATCATCGGCTGCGTGCCGAACACCGGTGCGCCGGTCGCGGCGAACGCGAGCACAGATGCTGTGGACCACCAGTCGGTCGCATCGTTCGCCTCCACGCCTTCGATGATCTCGGGCGCGATGAACCCCGGCGTGCCCATCACAAGCCCCGTGCTCGTCACATGGCTCTCGCCCTCGCCCATCGCGATGCCGAAATCGACGAGCACCGGCCCCGTCACCGAGATCATCACATTGGTCGGTTTGATGTCGCGGTGCACAATGCCCGCCGCGTGCACCGCGCGCACGGCGTCGATGAGCTTCGAGGCGAGCCGTTCCAGATCCTCGCCCACATACCGGCCGTTCTGCATCACGTCTTCGCGTAGGTTCTTGCCTTCAATCAGCTCGGTCACAATGAACGCGAGCGCGTCGTCGATCTCCATGTCGACGATGCTGCACACGCCCGGGTCCTTGATGCGTTTGAGCGCCATCGCCTCGCGGCGCAGGCGCTCGCGGGCGGTGGTCTGCGCGCGTTGCGCGGTGGCGTCCTCGTCGTCGAGCGAGTCGCGCAGGATCTTCATCGCGTAGCTCGTGCCGCCGCCGTCCACGACGCGCCACACCGATCCCATCGCGCCCGTGCCAAGGCGTGAGACGAGCGTGTATCCACCGACGATGTCGCCGGGCTCCAGATTCAACGCGTGCAAATCACTCATAATGTTCTATCGTACGATTTGCGCGCACAATTGCGCGGATTGTTCACGGTGCGTTCACTGATCCTGGTCTGTGGCGGTGTTCGTGGCCGTGCCTGCGGTGGCCTGCGGTGGCGTTGGGGTGTCGAGCGAGGGGTCGAGTTCGTCGAGCGGCGTGGTGCGCACCGACGAAAGGCCGTCGTGGTGCGTCAGCTTGTGGATGTGGTGTTTCTTCGTGGTGATGCGGTGCGTGCGCTTGAGCTCGGCGTTGAGTTGGCTCACCGAGTCCGCCAGACGCAGCATTTCGGCGCGTATGAGGCGCATCTCCGCGCCGTTGAGCGACGACGAGGATGTGGAATCGTCGTTTGGTTTCTTCGTCACGTTGACTTGGTCGATGATCCACGACGAGATCATGGCGCTCACGATACCGATGAGGGCGATGCCGGTGAGCATCAGCCCCACGGCCACGATCTTTCCGATGTCGGTCACGGGGTAGACGTCGCCGTAGCCCACTGTCGTCACCGTCACGAACGCCCACCACAGCGAAAGGGGGAATGTCGTGATCGTGGCGTTCGGCGCCAGGTGCTCGGCGGAGTATTCGGCGAGCGCGCCCACATAGATGAGCATGAGGATGGCGCTCGTGGCGTAGAGCGTGATGCGCCCGCGGGTCATGGCGCCGGCGCTGCGGTTGAAGATGTGCAGCATCGGGATCAGGCGCAGCATGCGCAGCGGACGGAATATCGGCAGCGCGAGCGTGAGCAGCAGCAGGATGTTCCTGCGGAACCACAGCCATTTGTCCTGCGCCAGGAACAGCTCCACCAGATAGTCGATGCCGTATACGGCCCACACCGTGTTGATCGCGATGAGGCAGCCCTGCTGATGGGTCTGTGCGAGGATCTGCCATGAGTATGCGAACAGGAACACCGCCGACAGGATGAACAGCGGTATGTTCGTGATCCGTTCCCATTTCTCCAGAGTCATACTGTCGATTGTACGGGCGGAGAGGCGGCCGCGGCGCGGAATCGGGCACGGGTGAACAGGGCCGTGGCCGGGCGAAACTCCCGGATGATTGACAAGTTCGGCCCCTCGTGTAAACTAAACCAACAGTTCGTCATGGTAATTCATGATGGGCGAATGTAGAAGTTTGTTGCCGCGTCGATGTCGACGGCTGCAGATGGAAACGCCATAACAAATAAGTAATCCCCTCACAACGGATCGTTCGGCACGTACCTGCCGATGAAAGGATGAACAAAATGGCAGAAGTCATTTTTGATCATGTCACTCGTATCTACCCGGGCAACGACAAGCCGTCGGTGGATGACCTGAATCTCGATATCAAGGATGGCGAGTTCCTCGTGCTCGTCGGTCCTTCCGGCTGCGGCAAGTCGACCACCCTCCGCATGCTCGCGGGCCTCGAAGAGGTCAACAAGGGCCGCATCCTCATCGGTGGCAAGGACGTCACCACAATGCAGCCGAAGGATCGCGACATCGCCATGGTGTTCCAGAACTACGCGCTGTACCCGCACATGACCGTCGCCGACAACATGGGCTTCGCCCTGAAGATCGCCGGCACCCCGAAGGAAGAGATCCGCAAGCGTGTCGAGAAGGCCGCTGAGATCCTCGACCTTACCGAGTTCCTCGACCGCAAGCCGAAGGCCCTCTCCGGTGGCCAGCGCCAGCGTGTGGCCATGGGCCGCGCAATCGTGCGTGAGCCGAAGGTCTTCCTTATGGATGAGCCGCTGTCGAACCTTGACGCGAAGCTCCGTGTGCAGACCCGTACCCAGATCGCCGCTCTGCAGCGTCAGCTGGGCGTCACCACCCTGTACGTGACCCACGACCAGACCGAGGCCCTGACGATGGGCGACCGCATTGCCGTCATCAAGCTCGGCATCCTGCAGCAGGTCGGCGCCCCGACCGAGCTGTACGACCGCCCGGCGAACGTCTTCGTCGCAGGCTTCATCGGCTCGCCGTCCATGAACCTCAACACCCACCCGGTGGTGAACGGCAAGGCCCAGATCGGCGCCGACACCATGGACCTGCCGAAGGAAGCCCTCGACAAGCTGACCCCGGAAGACAACAACGAGATCGTCGTCGGCTTCCGTCCGGAAGACGCCTCCCTGGCCGCGCCGGATGAGGAGAACGCCTTCTCGCTCAAGGTCGTGAACGTCGAGGACCTCGGTTCCGACGGCTACATCTACGGCAACATCATCACCGACGGCTCGGTTGCTGAGCAGACCTCGATGATGTCCGACCAGAACAAGCTGACCACGATCCGCGTGAACCCGCGCGTGCTGCCGAAAGTCGGCGACATCGTCAAGATCAAGGTCAACCCGGCCAAGATGCACCTGTTCGCTCCTTCTACAGAGCTGCGTCTAAACTAGTCTTGACGGGGATTGCTGTGCCCCGCCAATGAACAACACAAGGTCCTTTCTCTCTCTTGTCGCCTTGTGACCGAAGCCCCGCGTTGCAGCGGGGCTTCGGCGTATATGCAGCCAATGGTTCCAAGGATTCGGGGACGTGCGCACCGCGCGCGCATAGTGAGGTAGAGTAGCGACTATGAGTTTGAGCGACAACAACGGCCACCTGGACCCCCGTGCGTTGAAAGCCACGTCGGTCAAAGCCACCGACCCCGCATCGCCGGCGGACGAACCCGCTTCGCTGAAGATCACGTCCGCGAGCGCCGACCCCAAGATGTTCATGCTTCCATGGGAAAAGCCGCTCGCCACATGGCCGGCCGACCTGCTCGTCAACCTGCCGCGAGGCATCTCCCGCCACATCGTGCGCTTTGTGCGCGTGGGCGACCAGGTGTACGCGATGAAGGAGATCACGCGCAGTGTCGCCGAACGCGAATACGAGCTGCTGCGCCAGCTGCAGAAGCTCAACCTGCCCACCGTGCAGCCGATCGCCGTGGTGACCGGCCGCCACGACGACCAGGGTGAGCCGCTCGAGGCGATCCTCGTGACGAAGCACCTGCGCTTCTCGATGCCGTACCGTGCGCTGTTCGCACGCACGCTGCGGCCCGACACCGCCGAAAAGCTCATCGACGCCCTGGCCGTGCTCATGGTGCGCCTGCACCTCGCCGGCTTCTACTGGGGCGATGTCTCCCTTTCGAACGTGCTGTTCCTCAAGGACGCCGACGCGTTCTCCGCGTTCCTTGTGGACGCCGAGACCGGCGAACTGCAGATCAACCTGACCGAGGGCCAGCGTGAATACGACATCGACCTGGCGCGCACCAACATCATCGGCGAACTCATGGATCTGAGCTCGGGCCAGCTGCTGCCTCCCGATGTGGACGAGATCGAGGTGGGCAACCGGCTCGTCGACCGCTACCATTCGCTGTGGAGCGCGCTCACCGACACTGACAACCTCAACCCGAACGAGATGTGGAAGATCGAGAAGCGTGTCAACCGCCTCAACGAACTCGGTTTCGACGTCGATGAGCTCGAGATGAACACGACCGACGACGGCAAGCGTGTGCTTGTGCGCCCGCGCGTCGTGGACGCCGGCTATGCGAACCGCAAACTGCTGCGCCTGACCGGCCTCGACGTGCAGGAGAATCAGGCGCGCCGCCTGCTCAACGATCTGGATGCCTACCGTGCTTCCACATGGCGTGACGGCGAGGATCTGGAGATTGTGGCGACCGACTGGATGCGCGAAGTGTTCGAGCCCACGGTGCGCATGATTCCGCCGGAATACCGTACGCAGATCGATCCGGCCCAGTTCTTCCACGAAGTGCTCGACCACCGCTGGTACATGGCGGAGAAAGCCGGACACGATGTGCCGATGCCAGTCGCGGTGGAAAGCTATGTGCGAGACATCCTGCCCACGCAGAAGCTCGATTCCAAGGAACTCGACGAGCTCAACGCCGAAGCCGACTCCGGCGTGATCGACGAGCGTTCGACGTATGGCGACGACGCCGGGCACGATGACGATTACAATCCCGAATACGATCAGGACGCCGCCGTCTGGGCGCAGTGATTCCGCCCGCATATGCGAATGGCCGTCCGCACTGGTGCAGTGCGGACGGCCATTTCGTTATCTGCGCGCGTACCTCACTCGCTTGCCGCGGCTTCGCGGCGCGCGCGGTCCGCTGCGTACATCGCGATGCCGGCGGCGACCGACGCGTTGAGGGACTCCACCGCGTTCGACATGGGGATGCCGGCGATGCAGTCGCACGCCTCGCGCGTGAGGCGGCTCAGGCCCTTGCCTTCCGACCCGAGCACAATGACGAGCGGGTCGGTCTCGAAGCCGGTTTCGCCGACGAGCGCGCTGCCGCCGCCATCGAGCCCAACGCTGTAGTAGCCGCGCTCCTTAAGCGCCTCGATCGCCTTCGTCAGATTGACGACGCGTGCCACCGGCATGTGTGCGGCGGCGCCCGCGGACACCTTCCACGCGGTCGCGTTGACCGAGGCGGAACGGCGTTCGGGCAGGATCACGCCATTCGCGCCGAATGCGGCGGCCGAACGGATGACCGCGCCGAGGTTCTGCGGGTCGGTGATGCCGTCGAGCGCGATGAACAGCGGGCGTGCGGCGATGCGCGCGGCCGCCGAGTTCGCCGCCTCCATCGCCTTCGCCTTGCGTTCGGCGCGTTCGGCGAGTTCGATGAGTGACGAATACTGGAAGGGCTGAGCCTTCATGATCACGCCCTGATGGTTCGTGGAGCGCGCGATGCGGTCCATCTCCAAGCGGTCCGCCTCGAGCAGGTTCAGGCCGTTCGTGCCGGCCAGACGTACGATCTCGCGCGTGCGGTCGTCATGCTCGAGCCGCGACGCCACATACAGCGTGCTCGCCGGCACGCCGACGCGCAACGCCTCGAGCACGGCGTTGCGGCCGATGACCAGATCGTCGGAATCCGACGTGAACTTCGCCACGCGGCGGCGGGCCGCCAGACGCGGGTCGGAACGCTGGCGCTTTTCCGCCTGCCTCTTGGCCTTGAACGCCTTGTGGTACACGCGGTCCTCGGCCTTGGGAGTGGGGCCCTTGCCCTTGAGTTTGTTACGATGCTTGCCGCCCGACCCCTTGGTCGGTCCTTTCTTGCTAACCATGCGTCCAATTCTTTCAGCACCCCGCGCCAAAAACGCCGCCATCCACGCACGCAATGGCGCAGATTGTGCATATAGAGTATAGGATGCGGCCGTGTCCGCCTGTAGACAAACGGCTATGGAATAATGGCAACCGAATGCGGCACCGCGGTTGCGGGGCCGTGCCAATAACCGCGCAGTCCTGTAGCGGCCACCGGCTTGTGTTGCGCCGACAACTCGACTGACTACTCCGCGGCTGACCGAGGAGAATACCATTATGGATGATCGCATCATAGATCCATCTGCTCTTTCGCGCGAACCCCACGTGGAACCAGAGGATGCCAAGGAAACCCAGGAGGTGAAAGCGCAGCAGGCTCTGCTGAACGACGTCGATCCGTCGCTCACCGACGCCGACCAGGTGGCGCAGGCGCTCAATGTAGACCCGCGCACCGGCCTGAGCTCCGAAGAAGCCAAGCGCCGACTCGACAAGTTCGGCCCCAATGAGCTGGCCAGCGCACCGCCGGTCCCCAAGTGGAAGAAGTTCCTGCAGCAGTTCCAGGACCCGCTCGTCTACCTGCTGCTCGCCGCCACCGCCATCTCGCTTGTGGCGTGGATCATCGAAAAGGTGAACGCGGCGCCGGGCGCCGAAGGCGAGGCGCTGCCGTTCGACTCCATCGTGATCGTGCTGATCCTGATCGTCAACGCCGTGCTGGGCTATATGCAGGAAGCGAAGGCGGAAGAGGCCGTCAACGCGCTTTCCGAAATGACCGCACCCACGTCCAACGTGCTGCGCAACGGCCGTGTGGAACGCATCAACACGACCGACATCGTGCCCGGTGACATCCTGGTGCTTGGCGAAGGCGACACCGTGCCGGCCGACGGCCGACTGCTCGCCGCGGCGAGCCTGCGCATCGCCGAGGCGTCGCTCACCGGCGAATCGGTGCCGGTGAGCAAGAAGCCCGCCACGCTCGACAGCGCGAAGGCGCTCGGCGACCGCGCGAACATGGTGTTCAACGGCACGTCCGTGACGCAGGGCACCGGCCGCGCCATCGTGACCGGCACCGGCATGAACACGCAGGTGGGCAAGATCGCCGACCTGCTCCAGTCCACCGAAGACGAGGCCACGCCGCTGCAGAAGGAGATGAACCACGTCTCCAAGATCCTGGGCATCGCCGTGTGCATCATCGCCGTGGTCGTGCTGCTCGCGCTCGCGGTCCTCGAAGGCTTCCACAGCGTGCACGACGTGATTGATTCGCTGCTGCTCGCCGTGTCGCTCGCCGTCGCGGCCGTGCCTGAAGGCCTCGCCGCGATCCTGACCGTGGTGCTCGCGCTCGGCGTGCAGCGCATGGCCGCGCACCACGCGATCGTCAAGAAGCTGCACTCGGTGGAGACGCTGGGCTCCGCTTCGGTGATCTGCTCTGACAAGACCGGTACGCTCACGCGCAACGAGATGACCGTCGAGCGCGTGGTCGTGCCGTCGGGCGAAGTCGAACTGACCGGCACCGGCTATGCGCCGGAAGGTGACATGGTCTCCATCGACGGCTCCGCGGTCCCCGAGAACATCGCGAACGAAGTCCTCGCCACGCTCGGCGCGGGCACACTCGCGAACGACGGCGAACTGCGCGAGGGCGAGAAGCCCGGCACCTGGGAGATCGTGGGCGATCCGACCGAGGTCTCGCTCGTCGTGGCCGCCCGCAAGACGCACGCGGACAAGAAGTTCGCGCACTTCGACCGCGTGGCCGAAATCCCGTTCACGTCCGAACGCAAGCGCATGTCCGTCATCGCGCGCAACGCGACCGACGCTGGCAAGCTCACCGTCTTCGCGAAGGGCGCGCCGGACGTGCTGCTGAGCTACTGCGACCGCATCTACGTGAACGGCGCGATCCGCAAGCTCACCGAAGGCGACCGCCAGGACATCCTCGACACCGTCGAGCGCCTGTCGCGTGAGGCGTACCGTACGCTCGGGGAGGCGTTCCGCCCGCTCGAGACCGATTCGCTCGCACAGATTCCGGGCATCCGCACGAACTCCGCCGGTGAGATCTCCGACATCTCCGAACAGGCCGAGGCGATCGAACAGCACCTTATCTGGAACGGCATGGTCGGCATCATCGACCCGCCGCGCACCGAAGTGCGCGACGCGGTCGCCGAAGCGCACCGCGCGGGCATCCGCACGGTCATGATCACCGGCGACCACCCGCTCACCGCCGCGCGCATCGCCTCCGACCTCGGCATCATCGCCAAGGACGGCAAGGCGCTCACCGGCGACGAACTCGACACGATGGATGAGGCGCAACTCGACAAGGCGACCTCCGAAGTCTCCGTGTATGCGCGTGTGGCGCCCGAGCACAAGCTCAAGATCGTCGAATCGCTGCAGCGCCAAGGCAACATCGCGGCCATGACTGGCGACGGCGTCAACGACGCCCCGGCCGTCAAGTCCGCGGACATCGGTGTGGCTATGGGCATCACCGGTACCGAGGTGACGAAGCAGTCGGCGAAGATGATCCTGGCCGACGACAACTTCTCCACCATCGTGGCCGCCGTGCGCGAAGGCCGCGGCATCTTCGACAACATCCGCAAGTTCCTGCGCTACCTGCTCAGCTCGAACGTGGGCGAGGTCTTCACTGTGTTCTTCGGCGTCGTGCTCGCAGGCTGGCTCGGCATCAAGAACCCGGAGTCCGTGGGTGTGACCGTACCGCTGCTCGCCACGCAGCTGCTGTGGATCAACCTGCTCACCGACGCTGCCCCGGCGCTCGCGATGGGCGTCGACCCGATGACCGAAGACGTGATGAACCGCAAGCCGCGCAAGCTCACCGACCGTGTGATCGACGGCGCGATGTGGGGAGACATCATCTACATCGGCATCATCATGGCGATCGTGACGCTCATCGGCATGGACATGCACCTGACGGGTGGCTTGTTCACCGATCGCTCCGTGGACGCGATGGGCCATGACGCGCAGATGGTGGAGGCCCGCACGATGGGCTTCACGATCCTCGTGTTCGCCCAGCTGTTCAACGCGATCGCCTCGCGCAGCCACCTGCAGAGCGCCTTCGTGGGTCTGTTCTCAAACAAGTGGCTGTGGGGTGCGATTGGCCTGTCGATTGTGCTGCAGCTGTTCGTGATCTACGTGCCGTTCCTCAACACCGCGTTCGGCACCACGCCGCTGCCGCCGATGGCATGGCTCGAGTGCATCGGCCTGGCGTTCTTCGTGCTCGTCGCCTCGGAGGTCCGCAAGGTCTTCCTGCGCATGCGTGCGAAGAAGTGATTCAGTCACACTGAATGACAGTGGGGTTCGGTTCAGCGTGAATCGGACCCCATTTTTTGTGCCCGCAACAGAGAAGCCGCCACCATTTGAGGATTTTCGCCGTTTTCGTCGCCGTTTTCGCTGTTATCGTCATCTTTCCAGCTAAAAAGTGACGATAACAGCGAAAACGGCGACGAAAACGGCGAATCCAAAGAGGTGCCGGCGGTGAGGGGTGCCGTTCGTGGATGAGCAGTGCCGCCTACATCATGCCGGAGGCGATGTTGTGGTCGAGGAGCCACTGGCGCAGGTCGGCGAACTCGTCGAGGCTCACCGAATGGTCGAGGCCGCGGTAGGCGTGCGCGCTGAGCCACGTGTGCTCTTCGAGCCATGCCAAGGTTTCATTCACCAAGAACCGGGGGACCACGGTGTCGCCCGTGCCGTATCCGTAGAAGACGGGGATGTCGAGTGCGGCGAGACGCTCGTCGGCCGGGTGCGTGCCCGGCACAATGCCCGGCGCCACGAAACCGGAGAGGCAGATCGAGGCACGGTACCGTTCGGGATGCACGCGCAACAGTTGTATGGCCAACAATCCGCCCTGAGAGAATCCGATCGGCACCACGTCGCGTTCTGTTGGCACATTGTCCGCGACCCATGTGTCAATCGCCCGCGCGGCGGCATAGGCGTCGTAATCCAGGTCCTCACCGCCCGGCACGGCGTCGTGCAGCCACGAATACGCGCCCGGCTGCGCGAAGAATCCGCCGTTGGACGGCTCCTGCAACGTGATCGGCGCGCGCAGCGACACGAAGTCGTTGTATGGCGCCACATATTGCATCATGCCGGCCAGATCGTCCTCGTTCGACCCCCAACCGTGCAGGCATACAAACAGCGGCCGGTTCGGTTGCGCCGTGGTATCCCCGCGTGACATACGCGTCCGCGTGACTTCGAGCGGTTCGCCGAACCTGCCCGGCACGACGGACGAAGGGCGGCCCACCAATGGTTCCGGTTGCATTGCCTGTGCATCGTTGTTCATGCCTCCACCATACACGCGCGCGGGGCGCCGCACACCCCATGCGCGCACGCTCGTGCCGCCCTGTGGCTACACTGGAACCGAACTGTTGTCGTTGCCGGGCCTCACGGGCGCCGGTGCTAGGAGATGCTTGCCGATGCTGCTGTCCGACCGCGATATTCTGGCCGCTCAGGCCGAGGGCCATATTTCGCTCGAACCGTGGACTCCCGAAATGGTCCAGCCGGCTTCCATCGACGTGCGCCTCGACCGCTTTTTCCGGCTCTTCAACAACCACGCATATACGTACGTCGACCCTGCGGAGAACCAAGGGGAGCTGACCGAGCAGTTCGAGGTCGCCCCCGACGAACCGTGGATCCTGCATCCGGGTGAATTCGCGCTCGGCTCCACATGGGAGTATGTCAGGCTCGATGCGACGCTCGCCGCCCGTCTGGAAGGCAAGAGCTCACTCGGCCGACTCGGCATCCTCACGCATTCGACCGCCGGGTTCATCGACCCGGGTTTTGAAGGGCATATCACGCTCGAACTGTCGAATGTCTCCACGCTGCCGGTCAAACTCTGGCCGGGCATGAAAATCGGGCAGATGTGCTTCTTCCAGCTGAGCTCGCCGGCCGAGCACCCGTATGGATCCGCTGGCACCGGATCGCATTACCAAGGTCAGCGAGGCCCGACGCCGTCGCGGTCGTATGAACGCTTCTACCGCGCGCACATCGACGACTGACGCACCGCGGGCCATTGGCGAAGGGGAGGGGAAAAGATGAGCCACATCAATGAATCGGACCTACAGTTTCCGGACACCGGAAATGACGGCGCACACGACGAACATCCGGATGACCTGACGTCGTTCGACAGTTCGACGCTGATGTTTCCGTCGGTCGGCGACGCCGACGAGCCGCGGCAGACACCGCCCGCACAGCCGCCGCAACCACCGGCGAAACAGCGCCGAAAGGCGAAATCGGCTGTGGTGACGCCTGACGAGCCGGCGGCGCAGACCGGGCGGACAGCGCAGCCCACGCAAACCGGGCACACCGAAACCGGCGACGGCTTCGACCTGCCGGTGTGGGGTGCGGGCGTCGGCACAGCCGACGACGAACCGACACAACTATTCACGCCGGCCGAGGCCGCACAGCGCGCGACGACGGCAATGCCCGCGATCGGCGGCACCACCGCCGAGCGCACGCAAATCCTCGCGCAGGGCCGACCCGCGCGCACTGCGGCCAATACCGTCAACGAAACGCATACGGCAGCGCCGGAACCCAACGCTCCGGTGGCGTTTGCGCTGATGGACGGGGGCGATGGTGGGGACGACGACGGCACGCCTGAACACGCCGCTTCGGATGGCGGCAACGGCAAGCGCAAGAAGATCATCATCGGATCGGTCGCTGCGGTCGCTGTGATCGCACTCGCGGCCGGCAGCGCGGCGCTGTGGCAGCGCAACCGCTCCACGCAGGAGGAGAACGCGAAAAACGCCGCAGTCGAAAGCTGCGAGCGCGCACGCACCGCGCTGCAGACCGCGTACACGGCGCTCGACAAGCAGGTGGCGCAATCCAAGCCGCTCACGCAGACGGAGGAGTCCGCCGTGGCCGACGCCGCCACGCTGCAGGCGTTCCAGAAGTCGAACAAGGCGGCCACCAATCTGCAGCAGAAGCAGAGCGAGACCTTGGTCGAGTGCAAGACGTCGGATTCACGCGAACAGCTCGATCGGAACGCGCAGACCATGGATGAGCAGCTCGACAGGGTGGAGAGCGCAACGAAACAGCTCAAGGCCGACGCCAACGCGCTGACCGCCTCGCGTGACGCGAAGAGCACAAAGAGCCTCAAGGACGACCTGGCCAAGGCGATCGCTGACGCGCAGGCCACCTATGACGCATCCGCGAATGCGGTCGCCGACGAGCAGACGCGTACGGCGCTGCAGCAGGCGATCGGTGAAGCGCAGACGCTTGCCGACAAGCCGTCGCTCGACAAGGCCGCGGTCGATGCGGCCAAGGAGAAGCTGACCAACGCGGTGAACGCGGTGGTCGAGTCCGAAAACGCGCTCGCCGAAGCGAACGCCGCCGCCGCGCAGGAGGCCTTGCGTCAGCAGCAGCTGCAACAGGAACAGGCGCAGCAGGAAGCGTTACAACAGCAACAGGAAGCTCTGCGTCAGCAACAAGAGGAGGCCTTGCGTCAGCAGCAAGCGCTTCAACAGCAACAGCAGCAGCCGGCGTCCACAAATCCTTCGGACTCTCCACAACAGCAATAGTAAGGTTGGGTGTGCGCCTTTCGGCTGGTCCTCATATCAACACGCAGCAAAGTCGGAGTGATTAGAGGTGTGGGTGCGGCTTCTTTCAGGGCGCACCCACACGCATATTCAGATGCTCGAATCGGCGGCCACGCTCATCACATACACGTTCTTGCGCAGCTGGCGGGATTGCGCGCGCGTGATGTCGTCGGCTTCGAGCATATCCTGGATCACGCTGAGCTCGATGCCGTAGCTTTCGCGTTTGATCTCCTCGATCTGCGTGATCATCTCGGTTGTGGCGCCCATATTCGGGCGCGCCTTGAGTGTCGCCTCCGCGCGGCGGTAGTCGAGCAGCAGCGCCGAGCAATACTCGGTGTTGTACCTCGATTTGCCCATCTCGTCGTACAGGTGGTCGATCACATTGTCGATCGCCGCCGTCTGCACGGTGCGCATGTGCGCGTAGATCTGGTGTTCGCTCAGCATCGGCGTGTTCTTGCGGATCAGGTTGTTCACGCGGCTCGACAGGATCTTGATGCGACGCTGCAGCGACCGCATGCGACCCTTGATCTGCCAGATCGCGTGCGCGGAGTCGTGGTCGGTGACCGCGTGGCGCAGCGATGTCATGATCTGGTCGAGCAGACGCTCGCATGCCTCGATCTCGAGGTCGCGGTCCACGGATTGTTCGCCGGTCTGCGCTTTCGTGGCCGCGAGCCGGCCCTTCACATAGTCCTTCTCCCACTCGAGCGCCGCAATCTGCAGTTCCGAGAATCCGATTGGGTCGATCGCGCCCAGACGGTGCTTGAGGCGTGTGATGCGCTTGGTGTACGAGTCGATGACGGCCATGACGGCGCGGCGGTTGTCGGGCGTCACACGTTCGGCGAGCTCCTCGACCGTACGGCGCAGCACTTCGATCGAGGCCTCGGTGATCGCGCGCGAATCATCGGTGCTCTTCTTCGGCGCCACCACGGGCAGCAGGAAGTTCGCGAGCAGCAGCGTGACGACGATCACGCCGCCGGCGATGAAGATGAGCTCGTCGCGCATCGGGAACCATTCGCCGTCTGCAAGCGTGTAGGGGATCGTGAACATCAGCGAAAGCGTGATCGTGCCCTTCGGGCCGCCGAAGGTCATGACGGCGGCCGAACGCCAGCGTTCCTTGGTCATGCGCCGGCGTTCGCGCGTCACCTCGTGGCGCGTGATGCGCAGCATGGCGGCCACCCACGCGAACCGCATGCCCACAACAACCGTGGCCACAATCAGGATCGTGGCGAGCAGGGTGAGATTGCTGATCTGCTGGTCGTTCCAACTCGCCTCCATCGCGTCGGGCAGCAGCATGCCGAGCAGGATGAACACCGCGCCGTTCAACGCGAACGAGAGCACCGACCACACGCTGGATGCGACGATGTTCGTGCGCGCCACATTCGGCCCCACGCCGGAACGGTCGAAGCGGATGATCAGGCCGGCCGCCACAACCGAAAGAATGCCGGAGACATGGATCGCCTCGGCGCCCAAGTACAGCAGGAACGGCAGGAACAGCTCCATCAACACGCGCGTTGTGGTCGTCTCCCAGCCGAGCGAGCGCACCGTTTCGAACAGCCAGTTGATGATCAGGCCGAGCACCACGCCCACGATTGCGCCGCCGAAAAACGAGATGAAGACCTCGCCGATCGCCTCGCCCACCTCGAATGTGCCGGTGACGGCGGCGGCGATCGCAAATTGGAACCCGACGATGCCCGACGCGTCGTTGAGCAACGATTCGCCTTTCAGCACGCCCACCTGACGTTGCGAAAGCGATGCCTCATGACTCAGCGAGCTCACCGCGACCGCATCGGTCGGCCCAAGTGCCGCGCCGAGCGCAAGCGCGGCGGCGAGCGGCACGGCCGGCCATGCCGCGTGCAGCGTGAACCCCACGCCCACCATTGTCGCGATGGCCAGGCCCACGGCCAGTGAGAGCGAGAGTTTCAACGATTTGAGCAGCGAGCCCTTGTCTATCTCATGCGCCTCCAAATACAGCAGCGGCGCGATGAACAGCACCATGAACAGTTCTGGGTCGAGTTCGGTGTCGGGAAAGAACGGCAGCTGCGAGGCGAGCACACCGAGTGCGATCTGCACAAGCGGTGTGGAGACCTTGGGGATGAACCGGCTGAGGAACGAGGACAGCACGACCGCAGCAATGATGCACAGAATCAGTTCGAATGTGGGCACAACCGTCCTCCTCGCTCACCAAGCATCTCAGGGAACCAGAATATCAAGTGAGTGGTCACCATATGGAAACCATGTCAGCCGGAGGAATACGCCACGGGTGGTGCCACAATGAGCCCATGGCCAATTCCGTGAATCCCGCACTGCCGCCGCTCGACCCGCTGACGCTCGACGAGGCGATGGCGGCGGCCCTCGAACAGGGCGCGTTGGCGGCGCTCGCTGGCGATGTGCCGGTCGGCGCCGTCGTGCTCGACGAACAGGGCCGGCTCATCGGGGCGGGTCGCAATCTGCGCGAACGCGACGGCGACCCGCTCGCGCACGCCGAAGTGGAGGCGATGCGCGCGGCCGCCCGCACGCGCGGCGACTGGAATCTGGAGGGCTGCACGCTCGTCGTCACGTTGGAACCGTGCCCGATGTGCGCGGGGGCGTGCCTGCAGACGCGCATCGGGCGCATCGTGTTCGGTGCGTGGGATGCGAAGCTCGGCGCGTGCGGCTCGGTGTGGGACCTGCCGCGCGACCCGCATGTGGGCCACGAGCCGCAGGTCTTTGGCGGCGTGCGCGAAGAGGAGTGCGCGCGCGTGCTCACCGACTTCTTCCGCACGCGCCGCGCATAATTTTCTTGCGCGCTGCGGGGAACACTCCGAATCGTGGCAAGGAATCCGCGAATCCGTAGGATGGTCGCGAGATCGCATCAACTGGTGCAATGACGCATCCATACAGGGAGGGCAGGAAAATGGCAATCATGGATTTCCATGGGAGTTCGAGCCGTGGCGAAGATATCCACGTCGTGTATGTCGAGCAGCGGGACGCGCGGTCCGCGTTCGCATTCGCGATTGTGGATCGCGAGCTGCCGCGCATTGTGCATTGGGGCCGGCCGCTCTCCGACCCGCGCACACTCGTCGCAGCGGTCGATGCGCTGCGCCCGCAGCGTGTCTCCGGCGCGCTCGACGAGACGGCCTGGCCGAGCATCCTGCCCACGCAGGCCGAAGCATGGACCGGCGCGCCGCGCTTCGTCGTGCGCGCCGGCGGCGTGGAGCTGTTCTGCCGCTTCACCGTGGCCGATGTGCGCATCGACGATGGCGGCGCAACGGTCAGCGCCGAGGACGCCGAGCAGGGCGTGCGCGTCCTGTGGCGGTGCGAACTGCGTGAAAGCGGCCTCGTGCGCCAACGCATGTCGGTTGTCAACATGCGCGCCGAGGACCTGGAAATCGGCACGGTGGAGCTCGCATTCCCCGTGCCCGCGGACATGACCGAGATCCTCACGACGACCGGCCACCACCTGCGCGAACGCTCGCCGCAGCGCCAGCCGTTCACAATCGGCCGGTTCCAGAAGGCGAGCCTCGTCGGACGCCCCGATTTCGATTCGTCGCTGCTGCTGAACGTGGGCCGCCCCGGCTTCGGTTTCACGCACGGCGACGTCTACTCCGTGCATGTGGCCTGGAGCGGCAACTCACTCATGGCCGCGGAACGTCTGCCGTACACCTCCGGCCTGATCGGCGGCGCGGAAGCGCTTTCCGGCGGGGAAGTGACGTTGTGTGCGGACGGGGACGATAACCGCTACACGACACCATGGCTGTACGGCTCGTACGGCGAAGGGTTCAACGAGGTCGCATCACGCTTCCACAACGAACTGCGCGCGACGCACGCGCAGTGGCGCGCCGAACTCGGTGTGGCCGAAAAACCGCGCCCCGTGATCCTCAACACATGGGAGGCGGTCTATTTCCAGCATGATTTCGACACGTTGAAGGCGCTCGCCGACAAGGCCGCCGCAAGCGGCGTCGAACGCTTCGTCGTGGACGACGGGTGGTTCGGCGCCCGGCGCGACGATACCGCAGGGCTGGGCGACTGGCACATCGCACAGGACGTCTGGCCGGACGGCGACCATTCACTCAAGGCGCTCGCCGACTACGTGCACGCCAAAGGCATGGAGTTCGGCTTGTGGTTCGAGCCGGAGATGGTCAATCCCGATTCGGACATGTACCGAGAGCACCCCGACTGGGTGCTGCGCCCCACGGCGCATCGCCTGCCGATGCAGGGCCGCAACCAGCAGGTCGTCGACCTGACGAACCCGCAGGCCTACGGCTATGTGTACGGCTGCATGGATGCGCTTGTCAGCGAACTCGGCATCGACTACATCAAGTGGGACCACAACAAATACGTGACCGAAGCGGTGTCGCCGCGCACCGGCCGACCGGCCGTGCATGGGCAGACACTCGCCGTCTACCGCATCTTCCGCGACCTCAAAACCGCGCACCCCGGCCTGGAGATCGAAAGCTGCTCGTCCGGCGGCGGCCGCGTCGACCTCGCGATCCTCTCGCTCGCCGACCGCATCTGGGCGTCGGATTGCGTCGATCCGGTCGAACGCGCGGACATCCAGCGCTACACGTCGCTTCTCGTGCCGCCGGAGATGATCGGCGAACATGTGGGCGCGAGCCCCGCGCATTCCACCCACCGTGCGACGAGCCAGCAGATGCGCATGGCGATGGCGTTCTTCGGGCATCTGGGCATCGAATGGAACCTGCTCAAGGAACCACAGTCGGCGCTCGACGAACTCGGTGTGTGGGTCGACGCGTACAAGCGGCACCGCGCGGACTTCGCGCACGGCACCGTGGTCCACGGCGATGCGGCCGATCCCGCAGTGCGCGTCGATGGCGTCGTCAGCGCCAGCGGCGAACGCGCCGTCTACCGCTTCACGCAATTGACGACATCGCAGACCTACCCGGCGGCACCGGTGCGCCTGCCGGGACTCGCCCCGGACGTCGACTATCTGATCCAGCCGCTCGCATGCAATCTCGCCAGCGGCGAGCCGTTCACACAAATCGGTAACGGGCAGAGCGAACTCGGCTGGTGGAACAGCCAAGGCGTGGTCATGAACGGCGGTGCGCTCGACGCGTTCGGCCTGCGCCCGCCGTGCATCCACCCGGCGAACGCCGTGCTGTTCAGCGCCACGCGCGTGTGAGCGCGGTCAGCTGATGAACGTGGAGATCGCGCGTGCGGCCGCTGAATCCGACCACAGGCGCCAGCTGAAATCCGGGATTGAGAACGAGACCGGCGCGGCCTGGCTGTGCCGGTAGGTATCGATGCCTTTGCGGATGAACTCGCGGTTCTTCTTGGCGATGAACGAGCTTTCGCCGCTGATGAGCACCGTCGTGGGCATGGCGAGGTTGGAGACGGTCGCGACGAGCACGCCAAGGCGGAAGCAAGTGCGCTCGCCCAAGCGCCGTGCTTGTGGCACGTTCGCGTGAAGGTCGCGCGCGAACTCCTCGAACGTGGTCACACGGCCGACGATCGCCGAGTACTCCTCGGCGATCGAATCCGACGTGAGGCACTGCGAACAGCCCACATGGCCCGACGAGCAGCGCGGGCCCTCCGGGTCGATCAGCACATGGCCGGCCAGGCCGTAGCTTTTGTCTGGATTGTCGATGGGATTGCCGCGGTCGGACAGCGAATAGCCCACGCCGGCGCCCATCGTGATGACGGCGAAGCGGGGGACACCGATCGCGTCACCGAACCAGCATTCGTACAGCAGGATCGAATCGAGATCGTTGAACACGCGCGTGGGGATGCCGGTCGCCCGCTGCACGAGGGCGCCCAAGTCCACGACCGAATCCCAATACAGGAACGGCGCGAAGGTCACAAAACGGTCGTCGACGATATGCCCGCCGAGCGAAAGCCCGATCGCCGTCGGCACCGGCGCGTCGGGGGAGGTGGTGCCATGCACCATGCGCGCGATCTGCGCGACAATCGTGCTGGGCGAACGGTCGGTGATGTCTTCGGTGCGCTCGCTGCCGATCGGGCGGCACATCGCATTGACTTCGGAGACGGTGATCGCCCCGTCGTGGATGTTGATGCCGATGAAGGTGTGGGAATCCTCGCGGATGCGCAGCGCCGTCTGTGGCCGTCCACGCCGACCGCTCGCATCGTGGACCGTGAACCCCGGGGGCAGTGTTCCCGTCTGCGCGGAGCCGGCGGGCATCTCCTCGATGACGCCGTCATAGATGAGGTCGCTCGTGATGCGCGAGAGCGCACCCTGTGACAGATTGAAGATCTGCGCGAGCGGTGTGCGCGCGATCGGGCCGTATTGCATGATGCCACGCGCAACGTCGTGCGTGGCTTCCGACTTGTTGAACCAGTGCGGGAACTCAAGCGAATCCGATTTTGTTTCCATGGGTATATAAATATACGCCCATTTTCTTACTCCGTTTTTGGACGCGCGGGGAGGTGGGAATGAAAACTGTGCATCCATACACTGACGTGTATTGGCCGATGTGAAGAAGGACCGGCCGCAGTGAGGAACAAGACAACGGACGAGGGAGTCACTATGAAGTTCGCTACGAACGCCGGGCATTCGGTGCTGCGGCGCGCGTTGAAGGGAATCGGGGCCGCCGTATGCGCGGTCGCGGTCGGGCTGGGGGCGGCCGCCTGCGGCGCCGACAGCGGCGCGGGGCAGGTCACACTTGATTTCTTCCAGTTCAAGGCCGAGGCCGCGGACTGGTTCAAGCAGGCGGCCGAGGAATTCGAACGCCAGAACCCGGACATCAAGATCAACATCAACAATTCCGCGAACGCGCAGACCGATCTGCGCACGCGCTTCGTCAAGGACCGTGTGCCAGACGTCATCACATTCAACGGCGACTATAGCTTCGGCATGTTCGCCGCGAGCGGCGTCTTCCATGATTTCACTGATGACCCGCTTGTCGACGACCTGAACGAAGGCATGGTCACGATCGCGAAGAACCTTGTGCAGACCAACGACCCGGCGAAGAAGCGGCTGTACGGCCTGCCGTTCGCCGGCAATGCGTCCGGTTACATCTACAACAAGGATCTGTTCCGCAAGGTCGGCCTCGATCCGGAGAATCCGCCGCAGACGTGGGATGAGTTCACGGCGATGCTGCAGACCTTCCGCGATGCCGGCATCGACCCGGTGCAGGCGACGCTCGCCGACGCGTGGACGACGCAGGCGCCGCTCGCCTCGCTCGCGGGCACACTTGTGCCGGAAAGCGAATACGCGGACCTCAAGGACGGCACGACGACGTTCAAGCAGATCTGGACGGAGCCGGTGGCCAAGGAGATCGAACTGTTCACGTATGCAGACGGCGAGAAAGGCGTCACCTACCAGCAGGGCACACAGAACTTTGCGAAGGGCGCCGCGGCGATCATCCCGCTCGGCACGTACGCGATCCCGCAGATCACGATGATCAACAAAGACATCGACCTCGGTTTCGCGCAGATGCCGGCCACGAACGACGCCTCCGAACAGGTCCTCACCGCCGGTGACGACGTGATGCTCACGATGGGCGCCAACAGCAAGCACAAGGAGCAGGCGATGCGCTTCATCAGGTTCCTCATGAGCAAGCAGCAGCTCGAGGACTATGCGCGTGCGCAGTCCGCGATCACGCCGCTCAAAGACACCTATTTCGGCAATCCAGCGCTCGAAACGGTGCGGCCGTTCTTCGAAAGCAACCGTGTGGCCGATTTCTGCGACCACTACATCCCGTCATCCATCAACATCGGCGGCTACCTGCAGTCCGCGATCATGAGCGGGAACGTGAACCAGTTCGTCGATGCGATGCAGAACGAGTGGGACAAAGTGCAGGCCCGCGATTTCCGCGAATGAGATTGCAAGGAAAGGAAAGCCAGAAATGACTTCGTTGACCAACACCGGTCAGCAGGCACGCGCAATGGAGGACGTGCTTGCCAACGACATCGACACCCATCACTCCCGCAGGCCGGCGAACAAGACGCCGCGCAAGCGGAAACCATCCGCATTCTCCCGCCGCAAAGTGGATCGCGCCTATTATTGGATGGCCGTGCCGGCCGCGGTGATCTTCGCAGTGTTCCTGTATGTGCCGTTCATCCGGGGCATCATGTACTCGTTCACGAACTCGCAGGGCTACGGCAGCTATGACTGGATCGGGTTCAGGAACTACACCGCGCTGTTCCGCGACGAACGCGTGGGGCACGCCTACCTGTTCACGTTCCTGATCGCGGTCGCGATCACCGTGCTGATCAACGTGATCGCGCTGTTCCTCTCGGTCGCGCTCAACGGCAAGATCGCGTGCAAGAACGGCTTCCGCGCGATCTACTTCATCCCCTACACGCTCGCAGTGCTCGTCATCGGCTACGTGTTCAAATACATTTTCATGCAACCGCTGCCCGCGCTCGGCAAGGCGCTCGGCATCGGCTGGCTGAGTGAATCATTGCTGACGAGCGAGCGGTATGCGTGGATCCCGATCGTCTTCCTGGCCGTGTGGCAGGGCGTCGCCTACTCGGTGCTGATCTACCTCGCCGGCCTGCAGACGGTGGACACGGAGGTCTATGAGGCCGCCGCGATCGACGGCGTCAACGCATGGCAGAAGTTCTGGAAGATCACCTTCCCGCTCATCGGGCCCTTCTTCACGATCAACCTCGTGCTCACGATGAAGAACGCGCTCGGCACCTTCGACCAGGTCGTGGCGCTCACCGACGGCGGCCCGAACTCGAAGACGGAGACCGTGACCTACCTCATCTGGAAGGGCGGCCTGACCGGCGGCGAATACGCATACCAGACCGCGAACGCCGTACTGTTCTTCATCGTCCTCGCGATCATCGCGTTCATCCAGCTCAAGTTCTTCGGCAGCAAGGAAAAGGTGTGAGGCCATGACCACCGCAACAACCAACATCCAGTCATCCATGGGGCAGACCGCCGCGTCGGCGCCCACGAAGTTCCGCAAAGACAAGCGCATCAACTGGTGGCTCACGGCAGTCGTTGCCGTGTTCAGCCTGACGATCCTCGTGCCGCTGTACTTCACGGTCGTCACCGCGTTGAAGACGCCAGCCGAAGCGGGCACATTCAGCCTGCCGACGAGCTGGCAGTGGGGGAACTTCGCCGCCGCGTCCGCGAAGGTCGACTACCCGCGTGCCGCGCTCAACTCGGCGATTATCACCGTGCTCGCCGTCTCACTCACGCTCGTGACGAACACCTTCGTCGCCTACGCGATCGCGCGCAACATGGACAAGCGGTTCTTCCGCTTCCTCTACTACTTCTTCATCGCCGCGATGTTCGTGCCGTTCCCGGTCGTCATGCTGCCGCTCGCGAAGCAGATGGGCTCGTGGCACCTCGATAACCAGGCCGGTCTGGTCATCCTGTATGTGATCCTGGGCCTCGGCACGAACCTGTTCATCGCGACCGGTTTCATCCGCTCGATCCCGGTCTCGCTCGAAGAGGCCGCGCGCATCGACGGCGCGGGCACGTGGCGCATCTTCTGGAAGATCATCTTCCCGCTCATGGGTCCGATCAATGCGACGATCGCGATCATGACGGCGTTGTGGGCGTGGAACGACTTCCTGCTGCCGCTCATCATCCTCACGAACCAGCAGGACCAGACGATCCCACTCGCGCAGTACGTGTTCAGTTCGCAGTTCGCCACGAACTACCCGCAGGCCTTCGCGAGCTACCTGATGGCCATGGCCCCGGTACTCATCGTCTATATCTTCGCCCAGAAGTGGGTCGTCGGCGGTGTGATGCGCGGCGCCGTGAAGTAGCGCGGCGGCAATACCGTTCAGATACCCCCATGCGGTAGGCCGCACTCGATTCCCGAGTGCGGCCTACCGTTGCACAGGGCATGATGCGCCGAAAATCTCCGTGTGTGTTCCTGTACGCAGGAAAACTCTGTGCCGCGTTCGGTGACTAATCATTGTTCAACATGAGATGTATCCAATGATTCGAACGTCTCGTCGGCGTTGTCGAAACGCGCCGACTTCTTGCTGGCGATGGCGCGGGCCTCGTCGAGTGCCTCAGCGGTCTCCTGAGGCATATCGGGATAGAAGAGATTCAAGGGAATCCCATGCTCGCGAACAATCTGCCGGTAGAACGCGCGGGTCACGCTGGAGAGGTCAAGTCCGAAATCCTCTGCGATGTTGGCGGCCTGCTTTTGGTGTGTGCGTCGACACGGATGGTCACAGATGCCATGGTCATAACGACTTCGATCTCTGTTGTAAGACAATGGCAGGTATATGTCTTACATCGTGTCTGGCAGTCGTGATCCATTCAGAAGATTTCTCGCATGCATACCGTATGGATGGCGCCACGTCGGCCGGCACGCGGGTGTGCTTGTAGTGCAGGGCAAGGTTGGCTACTATGTCGGCAACCTTGACAACGCAAGCGCGCAAAGGAGAGTGCCCATGACGAAACGACTGTTGGAAATCACGTCGGTGACGGCCCACACGGAATGCGGGCCCACGGGCGAACGCAGTGACATGCCATTGCCGCTCGACGCCGCCGAACTGCGTAAGACCGGCAACCTCATCGAGATCTCCGTGCACGCGCAGCTGCCCGTTGAGAACCCCATCCTCGAGCATGCGACTTTCCAGCCGGGATGCTCGCTCACGGTGTCATGCGCGCTGCCCAGATATTCGCGGCCCGCGCAGGGAACGCCGATCCTGTGCCTGTACCAGCACAAGGAGTGGTGGATGCGGCCCACGTGGGTCAGCTGTTTTGCAGATGTGCCGGAGCGCACGCAGATGCTCGTGTGGAAGACGCGGAGAACGTACAAGGGTCAGGTCCGCGAGCAATGGCATGTGCTGCTCGCGGTGAGCGACGGGGAGTGCCGTGCCGATATCCGCGGTTGCGCGACGGATGCGGCAGGCGCGGCAGGTGGGGTGCTGGCCGTCGATAGCTCGACGAATCGCGTCGGTCAGACGAGTCTGGACGGCCTTGCTCTGCTGTACGCCCGTGGCGGTGACCCGTATGCACTCATCGAACAATGCGTGACTGCAACGTGGAGGCGCTTGCCGGTAGGGCCGAAGTCCTTGCGCCGGTTCCCGGAGGCGTTGCGCGGCTTCGGTTGGTGTACGTGGGACTCGTTGGGGCAGAACGTGAGCGAAAGCGGCATCCTCGCGAAAATGGATGAGTTCAAGGCGAAACAGGTGCCGGTCTCGTGGGTGCTGATCGATGATGGTTGGTCGCAGACGCGCAACAACAAGCTGACCGGTTTCGGCGCCGATCCCACCCGCTTCCCCCAAGGCCTTGCGCACACCATCGACGTGCTCAAACAGGACTACGGCGTGCGATATGTGGGCGTATGGCAGGCGTTCCAAGGGTACTGGGGAGGCGTCGACCCCGATTCAGATGCGTTCAAAGAGCGCAGATACATGTTCGAGACATTGCCGGGTGGCATGACCGTGCCATCCGCCCAGCCGGCATGGGATATGTTCGTGGACGGCGAATGCCTGTCCGAGTACGGTTGCGAACGGTTCTGGTGGCGTTGGAGTGAAGAGCTCGCCAACGCTGGCGTCGACTTTGTGAAGGTGGATTCGCAGAGCACGATGTCGGTGCTCACGCGGGGTGCACAATCATACGGTACGCTGCTCATGCGGCACCGTGCGGTCGATCTTGCGGCGTCCGCGTTCTTCAATAACGCGCTCATCAACTGCATGGGCATGGCGCCCGAAGACTATTGGCGGCGCCCGTATTCGCCGATCACGCGCACAAGCGACGACTTCTTCCCGCGCATCCCCGAGTCGCTGCCCGAACACGCGATCGAGAACGCCTACTGCTCATTGCTCATGGGCTGCCTCTACCACTGCGACTGGGACATGTTCTGGACCAAACACCCCGACGCGCGCGTGCACGCGTGGCTCCGCTGGTTCAGCGGCGGCCCAGTGTACTGCTCCGACGCGCTCGGCGAAACCGATCCGGAGACGTTGAAGCCGTTCTTCGACGAAGACGGCGTGCTGACGCATCCCGACGGTGTGGGTATGCCGGTCATAGGCAGCCTGCTTTCCGATCCGGTGCATTCCACTGTTCCTCTTGGCGTTCGCAACACGTTCCGTGGTGAGGAGGTGCTGTTGTTCGTCGGCCTGAACACCGCAGCCGTCCAGTCCGCGCACATTCCCGCCGGCGATTCCGCGTGTCTGGTGCGCAATCTGGAGACAGGCGAATGCACACAGGTCGGCGCGGGAGAGACCCTCGACGTCGAACTGCGGTACGGCGAATACGCCGCGCTCGCCGTGGCCCGCGCATAAATACTTTCCCACACGCCCACAGCGCACAGCGAATGGGAAACTAATTTACTGCCGACTAGCATGGGCACATCTGAAAATCGTTGAAATACCAAGCAAAGGAGCCTCAAGTCATGACGACGCTCAACCGGTCCGCAATTCCCGACGACGTGCGTACCAACGGCGCGACGCCGAACCCGTGGTGGGCGAACGCGGTCGTCTACCAGATCTACCCGCGCAGCTTCCAGGACTCCAATGGCGACGGCATCGGCGACCTCAAGGGCATCACAAGCCGGCTCGACTACATCGCGGATCTGGGCGTCGATGTGATCTGGCTGAGCCCCGTCTACCAGTCGCCGCAAGACGACAACGGCTACGACATCTCCGACTACCAGGCGATAGACCCGCTCTTCGGCACGATGGAAGACATGGACGAGCTGCTCGAGCAGGCCCACGCCCGCGGCATCAAGGTGATCATGGACCTCGTCGTCAACCACACGTCCGACGAGCACGCATGGTTCCAGGAATCGCGCGACCCGAACTCCGACAAAGCCGACTGGTACTGGTGGCGCCCCGCACGCGAAGGCAAGACGCCCGGCGAACCCGGCGCCGAGCCGAACGAGTGGGGGTCGTACTTCGGCGGCTCCGCATGGCAATACGACGAGCAGCGCGGCGAATACTTCTTCCACCAATACTCCAAGAAGCAGCCCGACCTCAACTGGGAGAACCCCGAGGTGCGCAAAGCCGTCTACCAGATGATGAACTGGTGGATGGACCGCGGCATCGACGGATTCCGCATGGACGTGATCACCCAGATCTCCAAGGTCGTCGACTCGCACGGCCGCCTGCCTGGCGAACCCGGCTCTGAAATAGAGGATTACCCGGCCGGCCCGGAAGGCTATTCCTCGCCGTATCCGTTCTGTTCCGACGGCCCGCGCGTCGACGAGTTCCTCGCCGAAATGCGCCGTGAGGTCTTCGAACAGCGCGGCGGCTACATGAACGTGGGCGAGGCCCCCGGCGTGGACGCCTCGCGCAACGAATACATCACCGACCCCGCGCACAAGGAACTCGACATGCTGTTCCTCTTCGACCACGTGGGCATCGACCAAGGCGATTCCAAGTGGGACGTTGTGCAGTTCGACGTGCGCCACCTGCGCGAGCGCCTCAAGGAACAGCAGGAAGCCGTGCATGATCGTGGCTGGGCGAGCCTGTTCACCTGCAACCACGATCAGCCGCGCGTCGTGACGCGCTGGGGCGACGATTCGACCGAAGAGAACCGCGCGCACTCCGCGAAGGCCTTCGGCATGCTCGTGCACCTGCACCGTGGCACCCCATACATCTACCAAGGCGAGGAACTCGGCATGACCGGAGCGCACTTCACCGAGCTCGGCCAGTATCGTGACCTCGAAGCGATCAACGCCTACCGCCAGCGTGTCACCGAGGCGAAGGTGCAGTCGGGCGAGTCGATGATGGATGCGCTCGCGATGTTCGGCCGCGACAACGCGCGTACGCCAATGCAGTGGGACGGCTCGAAGTACGCCGGCTTCACCGCTGCGGACGCGCCGAAGGAGCCATGGATCTCCGTCAACCCGAACCATGTGGAGATCAACGCCGCCGCGCAGTTCGACGACCCGGACTCCGTGTATGCGTTCTACAAGAAGCTCGTCAACCTGCGGCACAACAGCCCGGTCGTGGCGGCCGGCGAGTGGGAGCTCGTCGACGACAACGATGAGGCCGTGTACGCGTTCACGCGCACGCTGGGGGAGCGCCGCATGCTCGTCATGATCAACCTGAGCGGGCGCCATGCCCAGCTGCCTGCGCACACGCAGGAGCTGCTGCGCAATGGGGTGGCGGAAGACCATGTGGTGCTGAGCACCTATGATGCAATCCACAGCGTCAAGTCCATCGCCAAGGGCGAGCTTTCCGAGTGGGAAGGCGTCGTTGTGCAGCTGTAACGGCGCTCAAGCACTAAAAAACCGGCCCTTGAGGCCGGTTTTTTAGTACGCCTAGACCCATCTTGGCTGGGGAGGAGCATTTTCCAGGGACCCCTCAGGTATGAGGGCTGAAACCATGCCATGTATAGCCGCCCGTACTGGCCCTGTCCCAAGAAAATGCTCCTCCCCAGCTGAGATGGGTATGGTGCAGGTGCCCAGCCATTACAATGTTGGGTAATCATAACGAGTGTGTCCAATACGAGGGGATCCACATATGGGCGACGCAGCTGTACTTGACCTGACCATCGGCAATGGCGACGACTATGCGTTCGGCTCGTACATCGCCTGAGCTACCGATGCCGCGCAAGCGGAATTGGATCAGTTGGCTGACATCATCGCTTTGGCCGAACGGCTGCAGCCCGAATGCGACCAACTCGACTATGCGTTGGCCGCCGGCTCAGGCGCACTCTGCGGCGTGATCGACATCTTCTGCGTAGGGGCGCCGGGGGATTCGAAACTACAGGGGCCGGCGTTGCAGTGGATGCGGCGCGCTACGGTGACCTTTGCGAAACTGTGTGGTTGGAGCGGCGAACAAACCGGCATCCAATCGGCCGTGGCATTCCTTGCAACCAAGTTCCTTGCCGACTCCGGTTCCCCACATGCCCGGAAACTCGGCCTGTTGTTCGAGGAAGACATCGACCCGGAAAGCCGGGGCAGGTCGTTCCGCGCGTTCGGGCGCGAATCGTCGTTGCTCGGCGTCTTCTTCGCCATTCTCGGCGAATTCACCAACATGGCCCCTGCCGGAGAGACGGGCAAACTCCACTTCATGCATGACAAG
This sequence comes from Bifidobacterium pseudolongum subsp. pseudolongum DSM 20099, assembly GCF_000771225.1. Taxonomy (GTDB): domain Bacteria; phylum Actinomycetota; class Actinomycetes; order Actinomycetales; family Bifidobacteriaceae; genus Bifidobacterium; species Bifidobacterium pseudolongum. Next base: position 320,885 of record NZ_JDTZ01000005.1, read on the forward strand.
GATGCAGGCGCCGGTTTGCACGGCAGCACACCCGCAGAGAAGATTTTCTGCGGCGTCGTCAATTGGCTTGGCTACCAGTTGTTCGGCCGCGATGGCGCCGTTGAGGCCATGCAGCAGACGCTGCCCGCGCGGGGCATCCCCACCCCGGTGTGGACTATGATCAAGCAATACGCCATGCAGGCCCGAGACATTCCACTGCCCGCGCCCAGGTTCCTTGAGCGCTTCCAGCAGCTCGCCAATCAGGTCTACGAGCAGGGATATGACGTTCGGTTCCTCGCCGCGCAATCCGTTCCGGTATTGCTCAACGAGGCCATCACCCGGCTGTTCTACGCCGTCCGGCGGCTGTTCGCCTACGCCAGTTCCACCAACCCCGGTGATTTCTCCATGCAAGCCATGTGGGAGGCGTGCGAACCGTTTTCCAATTCGACCGTGCAGCGCATGCTCACGGTGGCACATGGCACGTTCTGCCTGTTGGACACCACGGATGCCGCAATCCGTGGAGCTGTCATCGGCGCCGGCACATTCAACGTGCGGGAATTCATGATGCGGCTCAACCTGGTGGGGGCCGGCCGGTTCGCCATCAGTCTATACGGCGAGGGCGTGCGGGCGGTGGCATTGCAGACCGCCGGGCCAAACGCGGAATTCGCCCGGCGCGAGCGTACGATCGTCGAAGACTATCTTGATGGTCTGCGCGAACTCGGCAGGTTGTACGACGACCGCCACTTGGTTGATTTCACCGAGGACTTCAAACACAGCGCGCCATATGAACGCGCATTCGCAAAATCCGTGCAGTTGGCGCAACTGCGCAAGGTGCCGGAGGAGCGCATTCTGGCGTCCAAATCCGACATTGACGCATATTTCAACAACTAGGAGCAACCATGGGCAATTTCTTCGACAATATGGGCAATGCGTTCAACGAGATAGGCAAGAACGTGAGCAAAGCCACGGGGGACGTGGTGAACAATGTCGGCAAGGCCGCCGGTGATGTGGGCAACAACATCTCCCGGGCCGCAGGCGAGGCGGGCCGCAACATCAACAATTTCGCAGGTGATGTGGGGCGCAATGTCTCGTCCGCCGCGGAAAACGTGTCGCACAACGTGGGGGCCTTCGCCTCACAAGTGGGGGAGAACGTCTCCAAAACCGCCGGGGACATCAACCGCAACATCCAAGGTGCCTTCGAGAAGAAACCCTCGAAGATGGAAGAGGCGCGCACTGAAGCGCAGCACGCGTTGGACAAGGTGAACAAGCAGTTCGTCGAGCTGGGTGAACGTGACGCGCGGCTTTTCGACAATCTCAACGAGATCCAGGCCTGCTTCGACGCCATCAGGAACATTCCCGCTGAGCAGCGTCTCCAGTACGAGGAGCTGAAGAAGATTCGCCTTGAATGGAAGCAGCGGGCGCAGAAGATCGAAGATGATTACAAGAAAGCAACGCTGAAGAACGCCGGTGCGGGCGCGGCCGGCGTAAGCGCCGGTGTGGCGTTCGCCGCGCTTGCCCCCACCGCCGCCATGGGCATCGCCAGCACGTTCGGCGTAGCTTCCACCGGCACCGCCATCTCCGCGTTGAGCGGCGCCGCAGCGACCAACGCGGCGCTTGCTTGGCTCGGTGGCGGTGCGTTGGCGGCTGGCGGCGGTGGCATGGCCGCCGGCAATGCGTTTCTGGCCATGTGCGGGCCGATCGGTTGGGCAATCGCCGGCGTTGCGCTGCTGGGCAGTGGCTTCTTGCTGTACAAAGGCAACGAAGAGAAGAAGAAGCTCGAGAATGTGTTCACCTTGATCGGCAAACGCGACACCAAATCGTACAATCTGGCGGAAACGGAGCTCAAGGAGCGCATTGTGCGCATAGACGACGAAAATCCCCGCCTTGGCGAAGCCATCGCGCGCACGAAGTCGTTCGGGCTGGACTACAACCAGATGACCGAAGCCCAGCAGTACGAACTTGGGTCGTATGTGAATCTGATGAACGCCTCCACGCAATTGCTGGTGAATCCGATTCTGGGACTGCAGCCGAAGGTCACACCAGAAGACCTGACCGAGTTCGGGCTCTCGACAGGAAAGCACTTTGACAAGAAGCACGGTGAGGCCATTGTCTCACTGGCCAATCTGCTGTACAAGATCGACGTCGACGGCACTGACCGCAGACTGCTGGGCAACGCATTCTCGAAGAACAGGGATTTCCTGCAGTCGGTGCATTTGGACAAGAAGGATTTCGACCCGTCGGTGTTGACGACGGTGAATGAACTGCTCCTGTGGAAATATGGCAAGGACGCGGCGGGCAAGCGGTAGAAGCGGGGGCCGAGCCGCTTGGCACACACAAGGTTTCCCGTGAAACATGCTGCCGGCGAAAGGTGCGCTTCGGGCTGAGTCCTTGCGGATCGCATCTTTCAACCGCCCGTCTCATGCGTGCGGCCACTAGGCGGACGCAGCGCTGGCAGTTGCCGTGCGGAACCCTACAATAGCGGCTTATGGAACAGAAAGATGTGTTGCAAGCAATGCGGCATGACCATGCCGCCGAATTGAAACTGGCCGCCAGCCGTCTGGACGGAACCGCGAAGCACACGCAGATCATCGCCTCGCCGGTGCTGTCCGAGATGACCGGCCATACGATCCTGCTCAAGCCGGAGAACCTGCAGGTCACTGGCTCGTTCAAGATCCGCGGCGCATACAACAAGATCGCCTCGCTCACCGACGAAGAGCTCGAGCGCGGCATCGTCACGGCCTCCGCAGGCAACCACGCGCAGGGCGTGGCCTACGCGGCGCGCGAGCGGGGCGCCAAAGCAACCATCCTCATGCCGGAAATCACCCCGCCGCTCAAGGTGGACGCCACCAAGGCGTACGGCGCCGACGTCGTGCTGCACGGCGAGGTCTTCGACGAGGCTGCCGCGTACGCGATCGAACTGAGCCAGAACGAAGGCATGACGTACGTGCCGCCGTTCGACGATTACGCGGTGCTGTGCGGGCAGGGCACCATCGGCATGGAAATCCTCGAAGATGTGCCCAACGTCACCGACGTGGTAGTGCCGCTCGGCGGCGGCGGCCTCGGCGCGGGCGTGGCGCTCGCGATCAAGACATTCCGCCCGGACGTGCGTGTGATCGGCGCGATCCCCGAAGGCTCGCCCGCATGGCGCAAGTCGCTCGACGCAGGCCGCGTGATGGCGGCCGACAAGGTCGTCACTTCGGCCGAAGGCGTCGCCGTGCGCCGTCCCGGCGACCTGACCTTCGCGCTGCTCAACGAGTTCCTTGACGATCTGGTCGAGGTGTCCGAGCGCGACATCAACGAGATGATCCTGCTCATGCTCGAAAAGCACAAGATGGTCGTCGAGGCGGCCGGCGCAGTGTCGCTCGCCGCCCTCGAGCACCTCAATCTGCGCTCGCGCAAGTTCGCGGAGGCGGAGGGCGACCACGTCGTCGTCCCGATCATGTCGGGCGGCAACATCGACACCGTCACGATTGGCGCCGTCATCCAGAAGGGCATGATCGCGCGCGGCCGCATCATGAACTTCGAGGTGGAGCTGCCCGACACCCCCGGCCAGCTCGTCAAGGTCGCCACAATTCTGGCGAAGGCGCGCGCGAACGTCATCGCGCTCGACCACGACCAGTTCAAGGCGAACGGCCACTACACGAACTCCGTCGCGCTCGGCGTGACAGTCGAGACGAACGGCCCCGAGCACATCGAGCAGGTGCTGCAGATGATGCGCGAGGCGGGGTATACGCCGAAGCGCATCTACTGACGCGCTCATAACGCACGAACGGCGGGATTCCGGTGAATCCCGCCGTTCTGGTATATGCGCGTCACTCCTGCGCGATCGTCTGCTCCACGAGCTCGGGCAGCGCCACGGCGATGTCGTCATGGATCAGCCGGTCGGCGAGCGAATCGTACTGCGTGCGGCCCATGTTCATGATCGTAATCGGCACGCCGGCCTGAGCGGCAGCGGGCACGATCGACGCGGCGGGGAAGACTTCGAGTGTCGATCCGATCACCCACAGCTCGTCCGCGCGTTGGGCGGCGCGGATCGAGCGTTCCATTGCGCCTTCGGGCAGCATTTCGCCGAAATACACGACGTCCGTCTTGAGCAGCCCGTTGCACGGCATGTTCCCCTTGTACGGCAGGCGGCGGTGGCAGTGCGGGTCGGGTTCTTCGTCGAGGCGCGCCATGATGTCCGCCGTGTCGTACTTCGCATGGCACTTCATGCAGTGCGATGTGCCGATGGTGCCGTGCAGATTGACGATCTTGTCCGGGCTGTTGCCGGCCTTTTCGTGCAGCGCGTCGAAGTTCTGCGTGGCGATGAGGCTCAGCATGCCGGCTTTCTCCAGGTCGACGAGCGCGTAATGCGCCTTGCCGGGTTTCGCGTTCCATACCGGTGACTCCTTCTGCCAACGCCACGAGTATTCGCGCGCCGCCTTGTCGGTCAGGAAGGCGTCGATGTCGTACACCTGCATTTGGTCGGGGTGCTTGGTCCATACGCCATCGGGGCCACGGAAGTCCGGGATTCCTGCGGACGTGGAGATGCCGGCCCCCGTGAGGACCATGATTTGTTTCTGTGCCATTGGTTGCTCCTGTTCGATCTGTCTATGGTCTGCCTATGTACAGGCTTACCACGGATGACACGGTGGTGGGGAAGAAGTACGTAAGGCGTGGTTGTGGGTTGTAGTTGTGTTGTGCGACACGCCGGTGGAGGTGTTGTGTTTGT
>NZ_JDTZ01000006.1 GCF_000771225.1 Bifidobacterium pseudolongum subsp. pseudolongum DSM 20099
CGCGGGTTCGAGTCCCGTTGTCCGCTCTCTTTTTCTCACTGTTCCAGACGGTTTATGCCAACTCCCCTGCGCATTGGCACATGGCAGAATTCCGGCACTTTGTACCACTTCACCGTGTACCCGGCGCCATGCGCGCAGAACACCGAGTCCGGCGTATGCTCCAGATCGGCCTCGGGGTCATAGTCCGCCGCCTCCACGACCGTCTGCTCGTCATGGCATTCCCGGTATCCGCCGAACATCAGCGCCAGACGCCCTTCGCCGTGCGTATATGCGTTCACATCCATCGCATAGTCGCGCATTTCGCTCACCGGCGCTGCGCCTTCCACCACGGCAAGCCCATCCTCAATCTGCGGGGCCGCGCTCTCGCCGCCCATCCGCTGCACGTCGCTCAACGCGCGCCCGAGCATCTCCTGCGGCAACTCAAGACGGAACCGGTACCACGGTTCGAGCAGCACGGCATGCCCCGCTTCGCGCGCCTCCATGAGTCCCTGACGCACCGCGCGGTAGGTCGCCTGCCGGAAATCGCCGCCTTCGGTGTGCTTCAGGTGTCCGCGCCCGCCGATGAGCGTCAGCCGCATGTCGGTGATCGGCGCACCGATAAGCACGCCCGGATGCTCGGTCTCCTGCAGATGCTGCATGATGAGCCGCTGCCAATTGCGGTCGAGCTCGTCTTCGCTCACATCGGTGGCGAACTCCAAGCCACTCCCCCGCTTGAGGGGCTCGATCAGCACATGCACTTCCGCATAATGGTGCAACGGTTCGAAATGCCCCACGCCTTCGCCGGGCGCGGTGATCGTCTCCGCATACAGGATCGACCCCGGGCCGAAGGCGATGTCAAGACCGAAACGGTCATGCATCAGCTGTTCGATGATCTCCAGCTGCACTGCGCCCATGAGCTGCACATGTGCCTCCTGCAGCCGCTCCTGCCACACCACGTGCAGGAGCGGCTCCTCGTCTTCGAGCTCGCGCAACGCCTGCAGGCACGCGTGCATATCGTTGCCCCCAGGCAGCAGTGTGTAGGTGAGCACCGGCCGCAATACCGGCTGTGCCGCATTGCGCGCCGCGCCGAGCCCTTCGCCGGGGAATGTGTGCGCCGGTCCGGTGACCGCGCACACCGTGCCCGCGGGCACCGACTCGACCGTGGTGAATTTCGCACCGGAGTAGACGCGCACTTGGTCCACTTTCTCGGCGCCGCCCGCTTCGGACAGCATCATCTTGGCGGTGAGCTCGCCACCGGTCACTTTGATCCAGCTCAGGCGATTGCCCTGCCGGTCGTGCGAGATCTTGAACACGCACGCCCCGAATTCGGCGGTATAGCGCGGTTCACGCGTGAAATACGCAAAGCCTTCCAGAAACTCGCTGATGCCCTGCATTTTGAGCGCCGCGCCGAAATACACCGGCACAACCGCGCCATCGGCAATCATGCCGCGCACGGTGCGCACGTCAATGCCGCCTGTCTCGAGGTATTCGTCCATCGCTGCCTCGCTTTGCATCGCGAGCGCGTCAAGCTGATCGCTCGACAGCCCATCCACCGCAGCAGTGAAGTCGATGCACGCGTCCGAACAGCGCGCGTGCAGCTGGTCGAGGATGCGCGTGCGGCTGGCGCCCGGCGCATCCATCTTGTTGACGAACACGAACACCGGCACATGGTAGCGCTGCAGCAGCCGCCACAGTGTGAGTGTATGGCCCTGCACGCCGTCGGCTGCAGACACCACGAGGATCGCGTAGTCGAGCGCCTGCAGTGTGCGCTCGGTTTCGGCGGAGAAATCGACGTGGCCCGGGGTGTCGAGGATCGTGAGCTCCACATCGCCCACGCGCATCACCGCAGGCTCGGTGTAGATGGTGATGCCGCGCGCGCGTTCGATCGCGTCGGTGTCGAGGAACGCGTCGCCGTGGTCCACGCGTCCGAGTTTGCGCGTGGTGCCCGTGGCATACAGCAGCGCTTCGGACAGGGTGGTCTTGCCAGCATCCACATGCGCCACGATTCCCGTTACGATCCGCTTCACCGAACGCTCCTTTCCGCGCATGACGCGCGTCATACCGCCCCGAACATGCCGCCGTGCACGGTGTAGGCAAGGCCGCACACGCCCAACACCACGATAAGGGACAATACAGCCCAGCCCCTATGCGAGAACAGACGGTTCCATGGTTCGCCCGCGCGCCGCTGCCGTCGGGCGATGACGAGCAGCGGCAGTCCAAGCGCGAACAACGCGCACGCCATCATCAGGTATCGCAGGCCCGCGGAGTAGACGAGAAACAGCGAAAACAGCGTGCCGAGCACGCCGGTGGCGAGCGCACGGCGGCGTGCTGCCGCACTGGGGAATGCCGAGGGCTCACGTACGGCGATTTTCCACAGATACACGCAGCACAGCAGGTAGCATGGCATCGCCATGACCGAGGTGATAGAGATCATGACATCCCAGGCGTCGCCGTTGACGAAATGGCAGAGAATGAGCAGCAGCTGGCAGGTGACGGCGGTCCACACCAGGCCGGTAGATGGGGCGCCGAAGCGGTTGGTGGCGAGGAAGGACCTCGGGTAGATGCCATCGCGCGCGGCATACAACGGCATCTGGCTGATCATGATCATCCAGACGAGCCATGCGAACACCACGGAGATGATCACGCCGGCATTGACCATGATGGAGCCCCACTGGCCAAAGCACTGTTCCATGATCACCGACATCGAGGGATTGGGCATCCGCGCCACCTGGCCGGAGGAATATACGCCGAGCGGCAGCAGTGAAACGAGGATGTAGAGCACGAGCACGGTGAGATAGCCGGCGGTTGTGGCACGGGAGACGTCACGCGGATGGCGCGCCGAACCGGAGACCACGACCGCGCCTTCCATGCCGATGAACAGCCATAGGGTGACGAGCATGGAGTCGCTCACCTGTGCGCCAATACGGTGCACGTCGAATCCGAGTGACGCGCCTTGGGCCCCCAGCCCCCAGAACCCACGCAGGAATACGCCGGTTTTGAATACGGCGGCGAGGGCCACCACGAACACGATGACCGGGATGATCTTGCACACGGTGCCGGCGACATTGATCAGTGCACCCGTTTTGGTGCCGAGCAATGCCACGGCGAGCATGAGCCACAGAATCAGCGACGAGCCGATTGTCGCGGCCACATTGTTGCCGTTGGTGAACGTGCCGGGCATGAAGATGTCGAGCGTGGACATGATGAGCACGCCATAGGCCACCAGTGAGAAACAGTTGCACAGCCAATACCCGTAGGCCACGAGGAAGCCGACGAAATCGCCGAACCCGGTGCGGGCATATGCGTAGAGACCGTCTTGCATATGCGGTTTGGTGTTGGTGAGCACGCGGAACGTGTTGACGATGAACCACATGCCCACGCCGGTGATCGCCCATGCCACGATCTGGCCTCCGGCGGACGCATGCTGTGCCATGTTCTGCGGCAGGCTGAAGATGCCGCCGCCGACCATCGCCGACACCACAAGCGCGAACAGGCCGACGAACCCCACCTTGGTTGCTTCGTGACCGGAATGCGAAGGCGAGCCCAGCGCAGGGGCCGCCTCGTGCCGATTGTCCTCCATCATGAATCCGCTCCTATTCGTGCATGCATGCCGACATCAGAGCGTAACAGATACATCACAACCAGCCGCGCACCGCATACAAACGCAGTGTGCACAAGGCGTCCACAAGGATGCCGTCGAGCGGACCGGCAGCGTAGTCGAGCATGGTGTAGGACGCATACCCGTTTTCGAGATGCCACATCGTGGCACAGGCGAACCCGTTGGCGTCCGTTCCATGGAATCGAAGCAGGGACGTACGCGGTGGCGTGCCCGCGAACGCAGCATGCAGTTCGAACGCGCGGGTGTCGTCCACGCTCGCGGACACGCGCACGGGGCACACCATGCGTGGCCCGGGGCCGGACAGGGCGATGCGCGCGATCTTGGCGATGCGCTGCTCGACCATATCGGCTGTGATGGTGGGTGCGTTGCCCACCATGCCGAGGAAGTCTTGGTACGCATGGGCGATGCGGCGCGCGGCCGCCGCGGATGGCGTCTGCGCTTGCATGGATGTCAGCAGCCGCTGCAAGGCAGCTTCGTCCGGTGACCGTTCCATGAATGTGGCGATCAGGCCTTCAGCGTCATAGGCGCAGTCGAGCGTGACCACGTGCCCATGGTTCGCATCTGCTTGCAGATGCAGGTGCGCGGGGGCGTCCGGATCATCGCACAGGCGCATCAGTGCGGCGGTGAGTTCGTTTTCCGAAGGCATGGCATCCATGTATACGGTATCCCGCCTCCAAATGGGGCGGGATACCGTTGCAATATAATTCCCCATGTGAATCACACGGTGTTGAGCCGCGTGACCCACACGCTATATGGTTTCCTCAATGGGAACAAATATAATCCTATTTCCATTAGAACGCATTGCCCGCCCCGCCACGCCCCGCACAGCTACAAGCGTATATTCGGCCATCGTTTTCGACCATTCTGCATAGGGGCGACTGAAAGTCGAAACACCATGGCAGAGCGCATTATTCCCGTTTTCCGCGGAGCACCAAACCCCTATGCACACTGAACCACCGATGTTAGGTTGAATGCAGGTATGCCATGCATGCCCATTCACCAATTCATTGTTCATCCGATCATTCGAGGTGCCATGTTGTTCCATTCCCGCTTTTCCCGACAGTCCACACACGCCACCGCCGCGGTCGCTTCCATAGCCGCGCTCGGCATGCTGCTGGCTGGCTGCAGCGCCGGCGGCGGCACCGGTTCCCCCAGCGCACAAAACTCGTCGGGCACCGCCACCGCTTCGGTGATCACAGTGAACAACGTCGAACCGTCCGCCAGCCTGTTGCCGGGAAACACCAACGACATGGCCAGCTGGAAGGTCGTGACCCAGCTGTTCGAAGGACTCGTCACGTTCTCGGACGACGGCAAGCTGATCTACGCCGACGCCAAATCGATCACCCCGAACAGCGACGCCTCGCAATACACGATCACACTGCGCGACGGTCTGCGGTTCTCCGACGGCCAGAAGATCACCGCGCAGACCTATGCCAAGGCCTGGTCGTTCGCAGCGAACGCCGCGAACGGGCAGCTCGGCGCCGCGATCTTCTCCACGATCCAAGGCTATGACGCGCTGCAAGACACCAATGGCGGCAACGACGCGCAATTGAGCGGACTCAAGGTGGTGGACGACCACACCCTGCAGGTCACGCTCAACGCGCCCGACTCCTCCTTCCCCTACAAAGTGGGCGACGTGGCGTTCCTGCCCATCCCCGAAAGCGCATACGCCGACGTCAACGCGTTCGGCGAACACCCGATCGGCAACGGTCCCTACATGCTCAAGCAATGGGACCATGATTCGAGCATCCAGCTTGTGCCGAACCCGAAATACACCGGACTGCGCACACCCAAGAACGGCGGCGTCACCTTCGAGCTCTATACCGACGTGCAAACCGCGTATGCGGATGTGGAATCAGGCAATCTCGACGTGATCGACACCATCCCCACCTCCGCGCTCGCCACATACCAGCACGAAAACGGCATCCAGGCCTTCAACAAGCCGGGTCCGGCGTTCCGTTCGTTCACCATTCCGCAGAAGCTCAAGCATTTCTCTGGGGAGGAAGGACGCCTGCGTCGCGCCGCGATCAGCCATGCCGTGAACCGCGCCAACATCATCGAGAAGGTGATGTACGGCACCGCGACCGTGGCTACCGATTTCACCGCGCCGACGATCGCCGGTTATTCCAAGAGCCTCAAAGGCGCCGACGTGCTCGACTACAACACCGAAACCGCCAGGAAACTATGGAGCCAGGCCGATGCAATCAGCCCGTGGAGCGGCACGTTCCGCCTCGCCTACAGCGCGGACAGCGGCGACAAGCAGCGCGTGGAGGGCATCACGAACTCCATCAAGAACGCCTTGGGCATCGACGCGCAGCCATACATCATCCCCACGCAGAAGGAGCTGAGCAGCGCGATCCACGACCGTACGATCAACGCGGCGTTCCTGCAGGGCCTGCAGTCCGACTACCCATATCCGGAAGGCTACCTGATGCAGGCCTACGATTCGTCAGCGGCCGACGGCAAGGGCCTGAACAACGGCGATTACAAGAGCACGGCCTTCGACAAGCTAATCGATGACGCTGCGCGCCAAACCAACGTGGATGATGCGATCAGCTACTATCATCAGGCTGAAGAGGTGCTGTTCAAGGATCTGCCGGTGATTCCGCTGTGGTATGCGAATGTGACCGCGGCGGCCGGCGAGCATGTGCAGCATGTCGGATTCAATTACATGGGCGTACCGAAGTACAACGAAATCACGAAGTGATGGCATATGGGAGCAATTGCGAACGATGAGATGATCACCGCCAAAGACGGTCAACAGCACAGTTGGAAATCGGTCAAATTGCTCATCGCCACGCTGATTGTCAGCACGCTCGGCGACGGCTTCTGCGGTGTGATGATGGCGGTCGCGCTCCCGAACATCTCGGAAACCTACCATGTGAGCATCGCCACAGCCAACTGGGTGACGGTTGGCTATGCGATCGTCGCGGCCACGGCGGTGATGACCGCCGCCACCGTGCTCGCGCGCATCGGCTTGAAGAAACTGTTCTTCTGGAGCCGCGTGCTGCTCATCGTCAGTTCGCTCATTGGCCTGTTCTCCCTGAATTTTCCGATGATGCTCACGAGCCGCCTGATCCAGGCGGTTGGGTCGGGACTCATGTTCCCAACAATCAACACGGTGATCATCCGTGTGGTACCAGCCAAGATCTCGGGCCGTGTGGTGTCGCTCAACAGCGCCATCATCGGTCTGGGCATCGCGGTGGCGCCGTTGCTCAGTGGCGTGTTCCTGACCTATGTGAGCCTGACGTCGATGTATGTGGTGCCGTTGGCGGTCGGCATCATCTCGATCCTCATGGGCGCGAAGTTCATGTTCGACGTCGAACCGCGCAAGCAGCATCCGATCGACGTGCTGTCGATCGTGCTCTCGTTCGTGGGCTTGGCCGCGCTGATGATGGGCTTCTCTGAGCTGACGCACCGCCCGCTGTTCGCCGTGCCGATGCTCATCGCCGGTGTGGCGGTACTTGTCTGGTTCGCGGTGCGCCAATTCCATTTGGATGTGCCATTGCTCGACCTGCACCCGATGAAGCATCTGTATGTCTCGCTTGGTGTGCTCATGTATATGGCCGGCGCGATGGGCCAGCAGGCCGTGTTGTTGCTGTTGCCGCTGTACTTGGAGCGCGCGTGCGATTACACGCCGTTCGTGGCCGGCTGTTTCCTGCTCATCATGACGTTGTTCTATTCGGGTTCGGTGATTGTGGGAGGCAAGACCGTGGACCGTTCCGGCATGTGGCCGGTCGTCTCGAGCGGCTTCCTGCTCATGGTCATCGGCCTGTTCGCCACGTTCTTCGCGGCCCCCACCAAGATCGCGTGGCTCGTGGTGCTCATCGGATCCGTTGTGGTTGTCGGCGACGCGCTCATCAACGTGCCCGACAAGGATGTGGTGCTTGAGGCGCTGCCCGACAATACGGTGCCCGACACGAGCGCGATCTTCTCGACCGGCAACCAGATCGCGGGTTCGATCGGGTCCGCGCTGTTCGTCGGCGTGCTTTCCGCCGATGTACTCAGGCAGACCGCGGAAGGCGTCAACCGCCATGCCGCATACGCGAACGGCTTCCAGCATTCGATCCTCATCGCCGCGATCTTCGAGGTGGCCATGTTGCTTGTGTCGGTATGGTATTCACGCGAGATGGTGAGGCACGGCCGCGCCAAGATCAACCAGACAGCCTAACCGGCCAGCCAGCGGCTCCGCCACGGAGGTACAAGGAATGCCGGGACCCGTATCGAGGGTCCCGGCATTCGCATATGCGGCATCCTTATGCGGACTGCGCATCCCTTCAGTCGTTGGCGGCCTCCTGCTGCTCTTCCACGCCGACCTCGGCCTTGAGGCGGGCCAGCTCATCGTCCACCGATGCGGAGCCGCCGGCAAGGTACTTGTTGGCGATGTCTTCGTTGCTTGCCTGCGTGTTGAGCTCAGCCGTGGCGTTGGCCTCGTTGAGCATGCGGTCGGCCTTCTCCTCCATGCGCTCGAACGCGGCGGTGCCACGGGAGGCCTTGGCGGTCTTCTCGGTGGCTTCGTTGACGTGCTGCTGCGCGTTGGCCACGGAGACCTTGGCGTGCACCGCGGCACGGCGTGCCTGCAGGCTGTTGATGTCGTTGACCAGCTTGTCGTGCATCTGACGCATCTTCGCCGCATTGTCTTCGGCGACGGTGGCGGCGGTCTCGAGTGAAGTGAGCGTGCTCTCATACTGCTGCTTGGTGGCGAGCAGTTTGCGGGCGTCGTCGTCGTTGCCGGCCTTGACCGCGGCCTTCGCGGCCGCCTCGTACTTGGCGATGTCCGCCTTGCAGTCGTTGACCTGCTGGCGTGCGTTGGTGGCCGCGGCCATGACGCTCGCGGTCTCCTTCTTGACCGACGCGAGGTCTTCGTTGAGGTCAAGCAGCATCTGGTCGACCATCTTCGCCGGATCCTCGGCCTTGTCGAGCAGCGCATTGATGTTTGCGCGCATGATGTCGCCGAATCGTTTGAGAATAGCCATGGCTATTGTCCTTTCTGTTCCTGACCAACCTGATCGTTGTGATCTGCCTGATCATATTTTTCCAAAATCGGATCGCGCGCCTCTTCGAGCGGTGTGGTGACCATACGCTCCACATACTGCTCGTGCTCGCGTTTGCGTTTGATGAGCATCCATGTGATCACGGCGCCAATGGCAAGAATGCCGATCACAATGACTGCGATGATCACCCACTTGTGCACATCGTTCTTCGTGGTCGTCTTGGTCATGATGCGGTCCGCAGTCGAATCGAACGTGGCCACGATCGCGTCATCGGTGGACCGGTCGCTGTACCAGTACTCATCCAGGTACGTCCAGAATATCTCAGTGGCCTGGGCGTCCATGATGCTCGAGACGTGCTTGCCGTTGACGAGCGTCATATACCCAACGTCGTTGTCCACGTCCTGCTCGGCGAAATACACAAACAGCAGCGTGTCCTCATTGTCGATGTGGTCGTCGTACCATTCGCGCGCCCATGCCTGTTTCTCATCATCGGTCTTCAGCTGCGGATTGTATTTGGCGAACAGGATGTACGGCTGTATGCCGGTCTTGTCGTAGAACACCTTGAGGCGTTTCGCCGCGGATGTGCGGTTCTCGAACCAGCCGAGCTGGTCGTCGATGCAGTTCGAATCGTACGGCAGCCCTGAATCGAGCTTGGTGCGGTTGTACGTGCTTTCCGGCACCGTCACGTTGTAATCATTGCGGTTGGGCTCATTGTTCGAGCAGCTGGGCATCATGAAAATGAGCAGGAAGATGACGAGCGCGGCCAGGATGCCAATCAGTGGCATGAGTCCGGTGAGCCCTCCATTGGGCTTTTTCCCGCCGTTGTTGTTGCCTCCGAACGGTGTTTGCATGGTGGGCGGGGCCACCGGCGGCCCACCGGCCGGCGAGAACGGCCCTTGCCCCGCGCCCGGCGCACCCGTGCCGAAGGGGCCTGCCGAATATGGACCGGGCGTCTGCTGGCGGCCGTAGTTCGGCTGCTGCCCCATCGCGTCGAAAATCTCTTCAGGGAATGGCATGCTGCGACGGCCGTAGCGGTTGCGGGTGGAACGCCGCCCTGCGTTGTAGCCACCTGCCATGCCTATGCCGGCCGCCCGGAACAGATCGCCCACATCGAATCCGCCCGAGCCAGTGGACCCGCTGGACTGCGGGAATCCGGCCGAACCACCACCCCCGGCGCGCCGGCCCGAACCCGGCATGCTCGGCCGATGCCCGCTGGACATGCGTGAACCACCGTCGTGGCCGCTTGACGATCGGCCAGACCCTGAACCGGCACCAGCTCTTGGCATGTGAACATCCTAACCTCGTTGTGAGTATTGGTATCAATATAGCCGATGTGCCGGCAGGCTACCCGGTTGTCTCATCGTTTTATTGCGCACAATGAACATGGTTGCCCTATACATGCTCAGTGTGCACGCACTCCACGCCGGCGTTTTCGCGCGGCGGCGCACCACGATCGCCACGGCGATCGCAAGCGCGAACACGGAGCCCCCCCCCCCGCATGCGCGGTCCGTGTGAAGTTCATACCTGCCTCAAACAGACCCACATATCTCGCGCGTCGGGTTTCACGCATGTCGCGAAGTTTCTCATACCGCACGCCATCGAACTCGTAACCCATCGTTGCAACCTCCAAATCTCGAGGGTGTTACAACAATCACTAGAATTCACCTCTTCCTCATCGAAAGCGCCATAATCGAGAGAATCCAAGTCTGTGCTTGCTACCCCTCATCATAAGCAAAAAATAATCCTCATTTTTCCCTCTGCAGGTGAACGAAAAATGACACCGGTGCGTCGCACTTTTTCGTGCGTCGCACCGGCGTCATCGAGCCCTGTGGGCAGGTGGTCAGTGGATCACGCCTTGGCCACATGCACCCCGAGGGCGTCGCCTTGCTCAACCTGCATCGACGTGGACAGCGTCTCCGAGCAGATCAGGTCGCGGAACTGCTCCACCTTCGGCAGGTCACCGGAAGGCACCGTGAGCGTGAGCGCGATGCGGTCGGACACCTCGAGGCCGGCCTCCTTGCGCGCATCCTGCACCGCGCGGACCACGTCTCGCGCATAGCCTTCGGCGATCAGGTCACCGGTGAGCTCCAGATCGAGGATCACGAATCCACCACTGGGCAGGATCGACGATGCGGAATCGCGCCGTGCCGTGGCGTCTGCCTCTTCCACACGTCGGGTGATGTCGTATTCGTCGCCCTGCAGTGTGATTGTACCGTTCGGCGTCTCGATGACCGGATCGCCCGTGGCCGGGTCCGTATGCCAGTCCCCGCTCTTGGAGGCCTTGATCGCGAACTGCACCTGCTTGCCCAGACGCGGGCCTGCGGCGCGCGCATTGACCTTGAGTTCGTCAATGATCTTGAGCCCGTGGTCCGCGGCCTCATCGAGCGTGGAGTATTCCACATCCTTGATGTTGAGTTCGCTCTTGAGCAGCGCATCGTAGCCGTCGACCTGCGACGGCTCGTCCACCACCACGGTGAGCTTGGCGAGCGGCTGGCGCACACGCATCTTCTTCGCCTTGCGCAGTGACAGCGTGGCGGAGACGACCTCACGCACCTTGTCCATCGCGGCCACCAGATCGCCGTCCTCCACGAGCACACGGCCCAGCGCGGTGTCTTCGCCGGTGGCGGGGTCGGTCAGGTACGGCCAGTCGCCCAGATGCACGGATTCACCGCCAGTCAGGCCGCGCCACACCGTCTCCGCCTCCATCGGGGCCAGCGGGGCGAGCACGCGCATGAACGCCTCGAGCACGGTGTACAGCGTGTTGAACGCGTTCTCGTCCTCATTCCAGAACCGGTCGCGCGTGTTGCGGATATACCAGTTGGTGAGCATGTCGATGAAGTCGGAGACCTCGTCGCACGCGTCGGAGATCTCAAACGCGTCCATATGCGCGCTCACCTGTGCGATGAGCTTGCGCGTGCGGGCGAGCAGATAGCGGTCCATCTGCGGCAGGCCCGGCACCTCATCCGCGGTCAGTTCGCGCGCGTCGTAGCCCTGTCCGTTGTTCGCGGCGTTCGCATACAACGTGAAGAAGTAGTACGAGCTCCACACGGGCAGCATGATCTGGCGCACCGTGTCACGGATGCCCTCGGACGTGACGATGAGATTGCCGCCGCGCAGGATCGGCGAGCTCATCAGGAACCAGCGCATCGCGTCGGAACCATACTTGTCGAACACGCCGTTGACGTCGGGGTAATTGCGCAGATGCTTGCTCATCTTCTGGCCGTCGTCACCGAGCACAATGCCGTGACAGATCACGTTCTTGAACGCCGGCTTGTCGAACAGCGCGGTCGCCATGACGTGCAGCAGGTAGAACCAGCCACGGGTCTGGCCAATGTATTCGACGATGAAGTCGGACGGGAAGTGCTGCTCGAAATACTCCTTGTTCTCGAACGGGTAATGGTACTGGGCGAACGGCATCGAACCGGACTCGAACCAGCAGTCCAGCACGTCGGAGATGCGGTGCATCGTCGACTTGCCGGTCGGGTCGTCGGGGTTCGGACGCGTCAGCTCGTCGATATACGGGCGGTGCATGTTGATGTTGCCCTCGTGGTCACGCGGGTAGTCACCGAAATCGGCCTTGAGCTCGTCAAGCGAACCGTAGACGTCGACGCGCGGGTATTTCGGGTCGTCGCTCACCCACACCGGGATCGGCGAACCCCAGAAGCGGTTGCGTGAGATCGACCAGTCGCGGGCATTGGAAAGCCACTTGCCGAACTGGCCGTCCTTGACGTTATCCGGGATCCAGTTGATCTCCTGGTTGAGCTCGAGCAGGCGCGGCTTGATCTTCGTCACCGAAACGAACCAGCTGGAGACCGGCTTGTAGATGAGTGGCGTGCCGCAACGCCAGCAGTGCGGGTAGGAGTGCACGTAGCTCTTCTCCTGGAACAGCAGCGCGCGCTGGTCTTCGGGCATCTGCGCGAGCGGGCCGTCGCCGGCGCGCAGATTGCGCAGGATCGGCAGGTTCGCGTCGAACACGAACATGCCTTCGTAGTCCGGGCACAGCGACGTGAAGCGGCAGCCAGAGTCGAGCACATCGACGCTCGCGATGCCGTGGGCGTTGAGCGTGTTCATATCGTCTTCGCCGTATGGTGCCTGATGCACCAAGCCGGTGCCTTCCGTGGTGTCGACGTAATCGGCGGTCAGGATCTGGTAGGCGTTCGGACCGGGGGTGCCGCCTTCGGCCGTGGCCTGCTCGCCCGCGAAATACGGGAAGACCGGGTAGTAGCGCCAGCCCACCATGTCGGAGCCCTTGAGCTCGCGCACCACCTCATAGTCCTCGCCGAGCTCCTTGTTGTAGGAACCGAGCAAGGCCTTGGCGAAGTAGAACTTCTTGCCGGCGAACTTGCCTTCCTTGGGGCGCACCTCCACGTAATCGATGTCGGCGCCCACCACAATCGCGAAGTTCGTGGGCACGGTCCACGGAGTGGTGGTCCAGAACACCGCGTAGGCGTCGTCTTCGTCACGCAGCTTCACCGCGACCGAAACGGTCGTGTCCTGACGGTCCTGGTACACGTCGGCGTCCATGCGCAGCTCGTGCGCGGACAGCGGCGTCTGGTCCTTCGGGCAGTACGGCAGCACGCGGTAGCCCTTGTATGCCAGGCCTTTCTCGTACAGCGTCTTGAACGCCCACATGACCGACTCCATGTATGGGATGTCGAGTGTCTTGTAGCCGTGTTCAAAATCGACCCAGCGCGCCTGGCGGTGCACATAGTCACGCCATTCGTTCACGTATTTGAGCACGGAGGCGCGGCAGGCGTCGTTGAATTTGTCGATGCCCATCTGCTCGATCTGGTCGACCGAGTCGATGCCGAGCTCCTTCTGCGCTTCAAGTTCGGCGGGCAGGCCGTGCGTGTCCCAGCCGAACACGCGGTTGACGCGCCGGCCCTTCATGGTCTGGTAGCGCGGCACCACGTCTTTGGCGTAGCCGGTGAGCAGATGGCCGTAGTGCGGCAGTCCGTTCGCAAAGGGCGGGCCGTCGAAGAACACGAACTCATTCGAGCTGTGCTCGCCGCTGGGGTTTTCGTCGATGGATTTCTGGAAGGTGCCGTTGGTGTCCCAATAACGCAGCACATCTTGTTCGAGCTGCGGGAAGTCGGGATTCGGCGCGACGTTCGCGCTTTGTTCGCCGACCGATGCCTTGGGATACACGTGCTGTGGTGTTTCGCTCACCATTGCTCCTCATCTTGCAGGATCTGTCTTTTCCTGCGAGGACGATGGCTCCGGGCGGATTGCTTGCCAACCCCCGCGCCACCGCGGTACCACCTCGCTTGCCACGCGGGCGTGCATGCACGCGTGACCGCTTGTGTTCGGCTGTACGGGCCGACCCCGTCGGTTCTACTGGGTCGGGCGGCGCCCCGCCCGGCTGTTCTTCCGAAGGCTCCCCGCTGATGACGGATCACTGCCTGGTTTCGTGCGCCACTATACCAGCAACGCGGGAACGAATGCGACCCCGAAACACGAATGACCCACCCCGGCACGCCTTCCGTTCGACTCACACACCCTCACGCATGCGGCGTGGTGTGCCCTGGGGAATGGGGCGGCTCGATGGGCGGGCCATTGCAGGGGAACACGAATGATGGTTGGTCTGGTGTTCGCGGCACTATGTGCCATCGGTCACTCGGGGACTTCCATGTGCTGCCAGGTGTCCGCGGACTCGAACAGCAGGTCTTTCTCGTTCTGTTCGGCGACCTTGTGCTTGTGGGCGGTTGCACAACCCTCGGCGTCCACTTCCGGCTCGCCGGTTGCCGGATCGGCCTGCGGCTTGTCCGTTTCGCTGACCACCTCTTGAAGTTCTTCGACTTGTGCGGCGTCGAGTCCCTCGAGTCCTTCCGCTTTCTTGGGTTCGGTTTCTCCTTAACAATCGACTCTCGTCGTCGATGACGATATGCTCACTATAGCGTCTTTTCCACTGCCCCACGCGCAGCGTCTCACGTTTTCCCAATCAGCACAACGCCATAAGCGCTTCAGTTACTTGCGTCATCGGTGAGGTAGAAATCGCGCAGTGCACGCAGGTCGGCCTCACTGAGCCCAATCGCCGTACGCAGGTAGCCGACGGGGCCGCCGAACGATGCAGTGGCGTCGATATACGTCTGGAAATAGAGCGGCGAGGCGACGAGGAACTCGTCGATGTCCGCATGGGCCTTGGGGCCGAGCAGTGCTTCGAAGGTGTCGACGAACGTCGGCATTTCCGTGGACATGTAGAGGTTGGTCTGCAGGTAATCGTCGCGGATCACGTCTTCAGGCACTTCCAGCGCGGCCAGAATGAGTGCCGCCGCGATGCCGGTGCGATCCTTGCCCTGTGTGCAGTGGAACAGGTAGCCGCCCGGCTCGTCGATGAGCAGGCGGAACATCCGCTTCCAGCACGCGACCGCGGCGTCGTCGAGCACGAGGCGCGGGTAGAGGTCCTCGATGAACGTGCCCGGGCGGGTGACGATGTCGCGCAGCTGCAAACGCAGCGCCTTCGTCTCGCGGAACGTGGGCAGTGCGTAGAACGACCAATCCTCGAGCAGGCGGTCTGGCTTCAGGTCGCGTTCGGGATCGGTGCGCAAATCGATGACGTTCGAGATGCCCCTATGCGCCAGCGTCTCCAGGTCGTCATGGCGCGCATCGTGCAGGTTCGCCGAGCGCACCAGCAGTCCCGGGCGCACCATGCGCCCTTGCTCCGTGTGGATGCCGCCCAGATCGCGGCAGTTCTCCACGGTGGGCAACGGCAGTTTGCGTGACACTACGCGCATAGGGCTCCTCTCAGGTGGGTCAGCGACTCACTTGTCTTCGAGATACGGGTCTTCCCACTGGTTTTCGTTGTCGGTCTCCTCGGGGCGGTCGATTGCGAGCTCCTCGCGTTGCGCCGCATCCTGCTTGGCTTCCTTGGAGGCATCGCTCACACCCACCTCGTTTTCCGGAATGTCCTCATTCGGCTTGCCGGTGATCGGGTCGGTGTACGGATGGTCAGTGTCGCTGACAATCTGCTCCATCTGCTTGACCTGATCGGCGCTCACCGCGCCAAGGCCTTCGTGTGTGTTGGTGTCTGGAATGTTCTGTTGCTCTGCCATGATGGCTCCAATCTCGAGAGCGGCGCAGGTGCGTGTCGCACCCGCTTCCTATCCCCCCACTATAGCCTCGTACAAAAGGGGCGCCCGGCGGACTTTGCCCAGTGGGGAACATGCGTGCGGGCCCAGCGTATAAGGAAGCCCCTTGCCTATGTGCGGCAAGGGGCTTCGTACGTACGCCGGTGTCGATTCGCCCGGCATGCACTCCCCTGCTGGGGCGCATGCGCGGGCGGTTCGGCGGATCAGTGGGTCTGGTGGGTCTCTTCGTGCTCGGCGACTTCCTTCTTGTCGCCCTTTTCCGCACGGGAGGTCTCCCAGCCTTCCTTGACGTCCTTGAGCTTGTCGGTCAGATCGCCGACGCTCTTCTTGATGTCTTCGAAATCATCCTTGTGCTCGTCGATGCGGGCCTTGATCTCTTCGAAGTTCTCCTTCATCTTGTCGCTCATATCAACCATGGTGACCTTCCTTTACTGGTAAACGGGTTGCCTGTTATCCATTACAGCACGTCGGCGCCGGTTGCGCAGATAGGGAAATCCCCACGCGCGGCGTCCCGCACATACCAAAGCGCGGCCGTGCATTGCACACGGCCGCGCTTTCGCTTTACCGGGGCCCGCTACTCGAGTTCGAGCGAGCCAGTGTACAGCTGGTAGTATTCACCCTTTTCCTCCATGAGCTCGTCGTGCGAGCCGCGTTCGATGATGCGGCCGTGGTCGAGCACCATGATGACATCCGAGTTCCTGACCGTGGACAGGCGGTGGGCGATGACGAACACCGTGCGCCCCTTCATCAGGTTGTCCATGCCGGCCTGGACCACTTCCTCGGTGCGCGTGTCGATCGACGATGTCGCCTCGTCGAGGATGAGCGCCGGCGGATCGGCGACTGCAGCGCGCGCGATCGAGATGAGCTGGCGCTGGCCTTGCGACAGTCCGGAGCCATCGCCGGACAGCACCGTCTGGTAACCGTCGGGCAGCATGCGGATGAACGAGTCCGCATTGACGAGCTTCGCCGCGGCGATGCATTCGTCATCGGTCGCGTCGAGCTTGCCATAGCGGATGTTGTCCATCACCGTGCCGGTGAACAGGTTGACGTCCTGCAGCACGATGCCGAGCGAACGCCTCAGGTCCGGCTTCCTGATGCCCTTGACGTTGATGCCGTCGTAGAGGATCATGCCTTCCTGGATGTCGTAGAAACGGTTGATGAGGTTCGTGATCGTCGTCTTGCCGGCGCCGGTCGCGCCCACAAGCGCGATCTTCTGGCCAGGCTTCGCGAACCACGTGATGTCATGCAGCACTGGCTTGTCCGGGTTGTATCCGAAGGTCACGTCGGTGAAGCGCACGTCGCCGCGCAGCAGCGTAAGCCTGCCGTCGGCCGACGTGACCGCCTCCTCATGCGCCTCCTCGGCCACTTCGGCCGCGCGTTTGCTGAGCCTCTTCGCGGCTTCGCGCGAACGCGTGCCGTCGTCGCTCGCCTCGCGCTTCCACGCCCAGTGACCGGTCTTCTTCGGCGTCTCCGTCATCGTGCGGCCGTCCGACGCGAGCTCGACGTTGACGAGCGTGACCGTGCCATTGTCTTGCTCGGACGGCTCGTCCATCAGCGCGAAGATGCGCGAGGCGCCGGCGAGCGCCATCATGACCATCGTCATCTGCTGCGAGACCTGGCCGATCGGGTTCACGAAGGACCGCGACAGCGTGAGCAGCGAGATGATCGTGCCAATCGTGAACGCGGCTCCGGAGAAGCTCAGGTTGCCCCAATTGCCAAGCGCGGCGAGGCCGCCGAAGATCGCGGAGAGCACATAGAGCAGATAGCCCATGTTGCCGACGACCGGCATCAGCACGTTGCCGTAGGTGTTCGCGCTCGCGCTGGCGTGGTACAGGCGCTCGTTGCGGTCGTCGAACGACGCCTGTGTGGCGTCCTCGTGGTTGAAGACCTTGATGACCTTCTGCCCGTTGACCGACTCCTCGACGAAGGCGTTCACGTCGCCGAGCTCCTGCTGCTGCACCACGAAGTAGCGGCCCGAACGGCTCACGATCACGCGGATGAGCAGCAGGAGCAGACCGGTGAACACAAGGACGAAGACCGTGTAGGGAATCGACAGGTAGAGCATCGCGATGAGCGCCGCAAGCGCGGACACACCGGATGCGAACATCTGCGGCAGCGACTGGCTGATCGCCTGGCGTAGCGTGTCGGTGTCGTTCGTGTACCGGCTCATCACGTCGCCATGCTCATGCGTGTCGAAGTACGAGATCGGCAGTGTCTGCATGTGTTCGAACATCTCGTCTCGAATCTCCTTCATGACGCCCTGTTCGACGCCGACGAGCAGATACGAGTACAGCCACGCGCTGAATGTGCCGAGCGCGTAGAGGATGCCCATGAAGATGAGCGCTTGGATGAGCGGCGCCCAGTCCGGGACGCTCTCCCCTACAAGCGGCATGATATACCGGTCGATCAACGCCTGCAGGAACAATGCCGACCCCGCCTGCGCGACTGCGGACACGATGATCGCGATGATGATGACCACCATGCGCACCTTGTATGTGAACACGTATTTGAGCAGTCGCTTGAGGGTGCCCTTCTTCGCCTTCTCACGCGGCATGCCTTGCGCGCCGTTCGCCTCGGGCATGCGCGCGTCGTCATTGAGGGTCTCTTTGTCGGTGGCAGAAGTCTGTGCCACCGTTGCCGCCGCTGCGCTCATCGTTGTTCACCTCCCTTGATTGCTTCGATGTCTTGCGCCATATGCGCTTGCTGCTCGCGTTCGCGCTCCTTCTGCCGCGCGATGACGTCGCTTGTGCGCATGTCTTCGTTGTAGTCGGTCGCGAAACCGCTCGCCTCGGCCTCTTCCTCGTGCAGGTCCTGCGATTCCTTGTCGAGGTCCTGCTGGCTGTGCTGCTGCGTCTGCGATTCGTAGATGCTGCGGTATTCCTCGCAACGCTCGAGCAATTCCGCGTTCGTGCCCTGGTCGAGGATGCGACCTTCGTGCATAACGACGATCTTGTCGGATTCCTCGACGGACGCGACGCGCTGCGCGATGATGATCTTCGTGGTGTTCGGGATCTCGTGGTGGAACGCTTCGCGGATGAGCTTGTCCGTCTTGGTGTCCACCGCTGACGTCGAATCGTCGAGGATCAGGATCTTCGGCTTCTTGAGCAGTGCGCGCGCGATGCACAGGCGCTGCCGCTGGCCGCCGGAGACATTCGTGCCGCCCTGCTCGATGTACGTGTTGTACTTGTCGGGGAATTCCTGGATGAATCCGTCGGCCTGCGCGAGTTCGCATGCATGGCGAATCTCCTCGTCGGTCGCGTACGGATTGCCCCAGCGCAGATTTTCCGCGATCGTACCCGCGAACAGCACGTTCTTCTGCAACACCATCGCGACCTCATCGCGCAACGCTTCGAGTTCGTAGTCACGCACGTCGACGCCGCCCACTTTGAGCGCGCCGGAGGAGACATCGTACAGGCGCGGGATGAGCTGCACAAGCGACGTCTTCGCGGAACCGGTGCCGCCGACGATGCCGATCGTCTGCCCCGAACGGATGTGCAGGTCGATGTCATCGAGCACCGGGCGTTCAGAGTGTTCGGAATAGCGGAACGACACATGGTCGAAGTCGATCGAGCCGTCGGCCACGGTCGTGATGGGCTCGTCCGCCTCGCGGATCGTGCTCTCCTCGGTGAGCACGCCACAGATACGTTCCGCGGATGCGCGCGAGATGATGACCATGACGAAAATCATCGAGAGCATCATCATCGCCATCATGATCTGCATCGCGTACGTCACGAGCGCGGTCAGGTCGCCCGTCGTCAAGCCGAGCGCGGCGTTGTTGCCGGACGCGACGATCTGGCGCGCGCCGACCCATGCGATCGCGATGAGCGACGCGTACATGCACAGGTTGAACAGCGGCGAGTTGATCGACAACAGCTTCTCCGCCTTGCAGAACTGCTCGTAGATCTTGAGTGAGATGCGGCCGAACTTCTTGCCTTCGAAATCCTCACGATTGAAGGACTTGACGACGCGCACGCCCTGCAGGTTCTCGTCGACGACGTTGTTGAGCTCATCGTACGTGTGGAAGACGCGTTCGAAGATCGGGTGCACGACGATGATCAGGCCGAACAGGCCGACCGCGAGCACAGGGATGCACGCGAGGAACACCATGGAGATCTGCGGGCTGATGCGGAACGCGAAGATCCATGCGACGATGAGCATGATCGGCGCGCGCATGCCGACGCGGATGAGCATCTGGTACGCGTTCTGCACGTTCGTCACGTCGGTCGTGAGCCTGGTGATGATCGAGCCCGTCGAAAAACGGTCGATGTTCGCGAAGCTGAACTGCTGCACCTTCTCGAACTCGTCATGGCGCAGGTTCTTGGCAAAACCGGAGGAACCGATGGCCGCGAACCGACCGGACAGGAAGCCCGCGCACAACGACACGACCGCGCAGGCGATCAGGATGCCGCCGTACTTCCAGATGTCCGGCATGGATTTGCCGCTGATGCCCTTATCGATAAGAATCGCGATGACGGTGGGGATGGCGATCTCTATGACCGCCTCAACAATGACGAATAGCGGCGAAAGCAGGCTCGCCGTGCGGTATTCCCGAAGGGACTTCGCCAATGTCCTGATGACATGCGCCTTAGATGGCGTGGTGTCAGTTGCCGTGGTAGTGCTCATGCTGCCTCATCTCCTTTCTGCTGCTGGTGTGTGGTGTCTTGCCTGGTACGTGTGGCCGGCTCAACCGCCGTGCGCTCGGAGCCGACAAGCCCGGTCTCCACCAAATTGGCACGCATGCGGGCAAGGTCGTCCATGAACCGTTCCTGCTCGTCCGGGGTGAATCCAGTGAACAGCGTCGTCTCCAACTGGTGCGCGGCGCGCATGATCTCCACAACAAGGTCGGACGCGGTGGGCGTGAGCTCGATCTTGCGCACGCGCGCATCCCAATCGACGGCGGAACGCGTGATCAGACCCTTCTTTTCCATGAGTCCGAGCACTCGCGACGCGGTGGAGCGAGTGATGGAGAACGCCCGTTCGATGTCGTATTGGAACACATCCGAATCGCGGTGTTCGTGCAGATACTGCACGATGGGCATGTTGGCGCCCGACATCATGGAGTCCGGGGGCACAATGCCGTTCCAATACCGGCCGATGAGATTGTGGAGCGCCTTGATTTCGAGGCTCGGGCGCAGCATGCCCGGCGAATTCACACCTTGCACCCGGTCCATGCGCGCTCTCCTCTTGCCGTGATATTTCGACGCGGGAATATTGCGATGCCACAACGTCGCTACTGCAACAGAACACTATAGATTGTTCCGTATACAACAGTTGCAGATACAACTAGACTATGCCGACAGTGAACCCGTGCAACAATCGCGCGTCACCGCCTCCACATATGCAAGCGATCCGCGCCCTACAGCACGCAGGTCGCGGATCGCGCACATGATGGGCCAGTGACTACTGCCGACCCGTCACATCAGTGGATTCACTTGACTTCGTTTTCGGAAACGAAGGTCAGGAAGTCATCGGCCTGCGTGCGCAGCGCCTCTTGATCGGCACCAGTCATCGCCCAGTCGCCGGTCTCGACGGCCTCGTCCGGCACGGACAGACCGACCTCGACCGGGAAGAGGCGCATGCCGGCGTCCTCCAGCAGATCGCCGACCATGATGCGCGGATGCAGCTCCTCGAAACCGCCGACACCGGAAATCGCGACCGGCTTCTGGTCGAGGACGTTCTTGCCTTCTTCATCCTTCGTGGACGGCAGCGACAGCCAGTCGAACAGGTTGCGCAGCGAATCCGGAATCTCCTTCTTGTACTCGGAGACGACGACCCACACGGCGTCCGCATTGCCCAGCTTGTCGCGTACGGCGAGCGCGGCTTCCGGAAGCGGATACTCCGGGTCTTCGCCGGCGAGCGGCAGATCCTCGTAATCAATGGTGATCGCTTCGGCGCGGTCGCCCACAATGCCCATGATCTCCTTCGCGAGGTCCGCCTCGAACGAACCGTCGGTGAGCGAAGTCTCAACAAACGCAATAGTCGGCTTGTCTGCCATGTCTCCTCCTTATGCCCCGGCCGGCGGCATGGTGGTCATGCATGGCCCGGAGCTGTGAACTGGTATCCATCATGGTGCGTCGACGTGTGCGGCGCACCCGGAAATAGCCACAAGTGAACAAAGCGCGGAAGGGCGCGCAATGGTATGCGCGGACGATCCACTGCCCGGGCGATACTGGTGGCGTGGCACAATCCCCCTCGCACCCAGAGTCCCCGTACGCGCGCGGCACGCGCAGCTACACCATGTCGCGCATCCGCGGCAAAGACACGTCGATCGAGAAGACGGTGCGCTCCTATCTGTTCGCGCGCGGGTTCAGATTCCGCAAAAACGACAAGCGGTACCCCGGGCACCCCGACATCGTGCTGCCCAAGTACCGCACAATCGTGTTTGTGAACGGCTGTTTCTGGCACATGCACGAGGGGTGCGAGTCGTTCCATATGCCGAAGTCGAATGTGGAGTTCTGGACGGCGAAGCTCACGCGCAACCGAGACCGCGACCGCCGGCAGCACGAGCAGCTGCGGCAGATGGGGTGGCGCGTGATCGACGTGTGGGAATGCGAGCTGCGCGGCGACGCACGCGAAGCGCGGCTCGAGCGACTTGTGGGGCAGATTGCGGAAGGGGTGTAGATTTGTGGGGGCTGCGCGCAGGTGCTAACATCTAGGCGGCAGGCGCGGATTGCTGCAGTGTCACTTCCACGCTTGAGGCTATGCGCCAATACGCATGTTCGGTTACTCGATCGCCCTCTCTAGAGCGTTGTCGTGCAATCTGCCCCGTCACGAAGTTCAGTGATGGCTGTTGGCGTCTGAGCTCACCCATGAAAACCCGTAGGAGTCGCCGGAGATGGTAGTTGATGGCTGAGGTCAGTCACGGGAGTCCAATAATCGCGTCCCATATGGCTGCTGATGTCTGACCATAGACACCAACAGCCATGCGGGTGACATAAACGGCGAATTCGACATGGCCGTGGCACTACCACCGCTACGGGTAGTGCCTTCTTCACTACGGGTAGTGCTCCTCCCGCTACGGGTAGTGGTTCCTCGCGTAGCCTCCACCTACAATCGTTGAAATATGGCGGATCATAGTGACGAGTGCGCCAGAAAAGCACTACCCGTAGCAGAAAGAACACTACCCGTAGCAAAAACAGAAACTGCTGCCATCCCAGAAGGCGGTAACAGACGATAAGAGTGGTAGGTGCATTTTGACCCGGACCAGCCGAAGCCTTCATTGACGAACTGCTACACTTACAAGCCTGACAACAGTGTTGCACTTTCATTTAGACAACGGCG
>NZ_JDTZ01000007.1 GCF_000771225.1 Bifidobacterium pseudolongum subsp. pseudolongum DSM 20099
AAAAACAGAAACTGCTGCCATCCCAGAAGGCGGTAACAGACGATAAGAGTGGTAGGTGCATTTTGACCCGGACCAGCCGAAGCCTTCATTGACGAACTGCTACACTTACAAGCCTGACAACAGTGTTGCACTTTCATTTAGACAACGGCGACAACGGCGCGGGGCAAACAGGTGGATACAATTAAGCGGCGACAACCTCTACGGATCATCCCCGCACATGCGGGGCAAACTCCGCGCTTACGCAGCTCGCTACGCGCGTGAATGGATCATCCCCGCACATGCGGGGCAAACTCCGTATACGCCTTGAAGTGGTCCTCGGCGTCCGGATCATCCCCGCACATGCGGGGCAAACGCCGCTCACCGACGGTTGAATCATATTGGCATCGGATCATCCCCGCACATGCGGGGCAAACATGGACGATGCCGATCGGCGTAGGATTCTCGAAGGATCATCCCCGCACAT
Organism: Bifidobacterium pseudolongum subsp. pseudolongum DSM 20099; assembly: GCF_000771225.1. Taxonomy (GTDB): domain Bacteria; phylum Actinomycetota; class Actinomycetes; order Actinomycetales; family Bifidobacteriaceae; genus Bifidobacterium; species Bifidobacterium pseudolongum. The sequence continues at coordinate 464 of NZ_JDTZ01000007.1, forward strand.
GCGGGGCAAACTGAATGTCATCCGCCGGCAGGTGAAGTGGAATCGGATCATCCCCGCACATGCGGGGCAAACCGGCAGCGTTTCACCTTCTGCCGCAGCCTCGACGGATCATCCCCGCACATGCGGGGCAAACGTCAGATCATGGTCGGCGTCAATGACCCTCACCGGATCATCCCCGCACATGCGGGGCAAACACGTTTTCAGGAATGATATTTTCCTCCCCATACGGATCATCCCCGCACATGCGGGGCAAACGCATCGAGAAGTATGTGCAGCGCGCCCGCAAACGGATCATCCCCGCACATGCAGGGCAAACTATCCGTTCGCGGAATTGATGAAGCATTCCACCGGATCATCCCCGCACATACGGGGCAAACTGCGGCATGTGCCAAGCGACCGCCTGCGGCAACGGATCATCCCCGCACATGCGGGGCAAACGTGCACGCTGTGCGCCTGTGTGCCGGTGGATCCGGATCATCCCCGCACATGCGGGGCAAACCTCGCCAGTCTGACCAAAATCGGGCGGCGCGCTGGATCATCCCCGCACATGCGGGGCAAACTCGGCGAGCGCCTGCTTGGGGGTGATGGTTTTCGGATCATCCCCGCACATGCGGGGCAAACTCCGCCAGTCTGACCAAAATCGGGCGGCGCGCTGGATCATCCCCGCACATGCGGGGCAAACTCGGCGAGCGCCTGCTTGGGGGTGATGGTTTTCGGATCATCCCCGCACATGCGGGGCAAACCTTGCAGTCTGATTCCCACAATGTCTGCTGCGCGGATCATCCCCGCACATGCGGGGCAAACACGCTATCGGTCTGGCTCGCGTTCGTCGCATATGGATCATCCCCGCACATGCGGGGCAAACTGAGGGTGTATCGTAGCACGTTCGCCATGCCGCGGATCATCCCCGCACATACGGGGCAAACGCGAACCGCGACCACCCGTCGGGGTCAGCCGTCGGATCATCCCCGCACATGCGGGGCAAACACGGCGGCGGGAAAAGCCAAGCTGTACAATGCCGGATCATCCCCGCACATGCGGGGCAAACGCGGTGGCGCGCGCCTGCGCGGTCTTGCCGGTCGGATCATCCCCGCACATGCGGGGCAAACTCCCACAGCGTCGTTTTTTCGCGGGTCGCTTGCGGATCATCCCCGCACATGCGGGGCAAACGTTCTGCGTGGCGACTTGCATCATAAAGATTTCGGATCATCCCCGCACATGCGGGGCAAACACTCCACCGTCTCGTTCCATGCCATGCGCGTTCGGATCATCCCCGCACATGCGGGGCAAACCACCTGCATGTTTCCGCCAAGTTTGGCTACTTCGGATCATCCCCGCACATGCGGGGCAAACGCGGGTTCCATATGCCACTGGCCCATTGCGCGGGGATCATCCCCGCACATGCGGGGCAAACGCCGTGTCCTGCTGTGGTTACCAGGGTATGGGCGGATCATCCCCGCACATGCGGGGCAAACATGTCCTCTCGTATGACGACCATTCACTGCTCCGGATCATCCCCGCACATGCGGGGCAAACACGCCGTCGAGCCGGTGTTCCTCGCGACCGCACGGATCATCCCCGCACATGCGGGGCAAACGATGCGGCTGCCGTTCGTGAATTCGATAGCCTCGGATCATCCCCGCACATGCGGGGCAAACTTTTCGCCGCATTGTACTTACGTTGCCTACGCCGGATCATCCCCGCACATGCGGGGCAAACTTGCCGTCGCAGGTGAATGTCGGTGGCGGCGGCGGATCATCCCCGCACATGCGGGGCAAACGTCATCGGTTTCGCGGCTGACGGTGCAGTGGACGGATCATCCCCGCACATGCGGGGCAAACTGGATTATGGTCTTGCCCAAATCCATGTAGCGCGGATCATCCCCGCACATGCGGGGCAAACTTAGATGCTTGATGTTACGCATGGTTGGGCTCCGGATCATCCCCGCACATGCGGGGCAAACCGTGCATCGATGCCGTTCGGCAGGCCGCTCCACGGATCATCCCCGCACATGCGGGGCAAACAAGGTGGGACAATGGAGCCATTATATTGGAGCCGGATCATCCCCGCACATGCGGGGCAAACCGAGTGTTTCGAGCGCGTGCAGGTATTCGTCCTCGTATATGCGCATGCCCCATGCGTCGAGTGCGTGTTCGCGTGTTATTTCGAGTGGTGCTGTTCCGTTGAGTATGTCGGTGATTTGTTCGAGGCTGTGGGCGATGCGGTCGAGGGCCTGTTCATTGGTCATGGCTGTCCGCTTTTGGGTCGTGGTCTGTGTATGGCTCGTGTTCCGTGTTGTCCGGCTGTGGTTCTGTCTGCTCGTCGTCGGTGTCGAACAGGTATTCAGGGATTAGAAGTGGCTCCGGTTTTTCGCCGGGTTCGCACGTCGGCAGTGAGGCGATTTCTTTGTCGACTGGCGGGTAGTATTCCCTGCATTTCATTGGTGGGTCTATTGGCGTGTGCATTGTTATGTCCGTTTCTTTATGGTGCTTTTCGCGTGTTTCTTGACTGCCCTGTTGTTGAGTTGTAAGACTCGTTGTAGGGCCGGATCATCCCCGCACATGCGGGGCAAACCCTATGACGTTGCTGATTTTCGTCAGTACGTCCGGATCATCCCCGCACATGCGGGGCAAACTGCTCGAGCTGGGCGCGCGCGTATGCGTCGCTCGGATCATCCCCGCACATGCGGGGCAAACTCGGCATCGACACGAATCACGTCCGCGAAGGGCGGATCATCCCCGCACATGCGGGGCAAACTGCTCGAGCTGGGCGCGCGCGTATGCGTCGCTCGGATCATCCCCGCACATGCGGGGCAAACTCGGCATCGACACGAATCACGTCCGCGAAGGGCGGATCATCCCCGCACATGCGGGGCAAACTGCACCATGAGCAAGTTCGGAATGCCGGTGCGCGGATCATCCCCGCACATGCGGGACAAACACCCGACAAACCCAAATCGCCAACGCCCTTGTCGGATCATCCCCGCACATGCGGGGCAAACGCGTTGTAGGCGACGAGACCTCCACTGGTGAACGGATCATCCCCGCACATGCGGGGCAAACTTGGCGTCATCAACGATGATCCACCCGTTCAGCGGATCATCCCCGCACATGCGGGGCAAACGCGTTGTAGGCGACGAGACCTCCACTGGTGAACGGATCATCCCCGCACATGCGGGGCAAACTTGGCGTCATCAACGATGATCCACCCGTTCAGCGGATCATCCCCGCACATGCGGGGCAAACGATGAATCCTGCTGTGACGTGGACGATCAATCCGGATCATCCCCGCACATGCGGGGCAAACTACGTGTCCTACCTGTACAACCGACTATGCGACGGATCATCCCCGCACATGCGGGGCAAACACAGAGGAGAAATCCCGCAAGGGATACCGCTTCGGATCATCCCCGCACATGCGGGGCAAACACGCCGTGGAGTTCGGCGTAAATCTCACTGCGCGGATCATCCCCGCACATGCGGGGCAAACGTGCTCATGCCATTGGCTGATGTGCGCTTGCGCGGATCATCCCCGCACATGCGGGGCAAACCAATATGACCACTTTTACGAACCGGCCAGACACGGATCATCCCCGCACATGCGGGGCAAACACGTGCCGGTGGAATACCCGCAACTGCCTCAACGGATCATCCCCGCACATGCGGGGCAAACACTGCCCTCGAGCTTCTCGACCTTGCTCAACGCGGATCATCCCCGCACATGCGGGGCAAACACGCTCAACGACACCGGTGGAGGTTTCAAGTCCGGATCATCCCCGCACATGCGGGGCAAACCGGCGAACGTCGGCGGGATCGTCTGCATCAGACGGATCATCCCCGCACATGCGGGGCAAACGATGTCCTGTGCTTCCCGCATCCAGATCTCCGCGGATCATCCCCGCACATGCGGGGCAAACGAGCGAATGAAGCCGCGGGTGAGGACGTGCCGCGGATCATCCCCGCACATGCGGGGCAAACTTCGGTTCGCCCATCCAGTAGGTTTCGGGTGGCGGATCATCCCCGCACATGCGGGGCAAACACCGCCTGCGCATGTGTTTTGAGCAACGCCGCAGGATCATCCCCGCACATGCGGGGCAAACCCGTGGGCGCGCCCCTCGCGGACGCCACTGGCCGGATCATCCCCGCACATGCGGGGCAAACCCCAGCGCCGTGTCTATAATCCGCATGTCCGCAGGATCATCCCCGCACATGCGGGGCAAACCCCAGCGCCGTGTCTATAATCCGCATGTCCGCAGGATCATCCCCGCACATGCGGGGCAAACTAGCAAGGAGACGGAATCATGGCACTCGTAAGCGGATCATCCCCGCACATGCGGGGCAAACTAGCAAGGAGACGGAATCATGGCACTCGTAAGCGGATCATCCCCGCACATGCGGGGCAAACGGCTCCGGATGGAATGTCGAAGCCACCGTCGCCGGATCATCCCCGCACATGCGGGGCAAACCCGTTGGGGCGGCGAGTTGGAGGGTGGCGTCCCGGATCATCCCCGCACATGCGGGGCAAACCAAGCGTTCCAGGACGGGTGGAATTGGGTGGACGGATCATCCCCGCACATGCGGGGCAAACGTTGTGGAGCGGGTTCACCTGTTGGTGGCCCGCGGATCATCCCCGCACATGCGGGGCAAACCCCTTGATGTTCAGCACCCACTCGTTGTTCTGCGGATCATCCCCGCACATGCGGGGCAAACTTGCGGGAGTAGGGTTCATGCGCCCCCGGCCACGGATCATCCCCGCACATGCGGGGCAAACAAACAGTGGGCGGGAACGCCCATGACGCGAAACGGATCATCCCCGCACATGCGGGGCAAACCCCACAGCGTCGTTTTTTCGCGGGTCGCTCGCCGGATCATCCCCGCACATGCGGGGCAAACATGGTGAGGATTCCCTGCGCGCGTTTATCGTGCGGATCATCCCCGCACATGCGGGGCAAACAAGCCGGACCTCGAACCGGAGCAGTACAAGGACGGATCATCCCCGCACATGCGGGGCAAACACCGTCCTGCCCGCTGATTGCGACGCGCGTGCCGGATCATCCCCGCACATGCGGGGCAAACCAGCGTATCGACTCTCTTATGAGGCGTTACGGCGGATCATCCCCGCACATGCGGGGCAAACCGCCACCACAAGGGCAATGAGTGGATACTGCACGGATCATCCCCGCACATGCGGGGCAAACTTGGGTCTCTAAAGGTTCGCAAGCTAGGTAGGCGGATCATCCCCGCACATGCGGGGCAAACGGGCCGCGCATTTCATACAACAGGCGATAATGCGGATCATCCCCGCACATGCGGGGCAAACAAGGCTTGGGTGGTTCAGACATGGCAACAATCCGGATCATCCCCGCACATGCGGGGCAAACGAAAACAACGATCAACGAAAACTTCCGGGATTCGGATCATCCCCGCACATGCGGGGCAAACAGGCCGCGCATTTCATACAACAGGCGATAATGCGGATCATCCCCGCACATGCGGGGCAAACAAGGCTTGGGTGGTTCAGACATGGCAACAATCCGGATCATCCCCGCACATGCGGGGCAAACGACGCCCGTGG
>NZ_JDTZ01000008.1 GCF_000771225.1 Bifidobacterium pseudolongum subsp. pseudolongum DSM 20099
CACACACACCCAGTGACCACCTCATGCATCGGATTATCCCCGCACATGCGGGGCAAACCCAGTACGTAAAATTGCTCATACACATGAGATTGGATCATCCCCGCACATGCGGGGCAAACGCCGCCCGTGGCGCCGGCGTGGACTTCGAGGACGGATCATCCCCGCACATGCGGGGCAAACAAGAGGAACTCGACGCGAAGGCCGACGAGATCCGGATCATCCCCGCACATGCGGGGCAAACGCCTTGGGTCTGATGGCGCCCACCATCGAGGACGGATCATCCCCGCACATGCGGGGCAAACACAGTTGCTGGTCCATTTGCTAATTTCAATGCCGGATCATCCCCGCACATGCGGGGCAAACTCAATGGTGACAGTGCGCGCCGAGTAGAGGATCGGATCATCCCCGCACATGCGGGGCAAACAGGTCCTTGAGCCACGCGGCCGCATCCTGCGCCGGATCATCCCCGCACATGCGGGGCAAACATATTGACTACGGGCATACCGTGTTCGACGGCCGGATCATCCCCGCACATGCGGGGCAAACTTGTTATTATTATTGACCGCTTTACGCTTAGGCGGATCATCCCCGCACATGCGGGGCAAACCTGCTATACTAAAAATATCCAACAAGGAACAACGGATCATCCCCGCACATGCGGGGCAAACTGGCGCGTGCCTTTACGCGCAACGTGTCCGCGCGGATCATCCCCGCACATGCGGGGCAAACTCTTCCTTGGCTGCTCCGAGGATCTCGTCGGCCGGATCATCCCCGCACATGCGGGGCAAACCGTGTCGTCGCACATGCTGCTGGCTTGGTCGTCGGATCATCCCCGCACATGCGGGGCAAACCATTCAATAACGCATTATTGGAATTAGAGCGCCGGATCATCCCCGCACATGCGGGGCAAACGAACACGTTTGTTTTTTCATTGCCCGCCTGCACGGATCATCCCCGCACATGCGGGGCAAACGGCCCGTTCTGGTATGTGGTCATGTTCGTGTCCGGATCATCCCCGCACATGCGGGGCAAACTTGTGGTTCGCTCTGCCATCATCACTTCCCTGCGGATCATCCCCGCACATGCGGGGCAAACGCCGAACGCGTCCTTGAGGAGGTTCCAACCGACGGATCATCCCCGCACATGCGGGGCAAACCCCTCCATCGTCGCCGTGCTCGCGGCGGCCTCCGGATCATCCCCGCACATGCGGGGCAAACTTGCTTCCTGTCACTACGATGTCACGTTTCGCCGGATCATCCCCGCACATGCGGGGCAAACCGGGGGTAGGGTGCTGGGAGTGTTGACGGCCCCGGATCATCCCCGCACATGCGGGGCAAACGCGTCGCCGGTCACGTCGCGCGTGAACAGCGCCGGATCATCCCCGCACATGCGGGGCAAACCGCTTCCTCGAGATCCCCGGCAAGGGCCACTTCGGATCATCCCCGCACATGCGGGGCAAACTACGTGTTTTTGCGGTGACAGTGACTTGCATAAGGATCATCCCCGCACATGCGGGGCAAACAGCGAGACACAGAAACTGACCGTGCAAAATATCGGATCATCCCCGCACATGCGGGGCAAACATGCCGTCAGCATTATCCCACATGTCTGCGAACGGATCATCCCCGCACATGCGGGGCAAACCCCATAACGGTAGCGATTTTTTCACGCTGAGCCGGATCATCCCCGCACATGCGGGGCAAACCCACTACTCCCACTGCATATAAGTGTGACACTTGGATCATCCCCGCACATGCGGGGCAAACAGTCTGATTCCATTAGCAAAACGCACTCCGACAATACTCGAAAAATTCGATTTGCACAGTCGGTCACATTTCGCTAACGTCATCATGGTTCCAAACTTCCTCACGTCGGCACGCAATCCCCAGTTTAACATCGCAGCAACAACTATCTACCAAAACGACGATATCGCGATGCATTGCTCCAACCTTTTCTACGAGATGCGCCCTGAGATCTCCCGCTGGATTCGCCTTGATCATGAGGCCTCATAATCAGCTCAAGGCCCTCAAAATCAACAGGCGACCACTCCTGTCCGTAGGTTTTGAACTCCAGTCCCTGTTCATTATTCTCCGAATACACCATTACGGCGCGCCCATCTCGGATATTGTCAAGAATTTGCTCCCAAATCAACTCTCTAACACAGGCTGATACTTTTCCCACATACACACCTGGAGATATCTCAAACAACCATCGTGTGAGATGACCTCGTATCTTGGGAGGCGCAGCCGTCAGCACGATGACAATCATCACACATCATCTCCGTAATGGTCATTGGCAGAACCAGCGGAGAAGTTATGTCCGGCCTGCGAATAGTCTGCAGCACCAGCCCAGATTTGTGTGGTGATATCACAAGCTTCGGTCACAATATCATCTTCCTCTTCTTCAGAAAAAAGAAAACGGATATCATGCACACAGCGCGCAAGAAATTTACCATCTTTCATTTTATCCCGCAGTGCTTTTCGAGCCGCAGATGAGATATCTGCCACCTCAAGCGCCGCAAGATCAAATGCAAGAGGAATGGTGATGTCCACTTTGTATAAGTCCGCGATATCGTAGACGAAACTGCGTTCATCACGAGCGTGAACAAAACCCAATCCAGGAGAGCACCCTAGCGATACAATGACCGAATGGACCACTCCGTACAATGACGTATTCACCGCAGACAATGCTTTATTCACCAAATCCGCATCATCAAAATCTGTAGTCTTGTATGACCTGCCAGACCATGCCACCCCTGTTCGGGCAGATTCTCGTTCGTACGCCCTACGCACACGAGTTCCCTCTTTCCCAAGCAGCTGCTGCATGGTCAATCCGTCCGTCTTCTCTCCCGGAAAACGCATGGCATACATCTTCCGTGCGACTTTCAGGCGGCTTCGTTCCGAGGAAACGAGTCTAGCTTGTTTTTCCAACAATCTCGTGGAGTTGGCGAGCGAGGCGCCATGGCAATAGTAACGCACGCCTCGCTCTCCTACCCAGATACATGTGGATCGCGATTCCGCCAACAGACTGATGGCCGCATGCGTGACATTGCTGCCCGGGCCAAGCATCAGGACACTTAATGCGGCAGCGGGAACGTGCACGGTACCTCGTTTGTCGGTGATGGTGATCGCATTATCGGCACGGTTCACCACACAATGTTCTACGTACAGAAATGTCAATCTGTCTTGGATTCGGACCAAAGATTGCAATTCTGGCGGTTTCACCCCCGGTACGTTACCCATGCACGTCCTCCTTCTGCCCTGGCTTTCAGTTGTCAGATTGCGTCCATTGAACGCACCTGCAACGGTGCGAGCGTGAGCAATCCGCATCCGTATGCCTTCGCGGAACCTATTCCGTCCACGAGGGCTTGACGCAGGGTATTGGGATCATCCACGGAAAGGATGCCTTCAAACGTGACCTGAGTCAACACAACGGTAGTACCACGTTTGCGGAATGAGATTTGCTGCGTTCCACGAATGGCGACCTCAGGTTGATCCAACCTGTTGATGGTCATATGACAGCCAATTTTTCGGAACTTCCTGAACAGCCATTCAGCCTGCTCATCTCGCCGAACAATCGGTTGGCGTCGCCCTCGTGAAGCAAATCCTTCAGAGGGGACGGAATGCGTCGGATTGACTGTGACTCTGAAAGCCCATTCCTGTCCACTTTCCAAGTGCTCCAGAAATGGACCATAATCACAGCTCGAGCAATCCCTATCCGCATTCACACCCAGCTCCTCTTCGAAAACAGAGCGATCTGGTTCGGATGGCGATACAATATACAGACGCTGCATGGCACCATGGGATGCTTTGTCGAGTCGCCAAAGTACCCGATGCTGGTCACCCGACGCATCGGAATTTGTCGCACGAGCAACCACGGCGTGCAAACGCTCCAATGAACCGAAGACATACATCGCGCGTCTGTCCCTTGAATCAATCAGTATTCTGGAGAATACCGTCATTGTTGACCTCCCGCCTGGCTCACCGCACTGAACCAATCCTCATGTCCATAGCGATCATCGAATGCGGCTGGCACAATCCGTCGATAGCGTCGGCTCGCCCATTGTCGGTCATATGGACTGAAACTCCGCGGCTCATCATTGAGGGTTTCCGAGAACCCCTGATTTGTGTCATCGTCCGCCAATGGTTCCACAATGATTTCCGCAACATCCGGATGTGTGGGGGCCGTATCGCTCTTGCGAGCTCCCTCCCTGCTGCGAAGAATGCGTCGTTGATACCATTCCTCAGCTTGCCAGGGGGTGCTTTGCAGCGTCTCCTCCAACGTCAGGTCTGTCAGGAATGTGATGATCGGCCCATCCGGCACACAGGTGCGACGCCCGAGGAACAACGGATAATACGGCGCACGGAGTGCGTTCTGGAATTCCGCCAATCGTACCGGGTCCTCACTCTCCAGAGCAGCGAGAAAAACCGCATCCTGCAGGTAGAACCTGTGCGAGAGGGGAAGCATATCGCCTTTTTCCGTTTTCGCGGTCTGATAATCGTCGAGTAGGACACCCGGCTGATCCGCACGGACGCCGAAACGCAGCCCCTCAAAACGAGAAAGGGAATCTTCGCGCCCAATGCCCAAAGCCGCGGCAATCATGCCAATGACCCCGCTTTTCGTGGGTACTGGATTGGTGTCCCTTCGCGCGAACCGGCTGGACGATCCCCATGACTGCATGGGGCCTTTCAATACCATGGTCAAGACAGGCATTGTCACTCCTGACTCAAGCGGGACGAGACAGCCTCTTCCACACCATCGACGAGTTCGCGCAACGAAACCGCCTCCGCAAGCGCATCAGCGTCCTTCGTTGCGTCGCCGATACGGACGACCCATGTTTTCACAGGTGTCACACCGTAGACGTCATCCATATCCTTTGAGCGTCGCACCAAGGCCTTCGTCGCATTCTCCACATAATTCGGCTTGACCGGTGTGAGGAACGCACCACTCATATTCACTGCCTGTGTATCGCGAATATTCACAACAACCAAATCAGGCAAAGTTCCTTGCGCGAAGGTCGAGCTTTTCCCTTGCGGCATGCTCATGACGAATGCCTTCACCAATGCACCTATCGCCTTTGCGGTGGCTTCCACATCGCCCAACGTGTCATAAAGGCGATTCGCGTCGACATCCGCGAAACGGTAGTATGTGGCGGCATTGAATTCGATTTCGCCGAGCATGGCCGCCCCGCTGTCACCGCCGTTCTCGTCATCAGCGTCACCCGCATTACGTATATCATCCACTGCCGTGAAGAAGTCGGATTCCGTGTCCACCGCCTGTACACTGAACGCATTGGCGAACTGGGACGCGGCATCGATGTTCAGATCCGTGTCATCCGCAACCATGCGTCCAAACAGTGCAACATCAATCGACTTGTCATCTTTGATGATTTGTTTGATTTGCTTCTTCATCTTGCCGATGGCCGTCTGCGCTTCTTTGAGGCCCGAAGATTCCCTGCGTGCATCAACGGCAAGCTGGGCAAGCGCATCGTACTGTCGGTTGCCGAGGAACAACAGATACTGAGACTGGTTCAGGCGCTTGTCTTCCTGATCTTCGGCACCTTTTTTCTTTCGCGGTGCAGTGAGCTTGATTCCAGCGCCCTTGCTGAGCACCGCTTCGGCAAGATCTGGGGCTTCATCCGCAAAGGAATCGTCCAACGCCGCGATACGCTTGCTGAGGATTTCAACGACTTTTTTGCTGCGAATGCCGAGTTCCTGCGGATCGAGCAAATCATCGAACATCTGGCGGATTGGCCGTTTCCATGCTTGGCTTGAAACACGTGCGCGCGTGACCCCGCCATATTCCATGGTTTTCGGGCTGCCTGTATCATCGCGGTTCAGATTCGCCGCCGCCGTGGTCTCCAGTGCGTGCATTTCGACAATGGTTCGAGTGGACATTGTTGTTCCTTTCGATTGATGTTGGTTGTTGGTTGTTGATATTGGGATTGTCATGCGTTTTCTGGCTCGTTCTTCCCAGATGCATATGCGCTCAGATAGTCGCGTCCCCACCGGAGCCGAACGGCGTTCGCCTTGGTGCGGCTTTGTTGCAGCTGCATGAGATCTTGGGCGAACAGACCGTAGTTGATTGGTAGATCCTCTCGCTTGAGCAGAGCAATGAGGTGCCGTGCATGCCGGACCATCTCCGTCCAGCTTGAGGCTGTTTGCAGTTTGTCAAATGTCGAACGGATTCCTTTCTCGTTGAAATTGCCAACGGCCATACCTCCGACCGCCCTTCCCAGCGAGATATACGCATCCACGTGCATCGGCTGGTTGCGTTGGGATTGTTGATGGACCGCGAAAAGCGTAACTGCCGCATGGGCTGCGCGCTCTTCATCGGTGGGTCCGTCTGAGGGGCGAACACCATGGGGATAAATGTTGGTGTCATGCATATTCGGCACCGTCCATGCAATGATGGCGGGATCGGCACCAACTTCATGACCCACCGCATGCGCCAACTGCGCTATGGCCGCCACGGCTTGAGCATTGTCGTCAAGATATCCGTCTTTCCTGCCCTCGTGACCGTTGACAAGTAACCGCACTGTGTGCGAAACCCATTGTCCAAATGGACTGAGTTGCGATTCCTGTTCCTTGGTTGTCTGACTCACATTTCCTCCTTTGGAATTCGTTTGTTGAGTGATGCCTTGAACCAAATCTCTGCAAGCGCAACGCTGTAATGCTTCGCTTCCGCTTCCGGATTTTCCTTCACGTCACGCCCCACGATGGCGCGGGTGGATGCCTGTTGGGCGAGTTCGAACTCCAATGCGAGGAGAGTTTCCCTTGTACGCCACCTCCATTCGCGGAGCTTCGCTTCGCAGTTGTCAATAGTGACGCCTCGAAGCCATTCGCGAAATTCCCTGTCGAATGTCGAATACGCCAATTCACGTGCTTTCCGGCGAGGTGCCGTTGGATCAAGTCCTGCGGATTTCGCGACATTGCCTGCGAAATTCGCCAATATGGTGATGCCCTCATCGGTTATGTTGATGGCATCAGTGATGGACTGGCCAATGCGGGGGTCCTCCGCGGTCAATATGCATAGGTTCAAATCGAGTGAATCATCTACCGTGGCGTCGATGACGGCGTCATTGTTGCCATAGACAACCCCGTAGGCGTGAAGTCGTATCGGTTGATCCTGGACATGCATTTGTTCAAGCCAATCAAGGACGCGTGGACGCATGTTTTCGGGGGTAGTATTCGTCTCGTGTTCTTCCTGTGGCACCGTAAGCATTGGCAGGTTACGCCACAACGCCCGTGACGGATCATGTTTCCTCGGCATATACACCAACGGCATCTTCAAGGTTTTTTCTTGGTTGGGGCTGCGCCGCCACGCAGTCATCATCTCGTACCCTTGGGTGTTTTGGGGCTTGAGACGGTCGCCGTTACAGAGGAGTACGCCCGTCACCACCTCACCATCGTGTTGGAACAGGATGCGGCGGGATTGCCATGTGAGCAGCGCTGCAGGGCCATGGCAATATGATGCGATTCCAGTCGCATCTTCCGGTTGATTGTAGCCCTCTTCGGGCCGTTCGTTTGTTATGGGCCGCTCCCAGATCGGAGAATCATCGGACCAATCTACATCGGGTTCGCTGGTTCCCAACACATCGCGTCCAACATATTGGAACATCAGCGTTTTCCATAGATTGTCACCTTCAGCGATGACGATACCCAGATGCCCACTCCATGCAATACCCAAGGGATAGCCTTTACCTCCCTTGACACGTGGATCGCCCACAGCACCGGATTTGATTCCGGAGGGGTCGAACGCCTGCGTGGACACAAGCCAACGGGTCGCTTCAGCAGCGCTCATATGCTTTAAGGATTGCACACCTCGAATGGAGAAGAGTCGTGACCCCTCGTTCGAGGGAATGTCGGAGACTATCTTTTCCAGACCGGCGAATTCATTTTTAGCGGTGTGGAGTCCAGCGACTTGATAGAACGGAGCTTGTTCATCAAAGAGATCGAACCTCTCATGATACTTATCAAAATACTGTTCAAACAGGTTCCAAATCGCTGTGTCGCTTGACCCTAGTTTCAGTATCTGGCTCCACTGGTGTTGTGGGCAATCATTGCCGAATACCCCATACAACACCCCTACGGCCATACGCAGTATAGCTGCATCCTGTATTGGGTTGCCGGTTGAGATTCTGGCGATGTCCTCTGCTTGACAGAACAGGTCCCTCAATGAGACCTCACCGTCGGAACCGTTCTTCATGGAAACGGGTATCCAAGGCCGGTCAAGCAGATTGAAGGACGCTTGTTCCCTGCCATCTGATGATTCACTCTTCGACATGCGCTTCCCATCCTTTCTCCATTGAATAATGAATAAATATTTTTACAATTTTATTATATTTTTTATCGTAAACTTGTATTGTGGTATTTCCTGCAGCATCCAACACAATCGGCAGCTGCCCACTGAGTTCGCGATGCTGCTGCATGAGCGTGAACCATTCCTCGGGAACGTTCTGTGGGGATTCCAGAAAAGCTATAACAGCATCCAGATTCTGCCAGCATAACGAACTGGCGCCCAACGTAATAGAACAGGCCAGCGCTGCACGAACCTGTTCCGCAGTCATCGGCTCAAATCCGTTTGCAAGCATCCGCCGCGGGGAATCATCCACCCATGCCGGTAAGCACAGATTCCCTTCGTTGTCTTTTTGCAACAGCAAGACCTCGAATGAGTCATCACTGTCACGCACGGATGCGCGAGCCTGCCGGCTTGTGCAATCATGAGCCGTATCGGAATCGGGCATGCACTTCTTCAGCCAGTCACCGAGCGAATAAGGAGACCGCGCTTCATCCGGTCTGAAAATGCGGAACTGCGCAGCTTTTTTCTCGCTGTCCCACACATGCTTACGCAATTCCCCACGTGCATCCCGCTCATTTGGATGCCATGCATCCGGACAGCAATCACGATCCACGTCATACACGCCTTGCACTAATTGCGGTATGTCCTGCGGAAGACGCAGCATGACCGGTTCGCTATCGCATAACCCCATAAGTGCAGCGGTGCGCATCAAGAAAAACCGTTCATACACCGATTCGATGCTTTTGGCGAATACCGGTGGCTGCTCGATATCACAGGATTCCATGCCGCTGATATACAACTGGGCCTGACGCAATGGTTCCGGACGATTGCACTCGTCCTCTCCCCTGCAATGTCTATGCAGTCGTCCGGCGCGTTGCAGGATAAGATCAACCGGCGCGATATCAGTAACCATCAGATCGAAGTCGACGTCCAGCGACTGCTCCACGACTTGGGTGGCGACCACAATGCCCTGCCGGGTGGCGGGGGTGCTGTCTTTGCCAAAACGCTCCAGCAACCGAGTATCGATGGCAGAACGATCACACGCCATGTATCGCGCATGATCCAGCGACACATCCATCACATCACCGAACACCTTCTTGAGCACATCATAAGTGCGTTGGGCGCGCTGCACCGTATCCCTCACCACAACGGCGCAGCCACCAGCCGCGAGCTTGTCACGCAACAGCTGGACCAACGTCTCGTCATCGTCTGCAATTCGTTGGACCAGCACACTAGATTCACGCCCGGATGGCTTCGGCGCAATGGAACGAGGCTCCTCTCCGCCTGACGCATATGAGATGAGCGGGTATCGCGTATCCAGCACCTTGCCACAACGTCGTACGGCCTCCGAACCGGTATCGGAGCTTTGACGTCTGCTGCTGGATTCGGTTTGTATGACGGACTTGCGAGCAGTGAGAAAATCCATGAGGCTCTGTTCTGGCTCATGCTGCGCATCCGTTCGCGCGGCAGCGCCACGACGATATGCCTCAAGAAACGCCTCGCGTCTTGCCTGCGGAAGTGTTGCACTGAGCATGATGACGGGTGCTCCATAGGATCCCAGCCACGAAAGAGTGGTTTCCAAGTACACATTCATATACGCAGTATTCGAGTGCACTTCGTCAAGAATGACCACTTTGCCGGCAAACGCAAAATGACGCAAAACGAGATGCTTGCACTGCAAGGACATCATCAGAATCTGGTCAATGGTTCCAAGCACAAAATCAGAGAGGTTCCCCCGCTTGCGCCCAGAAAGCCACGAATTCACAACCGCTTCGATACTTGGTTCAAACCCATTCGACGCACCATCACCGCCAGTTCGATTTTCATCATCCACAATATATTCGCCATTACGCATCTCGAACACATTGGCAGCAGAGGTTCGCGCCGTCAAATTGAAGTATTCTTCGTTCTGCTCACGTTTTCCATGGGACAGGAACACTGATCCCAAGGTACCCTGTTCGGGGGCAGGTAAACGACCTATCCAACCCAAGGTACGATGAAACATGGCATTCGCTGTTGTCTGGGTGGGCAGGCCATAGTATACGCCGCCGCATCCAAAACGGCCGGCCAAGACCTCGGCTGACAACAAAGCGGCTTCGGTCTTCCCTTCGCCCATGTTCGCCTCGATGATCATGAGACCCGGTGATGGCATGGTCTGCGCGAGACGCACAGCCTCCCGCTGAACGGGGCGAAGGTGTGCCCCCGGAATGTCGAACCGCTCAGCGAACAATGCATCCGGCGTGGATTCCTCAAGGGAAACCTGCCATGGTCGAGGCAGATTTAGCTGCCACCATGCCTGGCGCGCACGTTCGAAAGCATCGAAGCATTGCTCATCGACCTCGCTCGAATTCAGCGGAAACAGCCAGCTATCGCTCGCGATCCAATCAGAGATGATAACAATGGCCGTCAGCAATATCTGTGTTCGGCACCGCAATGGACGATCGTCCAACAAATGTAGTGTCGTTTCGAAGTCGGTCTCCTCGGCAGCCCAGTTGATGATGTCCTGCCGGACATCATCCCAAGCTTGCCCACCAAGATAGTGTTTTGCCTCCGCTTTGCCGAGCAAGCGCTTCTTATCGGCTGTGACACATGTGCCATGATGGCCACCGACGACGTAGGCGACACCATTGGCCATACTCCCCTCATCGGTCTGGTACCCCCTACGGCTGAACCACTGGCATACAGACTGGTAGCCGACCAGCTCATGCCGGTACCCGGCACGTTCCTCCTTGTGGCATGCGAAAAACTGCTCATCCACCCTCAGACCGTGTTCTCGCACGCGGTCGCAAAGATAGTCACATTGCACTTCAAAAGCCGGCGATGCTTTGCCAACGTCATGAATCATCGCAAGGAAAGATATGAGCCCCACCGTCGCCCGTTCGCTTCCCAGATCGGCAACAAGTTCTTCTTTCACAGCGTCAGGGAGGAAGTCATTCCAGACGCGACGCGCCACAGCAGCACAATCCTGCAGATGCTGCCACAATAGGAGGTAACGATGGTCATTGGGGTCACCACGAAAGACACTCTTAGCCCAGATGGATTTGGACGCATTGGTGAGTTTCGTATTGATGCTCATTGCCCCCTCCCTCTTTGGCTGGTAAGAGACACATTAACCCCTTGTTTTTTATTTGTCAAATTGCGGCCCCAGACATGAATCCCCGCACATGCAGGGCACTTGTGAAGTACCACATAAACCCTGGATCACTCCCGCAATTGCAGGACACAGTAAGTATAACGGGAAGGCCATCACTCCAGCAAACAACTTAGAGCATTGAAATACTATGCGGGGGACTTTCGCTACCCATCTGTATCATGGTGAACTATCGACCTGCAGTCTGCGGGATTTTCCATCCAACCCAACGCCAAGACCCTCCTTCAAGATGGCTTGGCTTATCACCTCTATGTCGACTTATTCGGCATGAGCAAATCGGAGAACAGACTACATGGCCGAACATGCATCCCGTGCGGGATCGATGACACCCAACCCGCAACTGCTGCAGCGCATCCAGGACCTCCCCCTCACGCTGGACCGGTTGAAGCAAGAACATGGTATCCGCCAAATGCTGTCAACCATCGACAACACGAAAAAAGAACTTGAAGCCACACTCCCCTAGGACGGCATCGAGGAATCAGCCATCGATGACCACAGGCGCGACTGGCTGAGCCGCTACGTATACAACTCCAACGCGATTGAGGGATCAACGCTCACTTTGCTGGACACCGAGCTGGTACTCGAAGGAGAATTCGTCCCGTCCGATGGGCCGGCCAGAGACATCTTCGCAGCCAAAGGCGTTGGCGACGGCATGGATTACGTGCGCCGCTGGGCACAGGAACACGCACCCCTGAACGTGGATTTGATCAAGCGTCTGCATGAAGTCACCACACTGGATGCGCAGCGGGTCATGCGCGGACAATTCCGGCCATATGGCTACATCGCCCGCATCACCGCGACCACAGTGAAGACGGCGGATCCTTTGGAGATATACGAGGATGTTGAAGCGCTCATTGAGTCTCTCCGCTCCTCTACGGCGCATACCATATTGAAAGCCGCCGGATTCCATACGTTCTTCGAGAACATCCACCCCTTCGCCAACGGAAATGGGCGCACCGGGCGCCAGCTGCTCAATCTCATGCTGCTGGAGGCAGGCTACCCACCTGTGGCGATCAAACATGACGCCGGCAGGAACTACAGCCGCATCCTCGAACAATGGCAAATCCACGACAATGCCCACCCATTCCTGGAGATACTGGGATCGAGCATCCAGGACGAACAAAACGCCATGGCCACTATCATCATCAATCTCCGCAACCATAGGTAATCATTCCCGCACATGCGGGGCAAACGCCAACAATGATGATGCAGACGGTATCGTTCACGGAACTTCCAGCCGGTAATTACAGCCTTACCCCTGCCGCACCTCCGGCCACTTCGCGTCGCCCGGCACGTCGGCGAGCGCATCGCCCACACCCAGCACTTCGGCCCAGTAGTCCATCGGCTGGTCGTAGGGCTTCGCGTCTCCCCCGCGCGCCTGCAGCACGGCTTTTGCGGCGTGCACGTCTTCGCCGGTCAGTCCGCTGAAGTACGATTCGAGGCGTCCGCGGCGCTCCACATCGTAGAACAGGTTGCTCACGATCTGCGTGAGCAGTTCCGCGCGCTCGATCGGCAGTGAGTCCCAGTGCCGCATCTCGATGAAGTTCTTCAGGCGCACATCGTTGAAGTGCGTGGAGAGCACATGGTTGATCTCGTACGCGTTGAGCTCGCGGTCCGGGTATAGGTCGGCGGCCGTCGTGTAGAACGCCGTGAACTCAGTGCCGTGCACAGACGCTCCTTCCGCTTCCGGCGTGTGGGTCAGGTCGGCGAACATGAGCGGGGTGCTCAGCACGTCGGCTGCGTAATCCTCCCAGCTGAACCGCTCGTCGTACAGGCCCGGCGTCACGTTGGTGCGCTGCACGTCGAGGTAATCCCACATGCGCTGGCGGCACAACGGCCACGGGTTCGGCGCACCTTCGAAATACGGCGTATTGCGGAAGAACCATGCGAGGATCGGGCCGATCGCGGTGCCGAGGCGCATCTTGTCGATCGCGTCGCGCTCGCTCGTATAGTCGATGCTCACCTGCGTGGAGGCGGATGCGCGCATCATGCACGGTCCGAACTGCCCGATGCGCCCCAAGTACTCGTTCATCGCGGCGTAACGCAATTTGGGGTTGAGTGGAATGTCCGCGTACGAGCTCTTCGGCTGATAGCCGTAGTTCACCAAGCGAAAATCGAGTTCGTCGAGGATCGGCGTGGCTTCGCGCATGAACTGCCCGTGCAGTTCGAGCAGATCCTCGGGTTTGCGCAAAATGCCGATCGACGTCTCGATCTGCCCGCCCGGTTCGAGCGAGATGGCGATTCCCTCACGCGCGAGCCCGACGAGATGATCGTCCTGCCAGTACTCCTGCGCGGAGTCGTAGTACGGGCGCAGACGGCGCAGCAGTTCCTCCACGCCGTTCGGCTCACCGTACGTGACCGCCGTGTCGTCGGCGTTGTGCACGGGCAGATGTTCGATCTCCACGCCGAACCCCCCGGTCCCCGGCGCGGAGCACCCCTCCTCGAAGAAGCGGACAAGGCTGCGCACGTGCCGCGGGTTCGGCTGAACCAGCAGGTGCGCGTAGGAAACTCGTGGTGCTGTCATAAGTGCCCATACTAACGCGCGCGCATATGGACACGGCGCGCTTGTTCTAAAAAATCCCTATAACGTGCACAATTCACACACTGCTGCGTCCGGCTGCGGCGTTCTTCTTCGCCGCGGCGATCATCAGTTTGATGCGATTGAGCTGGTTCGCCTCACTCGCGCCGGGGTCGTAGTCGATCGAGACGATGTTCGCCTGCGGGTAGAGCCGGCGGATCTTGCCGAACATGCCACGGCCCGTGACATGGTTCGGCAGGCATGCGAACGGCTGTGCACAGATGATGTTGGGGCAGCCCGATTCGATGAGCTCCACGATCTCGCCCGTGAGCAGCCAGCCTTCGCCGGCTTGCACGCCGATCGAGGTGACGGTCTGCGCCTTGGCCACGAGCTGGTCCATCGGCAGGTCTTTCTCGAATTTGCCGCCGCTCGATTCAAGCGCATCGTTCACAGGTTTCATGTAAGTGTGGATCACACCTTTGAACGCCGTGTACAACGCTTTGTTGCGCCCCGTGCCCAGATTGTGCTCATTCCAGTCGTTGATGTACGGGCGCATCGTCATGAAGTCGATGATGCCGGGCACCACGGCCTCGCAATCCTGTGACTCGATCACTTCGACAACGTGGTTGTTGGCATCGGGCTGGTATTTCACCAGGATCTCGCCCACCACGCCGACGCGCACCTTGCGTTCGACGTCCCGCAGCGGCAGCGCGTCGAAGCTCTCCACGATCTTCGCCACGAGTTTCGCGTACGGCCAGTACGCGCGCCCGTACAGCATCTTCGCGGTCTTCGACATGCCGTGGTTGAGCAGTGTCTCGCGCACGATCACGTTCCACCGCTCGTACAGGCGGTTCGCGGAACCCGGATTCGCCTCATACGGGCGCACGCGGTACAGGCACTTCATGAGCAAGTCGCCGATGATGAGTGATTTCGCCGCACGGTGCAGCAGCGGGACGGTGGGGGTGAACCCGGGATTGTCCACGAATCCCTGCGTGGAGATCGCGATCACCGGGATCTGCGGATAGCCCGCGTCCACGAGCGCCTTGCGGATCAGGGCGAAGTAGTTCGTGGCGCGGCACATGCCGCCGGTCTGCGAAATCGCGAGCGCCGTGCTGTCGGGATCATACCGCCCTGATTTGATGGCTTCCACGAGCTGGCCCACGGTCATGATCGCCGGGTAGCAGGCGTCGTTGTTCACGTATTTGAGGCCGGTTTCCACGTCGGTTTTGCTGGCGTGTTCGAGCACGTCGAATTTGTATCCGGAGGCGCGTATGGCCGCTTCGACGAGCCGGAAGTGGATGGGGCTCATCTGCGGGGCCACGATGGTGTAGTCGCGGCGCATGTCCTTGCCGAAGGGCACGCGGTTGGCGTAGGCGCTCATGGTGGCGCTTTGCCGGTTCTGCTGGGCGCCGCCGGCTTGCCTCCCCATGACGGCGTCGAGCAGGATTTGCCGGCCGGGTGTGGGCGCTGCGGTGCCGGTGTGCCGGAAGGTGCCGGCGCTAGCTGCGGGCGTAGCGGCGCGCTGGGCGTTGCGTTCGCGTTCCTCGACGGCGGCTTTGAGTGAGCGCAGGCGGATTTTGGCGGCGCCGAGGTTGGAGACTTCGTCGATTTTGAGCATCGTGTAGACGTCCGCTTTGTCGGCGAGGATCTCGGACACCTGGTCGGTCGTCACGGCGTCAAGGCCGCAGCCGAACGAGTTGAGTTGCACGAGTTCGAGTCCGGGCCAGGAGGCCACGAACTGCGCGGCGCGGTAGAGGCGCGCGTGATAGGCCCATTGGTTCATCACGCGCAGTGGCATGGTGGTGAGCTTGCGGTCGTTGACGTGCCGGAACCCTTCGCTCGTGTGGGCGGCCGGGTCGGTTTCGTCTTCGGCGAGATATGCGGTGAGCGCGGGCACGTCGTTGGGGTCGAGCCAGCTGACGGAGTCTTCGGAGAGCACGACCATGCCGAGCGAGCAGATCGTCTCGGGGATGCCGTGGTTGACTTCGGGGTCCACGTGGTAGGGGCGCCCGGCGAGCACGATGCCGCGACAGTTGTGCTCCTTCATGTAGGCGAGCGCGCGCACGCCTTCCTGCTGCACGTCGTGTTTGAACACGGTGTCTTCGGCGTAGGCGGCGGCGACGGCTGCTTCGGCCTCCTCGCGTGTCACGCCGGCCCATGCGAATTCCTCGACGATGCGGTCGACCATGAGGCTGTGCTTGGAGAGGTTGAAGTAGGGGCGCATGAACCGTATGCCGTCTGCGCGCAGTTCGGGCATGTTGGCTCCAATGACCACCGGGTAGTTCGCCACGACCGGGCAGTTGTAGTGGTTGTCGGATTCCGGCACCAGATTGTCTTCGAACGAGACGCATGGGTAGAAGATCGTGCGGATGCCTTTGTTGAGGAGCCACTTGATGTGCCCGTGCACGAGTTTCGCCGGATAGCAGATGTTCTCGGAGGCGATGGATTCGATGCCGGTTTCGAACAGTTCGTGGTTGGAGCGTCCGGAGATGACGACTTTGAATCCGAGGCTCGTGAGCAGGGTGAACCAGAACGGGTAGTTCTCGTACATGTTGAGTACGCGGGGTATGCCGATTTCGCCGCGCGTGGCTTTTTTGTCGGTCAGACGGCGGTAGGCGAAGGCACGCTTGTATTTGAAATCGTACAGGTTGGGCCGGTCGCTGCGTTTGCGTTTGGCGTCGCCGCCGCGTTCGCACCGGTTGCCGGTCACATAGCGCGATCCGTCGTGGAATGTGGTGATGGTGAGCTTGCAGTGGTTCTGGCACAGTTTACACACGTCGCGTTCGGTCGTCATCGACAGCTCGTCGAGGGCGGTGCCGTGCAGGATGCTCGAGACGGTGTGGTCCACGCCGTCGATGCGCGCCACGTGCACGCCGGCGGCGTCGGTGTCGCCGTCCGTGTCGTCGGCGATGTCGTCGTAGTGCATGCGCGCGGTGAGCGCGGCGCCGTAGGCGCCCATGAGTCCGGCGATGTTGGGGCGCGTCACCTCGCGTTCGGTGAGCAGTTCGAACGCGCGCAGCACAGCGTCGTTGAGGAACGTGCCGCCCTGCACCACGACCGTGCTGCCGAGCTCGCCCGAATCGCGCAGTTTGATGACCTTGTACAGTGCGTTGCGCACGACGGAATAGCACAGGCCGGCGGCGATGTCTTCGATGCTCGCGCCTTCTTTCTGCGCCTGCTTGACGCTCGAGTTCATGAA
Source organism: Bifidobacterium pseudolongum subsp. pseudolongum DSM 20099 (assembly GCF_000771225.1). Lineage (GTDB taxonomy): Bacteria > Actinomycetota > Actinomycetes > Actinomycetales > Bifidobacteriaceae > Bifidobacterium > Bifidobacterium pseudolongum. Next base: position 17,170 of record NZ_JDTZ01000008.1, read on the forward strand.
CACGGTGCATCGCGAGCCCAAATCCACAGGATGCTCGGAATTCAGGGCGGCCTGCGTGAACTCCTCGATCGTGAGCCCCATTGAGCGTGCGAAGGTCTGCAGGAAGGAGCCGCACCCCGACGAGCAGGCCTCGTTGACGGCGATCGAGTCAATCACGCCGTCGGTGACCGCCAGATACTTCATGTCCTGGCCGCCAATGTCGATGACGGCGGTGACGCCCGGGCTCACCATTTCGGCACCACGGTAGTGAGCCATCGTCTCAACCACACCCTCGTCGAGATGGAGACCGGTCGTGATCAGACCCTCGCCATAGCCGGTAGCGCAGGAACGTGCGATCCAGGCATCGCTCGGCAATTCGGACTGGATGCGTTTGACGATCTCGATCGCCGCAGTCAACGGGCTGCCATCGTTCGTCGCATACGACGACCACACGATCTCGCGGTCATCGTTGACCAAGGTCGCCTTGATCGTCGTGGAACCGGCGTCGATGCCCAGGAAGTGCGGGCCACGGGCTCCCTCGAGCGTGCCCACATGCACATGCTCACGGTGATGACGCGCATTGAACGCGTCACGGTCGGCCGCGGTGTCGAACAGCGGCGGCATCGTGGCCGTGTTCGACGGCAGGTTCTTCAGATCCTCCAATGCATTGATAATGTCGTCGAGCGACCGTGCCGGGTACTCGTCGGCATGTTCGATCTGGCCGGGCTCGCCAACGGCGAGCGCCGCACCGTAGGCGACATACAGGTGCGCGTCGGTTGGGGTGATGAACTCGTCCACCTTGCCATCGAGTGCACGGCGGAACGCCTCCCGCAGCTCACTCATGAAGAACAGCGGGCCTCCCAGGAACACAACGGTGCCGTGAATGGGACGGCCCGAAGCCAGGCCGGCAATCGTCTGCGTGGCCACGGCGGTGAAGATCGACGCGGCAAGATCGGGCTTGGCAGCACCGTCGTTGATGAGCGGCTGCAGGTCCGTCTTTGCGAACACACCACAACGCGATGCGATTGGGTACAGCGTCTGGTAATACTTCGCCATCTCGTTGAGACCGGCGGCATCGGTGTCGAGCAGCGTCGACATCTGGTCGATGAACGCGCCGGTGCCACCCGCACACGAGCCGTTCATGCGCTGTTCGGGGGTCGGCTTCAGGTACGTGATCTTCGCGTCCTCGCCACCGAGTTCGATGATCACATCCGCCTGCGGGATCGCCTCGTCGATTGCGCGCGTCTCCGCGATCACCTCCTGCACGAACGGCACATGCACGGCATCGGCGAGCGCCAAACCGCCCGAACCGGTGATGGCTAGGCGCACGGGCTCATCTGCGCGACCCAGTTCGGCGAGATGGGCACGGATGTCACGCAACAATCCCTCCATCGTCGCGCGCACGTTCGCATGATGACGACGGTAATCTGCGAACAGGGTGGCATCGAGGGAGTCGGAATCGTCTAGCACGACCGCCTTGACCGTGGTCGAGCCGATGTCCAGACCTATGCGCAGCGGGCGTGGTTCGGTGTTGAGGGTCTGAGAGATCGACGAAGGTTCTTGCACCAGAGAAGCCATCATTACCTCGTGTTTCGTGCGGTATTCAAGTTTGGTTGGCATGCCGGAAGCGGGAGCCCTGTTTTCTCGCGTGCTGGCAGCCATAATCTCACTATTCTACCGAATCGTCCCTACCGATAGTCACGACATTCGGCATGGTTTGTCGGTTTTCCACACCGTGTGTGCAGGTGTGGAAATCTGCGTGGAAATAAGCAGTGAGAATAGTCAGGAGCGGGCCGCGGGAGGATAGGCTAAGATGGAGAGATGATAGGTAGTCGCAGGGTCTGAGAGTGTGCGATGAGCAAGGAACGAGTAGTGGCGTTCACCGATGCGGTGCTGGCCATCATCATGACGATTCTCGTGTTGGATTTGGATAAACCGGATCCGCTGACGTGGTCGGGATTCGGGAAGTTGTGGCCGCAGTTTCTGGCCTACGCGTTCTCGTTCTTCTGGCTGGGATCGATGTGGGTGCACCTGCACATCGAATGGAGCGGCGTTAAGCTCGTCGACCAGCCGGTGTTGTGGACGAGCATCACACTATTGTTCTTCTGCTCGCTCATCCCGTATTCGACGAGCTTGGTGGCTGGCAATTTCTATAGCAGCACCGCGCAAGCGTTCTACGGCATCGACGTCATCGTGCTCACGATCACGAACATCGCGTTGAGCTGGCGTCTGGAGCGGGCGAATCTCAAGGTAATCAGCAAGGATTACGCGGCGTTGATGAAAGTACGCCTCAATGTGTTGTCCTGGGACCTCGCAATCAAGATCGTGGGCATAATGATCACACTGACCATTTGGCCGCCGGCCATGCTGGTGTTCACACTGGCCGCCGCCATGTTCCTATTCCTCAAAAGCACCTCGGCCGAGCGCCGCATGCAGGTGAAAATCAAGAAGGACGCGCTGGCGAACAACGGCATGGCCACGCCAGACGACGTCGCCGCCGTAGGGGGTTCAGCGGAAGAGTATTTGGCCGCCATAGAAGCTGCGAAGCAAGCCGCAAAGGAAGCCGACGAAGGAGACAAGCAATGAACACCGCATTGATCACGGCCTCCATCTTCGCTATGCTGGCGGGCCTGCTGCATGTCTACATCTTCGTGATGGAATCGTTCCTGTGGACGTCACGCAGCACCCGAGAGACCTTCTCGATGGGTGCCGACGAAGCTGAACAGACCAAGGAAATGGCTTTCAACCAAGGCTTCTACAACCTGTTTCTGGCCATCATGTCCATTGGCGGCGCCATCGTCCTATGGTGCGGCGTGACCGTGGTAGGCGTGACACTCATGACCGCCGGCTCCGCCTCGATGTTCTGCGCCGCGCTCGTGCTGCTGTGCACCGCGCCAGACAAGCATTCGGCTGCCATCAAGCAAATCTTCTTCCCCGCCCTCACGCTCATCGCCTTGCTCGTGGCCCTCATCCTGTTCGCGTGAGTCTCCCACACTCGTTGCGGCGTAGGAATCTGCACATCTGATTATAGGTAAGATGATTGCAGATTCTTCGACTGAAACGAGGTGCACGATGAGCGATTCCAACGTCGAGCGACCGACGCAGCGGATTGACATGCCCACCACGCAGATTCCAATGCAGCAGGGGTATGCGCCGCCGAGTTATCAGGCGCCCTCCTATCAGCAGGCGAATTATCAACCAGAGAGCGGGGATGGAGGCAAGCGTAGGAGGAGGTGGCCTGTAGTCGTGGCAATCATCACCGTGGTGGCGATCGTGGGCGGCGTGGGCGGCGTGGTCGGCGGCATCATCTACAAGAACAAGCATGACGAGGCGTATGCGCGCTGCCAGACGGCGGTCAGCGAGTTCAGCGAGGCACGCAAGGCGCTGCTTGACACGACGAGCGATTCGCCGGCGTTGCAGAAGCTGGTGCGTAATGCGCTCGGCGTCGACAAGATTCTCGACGCGGCAGCCGATGCGGCGAGCGCGGCGGAGGGCACCGTGGCACAGCAGGGGTGTGCGGCGAACGCGACGATCATACAGCTCAATCTCGTGGCGAACACGCTGAACAGTGCAACCGAATCATTGCGCAAATCGACCGCGCAGATCGTGCGCGGTGCCTCTGCAGACACAGATAACACTGGCGACGAGTCGGAATCTGCGGCGTCTTCCGATACCGAGGACGTCGCGCAGGCCAAGAGGAATCTGCAGGAGGCCATAGACCAGGGGCGCGCGCTGCTCGACACGCTCAAGCAGCGGTATGCGGATTCCGCGGTCGGTAGGCAGCTCACCGCAGGATTCGAAGCGGCGCTCGACCTCGCCCAGGAGAAATTCGACGAGTCGGGCATCAAGGATTCTCGCTATTACAAGGCGGCGCAGGCCACGCTCGACGAGGCGACGAACGCGGTGAACGCGTGGATTGACCGGCAGGCGCAGAAAGCGGACTAGCTGGCGTCGCCTTCGCCGGCGGCACGCTCCTTGCCGTAGATTTCGGGAATGAAACGCTCCTGGTCGTGCAGTTTCGCCCACACCACCGGCTTGCCCTGCCTGAACGACTCCTGCACGTCGAGAATGCGCTGGTTGCGCGAACCGCGGAACTGCAGCAGTGAATCGTGCAACGTCTTGATATAGCGGCCGTCAACGAGAATGTCGATTTCATGAAGCAGGTCGAGCTTGTCTTGCGTCTCGCCGTCGCGCATGAGCTCCTCCCATGTGTAGCCGGTCCAGCACCAGATGTCTTTCGTATGGCCGAAACGCTCGCGGATCTTGCGCGCGAGCGGCAGCAGCACACCGGTGTTGAGCAGCGGTTCGCCACCAAGGAACGTGATGCCCTGCACGAAGCTCTGCGCAAGGTCGTCCATGATCTGCGCCTCGAGCCTTTCGTTGTATTCATGCCCCGCCTGGAAATCCCAGATCGATGAGTTGTAGCAGCCTTCGCAGTGGAACGGGCAGCCCGAGACATACAACGAACAGCGAATGCCCTCGCCGTCGGTCATGAGGAACCGCTTGTAGTCGGCGATCATGTTGTGGCTCATCGCATTCGTCCACTGCCCCGCGCGCGGGTTGTTCGTCAACGGGCTTGGGACCGACGGCCCCCGGTATTCCTTGGTCTTGACAAAATCGTGGCGTGTGCCTGCCTGTACCATGCGTTCCTGCTCTTTCTACCCGATCTGCATCCATCATGACGCAGGGCGGCGCATCCCGCGTTTACCGCGGATGCGCCGCCCTGCCGGTCGCGCTATGCGCTGCGTGTATTACTTGGTCTCCTCGAACCATTCGCGCGTTTCGCCGTTGTCGAGCGTGACGCGGCCCGTCTCGCCGGCCATGTGCTTGACGCGGTGGGCGATCTCCTCATGGCGGCCGTGCACCATCGGGCGCTGCACCGGGTTGCCCAGATAGCCGCATGTGCGCTTCGTCACGTTGCACTTGTCCGGGTCGGAATTGCCGCACTCAGGGCACTTGAAGCCCTCTTCGGTCGGCTCGAAGTCGCCTTCGAAGCCGCATTCGAAGCAGTGGTCGATCGGCGTGTTCGTGCCGAGGTAGCCGATGCCGATGTTGTACGCGTAATCCCACACGGCTTCGAGCGCCTTCGGGTTGGCCTGCAGGCATGGGAACTCGCAGTAGTTGATGAAGCCGCCCGAAGCGTAGTACGGGAAGTCCTTCTCGTAGTCGAGCTTCTCCATCGGCGTGGGCTGCAGCCACACCGGGTAGTGGAACGAGTTCGTGTAGAAGTCGTGGTCGGTCACGCCTTCGACCTCGCCGAACTTATCGCGGTCCATGCGGTTGAAGCGGTCGGTGAGCGATTCGGCCGGCGTGGAGTACACCGAATAGTGGTAGCCTTCGGCGGCGGACCAGTCCTTGCACAGCTGGTTCATGCGGCGCACAATCTCGAGCGCGAACTCCTTGCCCTGCGGATCCCAGCCGTGGTCGCGCATCCAGTTCTTGCCGTAGAAGACGGCGGTCGCCTCATACAGGCCGATGTAACCGAGTGACACGGTGGCGCGCTCGTTGCGGAACAGCTGGTCCACATTGTCGTTCGCGTCGAGACGGCCGAACGCGCCGTAGCGGAAGAGCGTCGGCGCATTGACCGGCGTGGCCTGCTTGCAGCGCATGATGCGGAACTGCAGCGCCTGGTGCGCGGTCTCCATGCGTTCGTCGAACAAGCGCCAGAAGCGGTCCACATCGCCGTGCGATTCGAGCGCGATGCGCGGCACGTTAACCGTGACGACACCGAGGTTCATGCGGCCGTCTTCCACATCTTCACCGGTCTTCGGATCGATCCAGCCCTGCAGGAACGAGCGGCAGCCCATCGGCGCCTTGAACGAGCCGGTGATCTTCACGATGTTGTCGTAGAACACCACGTCCGGGTACATGCGCTTCGTCGAGCATTCGAGCGCAAGCTGCTTCAAGTCGTAGTTCGGGTCGCCCTCGTCGGCGTTGATGCCGTGCTTGATTGTGAACACGAGCTTGGGGAAAATCGCCGTGTGGCGGTCCTTGCCCAGGCCACGGATGCGGTTGAGCAGGATCGCGCGCTGGATCTCGCGGGCGAACCAGCTCGTGCCGAGGCCGAAGCCGACGGTGACGAACGGCGTCTGGCCGTTCGAGACGCGGTTCGAGTTGATCTGGTATTCCATCGTCTGCATCGCGTCGTAGATGGCCTTGCGCGTCATGATCTTCGCATAGACCTCACGCAGCTGGTCGAGTTCGGGCAGGTCCTTGTCGAACGCCTCGTCCATCGGCAGCGGCTCGCGGTTCTCGAAATGCAGCCAGCGCGGCTCCTGCGCCTTGAGGCCGCGCACCATGTCTTCGGCCACGGCGATCGGCGTGGAATCGGGAATCATGGCGCGGGCCATGTCCATGTTCTTCGCATAGTCGCGCTTGGCGTAGTCCTCGAGCATCTCGTCGGCGCGGTTGACGGTCTGGCCGCCGTACTGCGCGCCGGCGATGTCCTTGATGATCTGCGTGATCTGCGTGGCGGCGGTGCCGATGGACTTCGGCGAATCCATCATCGCGTTGCCGAGTGCGAAGCCATGGCGCAGCATGTCGCCGAAATCAGGCAGCGAACAGTTGTTCATCGATGTGAACGGCGAATAGTCGGCGTCATGGAAGTGGATGTCGCCCTTCATGTGCGCGTTCGCGACCGCGTCGGGCAGCATGGAGAACGCGGACGCCTTGGAGACGGCGCCGGCGAGCAGGTCGCGCTGCGTGGCGTAGACGTTCGAGTCCTTGTTCGCGTTTTCGCGCACAAGCGATTCGTCACGGTTGACGAGGCGCTTGACGGCCTCGTTGATGTCGGTGGCCTTGGCGCGTTCGATGTCTTTGTTCAGACGGTAATTGGTGTAGGTGCGCGCCACTTCGTACAGGTGGTCCTCGATGAGCGCGTGCTCCACGAGGTTCTGGATGTCTTCAATCTTGGCGGGACCGTTGTAACGTTCCTTGATTTCGCCTTCCACCTGGCTGGCCAGGTCACGGATCATGCGCTCCTCTTCGGGCCCGACTTCTTTGTCTAGGTCTGCGAATGCGGACTTGACGGCCTCGACGATGTTGATGGGGTCGAAATCCACGATGCGACCATCGCGCTTCTCGACCAACACCGTGGCCGCGTTCCTTGTCTGTGTCCGCGGGGCGTCCATGATCTGAGCTTCCATTCGCTTTCCTGTTCTCGAGGGACCGGTGCCACCGGCCGTGTTGTCGAAGCGCCCGCAGCAGTGGGGCGCCGTACTTGCCTGACAGAACTGTACGCCAAAGTCACCCCCCATATCTAGTACAACTCGCCGTCGAGTGACCTATATCTTGGGGTTTTTGTTGAAATTCCGCCACAAATTACATGCGTGTGATACTCGTCACGACCCGCCGTGTTCGCCGTGCGGAAATCCGCGCAGACCTATGGTATCGGAGCGCCCGGCCGAGGCGTGCGCAAGAGTGTTCGCCGGCCGGGAAAACCAACCGACACGCCGCATCACACGCCTTGACGATGTCCGTTCGCTGATGGAATCTAGTCAGTATGGTTTGGAACAACAATGGCGCGGGCAGCGCCGGCTCGCCGCTCGACAGGCCGCGCACGCCCGACGAACTGCCCCGGTTCGCGCGCGACACGACCCCCGAAAACCCGTGGCCGGTCTCGCTGTTGAGCCAGCATTTCCACGACGCCGTGGAACGCTGGCCCGCCGCGTGGATCGAAGGGCAGATCATCGAGATCAACGCGCGGCGCACCGGCACCGTATATCTGACGCTGCGCGACAGCTTCCAAGAGGTGTCGATCTCCGCACTCGGCTTCGGCGCGTTCGCGCAGAAAGCGCGCGCGTTCCAGCAGGGCGACCGCGTGGTCATGCACGGCCAGGCCGACCTGTGGGTGAAATCCACGCGCCTGAGCTTCCGCGCCGACGACATCCGGCGCATCGGATCCGGCGGCCTCAAGGAACAGATCGACGAACTGCGCAAGAAGCTCAAAGGCGAAGGCCTGTTCGACGAATCCAACAAAGTGCCGATCCCCGAATTCCCCACGACGATCGGCATTGTGTGCGCCCCCGGCGCGCGCGCGGAAGGCGACATCATCACGAACGTCAACCTGCGCTGGCCCATCGTGAACTTCGCCGTCAAACACGCGCATGTGCAGGGGCCGCAATGCCCCCCTGAAGTGGTGCAGGCCATCCAGGAGCTCGACGCGGACCCGGCGGTGGATGTGATCATCGTGGCGCGCGGCGGCGGCAGTTTCGAAGACCTCATCGGTTTCTCCGACGAACGCGTGGTGCGCGCCACCGCAGCCTGCGTGACGCCGATCATCTCGGCGGTCGGGCACGAGGACGACTGGACGCTCATCGACCTGGCGTCCGACATGCGCGCATCCACCCCCACCGACGCCGCCAAACGCGTGGTGCCCGACGTGCGCGAGCAACAGCAGCTCGTCGAAAGCGCAATCGGCACGATGAGCATGCGCATGCGCGCGATGGTGGACAACGAGTCGCGACTGATCGAAGGGTACGTGAACCGCCCGAGCCTGACCCACCCGCAGACGATGGTCGAATCGCACGAGCGCGACATCGCCGACGCCGTGCGCGCGATGCGCATCGGACTGACACGCATCGTGGACGACGCGCAGATGCGTGTGGAGAAACTCAAAGCCACACTGACCGCGCTGAGCCCACAGTCGACGCTCGACCGCGGTTACGCGGTGCTGCAGAACGCCAGCGGCCATGTGGTCGACGACGCCACCAACGTGCAGGTGGGCGACGAGCTCACCATCACCCTGCGCCACGGCACTGTGGTGGCGCAGGCCCAGGCCACGCACGTCTGACGCGTCCGTACGCACCATCGCACCCCAATCCAATCCATATTCATCCACCCCACGTCAAGGAGAACTCATGGCAGAAGAAATCGACATCATGCAGACTGAAGAGACCGTCACGGGCGGGGAAACCGCCGACACCGCACAACAGGCCCCACAGGCGGCTACAAGCCTGACGCAGGAAGAGCGCGACCTCATCGCCGCCATGCCGTACGAGGAAGCGCGTGACAAGCTCGTGCAGGCCGTACGCGCACTGGAGAACGGCGGCCTGAGCCTCGACCAGTCGATGCGCCAGTGGGAAATCGGCGAAGCGCTTGCCCAGCGCGCCGAATCACTGCTCGCCGATGTGCGCGCGCGTCTCGACGCCGCACAGGCACAGCAGGCGCAGACCGCGAGCACGGCCGGCACGCAGGAGAACCTGCAGTAACCGGCCCACTTAGCGGCGTGTGAAGTCGAGCGTGGCGAGCAGCGCGCGGTGGTCGGATCCGCCGATACGCACCGTGGAAACCTGGCCGGCGACCACACCGCGCTCGGTCACGATGTGGTCGATTCCCGAGAACGCGGGCAGCCACGGCTTGTCCACGGGCCAGCTGAACACAAGTCCGTGTCCGCTTGCGCGCGCCGCGTCCTGGAACCGCGTGCCGAGCAGATTGCGGAACACCGCATGGTCATAGGTGGCGTTGAAATCGCCCATCAACACGTATTGCGTGCCGGTGCGTTTGGTCAGCTGCTGCATCTCGGTGAGCGATTTGCGCCACAGGTCCCATGATTGCGGCGTGGGCGACGTGGTGTGCACGCTGACGAACCGCACCGGCAGTGCACCGTTGTCAAAGCGGATCGTGCCGGCGGGCATGTTTGATGCGCTCGACGCGAACTCCGCGTCCACGGGCTGCTGCAACGGCTGCGCGGACCACAGCCCGTTGCCATACCCACTGCCTGACGACGCGCTGACCGCGTAGGGCAGGTAATCCGCAATGCCCGCCTGCTCGAGCCGCTGCACGAACTGCGGCGTGGCCTCCTGCAATGCGAGCACCTCCACATGCTGGTCGCGCACCGTGTCAACAATTGCTTGGGGATCGGCGGCGCCTTTGTACACATTGCACGTCATCACGCGCGCGAAGGCGTCATCCGTGACGGGATTGGACTGCCCCACCGCGGTGATCGCCTGTGCGCCAAGCGGCTCGCCGTTGCGGTAGAACGGCAGCTGCCAATACCCCTGCAGCACAATGCAAGCCACCGCCACCGCCGCGGTGAACCAGCGGTGCGAGATGCACGCGCAGATGAGCGATGCCACGGCGGCGAGCGCGAACCACGGGCTCAACGCGATCACATACGGCACATATGACAGTGCCTGCATATCTTCGGGAAGCAGACGCGCCGCGCAGCCGAGCAATGAGACGAGGGCCAGCAATGCGCCCACGGAAGCCAGGACCGGGTGTCTACGCGATGCCGCCATATGGTGCCTCCTTACGGCAAAAATCGGGATGATGCGTGCAAGCACGCGGGTGGCATGCCCACAACCGACATCCACGGTACCCGCGGCTCCCCCACTGTGGCTATCCTCCCCGCGAACGATTTTCAGTACGCCGACAACCACGGAGTTGGCCACAGGCCGAGGCGCTGTGTATAATGGCAGCTTGTTTGCCCTGGTAGCTCAGTGGATAGAGCACCGCTCTCCTAAAGCGGGTGTCGTCGGTTCGAATCCGATCTGGGGCACCATAGGAATCAGGAATGTGGCGGGAAGCGGCCCCAAGCCGCTGCCCGCCCCTCAGACGCCCATTTGGCCGCTAACCCCACATATTGACCTGTACTCCCATGTTGGCCGATACCCCACCCTTCCCTTCCGCATCCGAAAACACTTGCCCCACCAGTGATTTGAGACAGTTGCCCGGCGTAATTGTCCGAAATGACGCGGCAACCATAGTATTCAAGACAGTTGGCTCCTCCTCGCGTCCGAAATCACGCGGCCTACACGTGTTATGCGACATCTGGGATGGACGCATCTGCACTTCCCATAGAGGTCATGTGCCATAGTTGAGGAACAAGGTCGAACATGGTTGAGCAACAACGGTCGAAAGACCCGACAACGACACAGTGGAAAGAAGGCCGACGATGACGATGGCGAATTGCGGGACCTTGACCGCAGAAACCATGGGATTACCAGCTTCATGCGCCGTGCGCGCCGAAAAGGGCCCGCTGCCCAAAGGACTGTTCGCATCCAAAGCGCCGCTTTCGGCGAAGACGAAACAGCATCTGGTGCATGACGTGGCATCAATCACGATGCTCGCAATCCTGCGCCCCGGGAACACCGGACTGGATGCTGATTCACGCATGGGCGAAATCCTCGTATTGGGGTTGCGGCTCGCCGAAAAAGCGCATGAAGTGCCCCATGACATCGTGGAGCTCATCGCCTCCCAGCGCAAGTCGGGCATCGTGTTCGCCGTCGTGCGCACCGCCGAGCACGACGGCACAACACGGGAGGAATGCTCCTTCGCCGTACGCCGCGCCGATGCCGGGCGCACAGGCCACACGCCGACGTTCCACGTGTTCCACACGCCATGGCTCCCAATCGGCGAGGCGCAGCTGGCGACCAACGGTTCCACAATGGGCGAGCTGTGGGATTCCTTGTGCTCGCAGATCATCCTTGGCACCGATGATTTCGCCGATCTCGACGCGCGCATCGCCCGCACGGAGCGCATCCGCACGCTGGAGGCGGCGGTCGCGAAGCTCACCGCCGACCACAAGCGCGCGAAGAACCCGGCGCAGCGCAATGAGATCTACGCGAAACTGCACAAGGCGAAGAACGAGCTCGCCGCACTGCAGTAACGCCCCGATCAGAACCCAAAGCGCGTGCGCCCGTACTGGTCGAGCCAGCGCAGGATCGCGCCTTCGCGCAACGCCCATGGGCACACTTCGATTTCGTTGATGCCGAGCGCGCGCATGATTTCAACGGCGATGATGCCAGCGCCCACGATTGTCATGGCGCGGTCCTGCGTGATGCCGGGCAGTGCGGCGCGCTGGGCCGGTTCGATCGCGGCGAGGCGCGGGATCCAATCCTCGAGCTGCCCGCGCCCCACGCACAGCGCGTCCTCGCGCCCCGGCTGGTGGATCACGGTGCCGGCGAGGCGCGCGAGCGAACGGATCGCCTTCGACGTGCCGACGGCGTGGCTCGAATAATCCTCGGCGGGCACGGCGTCGACGACCGGCGCGATCATCTTGCGCACTTTCTTGTATGCTGCGTCGAGATCTTTCGCCGACGCCATGCCGTCGGGAAGCATGTCGCGCGTCACCACTCTCGCACCGGCGTTCACGGCGGCGGCTATGGTGGGCTCCTCGTCGGAGCCGAGCGCGACTTCAAGCGAGCCGCCGCCGATGTCGATCATCAGCAAGCGGCCGGCGTCCCACCCGTACCAACGGCGTGCGGCGAGGAACGTCAGGCGTGCCTCGTCTTCGCCCGAAAGCACGGTGACGCGCTGGCCGATGACCTCTTCGACGCGGTGCAGGATCTTGTTGCCGTTCGGCGCCTCATGCATCGCCGACGTGGCGAGCGCAAGCAGTTGCGAGACCTTGTATTGTTCGGCGAGCCGCATCGCGTCGTCGACGGCGGCGAGCAGCGCGTCGACCGCCTGCTTCTTGATGCTGCCGTCGTCTTTGAGATGGTCCATGAGCCGCACAGTGGTCTTCGAGCTCGCCTCCGGTTCGGGGCGCGCGCCGACGGCCGCATCGACGACGAGCATGTGCACGGTGTTCGACCCGATGTCGAGCACGCCCAAGCGGGTGGACCGCAGTTTCAGATTTGCCATGGAGGGTTCCTCTTATGTCGTTGTTCTTCAGTCCTGCCGCGTGCCGGCGAGCCCATGCACGAAGGCGCCGAGCCGCGTCAATCCTTCGCGTAGGTCGTGGCGTGAGGCCGCGTACGACAGGCGCACGTGCGTGTCGGCGGTCGCCTCACCGAAGTCGGCGCCCGGGGTGAGCGCCACATGCGCCTCACGCAGGGCGCGCTCGCAGAATGCTGTGGCGCTCAGGCCGGTGGAGCTCACGTCGAAATACGCATAGAACGCGCCGTTCGGCTCCACGTCGACCGGCAGGCCCAGATCACGCAGGCCGTCGATCACAATCGCGCGCCGGGCGAGCAGTTCGAGCCGGCGCTTCTCACTGACCGCGAGCGCCTCGTCGCCGAACGCCTCGACTGCGGCGATCTGGGTGGGCGTGTGCGCGCTGAGGAAGAAGTTCGCCGCGAGGTTGTCCACCGCGTCGGCGGCGGCGGGCGGCACGACGATCCAGCCGAGGCGCCAGCCGGTCATGCCGAAGTATTTCGAGAAGCTGCTGCAGACAATCGCGTCGGGGTCAATCGAGAGCACGGATGGCACACGCGAACCGTCGGGCTCGACATCGGCCAGGTCGAGGTAGGTTTCGTCGACGATGCGCCATGCGTCGTGCGCACGCGCGGCGTCGCAGACCGCGCGCAACGTGTCCGGGGTGATCGTGGTGCCGGTGGGGTTCGACGGCGAGGTGATCATGACGGCGCGCGTGCGCTCCGACCAGTATTCGTCGAGCAGTTCGGGCGTCAGGTGGAAGCGTGTGGCGGCGCTCGTCGGCACGTCCACGACGACGCCTTCGAACGCGCGCACGAGCTCGCGGTTGGTGGGGTATGACGGGTCGGCGATGAGCACTTCACTGCCCGCGTCCACGGTGAGCGCCACGGCGAGCAGCAGGGCGGTCGAACCGCCCGCCGTGATGACGATGCGCCCGGGGTCCACGTTCACCTGGTGTTGCGTGGCGTAGAATTCACTGATCTTGCGGCGCAGTTCGGGCAGCCCCTTCGCTTCGGTGTAGGGCAGCGCGCGCCCGTCATACAGGTCGCGCATGGCCGTGCGCACCGGTTCGGGGGCGTCGTAGTCCGGCTGGCCCAGATTGAGTTTGATCACGTCGACGCCCGCCGCGATCATCATGTCCGCCTGCGCGCCGATGCGCATCGCGCGGAACGGGTGCACCGCGCCGGCGCGCGTGGCGAGCGGCGGCAGCGAGCGCAGATTATGGGATTCGTCCATCATGTCTCCTTTGTGGGGCGCACATGCGCGCCCTGATGCACAATTCATGCTCCGTGGTTCATACTACGCGTTGGGCGTCATGTGGCGGCGCGCGCACGGCGAAGTGTCTACGGTGGGAATAGTGCGGCCGCGCGCCGCACTGGAATGTTTCCATAAGAAAGGCGGCCATGATGACCGATTCCACCCAATCCCAACCCGAGTCCACAACCGGAGGGACCGACACGGCACGCCCGCTCAATGTGGCGATCCTGGGCGCGGGCCGCATTGCCCAGACGATGGCCAAGACCCTCACGATGATGGCCGGTTCCCCCACGTACAGTGCGATGGTCACGCCGTATGCGATCGCCTCGCGCTCGCAGGACAAGGCGGACAAGTTCGCCGCCACCTACCATCTGCCGCACGCCTATGGCTCATATGAGGCGATGCTCGCCGACCCGGCGGTGGACCTGGTGTACATCGCCACCCCGCACAGCCTGCACGCCGAACAGGCGATCGCCTGCATGCGGGCGGGCAAGCCCGTGCTCGTGGAGAAGGCGTTCGCCGCGAACCTCGAGCAGGCGCGCGCGGTCATCGACGAATCCGACAAGACCGGCCTGTATTGCGGCGAGGCGATCTGGACGCGCTACATGCCGTCGCGCGCGGTCATCGACCGGATCATCGATTCCGGGCGCATCGGCGCGGTGACCGGCATCAACGCCAACCTGTGCTACCCGATGACGCACAAGGCGCGCCTGACCGACCCGAATCTCGCCGGCGGCGCGCTGCTTGACGTCGGCATCTACCCGCTCACGTTCATCGACATGGTCATGGGCGCCCAGGAGATCGACCACTTGGCCACCTCGATGCAGCCCTACCCCACCGGTGTGGACGCGCAAAGCACGACGACGCTCTACTACGCCGACACGACGATGGCCACGGCGCTCAGTTCGATGCTGTGCGTCTCGGACCGCGAGGGCATGGTATACGGCACCGAAGGCTACCTGGTGTGCCACAACGTCAACAATGTCTCCGCGGTCGACATCTACAACACCGACCATGCGCGCGTCGACCACATCGACATGCCCGAACAGCTCACCGGTTACGAATACGAAGTGGCGGCAAGCGTGCAGGCGATCCGCGCAGGCAAGCGCGACACCATCGAGATGCCGCACGCGGACACCTTGCGCATGATGGCGCTGCTCGACCAGATTCGCGACGAATGGGGCCTCGTGTTCCCATTCGAGCATCAGGACTGAGCACCCGCGCGCACCGGCCGCCATGTGAACCGTGTGCGCGACACACTCTGAGACGGGCGCGTACACATCGTAGAACCATGCCGGTGCCGCACCCAGGAAACTGCTAGCGTGAACCGTGTGCGCACCGGACCGGCACGCCCGACAGGCCCCGCGCCGCGCGCACAGCCACACGAGGCCGCCGACGGCGCCGGGGCAAGGGGACAACACATGACAATGCGAGCTGACAGTTCAAACATCGCGCAGTACCGCGAACTGACGCAGATGGTGGATTTCGTGGAAACCGAATGGGGATTCGACGAGGAATTCGACGCCCCCACATTCCTATGGGACCCCACCATATCGTCATGCTCGCAACACGAGGACCCGCGGCGCAACCCCACACCGGTGGCACAGCCCGATACGGCACGGCTCGTCATGGCCCAGCCGATGCAATGGTATTTCGATGGCATCGCCGCCATCACCCCAAGCGCCACCCCCACGCCCGAAGGCGGCATGGACGTGCCGTGCAAGGACATGCCGTCGTTCCGCATGGAATCGCAGGCGCTCGCCGGCGTGGAGGCGGTCGTGGCCAACGCGCTCGCGAGCACCCAGTGGCTCGACGCCACGCGCAACCTGTGCCTGGCGGTCGAACTGACCGCGCGGTTCATCGGATCGTGCGAGGACCGCCACCAGGAATGCCTGGAATACCTCAAGGAACTCATCCAGCTTGTGCGCATCTACATGGATTCGGTGGCGCGCAACGCGGACCCCGAGACGAGCGCGCAGGCGCTGCGCATGGTGACCGACGTGGCGTGCAACGAGGACTTCCGCATCAACCCGATGCCGATGGTGGAGCTGCTCTCCTGCTGCCTGTCGTTCGCGCAGTGGGACGACACGCGCGTCTTTGCGTATGAGGCGCTGGACAACGCGGTGGCCAGCATGGACGACATGGCGCGCCAGTACGGCGACGACGCGATCGCCGACGCCCGATTCCGCGAAATGGTGACCGGCGAATACGCGCATGAATTCGCCGATCTGGACGGGTTCGAAGGATTCGACGACGAACCGGACCCCGACACCTGCACGGACCGGCGCGAGCTGGAGCTGCACGCGCACTTCCACTTCAAGCAGACGATGCTGCTCATGCGGCACGACCTGATGCGCATGAGCGGTGATGCGGACGGAGCCGACGCGCTGCTGCGCGAACACTGCACGATTGCGCCGCTCGCCGACGCCTATGCGGCGCGGCTGATCCATGCACGCCGATGGCGCGACCTGCTCGAGTTCATCGACGATGTGGAAGCGCACCGCCCCGAACAGTTCACGATCATGTTCCCCGAAGACCTTGTGCCCTACGACTGGGAGTCGCTGCGCGAAATCGCGTTGCAAGGCCTCGACGAGCGCGGGCAGTTGCAGGAGATCTACCGCGCGCGCGTGCTCGGCGCCTTCGACATGGATGAGTTGGCGGCGCTGACGAACCTGCGGCGCCTGTGCGACGACCGCACGTGGGACGAGCAGTCTGCGCGGATCGTGGACGACTACCACCGTGAAGGCCCGCATCTGGCGCGCAACCCCGTCTACGAGCACATGCTCGTGATGCGCGCCATGCGCAACGAGGCCATGCGCTACCTGGAGGATTTCCCAGACGCATGGCCCGATCTTGCGGCTATTCTCTAGCGGTCAGCCAACCGCTCACTGCTCGTGGCGCTTCTCGTAGAACGCCTTGAGCTCGGGGCCGGCGGCCTCAAGCGCCATCTGGTCGCAGTACAGCATGTGGCCGTTGGAATGCACATGGTATTCGATGCGGTCCTTGAGCGCCTGCGGCAGGAACAGCTTGCCCATGTCGTGGCGCACGTTCCAGTACGGCGTGGCGGCGTCGTGGATGCCACCGAAGAACAGGATGCGGCTCGTGGGGTTGCGGCGCAACGCCGTGGCGATGTCGAACGCGACGTTCGGCGTCTGCGGCGAGCCCATCGTGCCCGGGGCCTGATGGTTCCAGTTCCACGACTCGTTGACCTTCATCGATAGGCCTTCGTAGTTGGCGTAGCCCTTGAACCCGATGTCGCCGAGCATCTTCATGTAGACGTCCAGATAGGCGGCGTTGATCGCGTCGTACGAGGGGTCCTCTCCCGCGAAGAACTCGTTGTCGCCCTGCACGTCCGGGTAGCCGAACGTCGTGAAGCGCGTGTCGTAGCGGCCGGTGGTCTTGCCTTCGTCGGCGAGCAGCGTCTTGCGGAACGTGTCGAGCTCGATGCGCAGCCCCTTCGCCTTGATGAAGTCCTTCGGCAGGCCGATGAGTTCGCTCATCTGGCCGGCGATCTCGTCCATCCTGTCGGCGGGCAGCTCATCGCCGAGGACGAGCGCGCCGGCGAGCGTGGAGTTCACGAAGTCGAACGCCTTGTTGTACCACTCGTACTGATTGACACCCTTGCCGGCCTTGCCGAAGTAGTTCGCGGTGGCGGCGTACACCGGCACCATGCCCATGTAGTACGCGTCGTTGCCCGAAAGCGTGGGTGCGTAGTCCAGGATCGTGGACTGCTCGACCACACCGGTCACGCCAATGCCATGCTCGCCGAGCAGGCGGTACACCACGGCGTTGCGCATGGTGCCATAGGATTCGCCATACAGGTAAATGGGGCTGTTGAAGCGCTTGTGTTCGGTGAGCCATGCGATGATGCCACGGGTGAACGCGTCACCATCGCCATCCACGCCCCACACCTTCTTGGCGTCGAAGCCGGGCGCGATGTGCGAATAGCCGGTGCCGAACGCATCGATGAACACGAGATCCGAGCTCGGCAACAGCGTGTCGGGGTTGTCTTCCACCTCGCCCACGCCGGTCAGGTGCGCCATGCCGTCGGTCTTGACGCGCACGGCGCCCATGCCGCCGATGTTGACCATGTACGATGCGCCGCCGGGGCCGCCGTTCCAGCAGAACGTGACTGGACGGTCGGACTTGTCGGATGCGTCCGAAACCTGCGAGAGCATGAACATGTGTCCGATGAGCGTGCCGTCGTCCTCGCGCACCGGCACCATTTCCGCGGTGGCCGTGTAGTTGATGGTGGCGCCGTCGGGGCCGGTCCAGACATAGTCCTTGGCGGCGGTGGCCGGAACCGGTTCGAGCGGTTCCTTCTTGTCTTCCTTCGCGCTGGATGCAGCGTTGGTTTCGTCAGTCATAGTGACTCCTTAGATTGAAAATATGTGCATCAGTTGGATGAGGGACCCGCGGGCTTGGACGGCGTGGACGCGCCGCCGGAAAGCGTGGGTTTGGCCGTCTTGGCGGCAGCCTCGCTGGCTTCGGCCTCGTCGACCTGCACACGGTGCTCGGCCTTGGCGAGCGCGGCGTCGTCCTTGGCTTCGTCTTCGAGCGCATGCGCCTCGTCGATGTAGCCTTGCACGTCGGCTTCAAGCGCCTGCGCACGGGCTTGGGCGCGCTTGGCGTCGGCGGAGGCGTCGGTCGGGACGGCTGCGGCCTTGACGTCCGCGGCGGCGGGCGCAGGCAGCATGTTGCCGTCGTCGTCGGTGTGCACCGGTTCGGGCTCATATGCGATCATCTTCATGCCGGCGTTCGGATCGCCCACAAGCGCGACCTTGGCGGGCTCGCCCGGTTCGGTGATGCCGTGCTTCTTGAGCAGCGCGGCGGCTGCGGCGGCTTGGGCGCCCGAATCCTTGGAGCTCGGCAGGTCGATCATCTCGTTGGGGTCGTACAGGTGCCTGATCGGCTGGCCCATCGGGTTCTGGCCTTCGCTGAGCAGCGCGGTCGGGATGTTCGACAGGGCCTTGCCCGGCTTCTTGAGGCCTTCGATCTGCCACGTGAACGGGGCGAACTGGTTCGTCGGATCGGACCAGTTGTGCTTGCGCGACGCGCGGTAGATGAGGATGCAGGCGATCAGCACGAACGCCAGCAGGCCGATGATGATCAGGTCGTAGGTCATGCCCGAGCCGACTTCGGCCTCAAGCTGCGCAGGCGGATAGAACGCCAGGACGATGCCGAAGATGCAGGCGATGATGCCCACACCGGCCACGATCCAGGCGCCGGCCATGCCGCCGGGCACTTTGAAGCCACGTGGACGGTTCGGCTGCTGGTAACGCAGGCGCAGGAACGCGACGAACATGAGCACGTAGTAGGTCAGGTACAGGATCGTGATGGCCTGCGTGATCAGGGCCACGAAGCCTTCAACGTTCGGCAGCAGGAACACGATGAACGCGATCACGGTCATGAGGGCCATCTGCGTGTACATCAGGCGGCTCGGCATGCCGTGCTTGTTGTTGTTCTGCAGGAACTTGGGCAGGAAGCCCGAGCGGCCGGCCTGGCCGAGCATGTACGAAGGACCGGCGAGATTGGTGATCAGCGCGGCGAAGCTGTTGAGCATGCCGAGCCAGCAGAACACCAGGTACAGGTCGGGGAATCCGATCGTGGCGCCAAGCGCGCGGTACGTGGCGAACAGCGTGTACAGCAGGTTGATCTGCTTGTTCGGGATGACCATGGCGATGATCAACGTGCCAATGATGAAGATGAGCAGGGCGAGGATCATCGAGACGAAAATCGCGAGCGGGAACTGCCTGTTCGGCTTCTTCAGGTCCTTGATGTGCGCGGCGTTCATGTCGATGCCGGCGAACGAGAAGAACACGCCTGCGGCCAACGCCAGTGTGGACATGCCCTCCCACTTCGGCACGAGGTTGCTCGGTGCCATGTCGATGGCCGGCGCATTGCCCTGGCACAGCCAGACGACCGCGAGGATCGTCATGACGCCCAATGGCAGGAACGTGCCCAGGATCACACCGTACTTGGCGATGTTGCTGAAGGTCTTGACGCCCTTGGTGGCAAGCCAGCAGCAGAACCAGTAATAGGCGAGCCAGCCGATCATGATCGGCAGCGTGACCTTCCAGCTATGCGAGTTCTTGGCGAAGTCCACCGCCCAATCGTATTTGGTGGTGAAGAAGCCGATGGTCGCCGACATCGAGGGGATGCCGGAGCCGAAGGTGAAGGTCGTCTGGAACCAGAGGATCAACAGACAGGCGATGGCCGGGAATGTGCCGATGCCCTCGCCGACCCAACGGAAGATGCCGCCGCGTTGGCTCCAACCGGAGGCGAGTTCGGCTGCGACCAGACCGGTCGGCAGGAAGAACAGCAACCCGCCGAGAAGGAACAATGTGACGGAGGACAGACCATAGAACGACTGCTGCACGTCGTTCGCCAGGCCGGCGATGACCGTGACGTTCATCATGATCAACGCGATGGTGGTGAGGTTGCCTGCGCCCCCCTTGGCGCCTTTGACTACGGCACCGGATTTTGATTTGGTATTTGCACTCATGATTTCCTGCTTATCTTGCACAACGACGAAGCGGGGCCGAAGCCCCGCGTCTCATATCACGGTTCCGGGTTGAAGGTGTTCCAGTATGGCAGCACTTCGGGCTCGGCGTCGTACGCCTTGACCACGTCGTCAGGCAGGTATTCCCTGCGCACGGCGACCTCATAGTTGTATTCGGTGAACCACGAGTCATCCATGATGAAGTAGCCTTGGTGGCCGACCGGCTTGCCATGCGCGGTGGTGCCCCACGAGTTCTCGACCTTCCAGCGAATCGGGTTGCCGTCCTCGTCGAGGTCGACGCCCGCGATCATCATCGCGTGGGTGGGCAGGCTCTGGTTATATTGGAAGCGCTCGCCCTTGTTGAGCTTGAACTCAAGGCCCATCATCTTCTGCACGTCGTACAGGTTGAGGGACATGATGCCCTTCGCGAAGTCGGAGTCCTGCAGCACATCGCAGCCGAACCAGACCGGTTCGCCCGCCTTGAGCTGCTTGATCGTGGCCTGCTTCATCACGTCGATCGGCACGTTGACGTAACGGCAGCGGCGCTTGGCGCCGAGCACTTCGCCCGTCATGTCGATCTCATAGGCCTTGTTGTACGCCATGCCTTCCACCGGCAGATTGATGACACCGATGCAATCGTCGAGCTTGACATCGCCCAGGTACTTCTTGTAGAACTCGAGCGGGGTCAGGCCGCGGTCCGCATGGTATTTCTTGTCGGTGTCGCGGTAGACGAAGTCGACCGTCTGTGGCGGTTCGCCGAAGCTCACACACAGCACGCGGTAGATGTCGGACAGCATGCTCTTGCGCGCTTCCTCGATGTCCGCCTCCGACTTGCCTTCGGCGACGAGCTTGCGCAGCGCATACGCGTCTTCGCGCAGCATGCGGTTGAGCAGCGCGTCGAGCTCGGACGAGTTCTTGGTCACCGCGGTCTCCGGCATGGCCTCCTCTGGCACAACGCCGTACTTCTCAACGAGCGCGACGATCGGGTCGAAATCGCCACCGTCCTGCTGCGGGGTGGCCAGCAGGAAGTCGATGCGGCGGTCGTTGAGGTCGCTGCCCGCGTACTTGATGATGTTCTCCATGAAGAAGTTCGACTTTTCGAGCTTGTCATAGAAGAAGTTGTATGCCTGCGACAGTTCGAAGCTCCCCTTGGGCAGCTTGAGCTTCTTTTCCATATGGAAGCGCAGGAAGTTGAGCGCGGAATACATCCAGCAACGGCCCGACTGGCGCTGGTTCGCCACGGCTTCGTCATCCACGTCCACCGAGAACACGAAATTGTTCTTGGTGACGACGACGCTCTCACGCTCGCTCGACGCGTGGATGCCGTTGTTCTTCACGGCCTGCTCCACTATCTGCTGGGCGGCGTCCTTCTTGTAGGCCTGGGCCATGCGCGCCAGATCCTCTGTGGTCAATTCCATGATCAATGCCTTTCCTTATGCGGTAATCCCGGATTGTTGTATGGCGTTCAGTCGAACAGCGTCCACGGCTGGCTCGGGCGGTCATACAGGTAACCGCGCTGCCAGTTCCATTGCGGGTGCTGGGCCATGAACTCATCCGCGTCGAACGACTCGCCGTCCGCGCGTCCGAAGATGCCCCACATGCGCAGTGCCTCGATGTCTTCGGCACTGGCGCATTTGCCGTCGCACGAGCCGCCCGGGAAGAACGGCACATTCCACACACCGTGCGGATCGTCGGCGTAGTATTGCGGATCAACGTCGTAATGCGCGCAGATGTTGCGCGAGCATGCGTTGATGTACCCCAGATAGGGGTCGAATTTGTCCGCCAGGATGCGCTTGGCCACATCGTCGTCGATGGTGCCCGCAAGCTGCGGCATGAGTTGTTCGAACCGGGCGCGGCGCGCACCGGTCTGCTGGCGCACGTCGTTGTAGCCGTTGTCGACGCATTCGAGGTTGCGGATGCGCGGGTTGTGGCACGCGTTGCAGCCATAGTAGAAGCCGTCGGTCGTGCGCAGCAGCTCCTGATGCTTGAGACCCTGCTCATAGCGCGCGATCTCGCCATTCTTGGTGTCGGCGAGCAGCCAGATGTTGGCGTAGCCGCCGTTGTTGCCCTGATTCGCAAGGTCGACCCATTCGTCGATCGAATTGGCGTATTGCGTGGCCTTGCGCGAGCGCACGTATTCGGGTATGCCGTTGACGTCGTAGCCCACAAAGCCGGCGATCGTGGTCTCGGTGATGCCCAAGCCGGCGGAGGTGACGTAGAAGTCGGTCATCGAATCGATGTAGCCCGGCACGGTCTGCATCTTGAAGCGGTTGCCGTGGGCCGGCACCACTTCTTCGCACACGTTGAAGTACTGGCCGCTCCAGAAATCGTCGAAGCTTTCATGGGCGATGACGGGCCGGCCGTCCGCCGTGGCGGAGCCGGTGGCCACGAAGCCCGAGCAATGGGAGCCCTTGGGACCCGCCGGCGGGTTGTTGGAGTACTGCGCAGCGACCTGCGGCCACCAGTAGCCGGTCAGTTCCATCCATGCGTTCCAGCCGATGATGTCGCCGAGCGTCGTGGGGAACCCACCGGCGGTGAATCCGTCAGCCATGCCCTGCATCTCATCGAGGTATTCCTGCTCGATGTGCGCCTGATGGAGCTTCACGGCTTGTTCCACAAAGAACGAGTAGTCCATGCCGAGCGTTTCGAGCGTCATGTGTGTGTAGACGCGGATGGCGTCACGGAACTCGTCGGTGAGTAGGTAGCCGTGCTGGAACCCGATTTCGTAGGGTTCGCCTTCCACGTGCAGGTAATGCCAACCATTGATGTCGTCGCGGCTCGCCTTGTCCACAATGGCACGCTGCTGATCCGTAAGTTCTGTCATGACCGGTCCTTAGTGCCTCTTATCGGATACGCTTTCACGATAGAACCGTAAAAAATGCGGACCTTAATGTTTCAATCAAGGCATAATACGCTACAGGCGTTGTGGAAAAACCGTAAATTCATGCTCTTATGCGAGAAATGTGAATGTTTTTCACCCTACAAACAAACTCCGCCGTCGGTATCCGGTTGGTTGTGGCACCTCTGACCAATAAGCGACGCGGTGGCCACGGGAATATACGCGCCTTGACCGACATTTTCCGGCCCAAACATAACAGAATCCCTCCTGCCGCCATATGGCGGCAGGAGGGATTTACAGCGATCAGAGGTCGAATCCGAGCTCCTTCGCGGCTTGCGTGGGCACCGGGTCTTCGCACCAGAAGTCTTCGAGGTTCTCCACGGTCGTCAACGAGCGGATCTCCGCCTTGTCGATATACAACTCGCCGCTCAAATGGTCGGTCTCGTGCTGGAAGATGCGCGCAGGCCAGCCATGCAGGCGTTCCTCATGGCGGTTGCCTTCCTCGTCATGCCAGTGGGCCACAATGTCGAGCCAGCGCTTGCGCACCGCCTGGTAGCCTTCCACGCTGAGGCAGCCCTCGTAGAACGAGCGCGTCTCCTCTCCCACCGGCTCATAGGCGGGGTTGATGATCACATGGAACGGGAACTCTGCGATCTCACGCGGGTCGTCGTCACCGTCGGCATGGTCCTCCACCACGGCGAGCGCAAGGTTCAGCCCAATCTGCGGGCCCGCCAGCCCGACGCCCGGTGCGGCGAGCATCGTGGTGCGCATCGCCTCGATGAGTTTGTGCAGCGTGTGCTTGCTCAACTGGCCGTCGTACTGCACGCATTGTGCGCGCAGCACCGGCTCGCCGGCCTCGACGATCGGCAATACGCCGTGGTCGGCGGATTTGAGCAGCCGTTCCACGTCCCTGTTGAGCGCCATGTCGACGCGCTTGTGCGATCCGAACATCCGTATCCTTCTCTCTTCTATATAAGGTATGTCTACTGTGCGCTCACAGCCCGAGCTCGTCGGCCACGACCTGCGCCAGACGCGCGGTCACGGCGTCCGCCTGTTCCTGCGTGGCGGCCTCGGCCATGACGCGCACGAGCGGTTCGGTGCCGGAGGGGCGCAGCAGCACGCGGCCGGTGTCTCCGAGCAGATCCTCCTCGCGCGCGACGGCCGCGAGCACCGCCTCGTTGGTTTTTGCGGCCATCTTGTCCACGTTCGGCACGTTGATGAGCTGCTGCGGCAGCTGGGGGAAGTCCGCGGCGAGGCTCTTGAGGCTGCGCCCGGAATCGACGACCTCCTTGCACAGGGTGAGCGCGGTGAGCGTGCCGTCGCCTGTCGTGGCGAATTCGCGGTTGATGACGTGGCCGGACTGCTCGCCGCCGAGCGAGTAGTCGCCCTTGAGCATCTCCTCGAGCACATAGCGGTCGCCGACATTGGTCTGCACGGTGGTGATGCCCATCTCCTTGAGCGCGAGCTTGAGGCCGAGGTTGCTCATCACGGTCACGACGAGCGTGTTGTGGTTGAGCTTGCCTTCGCGTTGCTTGGCGCGCGCGAGGATGCCCATGATCTGGTCGCCGTTGACGAGTGTGCCGTCTTCGTCGACCGCAAGGCACCGGTCGGCGTCGCCGTCGAAGGCCACACCCAGATCGGCGTTCGACGCCTTGACCATCGCCTGCAGCTGCTCGGGGTGTGTGGATCCGGCGTTCTTGTTGATATTGTAGCCGTCCGGCGACGCGTTGATCACGACGACGTCCGCGCCCGCACGACGCAACGCCTCGGGCGCCACGACCGAGGTCGCGCCGTTCGCGCAGTCGGCCACGACGCGCAGGCCCTTGAGCGGCTTGGTCTGCGTGCCGTCAACGATCGGCGCAATGGTGGCCACGAGGTGATCGATGTACATGTTGGTCGCGGTGTTCGAGTCATGGCTCACACGGCCTACCCCCGCGCCGGTGGGGCGTTCCCAGTCCTGGCCGAGCACGGCCTCGATCTCGTCCTCCTTGCTGTCGGGCAGTTTGAAGCCGCCGCGCGCGAAGAACTTGATGCCGTTGTCTGGCATCGGGTTGTGTGAGGCGGAGATGACCGCGCCCATCTCCACGTTGAGCACGCTCGTCAGATACGCGACGCCGGGGGTGGGGATGATGCCCGCGTCGATGACGTCGAAACCGCCGGCCGACATGCCCGCGGCGAGCGCATTGGACAGGAAATCGCCGGAGACGCGCGTGTCACGGCCAATCAGCGCGCGGCGGCGGCCTGTCGGCTGATTGGATTTCGCTTCGTCACCGAGCACACGCACCGCCGCGTCCCCCAGATCGAGCGCCAACTGCGCGGTCAGATCACGGTTGGCAAGACCACGAACACCATCAGTTCCAAACATACGCGGCATATTGTCCTCACTTATGCATCAAACAGGCCCTGCCATACCATGCGGCCGGACCACACGTGCACGATTCTACTGCACCGTTCAGCCTTTGCGATGGCGAGCGAAACGGCGGTGGATGCAGTTGGGGCCTGTGTCGTCATGGACGGCACAGGCCCCAACATCGGTAGCGCTTGTGACTATCGCCTTTCGTCACTCATCGATGTCGTCGTTGAGCGAAGCATTGAAGTCGGCGACCATCTTGGTGCGGTGCGAGCTTTCCACGTTGGCGCTGATCAGGCGGCGCAGCGCATTGTCGGCATCCGCATGCGAGGCGAGCCACTTGTCGCCCAGCTCGACGAGCGTTGCCGGATCCGCATAGCGCGGGTACAGGCCTTCGAGCAGCGCTTCGGCCATGTGGAAGGTCTTGTGGTTCCAGATCCATTCCGCGCTGTCGAAATACTCCTTGACATACGGCTCGGCGAGTTCCGGGCTCGGGGTCGAGGCGAACCCGCTGGCCACCGATTCGAGCTGGCTGTTGGTGAGCACCTCATCGTGGAGCGCCTCGTTCCATGCCCATGCCTTCGCGTCGGCGGTCGCACGCGCCGCGCGCGCCGCAAGCGCGAACTCGCGGTTCTCGGTCGTGTCTTTCCTCTCGAGCTCCTGCTGGATGTCCTCTTCGTCGATCGCGTTGATCGACGAGAGGGCGCGCACAAGCGACCAGCGGAAGTTGTTGTCGAGCTCAAGGCCTTCGAGCACGCGCGAACCACTGAGCAGGCCGCGCACGGTGTCCGCGAACGCGCTGTCACCTTCGACGCCGTACGTCAGGTAGGCGCTGATGAGCTGGAACTGCATGTCCGAGCCGGCGGGTGCCTGCTTGGCCAGGTCGAGCAGCGCCTGCGCCGTGTGCTGTGCGATCGCGGCGCGCTTGGTGCGGTCGGTGTAGTGCCACACGGTCGTGGACAGGCACGCGAGCGCATAGCGGAACGTGGTGGACTCCGTCTCGGTGGAGAGCAGCTTGAGCGTCGTGCCGATGAAGTCGGAGGCGGCGAGCTCGCCGTCGCGCGTCATGTCCCACAGCGCGAGCCAGATCACGGCGCGGGCGAGCGCGTCGTCGAACCGGTACAGGTTCGCGGTGGCGAACGCGAGCGACTCGTCGTCGAAGCGCAGCTTCGTGTACGTCAGGTCGTCGTCGTTCGTGAGCAGGAACTGCGGGCGCGGCTTGCCTGCGGCCCCGGTGACGGTGGTCGCCTCACCAGCGACGTCGAGTTCGATGCGGTCGGTGCGCACGACCTTGCCGCTCTCCTCGTCCACGTTGTAGAAACCGACGGCGAGGCGGTGCTCGCGCAGCACGGGGTGGTCGGTGGGGGCGAACTGGTGCAGCGTGAGCTCGCTGATCGTGCCGTCCTGCGCGGTGTGCAGGTCGGTGGCGATCGTGTTGATGCCCGCCTGTTCGAGCCACTGCGCGCTCCACGTCTTGAGGTCGCGGCCCGACGTGCCTTCGAGCTCGGTGAGCAGGTCGTTGAGCGTCGCGTTCGAGTACGCGTGGCGGTACAGGTAGTGGTTGATGCCTTCGAAGAACTCGCTGCGCCCCACGTAGGCCACGAGCTGCTTCAGGACGGACGCGCCCTTGGCGTAGGTGATGCCGTCGAAGTTCACATAGGTGTCGTTGAGGTCGTTGATCGGCGCCACGATCGGGTGCGTGGTGCTCAGCTGGTCCTGGTTGAGCGCCCAGCTCTTCTCGCCCGAGCAGAACGTGGCCCATGCGTCGTGCCATTCGGTGGCTTCGGCGGTGGCGAGCGTGGAGGTGAACTCGGCGAAGGATTCGTTGAGCCACAGGTCGTTCCACCACTTCATCGTCACATAGTCGCCGAACCACATGTGCGCGAGCTCGTGCAGCACGGTCACGACGCGGCGTTCGGCGAGCGCGTCGGTCACCTTCGACGAGAAGACGTACGAGTCGCGGATCGTGACCATGCCGATGTTTTCCATGGCGCCGGCGTTGTATTCCGGCACGTAGATCTGGTCGTACTTCGCGTACGGGTACGGCACGCCCCACGTCTTCGCGTAGAACGCGAAGCCCTTCTTCGTGATGTCGAACAGGTAGTCCACATCTTTCGCGAAGTCGTCTTTGAGCGACTGGCGGCAATACTGCGCCATAGGGATCGTGCGGCCGTCCTCATTCTGGTACGTGGTGCGCCATTCGGCGTACGGACCGGCGCAGATCGCCGTCAGGTACGAGCTCATCGTGGGCGTGGGCGCGAAGGTCCAGCGCTTGGCGTGCTCGGCGGGCTTGGTGCCGAGCGTGCCGTCGAGCGTCATCTGGTCGGTGTCTTCGGTGCGTTCGACCGGCATGTTCGACGTGACGATCCACGAGCACGGCGCGAGCACGGAGAACGTGAAGACGGCCTTGAGGTCGGGCTGGTCGAAGACAGCGTAGACGCGGCGCGCGTCCGGCACTTCGAACTGCGAATACAGGTACACGTTGCCGTCAGAGGGGTCCACGCTGCGGTGCAGGCCCTCGCCGGTCGTCGAATAGCGGCACAGCGCGGTGACGACGACTTCGTTGCGCTCGCGCAGGTTGTTGAGGGCGATACGGCTGTCCGCGAACACTTCGCTCGGTTCCACGGATTCGCCGTTGACCGTGACCGCGGTCACTTCGTCGGCGATGAGGTCGAGGAACGTGCTCTCCCCCGCCTTGGCGCCGAATTGGATCGTGGATGTGGAGACGAAGGTCGTGTCGCCCTGCGTCAGGTCCAGGTCCACACTGTACTGGATGGGGTATTGCACGATGGATTTGCGTTCTTCCGCTTCGACGCGGGTCAGATTCGCTCCCGGCATGGTTGGCTCCTCACTGTCTTGGTGTCTTCTGTTCTGGTTCCGGATGTTCTGTGTGATGATGGTGTACGCAATGCACCGGCGCGCACGGTTGAACGACCTATGCGCGCCGGTGTGCCGCCCTCACTTGGCGTAGGTTTCCATGGCGTCCATGTCGACTGCGATATCCGCAACGACGGGCACGATCATCGGCTTGCGGTGCAGTTCGCGCGCCACCCAACTGCCGAGTGTGCGCCGCATGATCTGCTGCAGCCTGTGCACGTCCTTCGTGCCGCCCATCATCGCGTCCTGCAACTGCTCGATGATCTGGTGGCGCACCTTCTCGAACGACTTCTCGTCTTCCGCAACGGCGTTGAGATATACCTTGGGCCCGGAGACGACGTCCTTGGCGTCGGTGTCGACGACCGCAAAGCACGAGACGAAGCCTTCGGATCCGAGGATGCGGCGCTTTTCCAGCTCGTCATCGGTCAGTTCGCCGACCGAGTCGCCATCCACGTAGATGTACCCGCAGGGCACAGAGCCGACGATCGCCGCCTTGCCATGGTAGAGGTCGACCACGTCGCCGTCTTCGGCGAGCACGACGTTCTCCGGTTCGATGCCCGTTTTGACGGCGATCAGGCCGTTGGCCACCAAGTGGCGGTTCTCGCCGTGGATCGGCATCGCGTTCTTCGGCTTGACGATGTTGTACATGTACAGCAACTCGCCCTCGTTGCAATGGCCCGAGACGTGCACCGCCGCATTGTCGCGGTTGACGACGCGCGCGCCGAGCTGCACGAGCTTGTTGATCACCTTGTACACGCCGTGCTCGTTGCCGGGGATGAGCGAACTCGCGAGGATCACCGTGTCGAACTCGTTGATCGTGATGTCACGGTGGTTGCCGTCGGCGATGCGGCCGAGCGCGGCCATCGGCTCGCCCTGCGAACCGGTGCACATGTACACGAGCTTGTTGTCGGGGTAATCCTTGGCCTTCTTCAGGTCGATCACCGTGTCCTCCGGCAGGTGCAGGTAGCCCAGGTCGGCGGCGATGGCCATGTTGCGCACCATCGAACGGCCGACGAACACGACTTTGCGGCCGTACTTGTGCGCGGCGTCCACCACCTGCTGCACGCGGTGCACATGGCTCGAGAAGCTCGCCACGATGATCTTGCGCGTGGCGGTGGCGAACACCTGGTCGAGCGCCGGGCCGATCGAGGTCTCGGGCTTGACGAAGCCGGGCACTTCGGCGTTCGTCGAATCCATCATGAGCAGATCGACGCCCTGTTCGCCAAGCTTGCCGAACTCCACCAGATCGGTGACGCGGTGGTCGAGCGGCAGCTGGTCGAGTTTGATGTCGCCGGTGTCGATGAGCGAGCCGGCGGGCGTGCGCACGCACACGGCGAGCGCGTCGGGGATCGAATGGGTCACCGTCACGAATTCGAGGTTGAACGGGCCCACCTTGAGCTTGTCGCGGCCTTCGACCTGGATTGTCTCCGGTTCGATGTGGTGCTCCTTGCACTTGGCCTCCACAAAGCCCAGCGTGAGCTTGGAGCCGATGAGCGGGATGTCCTTGCGCAGTTTGAGCAGGTAGGGCACGCCGCCGATGTGGTCTTCGTGGCCGTGCGTGAGCACGAGCGCATCCACCTTGTCGAGGCGGTCCTTGATGTAGTTGAAGTCGGGCAGAATCAGGTCGACGCCCGGCTGCTCCTCTTCGGGGAAGAGCACGCCGCAGTCGATGAGCAGAATGTGGCCGTTGTATTCGATCACGTTCATGTTGCGGCCGATTTCGCCAAGGCCACCGAGCGGCACGATGCGCATCGAGCCCTTGCGGTACTTCGGCGGGGCGATGCGGTTGGTGTCGTTGGTGTCCGACGTGGCGAGCTTCTTGCCCTTGGCGGCGTTTTCGCCGTACTGCGGCGTGGTGTTGGCGCCCTTGCCGGCGCGCTTGCGCGTGGCGGTTGCCTTGGCACCCGACTTGGCCATCTTCGCGGTGGTCTTGGCGCTTGCCTTGGCGGCCGTCTTCTTCTTCGATCCGCGCACGTGTTTGCGCGGCGTTTGTTCTTGTGTTTCTGTCATGGTGTTTCGTTTTCTTCAATAAGTGCCGTCCGCCTGTGCGGACGGCAAGGAACCAGGTTGGCCGCGGGCGCGCACGGCCGTGGCGTCACAGCAGTCCGGACGCTTCGAGCCCCGCCTTGACCACGCCGATCTGCTCGGCGCTCGGGCCCACATTCGGCAGACGCATCTCGGTGCATTCGAGCAGACCGCGCACGTTGAGCGCCGCCTTGGCCATCACGGCCTGGAAGCCGGTGCCGTTCATCGCGTCGATCGCGGGGGCGATGCGGTTGGCGAGCGCCTGGGCGCGGTGCACATCGCCGCGGTCGAAGGCGTTGGCCAGATCGCGCAGCGGGCCGGCGGCGGCATGGGCCACGACCGAGATGATGCCGACGGCGCCGATCGAGAGGAACGGCAGGAAGAGCGCGTCGTCGCCCGAATACCATGTGAGGCCGGTTTCGAGACGTTTGCGCACGGCGCCGGCGATGTCACCGGTCGCGTCCTTGACGGCGCACACATGGTCGAGTTCGGAGATGTGGCAGTAGGTGTCGAGCGAGATGCGCACGCCGGTGCGCCCGGGCACGTCGTAGACGATGATCGGCTTGTCCGCCGACTCGTTGACGGCGCGGTAATGGTAGAAAATCCCCTGCTGTGAGGGGCGCGAGTAGTACGGGCAGACGACGAGCACCGCGTCGGCGCCCGCTTCCTGCGTCTGCTCGACCATGCGCACGGTGTGCGCGGTGTCGTTGGAACCGGCGCCGGAGATGACCGGCACATCCACTGCATCCTTGACGGCGCGCACCAGTTCGACTTTCTCGTCCATGTGCGTGGTGGGCGATTCACCGGTCGTGCCGTTGACGACGATGCCGTCCGCGCCGTCGGCCACCAGCTGGCGCGCGATCGTCTGCGCGGCGCGGTAATCCACCGCCCCGTCGGACTTCATCGGGGTGACCATTGCGGGCAGGATGCGCCCGAAGGGGGCTGGGTCAAGAAGGTGCATGGTTCCGTCAGTCATACGTGCAACGGTACTGTTGGGTTAGGACGCCGAAAACGTCTCTTCAGCGTTGGGGAAAGTGCGCAAGTTGAGCGTATGCGCATCAACTTACGCACCGGTGCGGAGCACGGATCGATCACAGGTCGAGGAACTTGTCGAGCCCGACCGTCAGGCCCGGGTGGCCGGCGCCCTCCACATTGCGCACGGCGAGCAGCACGCCGGGCATGAACGAGATGCGGTCGAAGCTGTCGGCGCGGATCGTGAGCTGTTCGCCGGCGTTGCCGAACAGCACCTCTTCGTGCGCGTTGAGGCCGCGCAGGCGCACGGCGTGCACATGCACACCGTCGATGACCTGGCCACGCGAGCCGCCGTCGGTCTCAGTCGCGTCGGGCACCGGGCCCAGACCGGCCGCGGCGCGCGCCTCGGCGATGCCCTGCGCGGTGTGGATCGCGGTGCCGCTCGGCGCGTCCACCTTGTTCGGGTGGTGCAATTCCACGACCTCGGCGGATTCGAAATACGGGGCGGCCACGCGCGCGAAGTGGTCGGCGAGCACGGCGGAGATCGCGAAGTTCGGCGCGATGAACACGCTCTGGTCCGGGTTGCCGGCTTCGGTGAGCGCCGCCGAGACCTGGTTGAGCTTGTCTTCGGTCCAGCCCGTGGTGCCGACGACGACGTTGACGCCCTGCTTGACGAGCGCGAGCACATTGCCGAGCGCGACCGACGGCACGGTGAACTCGACGACGACGTCGGTGTTCTGCGGGCTGATCGCCGTCAGGTCGTCGCCCGCGTCAAGCGCGAGCGCGAGCTGCATGTCCGCGGCGCCTTCCACCGCGGCCACGACGTGCGATCCCATGCGGCCCTTGGCCCCTACCACCGAAACTCGAATCATGATGCATGCCTTTCTGTTGTATGCGTGGGTGCGTCTTGTTCCACGTCCAGTGTAGCGGTCTTGCGCGTGAAGACCCACCAGCCAAGCAAGGCGAAGGGGATCGCGGCGGCCGTGTAGACCCACGTCATCATGACGCCGGCGTGGGCGTCGATATGGTCGAGGATCATGCCGCCAAGCAGCGAACCGAGCGAGGCGCCGATCTGGCCGGCGGTCGTGAGCCACGAAAGGCCTTCGGTGAGCGACTGCTCCGGCACCGTCTCCTTGACGATGAGGTTGCCGGTGGCGAACAGCGGCGAGACGACAAGGCCCGACAGCAGTTCGACGGCACCGAGCACGAAGTAGTTGTCCATCGTCCAGCGCATGCACGCGAAGCCGACGGCGAGGATCGCCAGGCACACAATCATGCGGCGCCAATGCGGGTCGCGGTGCTGGCGCGAGCCGAAGTACAGCGCGCCGATGCACGAGCCGACGGCGATCATCGCGAGCTGCAGGCCCAGGAACCGGTCGAGATGGTCGTGTTCCATCGCCGCCGTGATCGAGACGTCGAATGTCGTGAAACTCATGTTGAAGCAGATGAATGTGAGCATGAGCGGCAGGATGCCTGCGTACAGCAGCACGTTGCGCGTCGCCTTGCGCGACGGCGCGGCGAGCGAGTTGCGTTTGCGCAAGGTGTCCTGCGGCGCTGCGCCCTGCCGCGCGCCGGCGTCGAATTCGCCGCGCGCGAGGCGCAGCTCCATGTCGTTGGCAGCAACCGGGGTCGTTTCCACGGTGCGCAGCACGGGCGGTTCGGAACGTTTGAGCGAGAAGAAGACCGTGCCGCCGAGCGCGCACGCGGCGGTCGGCACGAACAGCTGCGAGACCGGATGCACCGACGTGGCGAGCGTGGCCGCGAGGATCGGCCCGAAGATGAACACGATCTCGTCGATCGCCGATTCGAGCGCGTACGCCGTGTTGAGCAGGTCCATGTTGCCGGTGCGTTCGAGCAGGTACGTCCAGCGTGTGCGCACGAGCGCGCCGAACGAAAACTGTGTGGCGCCCATGACAAGCGCGAGCACGAACAGCAGCGGGATCGGCACGCGTGCGAGCGCGCTGAACGCGAACACGAGCATCGCCACGACCTGCACGGTGAGCGCCACACGGCCCACCTTGCGTTGGCCGAAACGGTCGAACAGGCGCGCGTAGAACGGCGTGACGGCGGCGACGGCGAGGATGTACGCGCCGCTCATCGAACCGGCGACCGTCCAGTTGTCGTACAGGTGGTTGAGCGCGAGCACGATGCCCAGGCTCATCATGCTCATCGGCAGGCGCGCGAGGGCCGCTGCCGCGCAGAACGCCTTGGCGCCGGGCAGCGTGAACATGCGCGCGTACGGCGAACGTTTCGCTGTGGCTGTCGCACTCATGCGCCGCACACCTCGCCCTGCGCGCCGTCGAACGCGCCACCGAGCGCGGTGCCGGCAAGGTCGGCGCGGTAGATGAACTGGTCGTCGGTATTCATGCCAGGGGCAAGATTGGCGTCTTCCGGGTGGTCGGCGGCAATGCGCTCGGCCACGCGGATAAGACCCTTGTGGTCGTAGAAGCCATAGTCGCAGCTCGAGTCGGTGTGCAGGAAGAACGCGCGCACATCCACCGACCGCAGGGCGGCGAGCAGCTGGCGCCACAGCGCGCCACCGACGCCAGCCCCGCGCACACCGGGATTGACCATGAACAGTTCGAGTTCCGCCTGCGTGGTGGCGGTGATGTCGCTGTCCTCTTCGAGGATGCCTTCGCGCACGAAGAACCCGTCTTCGAGCGTTTCGATGACGCGCGCGCCACGCGGGTCGGTAAGCAGTCCCGCGCGTACGCTCATAAGCGCCCCGTGCGCCTGCGGGAACAGCGCCGGCCGCCCCACCACGCGGGCGAGCGTGATGCCCACGAATTCGCCGGCGGAGGTCTGAGCCACGTTCGACCATGTGCTTTGCTCAAGGTAGTGCAATGTCAGGTAGCGGGCGATGAGCGGTGCCACCGGCGTGCCGGCGATGCCCTCCTGCTGCGGCCAGACGCGGTCGAAACAGGTGGCCACGGCGTCGAGGTCGCTCCATTCCATCGGTCGGTAGCTTACGGCAGGCGTGCCTGCGGTGCGTGCCGGAGTGGGGTTGGTGTGGGGTTGGCTGTTCGCGCCCATGTGCATTGCTCCTTACAGATTCGCATTGCGCATGTGTGCCCGCCCACGCATGCCGGTGTGGCTCCGATCACACGCATCGGCGCAGTGCGTTCCCCTGCGCCGGGCGGAGGACCGCCCCGATACGCGTGTGCCGCCGGGGGTCCCAGCGGCTTGTGCCCATGCTTCAGCGCATCAGTGTAGCAGCTGTGCCGCCGCCCATGCGACTCTCGCTACCGGCTGACGTTGCCGTCGTCGTCCTCGAACGCGATGCCTTCGTGGATTTCGCGGATGATCGCGGCCTCGTCCTTTGGTTCCGCGGCGATCTGCCGCTTCCCCTCGTCCTCCTCCGACACGTAGTAGAGCGCGCCGTCGACCGCGTCAAGGGGCACGCCGTGCTCCTTCGCGAGCATGAGCCGGTAGAAGTCGAGCTGCTTGAGCTTTTCGGCGATGTCTTCCGGTGTGCGCGGGCGGTGCCCGGTCTTCCAATCGACGACGGTGAACAGTTTCGACGGATCCGCCGGATCGATGCCACCGACGAACACGGCGTCGAGTTTGCCTTGCACGAGGTTGCTCACGCCGTCGATGGCGACGACGATCGACTGTTCCGCGCCTTGCGGTGTGCGCGACGCCCATGGCGAATCGATGAGCCGCCGCTGCCAGACGGCGAGGCGGTGGTCGGCCGATGATGCGTCTCCTGCTGTTTCCTTGAGCGCGGCCTCCGTCTCGCCGATCATCCGCTCGCGCGAACCGTTGTCGGCGATGCCAGCGTTGACGAACGCCTCGGCCCACGCGTGGAACCGTGTGCCCTCCTCCGCGTGCGGCGACGACATCACGGGGACCGGCCGCAGCACACCGGCGATGACGTTGAGGCGGCGGCGCTCCTCCTTCTTCTTCGCGTCGTCCTTGCTGTCTTTGTCATCGTTGCCGTCACCACCGTGGGCGCCGAGCGCGCGGCCCTGCTGCAGCGACGTCGCGTTCATGCGCTGTTGCCGCAATGCGCGGCGCGCCTTGTCGCCGAGTATGCGCAGGAGGTCGCTGGGAGGCATGTCGGGCAACGCGCCGAAGCTCGGATCCTTGATCAGGGTGAGCGCACGCGCATAGAGCGAATCGCGGTCCACGTCATCCGCCGATGGCCTCTCTCCGCTTTCGAGGTACTTGCACACCGTGTCGCCGATCGCGTCCGCGCCTGTACGCAGCCGCGTATAGAGGCCTTCGCTCAGTTTGAACGGCCATGGGCGGCTCGTCGTGCCGCCGCGCTCTTCGACCGGCGTGTTCCAGGCGTCCCCGACGACGGCGTTCGCGAAGTCCGGCGCATGTTCGCCGATGAAATACCCGAAGGGGCGCGGTTCGGCGATTTCATCGAGCGTCCATGACTGCGGCGCATCGTGGGGGATCTCGCTCGCGTCGATGGTGAACGCGTGTTCCCTCGCCTGTTCCTTGAGATTGTCAAGCGTTTCCATGAGCGCGTCGAGCTCGTCTTTGCCCGCGCCCGCCTCGCGCGCGGCGACGAGCCTCGCCTGCATCTGTTCGACCTGTTCGCGTGCCGCGCGCGCCATGTTGTATCGGGCGATGAATCCGGGCAGGTGCATCGCGTGCTTCCACTGCTCGTCGAGCACATCGGCCTGCGTGGCGGCATGCGGCGTGCGTTGCGCGGCATGGGCTTCGGCGTGTGGGGAGACGACCATGCCGGCCATCATCGACATATGGACCTCGTTCCAGAACACGGAGGAACTGCGCGGTTCCACGACGTTGTCTTCATCCGTGGCCGTCCAATCGTCATATCCGGCGGCGCAGGCCACCGCGCGCGTGGCGGCGCGTGAGCGCGCGGGGATGGCGTTGTCCGCCGTGCGCGCGAGCGACGCGTCCTCGCTGTAGGTGAGGAGCGCCTCGTCGCGGGCGCGGGTGAGCGCGACATACATGAGCCGGCGTTCGTCCGCGTAGAGCCTGCGCCCGAATTCCTCGGTCTGCGGCATCGTCCATAGCTCGGCCTCGCCCCACAGCGCCTGCGCCTGTTGCGGGAATCCCTCGTCATTGACGATCGTGTATTCGCGCAAGGATCCGAAGACGTCGTCGTCGAGCAGTTCCAGCTCATCGTCATTCTTGAGCGACGCGATCGGATCGTACTCGTTCGACCCCGCGATCTTGCGCGCGTTGCCCGGGAACGCCGGCAGGATCGACGCGTCGGTGCGCACCGGCACCGGCACGGCGGCCGGGTCGGTGATCCATGTGTGCGCGCGCGCCGTGTACCGCGGCGGCGCCCACTTGCCGAGCGCGTCGAGCGGATCCCACTGCGTGTCGACGCCCGGCAGATTGGTGACCTCGACGCTGAGGCGTTCGCCCTGGTTCGACGGGAACCCGCCGTTCTTGAGCCCCACGACGGCCACGGCGTCCCATTCGAGGCCCTTCGACTGGTGCACGGTCATCAGCACGACGTCGACGGGCGTGTCCGGCATCGGCGCCGCCCCTTCGTCGATCGTGCGCTGCGCGTCGATCCACGAAAGGTAGCCGCGCAGCGTGGGCGCCAGCGTTGTGGAGATCTCCTGGACATACGTCTGCACAGTGCGCAGCAACGCGTCGATCGATGCGCGCACGGCCGACGGATTGTTGTCGGGAAGGCCGGCCGCGGCATGCGTCGCCGCACTGGCGCGACGGCGTTCATTGGCCGCGATGAGCATGTCGATGTCCAGATTGAGCGCTTCCACGGAAGCGCGCATGACCTCTTCGATCGGCCCGTAGGCGGCCTGGCGCACCTGCCGCAGCACGGCGCCGGCATGGTGCAATGCGCGCTTGCCCTGTTCCGAGATCGGGGATTGCTCGATGATCGCGTCGGCGTCGTCGTCCATCAGCAGGTCGGCCGCGAACACGGCGTTCGGCACCTCACGCGCGTGGTCGCGCACGATTCTGCGGCGCGCGGCCTCGTCTTCGGCCGCCCCGGCGTCCATCACGCCCGCCTCGACAAGCGCGCGGTAGCGGTATTCGGTGTTGCGTTCGTCCGCCATGTGCGCGAGCCGCCGCAGATCGGCCGCCTCAAGCCCGAAGCGCGGCGTCGACAGCAGGCGCATGAGCGACGCGGCGTCGGAACGATCGGCGACGACGTGCATGAGCGCGAGGACATCGAGCACTTCGGGTTGTTCGAGCAACGACGACGTGCCGACCGCGAACGTCGTCAATCCGGCCTCCTCGAGCGCCGCCTGGAAATACGGGATCTGCGCCTTGCCGCGGAACAGCACCGCCACATGCGGGCTCGTGCCCTGGGGCTTCTCCCCCCGCTCCGCGCGTTCGGCGTTCTCTCGTTCGTGTTTCGCGATCGCGTGTTTGGCGAAGCGCACGACACCGTCGATCTCCTGCCCGCGCGTCGCGTAGCCGAGGACGCCGAGTGTGCCCTCATGCACGGGCGTCTTGCCGTCGCGGGGAATCGACAAGGTGCGCACATCCACTTCACGCACATCGGCGCTGCTGCCGCTGTCACCCTGGTCGCGCAACGCGGCCGTCAGGTTGTTCGCGGCCTCGAGCACGACGACCGAGTTGCGCCGCGTTTCCGACAGTTCGTACGGCTCATAGTCGTCCGGCAGGCCGAACGAACGCTGGAACAGGCGGAACGCGCCCGGGCTCGCACCACGCCACGCGTAGATCGACTGGAACGGGTCGCCGACGGCGCTCACCGCGGACCTGCCGCTGGCGCCCGAGAACAGCCGCGCGAGCAGCATCGCCTGCGTGGTGGACGTGTCCTGGTATTCGTCGAGCAGCACATGCGTGTAACGCGCGCGGTACCGTTCGCCGATCGACGGGAAGCGTGTGACGAGCTGGTACGCGGCGACGGTGAAGTCACTGAATTCGGCCATGTGGTTGCGCTGCTTCGCGTCTGTGTACAACTGCACGAGCGTGAGCAGCAGTTCGCGCCGGCGCGTCGCGTCGCGCATCTGTTTGACGTGGAACTGCTGGATGGTGTCACGCCAATGATCGATCGTCTTGTTCGTGCGCGCGGCCTGCGCGTACGGCTCGCCGTTCGCCTTCGTCCTGCCGTCGTACTGGTATTTGCTCAGCCGCTTGGAGGCCGGGCTCAGATTGGGCACGGTGGGCGCTTCGTCCGGCACGACGTCGAAATCCACGTCCATCGCCTCGATGATGTCGAGGAACGCCGCGTCCCATGCGCGGATCTTCTCGATCGCTTTCGTGACGCTGTCGCAATCGCCGCCGATCATCGCACTGGCGATGTTGGCGCTGAGGGCGTAGACGCCGTCGACGATCGCGTTGAAATTCGTGAATTCGATGCCGCTTTCCCTCACGGTGGCGATGTGCTCGCCGACCGTCGTCGCGATGAGCTGACGCGCGCCGGCCTCGCTCAGCGGCTGCGTCTGCTGGTCGAATCCGACGAGCAGGCCGTATTGGCGCACGATCGTCTGGAAGAACGCGTCGTAGGTGTAGACGTCGGGTTTCATGAACATCGACGCCTTCGACGCCGCCCGTCGCGACACTTCCGACGAGACGCGCGTGAGCAGCTCGGACGCGGCCTTCTTCGTGAAGGTCAGGCCGAGGATGCGCTCGGGCGGCACGTTGTTCGGCGGCTCGATCAGCGCGATGATGCGTTCGGTCATCGTGAAGGTCTTGCCGGAACCGGCGCCCGCGACAACGAGCAGGTCGTCCTGTTGCGGCGCGTCGATGATCTTCCGCTGTTGCCTGCTCGGCGTCCTCTTCGGCTGCGGTGCTTGCTCCCCGGCCATCGTCACATCCCCTTCGTTTCGTATACGGTCTGCAGTTTTTCGGCGCACGCCGGGCATATCGGCTTGTCGCCGCAGAACCTGAGGTGGTCCGCCGTCGGATGCGCGTCGATCGTCGACGCCATGCTCGCGGCGGCCGCATAGAACACGCGCGCGATCATCGTCAGGGACCAGATGAGCGTGCCCGAGTCGCCATGCGCACGCGCCGCCAGCATGTCCCAGACGGCCTCGTCCACGTCCGGCGTCTTCAGGTCGTCGAACGACTTGATGTCCGGGAACAGCACCTGCAGGCTCGATATCGCATAGGTGCCCGCCGGATCCGCGCGTTTGTGCACAGCGCCCGCGTTGAGGGCCTCGCCGTCGAACAACGGCTCCTGGTAGTGCATCTCGGCCTTGGATTTCCTTGCCGCCGGATAGGCGACCTGCGAGACGTCGAACAGCGCTGCGCGCGCGATCGGCAACCGTTCGGGGGTCCCGCCCTCTTCGATGTGCGGGAAGCGCATCGCGAGCTGGTAGCACACGAGCTGCAGGTCGTTGAAGTTCTCGGAACGGCCATGCACATGGCCGGTCTTGTAGTCGATGAGCCTCCACGTGAGCACGCCGGCTTCGTCGCGGCGCGTCTCACGGCGGTCGATGCGCCCCGTCAGGCGGATGCGCATGCGCCGGTCCCATGCGCACGGCCAGCCTCCGACGAGCGCGCCCATGATTGCGGCGAGCTGCTCGCGGTCCACTTGCATGCCGGTCGCCTTGTTGAACGCAGCCGTCACATCGGCGAGCGTGAACCGCGCGTCGAAGGATATCTCCGAGCGCGCGTCGACGAGCGCGCCGATCGTCGGCAGGCTCGCATGCGTGTACCGGCGTGGGCGCTGTTGTTTCTGCGGCTTGCGCTGGCGGCCTGTCGGCGGCACGAGGACCGTTTCGGTCGAATCGGGCCCCTGCTCGTAGATCGGCATGTTCGATCGGACGAAGTAGTCGGCGGCGTTGAGCAGCGTCCGCTCCGTGCGCTCGTCCCGCAGTCCCGCGTTGTACCGTTCGGCGTCGTCGCGCAAGGTGTCGGGGTCGATGCGCAGCGTGCGGTAGTACTCGATCATCTGCGCGGCGATGGCTTCGGCGCGCCGCGCGGCGACGGCGTCCCACGTCGCGTAGTCCGGGGATGGCCCGCGGAAACGCTCGGCGAGCTCCTCGTCCCCGAGGTCGATCCCCTCCTGGTATTCGGGCGTGTCCCAGCCGAGTTCGGTCGCGTGTTCGAGCACGGCATGCACGATCGACCCGTAGTTGAGCGTGAACGGCTGCACGGTGGGCCCGAAGAACTCACGACTCATGCGGGCGCACACCGGGCACCCCCACAGCGCGTCTACCGTCGACGGGGACAGGGTGACGGACGGTATCGGCTCATCGTCTTGGCCGTGTCCGGCCGCCCGCGGCCCCGCATCGGGTCCCGGCCGCCCGCCGCCATGCCCCTGTGGGGTGAATGGCGCATTCGAGGTGGTGGGGATCGACGCGCGCAGCGCATAGCTCACGGCGTCTCCGCCCTTGGCGGCGGCCCCATCCCCGTCATCCTGCGGTTCCGCTGGCACGGTGGCACCGCCCCACAGGTCGAGGAACGGCCAGTTGCCGGGCCCCGCATCGGTGTATCCACTCGTCGCGAGCAACGCGAGCGTCGCGATCGCGTCCTTGCCTTCTTCGCTTTCGGGGCCGGAGTCGGCAAGGCGTTCGCGCGCGAGTGCGATGATGCCACGCACGTCCGCGTCGAGCGCGTTGCCATCGCCGACGGGCGTGTATTGCCGTGTCTCCGGCGCCGCGTCGCGTATGCGGTCGAAGTATTCGGGCAGGTATCCGTAGAGGAATTCGGAAGGCACCATGTCGTCGTTGAGTGTCGCGCTCACGGTCACGCGCGTGTCGGCGCGTGTGAGCGCGACGAGGAAGCTTTTCTGCTCAGTGCCGAGCACTTCTTGCACGGCGATGCCCCGCTGCCCGCTCATCGCCTCGCGTAGTGAGTCGAGCACGCCGTACAGGCGGATGTCGACGAGGTCCTCGCCGCCGAACATCGTGTTGCGCGCCGCGAGGTTCGGCCATACGCCTTCCTGCACGCCCGGCAGCCACACATGCGCCCAATGCCTGCCGACCGACCCGGCGGGCGTCGTCAAGGTGACCGCTTCGTCGAGCGGCGCCGTCTTCGCGAGCGAATCCGCTTCGATCTGCAATTGGCGCACCTGGCTGATGAACATCGGGATCGACATCGCCGCGCCGTTGCTCGCCACGTAGTCGAACAGCCGCATCGCCACGTCGAGCCGGTCGTTTGCGGCACGCCCGGACGGGGTGTTGTACAGTGCGGCGCGCTGCCAATGGTGCGCGACGCCGCACGCGGTCCACGCGGCCTCGAGCGCGAACCTCGGCTGCGCCGCGTCCTGCTTCGTCAGAGTGCGCAATTGCGCGGCGATCTGTTCGACGCGTTTCCACAGGCGTTTGAACCGGCGTATCGGCGCGTTGCGCCCCACGTACCGCCCGTGGTCCTTCCCGGCGCCGCCCAGGCCGCATATGCGCTCGAGCGATGCGAGGACCTCCGGCGCGCCGTCCTCGGCGAGCATGAGGTACAGCGCGTCGACGCCGAACCCGACGTCATCGCCGTCATCGCCGTCGAGCACGCGCACGGGGCCTTCGGTGGCATGGGCTGCGGTGACCGCGTCACGCAACGCCGTCCACTGCCCGCGCAGCTCCTGCAGTGCCGACGGCCGCGCGTCACCGGCGGGTTCGCCGTCCACCGTGGCGCCGGCGCGGTCCTGCACGTCGGCGATCGACTGCAACGCGCGCATCGCCGTATCGATCGCGTGCATGTCCATCGGGCGCGTGGCGGCCGCGACATCCGCCGCGTCGCCGTCCTGTTTCGACGCGATGTCGAGCAGCGGGCTCGCGACGATCGCGCGCACACGGCTGCGCACGAACGCGGCGAGCTTCGCAAGCGGCAACGCGCGCCCCGCGAGGCCGTCGTTGCGCAGCTGCGCGAGCTCGATGAGCGAGAACAGGCCTTCGACAAAGGGCTCTTCGGCGAGTGGGCGCGTGACCGACGAGAACCGCACGGGAACGCCCTCCCTGCGCAGCCGTTCGCCGTATGTACGGATCGCATCGTTGTCATGCAGCACGACGGCCATGCTGTTCCACGCCATGCCATTGAGCAGATGCTCGGTCTTGATGCGCCAGACAACGTCGTCGATCTCCTCGGTGGGCGTGCGGTAGAGCGCGGCCCTGACCGAATCGTCGCCCTGCGCCACATCGACGCGGCTGATCGGGTACGCGCCGGGCAATGCGGGCATCTTCCCGGGGCGTTGCGGAACCGGCCTGAGTCCCTCCTCGCTTGTCGCGACCGACAGGCTCACGCGCGCCTGCACAACGCGCAGGTACTCATCGCCGCCGGCGTAGTCGAGCGTGACCTGCGCCGGGTGGAAACGCTCGTCGATCTGCCGGAACAGGTATTCGGGGTATGAACCGCGGAAGGACTGGACCGATTCGTCCGGGTTGCCGATGAGCAGCAGGCGTACACCCCGCGCTTGCAGCGCCTCGAGGAAGCCGAACCCGGCGAGCGTCAGGTCCTGCACGTCGTCGACGATGACGATGCGCGGCAGCCCGGATGGTTCGGCGCGGCGGGCGGCGACGATGCCGGCGACCTGCAGATAGCTGGCGTCGAGCCGGTATTCGTCCGGATAGGTCTCGCGCATCATCGCGATGTATTCGGCGCGCAGCGCGTACGCGAGCCGCCACTGGATGCGCAGCCGTTCGCCGGTCATGCCGCAGTCACCCACGGCGGCGAGCACCTCGCCTTCGGTGCTGCGGCCGGCTCCCACCTCGTCCATGCGCGCGAGCATGTCGCGCAGCTGGGCGACGAACGCGGCGTTGACGCCTTCCTCGAGGAGCGCCGCGGTCGTCGAGGCCGCCGCGTCATCGTCCTCGCCGGACTGGTCGGTGACGAAGGACATCCACCGTTCGTTCTGGAAATAGTCGCGCAGCAGACGACATGTGCCGCACACATCGCCCGCGCGCGCATGGTCGAGGTGGACGGC
The DNA here is from genome assembly GCF_000771225.1 of Bifidobacterium pseudolongum subsp. pseudolongum DSM 20099. Lineage (GTDB taxonomy): Bacteria > Actinomycetota > Actinomycetes > Actinomycetales > Bifidobacteriaceae > Bifidobacterium > Bifidobacterium pseudolongum. Next base: position 60,353 of record NZ_JDTZ01000008.1, read on the forward strand.
GAGCACACGGCGCAGCAGCACATCCTGCTCGGCGCCGTTGAGGAGCCTCGGCAACGGCAGCCCGTCATGCTCGCGCTGCGCGGCGACGAGGCGGAACGCGAGCGCGTTGAGCGTCGTCGCAGGACGCATCTGCGTGCTCACACCGACATGCCGGATGAGTTCGGGCGAATACTCGTCGGCAATACGGCGGTTCGACACGGCGAGCACGGCCCGTTGCGGGCCGAAGGACGCCATCGCCTCCTTCGCGGCGGCGAGCGCAAGGGCCGTCTTGCCGCTGCGTGGCGGCCCGACGACGAGCACGACGCCCCCTTGGCCGCCATCTTCGGCGAACAACGCGCGGATGGCCTCATCCTCCACTACTGTCTGACCCATGGGTTCCCTCCCCTTGGCCGCACCGCAGCCGGCGCGGGCGGCGAATCCGCCACCAAGCATAACGCGTCCGCGACGCGCACGCCACCACGACAGGCGGACCCGGCGCGCCCCGCTGCGTTCCGCATCGTGAATGCCGGGCCGCGCATGACCAGTTGTTCGGACACAATATATATATTGAGCAAGCAGTGGATACGCAGTACCATGCATCATGCATGCAGCACACCCGGGGGGACGGAATCGCGACTGCGCCAAGCGAATGAAGGACGGGAACCAGCCATATGCCCAACGCGACCACACATACGGCCGGGTGCAGGACCGCACCACCACGGCTCAAGGGATACCGTTATGTGGATGTCATCGGCAAAGGGTCGACCGCCCATGTCTACCGCTACCGGCAGGAAGCCACCGAACGCGACGTCGCGATCAAGGTGAGCAACACGCACCTCGACCCGAAGGCCGGCGCGCGGTTCAGCGCCGAAGCGACGTTCATGGCGTCGTTCCCGCACCCGAACATCCTCACCGTCTACGGCGCGGGCGTCACGAACGACGGCCGCAGCTACATCATCTTCGAGTACGCGCCGGGCGGCTCCGTCAAGGACATCATCGCGCAACAGGGCGTCTATCCGGTCGACAAGACACTCGACTACGGCGTGCAGCTCGCGAGCGCGCTCTATCTGGCGCACCGCAACCGCACCGTGCACCGCGACATCAAGACGAGCAACATCCTCATCACCGCGCAGGGACTGCCGGCGATCGCCGACTTCGGCATCGCGACGAGCCTGTACGACCACCGCAGCACCGGCTACTCGCCGCCGTGGGCCCCACCGGAAGTGCTTGCGTCGAACGGTTCGGGGGATGACCACAGCGACATCTATTCGCTCGCGGCGACGCTCTATGCGATGCTCGCCGGCAAATCGCCGTTTGAATACATGTATGCGCCGCATACGCTCGACGAGCTCGTCGACTGCATCATGCACAAGCCGCCGCTGCCGATCAACCGCGCCGACGTGCCGAACACCGTGCAGCGGGTGCTGCTCAAGGCGCTCAGCCCGGACCCAACGGACCGCTATTTCACGGCGCTCGAATTCGCCCGCGCGCTGCAGGAGGCCCAGATCCAGCTGTACGGCCATGCGACGCCGGTCACCGTGCAGGGCATCGAGGCGTACCCGGCGCGCGCCGCGCTTCCGGCCGCCGGCACGAACGGCGGCCTGCCGGATGCGCCCACGCCCCGGCAGAAGAACCGCAAGCCGCTCATCATCACGTCGGTCGTCGTCGCCGCGCTCGCGGCGATCGGCATCGTCTTCGCGACCGTCGTCATGCCGAACATGGACCGGTCGGCGAACACGACGGCGGCGGTCGTCAACCCGGATATGGACGGCACGCCCTCGGACGGCGGGGATCCGGATGTGACGGGGGGCGGTGCGGCGGTGCCGTCGCCGATTGAGCTTTCGGGAACCTATGCGGGCGACACCGTGAAGTTCACGTGGGGCAACCCCGACCCGCAGGACGGGGACGCGTACGCGTGGTCCGTCATCGACAGCAGTGGGTCCGCGCACGCGGGCACAAAGCTCACCAAGGACACGTCGGTGAGCGTGCCGGCGTCCAGCGGCCCCCAGACCTGCATCCAGGTGAGCATCGTGAGGAAGGACCGCCGTATGTCGTCGACGCCTGCAACCGTGTGCACTGTGAGGTGACAGCAGGTACGATGGGCAACGGGGATCCGCGGCATGCGAGAAGGAGGATGGATGACCAACAAGCGCAACACTCCCCCGACCGCCGCGCATGGCGGCTATGACCGCGGCATGCGGCTGCGGTCGATGCTCAAGGCGGATGGGCGGCCATGGCTCACACCCGTCCTCTGCCTGCTCGCCGTGACCGCCGTCATCATCGGCGCGTTCATCGTCAGTTCCGTCACCGAACGGCACGTCAAGCTCGACGACGGCACCGTGTGGGTGACGTCGCGCAACGACGGCAAGGCCGCGCGTTTCAACGTGAGGCTCCAGGAACCGGATGTGGCGGTCATCGCCTCGGGCGCGCAATTCGACGTCGCGCAGACGGACGGCGTGGCATTGCTCGACGAGGATGCCTCGGCCTCGGCGATCGACCAGGCGACGATCTCGATGGCGGACACGACGCCGACGAAGAACGGCATGCGCAGCTATGTGGGCGGCAACGCCGTCGCGATGTTCGACGCACGGCGCGGCAGCGTATGGGTCGGCACTGCAAACGATGTCAAATCGATCAGCCCCGTCGACAGCGATCCCACGATGGAACTCGGGGTGGGCGGCAAGGTCGCCGTCACGCACGACGGTACCGTCTACGGCTACCGGCCGCGCGACGCGAAAGTCCTCGCCGTCGACATCGAGCAATCCCCGCAGCCGCGCGAGGTCGCATCGCTCGCCGACGGCGGGCAGCATGCCGATTCGTTCACAGTGGTCGGCGACCGTCCGGTCATCTCCGACGGCGACCGCATCATCTGGGACAAGGGCAGCGCCGTTTTCAAGGACGCCGGTCCGCTCACACTGCAGGCGCCAAGCGCCGACGGCGGGCAGCGTGACTGGGTCGCCGCGGGCGCGCAAAGCGGACTGGCGGTCGTCGACCTCACCGCGAACGGCGGCTCGCCGCGGCTGCTCGCATCGGGGGGCAAGGGCGAAGCGGCCCAGCCGGTGTCGCTCGACGGCTGCGTCTACGGCGCATGGTCGCAGCAGTCGAACAACATGATCAAGACATGTTCGGCATCGTCCGGCGAACATTTCAAGACGCTCGAAGACGTCACGGGCACATCACAGCTCGTGTTCCGCGTCAACCACCGGTTCGTCGTGCTCAACGACGTGCTCAACGGCAACCTGTGGAACCCGGACGTCAACACGGACGTCATCAAGATCCAATGGAAAAAGATCGAGACAAAACAGGAGAACCGCGAGCAAAGCAACGACAAATCGACGAACAGCAAGCGCAATTTCGAAAAACAGTGCTCGACGCAATCCGGGCAGATCAAGGCCGAAGGCGACGAGTTCGGTGCGCGCGTCGGCTCGCACCAGATCCTCGACGTGCTGCGCAACGACGAGCAGACCGACTGCTCGGTGCTGCGCATCACCTCGGTGAGCGCACCGAAGAACGGGACGATAAGCGTCTCGCCGATCTACGACGGGCGCTATCTGCAGCTCAACGCGACCGATGCGCCGAGCGGCACGGAGACGTTCAGCTACGAGATCAGCGACGGGCGTGACCAGACGAGTTCGGCGACGGTCACACTCAAGTTCAATTCCTCCGGCAACCATGCGCCGAAACAGCACGAGACACCCGAGCAGATCGACGTTGAACAGGGCGCGAGCTACACCGGCAACGCGCTCGGCGGCTTCGTCGACGAGGACGGCGACCCGCTCACCCTCGTCGGCGCAAGCGTCGAGAACACCGAAGAGGCGACCGTAACGACGCGCGCGGACGGGCAGATCACGTTCAACGCCGGATCGATGGGCTCAGGGCGCGCCACCGTGCGGCTCACCGTCTCGGACGGCACACAGACGTGCACGGGCACGATGTATTTCGCGGTGCGCCCCGCGCACACACTGCCGGCGAGCATCGACCCGGTCGTCCGGAAGACGACACCGAACACGCCGATACAGATCGACCTCAAACCGTATGTGCACGGCACCTCGACCGATCCGGTCAAGATAACCGACGTCGACGCGCCGGACAAGACGACGGCGTCGCCGCACCCGTCGGACCTGGGATTCACATTCACGGCGCAGCAGACGGGCACCTACTACGTGCCCTACACGGCGACGCAGGGCACGGTCCCGGCGACGGGCCTCGCGCGCGTCGAGGTCGAGGTGCTCACCAAGGACGAGGCAAAGCCCGTTGCGGCGAACGACGTGGCATTGCTGAGCGCCGACAACACGGCGATCGTCGAACCGCTCACGAACGATGTGGATCCGCTTGGCGGCGTCATGTCCGTCACCGCGGTCAAAGCGCCCGCCGACTCAGGCATCAAAACAGGCATCGTCGCGAACAAACGCATCTACCTGACGGCCATGCAGGTGCCGAACGCCCCCGTCCAGGTCGAATACACGGTCGCGAACGCGGCCGGGGCGTCGACCGGCACGATCGTGCTCCAGCCGCCGGCGCTTTCCGGCGCAAGCAGCACGCCGAAAGCGAGCAACGTCGACGTCTCCGTACGCACGGGCGGCATCGTTTCGGTCGATGTGCCCGACCACGTGAGCTATGCGGACGGCACGACGATCACGTTGAGCAACAAGCTGCAGTACGATACGAGCACATTCAAGGGGCTCGTGTTCGTCGCATCCGACGTCGTGCGCTACCAGGCGCCCGACGAAGCCGGTTCGTACCCGGTGACCTACACGGTGACCGACACGCTCGGCAACAGCGCGTCCGCGACAATCACCTTCAACGTGCACCGCGCCGACGCCGAGACGAAGGCCGCCGCCAGCCCGAAGGACGTGGAGGCGCAGGTGGCCGCGGGGCAGAAGATCCGCATCCCGGTCACACTGCGCGGCATCGACAACGACGGCGACGACGTGCTGCTGCTCGGACTCGGCAACACGGTGCCCAAACTCGGCCGCATCAGCGAGGTCGGCGCCGACTACCTCGTCTACGAAGCGTACGAGGATTCCTCGGGAACCGACGAATTCAGCTACGCGGTCGAGGACTGGACCGGGCGGCGCTCGCAGGCGACCGTGCGCGTCGGCATCTTTCAAAGCGGCACGCAATCGAATGTCTACGCGCGCGACGACACGGTCACGCTCCGCCCGAACACGGCGGCGACGGTACCGGTGCTGCTCAACGACGTCTCGAGCGACGACAGCAAGGTCACCGTCTCGAAGGACCTCGAGGCGCAGGGCATCGAGAACGCGACCGTGACGAACGACATGGTGGCGTTCACGACCCCGGACACGGCCGGCACCGCCTACATCATCTACACAATCAGCAACAAGGCCGGCCTGACCGACCGTGCGACGCTCACGGTCAACGTCGATCCGAAAGCGCCGATCGAACCGCCGACCGCCTACGACTACCATGTTCCCGCGATCGCGACGATCGACAAGCGGTCGGTCGATGTCGATGTCTCGGGATTCATCGCGAACCCCTCCGGCACGAGCGACGTGCTCGAGGTCGGCGTCGATGAATCGGCGCGCGACCACGCCCATATGGTGCCCGGCAAGAAGACGACGATCTCGATCGAACTGACCGACATGGCGCGCGCGGTGCCCTACACCGTCACGAACACGGAGCACACCATCACGTCGACGGCGTTCATCATGGTGCCGGCGTACGGCGTGTTCCCCCCGCAGTTGCGCCCGAAGGCGCCCGCGCTGAGCGTCAACGCCGGATCGTCGATCACGATCAACATCGCGGACTATGTGCGCGTCGGCGTCGGCAAGACGGCCGTCGTCGAGAAGGATTCGGTGAGCGCGACGAAGGCCGCGGACAACGACCTCTTCGTCAACGACCACACGCTCAAATTCACTGCGGCGAAGGACTACGGCGGCCCCGCGTCGATCACCTTCACGGCGACCGATGGCAAACGCGAAGGCGCGGGCAACGTCAGGATCGTCAATTCATCGGTCATCACGCTGCCGATAACCATCATCGGGCATGACGTGCCGGCGCCGACGTTCTCGTCGACGACGATCGACGTCGTGGCGGGCGAAAACGCGACGACGATCGACCTGCGCGCGCTCACCCACACGACGGAATCCGATGAGGACGCGAAGTTCAGGTATTCAGGCGGGGCGTCGAGCGGAGGCATCACGGCGAACGTGACGGCCGACGGCAAGCTCGCCGTGAGCGCCGAGAAGACGGCCAGGCCCGGGGCGACAGCGTCGATCCCGATCTCGATCGCGTACGGCGACAACGGCGGGGTCGTGCAGGCGGGCGTGACCGCGCGTGTGACGGCGTCGACACGGCCGCTCGCACGCGTCAACGGCACGACGATGCAGATCAAGGCCGGCGAAACGAAAACCGTCGACGTGCTCGCGGACGCCTATAACCCCTTCCCTGACACGCCGCTCAAGATCATGTCCACCGCTGCCAACGACGGCGGCAAGCTCGCCGTGTCCGTCGAAGGATCGAGGATCTCGGTGAAGGCCGCGCAAGGCATCGGCGCGTCCTCGACGCGCGTCACCGTGACCGTCGGAGATGCGACAGGCAGCGCGGACCGCCAGGTGACGGCGACCTACACGTTCTCGGTCGTCGACAAGCCGGACGCGCCCATCCTGTCTCCCGTCGCAGGCGCGGCGCAGGACAGCGCCGTCGCGCTGTCCTGGACGCCGGGCAATGCGAACGGCAGCCCGATCACCGACTACGAGGTCGCGTGGAAGGACGGCAAGCAGTCGTGCGGCGCCGCGACCACATGCCAGATCACCGGGCTCAGGAACGGCACCGCGTACACGTTCACGGTGCGCGCGAAGAACGACGTCGGCTGGTCCGATTCGTCGAAACCCGTCAGCGCCACGCCCGACAAAGTGCCCGACGCCCCGGAGAACGTCCAGGTGACGGGCGGCTACAAGAAAGTGCACGTGTCCTGGAGCGCCCCGAAATCCACGGCGAGCGCACCGACCGGGTACACAGTCACCATCAACGGCGTGCAGCACCCCTCGGAGGGCACGCGCACGAGCATGGACCTCGATCTGGGTGACGGGCAGATCGGCGACGGCAAGTTCTCGGCCACGGTGAGCGCGACGAACAAGGTCGGCACCGGCAAGCCGAGCGCGGCCGCCACGACATCGGGCGTCTATGGGGACCCGGACGCCCCGGCCGTCACGGTCAGGCAGGATGGCGACACTGTCCTCGTCTCGACGAAAACGGGCGATCTGCGTGGCGCCGGATGCTCGTCGATCGACATCGTGGGCCATGGCCCGGTCGGATGCGGCGCATCCATGAAGATCCCAATCACGCATGACATGTACTTCAACGACTTCAGTGTCGAAGCGGTGCTCAAGCCCGCGAAGCGCGGTGCGGCCGAAGCGAGGGCGTCGTCGAACACGGTCAGGATCACGGCGGACACCGGCGCCGTCACAATCACCGAGGTGGGAAACGACGGCGGCGACACCTGCACGGCGTCTTGGTCGCACAGCGGCAAAGTCGATGACGTGCTTATCTCGTTCGGCACGCAATCCGGTGTCAGGAGCGCCACCGGTTCCGCCATGGTGAACATCAGACCGTGGGAGCGGTGCCCGACGATCACGGTGACCCCGCAATTCAAAGGCCAGCAAGGCGCGCCCGTCAGCAAGGAGAACAACTACGTCCACAAGACCGCACCGGAGATGAGGCCGCCCGACCACCTCTTGCTCACATGGAGCCAGAGCGACCGCAACACGCTCCTGATCGACAACAGGGGCATCGCGAACGGGTACGACAACACCCTGATCTACGAGCTCACGGTGGACGGCAACGAAATGCAGACCTTCCGTGCAGCGTTCCCTGCCGAAATCAAGGTGAACGAGTCCACGGGCGACCACGCGCGCTGGACGTTGACGGCGACGATCGAAGGCACGGACCTGAAAGGCACGGTCAGCGGCCACATCAGCCTGATACCGAACCGCAAGCCGGAGCCCGCACCCACGCCATCGCCGAGCCAACCGACGCCGACCCCCTCGCCTTCGCCCAGCAGCCAGGTGCAGTCGAGCGGGTTCCTCACACGAGGCGGCCTGCCGCATCCGGTGTTCGGCGCATGGCCCCACCCAAGCCAACCAATCGCCCATACCCACTAATCCCCATACCTACCAATCAAGGAGTCAACCGATGACGGAACACGCCGACGACCCGAACCAGCAGGACATCGCCGCGGAGACGGTGCTCGCGCAGCCGCATGCCTCAACGGTCGAGAAGACAGCCACCACGACAGCGGATGAGACGGTGCTCGCAGGCGGCATGGCGACGACGCCTTCAGTGCCGCATGTCGCCATGCCGGACCTGCCGCCGCGCGACGTGTCCGCACACACGCCCATGCCAAACGTCACGCCTCCCGTCGCCGCGACGCCGGCAGAGACCCCAACCCCCGTGCGCCATGGCGGCGCCATGCCGCCGAGCGGCGCAGGCCAGGCGAACAACGATGAGATCACGGCGTTCAACAGTCGTTTCGCGGCGATCGTCGGCAATGTCTCGCAGGTCGTCGTCGGCAAGGAGGCGCCCATCCGCCAATGCGTCACCGCGCTCGTCGCCGGCGGGCACGTACTGCTCGAAGACAACCCGGGAACAGGCAAGACGCAGCTTGCGCGCGCGATCGCGAACTCGATCAGCGTCCCGTTCAAACGCATCCAGTTCACCCCCGACCTGCTGCCGTCGGACGTCGTCGGCGTCACGTTCTACGACCAGAAGACCGGCGAATTCAGCTTCCGCGAAGGCCCGATTTTCGCCTCCATCGTCCTCGCCGACGAGATCAACAGGGCATCGCCGAAAACACAGTCCGCGATGCTCGAGGTCATGGAGGAGCAGAAGGTGACGGTCGACGGCCACACGCACCCCGTGCCGCAGCCGTTCATCGTCATCGCGACGCAGAACCCGGTCGAACAACTCGGCACCTACAAACTGCCCGAAGCGCAGATGGACCGTTTCCTCATCAAAACGACGATCGGCTACCCGTCGACCGAACACAGCCTCGACATCCTGCGCCAGGTCAACATAACCGACCGTGCGGGCGAGATCACGGCCGTCGCTTCCGGCGGCGACATCCTCGCGATGCGCGCGACCGCGAACAAGGTCAGGGTCGACGACTCGATCCTCGAATACATCATGCGCATCGTCGAAAGCACACGGCACGACGAGAACATCGCCGTCGGCTCGTCGATGCGCGGCGCGCTCGCGCTGACGCGGTGCGCGCGCGTATGGGCCGCCGCCGACGGACGCGAATACGTCATCCCGGACGATGTCAAGGCGCTCGCCGTACCGGTCCTCGCGCACCGCATCATGCTCACCTCGGACGCCGTGTTCTCCTCGAGCACGCCCGAAGCCGTCCTCGAACGCCTCCTCGGCGAGATCCCGGCCCCACAGCTCGGCGCCAACTGATCCGCCCGGCAATCCCCCGTCCACCCCGCTCACCGGAAGGTTTTGATCATGACCGATTCCGCGGCCCGTACGAGGCAGCGCAGACGCGCGTTCATACGCGGCTGGAACCGCTGCATCCGCCGCGTGCGGCATGCCGTCACCGCCTACGTCTCGCCCCTCGGATGGACGGCGATCGCGCTCGCTGCTGCCGGACTCGCGCTGTTCCTCACACTCGGCTACGCGGAGGCGCTCGCGATATGCCTCGTGCTCACCGCGATGCTGCTCGCCGCGCTCGTGCTGTCTATCGGCAACACGTCGTTCGACGCGGCGATCAGCGTCACCGACCGGCGCGTCAACGTCAACGACGTCGTTTCGGTGCAGGTGGACGTCTCGAATCCGGGCACGACGCCGACCGCGAGCGCACGCGCCGACCTGCCGCTCGGCGACGAGCACGAGCGCTTCGGCATACCGATGCTCGCACCACGCCAGTCGAAACAGACGACGGTCACGTTCACTGCGCTGTCGCGTTCCGTGCTTACCGTCGGCCCGCTCACGATCCGCAAGGGCGACCCGTTCGGTCTCATGCGCCATGAGCACCGGCTCGCCGACCATTTCAACGTCTACATCCATCCGAAGATCGTCATGCTCGGTTCGCTGCATGCCGGCATCCCGCGCGACCTCGAAGGCAACCCGAGCGGCGACATCGTCGACGACGACCTCGATTTCCACGGCCTGCGCGAATACGAGCTGGGCGACGATGTGCGGCACGTCCATTGGCTCAGCTCGGCGCGTACACGCACGCTCATGCTGCGCCAATACGAGGCGACGCGCCGCACCGACACGTCGGTGACGCTCGACGTCAATCCGGACGACTACATGAGCAAGGACGAGTTCGAACTCGCGGTGAGCGTGCATGCGTCGATCGGCGTCCAGGCGCTACTCGAGGACCGGCCACTCTACACGCACGTGTCGCAGTCGAACCTCAACCCCCGCAACCCGATGGAGCTGCTCGACGCATGCAGCGCGATCACGCCGGATTTCCATGACAGCCGCAACCTTGCGCAGGCCGCGCTCGCGACGACCCCGGACGCGTCGTTCTTCTGCTTCACGGTGGGGCATGCGAAACCCCTCGACGACATCCGCCGCATGATGATGGCGCTGCCGCCGAGCGCGACGTGCCTTGTGCTGCAGACGACGCCGAACGAGCCGCGCACCCTGCGCCGGTTCCCCGATTTCACGCTGGCGACCGTCCGCACGCTCGACGACCTTCCGCAGATCATGGGGGCGTTGCGATGATCACGACACCCCACACGCCTTCCATGACCGCCGACATGTCGTTGACCTCGGCGGGCACGCACACCTCGACCGAAACCGGTTCGTGGGCGATGACGACGCATTCTGCCATCTGGTCGACGAACACGGGCAGGCCCACGCACCGCGCCGTCCGCGAACAGACGGCGGTGCGCCCCGCGCTCGTCTCGTGTGCGGTCATCGCCACCGTCACGTTGCTGTGCGCCGCGAACCTCGTCGATGTCTATGGATCGTTCGCGCTGTGGGCCGCCGCCGCGGTCCCGGCCGCCGCGGCCGGCGCCGCGATCGCCTTCGCCGGCGTTTTCCCCGCCCTGCGCCTGTGGTGGCAGTTGGTCTTCCTCGTCGTCGCGCAGTGGGTCGTCGGCCCCGTCGTATGCCTCAACACCACGACGGTCGGCAGGGTCGTCCCGTCGCTCGAGACCTTGCGGCTTGGCTGGACCGGGACCTTCGGATCGTTCAAATACCTCATCGCGATCGAACCGCCGGTGGGCGATGCGCAGGGCGCGATGCTCGCCGTGTGGACGCTGTGCCTGTGGACCGCGGCGATCGCGGGATTCTTCGCGCTGCTGCCCGACGCGCGGTGGTCGTTCGTGTCGATCGTGCTTGAAATCGCGGCGTTGTGCGCCTGCGCACTGCTCGGCACGTCAACGGGCGTCGCGCGCATCCCCTGCGGCATCATGTTCACCCTCATCCTCATCGTCTGGCTGTCGTGGAGGATGCGGATGTTCGAGCCGGGACGGTGGATCAGCGCCGGTGTCATCGTCGTGCTCGCCGCCGCCACCGCGTTCGGCGGCTGCCTGCTCGTGCCGGCCGACCGCACGATCCTGCGCGACCACTATGAGCCCCCGCTCAGCCCGAACGACTACACGAGCCCATTGAGCACGATGCGCGCATACATCAAGTCGTACCGGGACACCACGGTGCTGAGCGTACGGAACCTTCCCGAAGGCACCGGGGTGCGCCTCGCCGTCATGGACCGCTTCGACGGCAACGTATGGAACCTCTCCGATTCCCGGTCATCGGGGGATTCGGCGAACTACACGCGCGTCGGCACGTCGATCGACAACCACACGAAAGGCAAGGCATTCACCGCCGAATTCACCGTGCACGACGGCCTCGGCGATGACTGGCTGCCGCTCGCCGGCGCGGCCACATCGGTGCGGTTCAGCAACAAGAAGCACACGGAGGCGTTCTACTACAACGCCGGCACCCGTTCCGGGCTGTTGCGCGGCGGGGTCGCCAAGGGGCTGACGTACACGGAAACCGGCATCATCCCCGACGAACCGGACGACAAGCAGATCGCCGAGGCGGAAGCCGCGCGTATCGAGCAACCGAAGGCCGAGGATGTGCCGAACGAAGTGGGCAAGTTCGCGTCGGCGACGGCCGGCGGTCGGTCGCATGGCGGCGAGACGGCCCAGCAGCTTGCCTCGATGCTCAAAGAGGAAGGCTGGTTCTCGCATGGCCTCGGATCGGACTACGCCTCGAGCCCCGGCCACGGCAACCACCGCCTCACGCAGCTGCTCGGCGGCGAAATGGTCGGCGACAGCGAACAGTACGCGTCGGCGATGGCGCTGATGGCACGCGAACTCGGCCTGCCGAGCCGCGTCGTCCTCGGCTTCCTACCGAAAGACAAGGACGGCAGCATCACCAATGCGCGCACGGAAACTCATGGGGATGGCACGGTCATCGATTTCACCGGCAACGACGTGACGGCATGGGTCGAGATCAACCTCGACCGCTACGGCTGGGTGCCGTTCTACCCGACGCCGAAGGAGACGAAGACACCTGACGACGACCAGAACCTCACCCCGCCGAACCCGCAGAACCTCGTGAGGCAGCCCCCGTTGCCCCTCACCGACCCATTGCGCGACGAGACGAACACGACGAGCCAATCATCGTTCGGCGGGACCGAAGCCGCCGAAACACCCACACCATCGAAATGGGCGCAAGCGGGCCGTGCCATCGGCCAAGTCGCGCTCTACGGCTCGCCCGTGTGGGCGCTGCTGCTCGTGGGTGGCGCGATCCTGCTCGGCAAGGCGGTCCAGCTCGCATTGCTGCGCAAGCGCGGCACCCCGCAGACACGCATGGCCTCGGGATGGCAGTCGGTCGCCGTGCTCGCGCTCCAAAGCGGCGTCGACGTGCATGGCACGCGGCGCGAACAGTCGCAGCAGATCGCCGAACAACTCAAGCTTGATCCGGATGCGCTGCGCTCCGCGTGCAGTCAAGCGGATTACGCCACGTTCTCCGGGCAGGGCATGAGCGATGCGCAGGCGGCGTCATACTGGGAGGGCATCGACGAACTGCGCGCGGCGATGCTCGCGGCCCTCCCCCGCATGCGACGTTGGCGGACGAAGCTCTCACTGCGTGGCCTGCGGCGGATGAAGCCCGCTGACGTGACGGCGAAATACCATAAGGCGCAGGCCAAGGCACAGCCCCGGCAGGGCGACGGCAGCGCGCAGGCGCCCGACCAGCATACGAAACGCCGGTTCTCACATGCACGGCACTGACAGTGGCGTGCGAACTCAACAAGGAAGGACGCGCATGCAACAGGCGGTCATCAGCGTCGCCGCGCTCACCGACATCGGTCGCAAGCGCCGCACGAACCAGGACAGTTGGCTCGCCGAGCGCGGCGTCTACATGGTCTGCGACGGCATGGGCGGCGAATCGGGCGGCGAACGCGCCAGTGCGATCGCCGTCGAGGAGCTCGCGCATCTCGCACAGGACGCGCACCGTACGCGCCTGTCGATCGACGATGCGCTCGAGCGCGCGCAGTCGCGTACGCGCGCGCTCGGACTGACGCTCGGGGGCATCGCCGGGACGACGGTCACCGGCATCGTGTTGCCGCAGTGGTTCGCTTCCGCAGGAACACACGGCGGCGAACGGACGCATGCGCCGCACCATCCGCAGCACAGCGCGCAATACCACGCGACCGCCGCATTCGACACGATCGAAGACCTGCGCCCTCTTCCCCCGTTCGGGCAGGACTGGGACGCGACGCAGCCGGGCGCGGACAACGCGAACGAAGCAGCGGACCATGCCAAGGAGGCCGCCGATGCCGCGCGCTTCGGCGAGCATCGTGCGGACATCGCGCCGGATGCATGGTCGATCGCGATCCGGCAGTTGCTTCCGGACACAGGGCCGCGCAAATGCTATGTCGTCAACATCGGTGATTCACGCACCTACCATATGTCTCCTGGCTCCGACGGACGTTGGGACGCCGCGTCGCTCACCCAGATCACCCGGGACCATTCCCGCCGTCAAGAGGCGATCGATTCCGGGGAGATGACCCCCGAGGAGGCGGAACGCGTGATCGCGCGCAACGTCATCACGCAGTGCGTCGGCGCTCCGATGGGCATCGATCCGGACATCTTCATGGCCGACGCCTCCGGCCGGTTCATCATATGCTCGGATGGGTGCCACAGCGAGATCGGCGATGCTACGATGGCAACCATTGCGGCACGGCACGATACCGCCGACGCCGCGGCCCGGGCGCTCATCGACGCGTCGCTCAACGCCGGCGGTGACGACAACGTCACCGTCATCGTCGTCGACATGCCGGCGCACGCCGCACATGCGGAGGAATGGACGTATGGGAGGCTTGGAGACGATGAGGAGCCCGTAGACATAGGCGACGCCACGGTGGAAACACGAGGTGACACCATCGTCGACCATCACAATTCAATACGATAACCATATGGTCACCAGGCCGGACCCCACATATTCGATGGCCGAGCAACTGGTGACGGGAAAGAGAGAAACCATGGTCAGTTATGATGACGCCGTCGCGATCATCCAGGATCCGCAGGCGGATCCGGTCACGCTCGCGAAAGTGGCATATGAGAACCCGGAGTTCGGCGCGAATGTCGCCGCGCATCCACGCGCGTACCCGGGGCTGTTGCGCTGGATCGCGCAGTTCGGTGACGAGCGCGCGCGCAAAACCGCCGCGCAGCTCGGATACGAGACGCAACTCGGCCCCATCGAGGACCGTCAGGTCGACGACGTGGCGCTCGCCGAAGCCGCCGAGCACACGCCCGCGGCGTCCGACTACGCGGAACCCCAGCCACAACCCGTGTCGTTCGATTCAGTCCCGCGCACCGGCGTCGATATGCTCAGCGAACACTTCGACAACATCGGTATGGAAGCGCATACCGCCGCCACCGACTCCCCGGCCACGGATTCGCCAGCGGCGGACGCCGCGCCGCAACAGCAGATCCAGGCGACGAACCCGTACGGATTCACGGCGGAAACGGCGATGACGACGGCCGATACCGGCGTCATGCAGCAGATCGCGCAGTACGCGCCCGAACTGCATCCGGCGCTCGCGCTCAATCCGTACCTGTATCCGGAGCTGCTCACATGGCTCGGCATGCTCGGGGAACCGGCGACGAACGCGGCGCTCGCGCAACGCCCGCAACGCTGATCCAATACGATGGGGCGGGGTTGCGATGGTGTTCATCGCAGCCCCGCCCCATTATGGTCGCCTGCAGGTGCCGTTGACGCGGTTTTTATGCCTCCGTCGCCTCGAAATCGAAGATCTGGTCGCCGATGCGCACTTTGCACGGTGCCGTGAGCACCGTCGGCGTGCCTTTGACGACCTGGCGCTCGCCGTCATCCCCGATGACATACGTGCCATTGAGCGAACCATAGTCCTCGATCCACACCGAACCGTCCTGGTCGAAGCTGATCGCCGCATGGTTGCGGGAGACGGTGCGTGTCGGGTCGACGAGCCGCACCGACTTCGCGCCTTGGGGAATGTCCTGCGACGGTTTGCGCCCCATGAGCACACCCATGTCGACGAGGATGTTCTGCCCGGTGATCTCATTGACAAGACGGTAGCTTTTGCGCGGCTCCTTCTTCATGAACGCCGTCGACAACACGGTGCCGTCCCATTCGCTGCCGCCTTCCGCGCC
Organism: Bifidobacterium pseudolongum subsp. pseudolongum DSM 20099; assembly: GCF_000771225.1. GTDB lineage: Bacteria > Actinomycetota > Actinomycetes > Actinomycetales > Bifidobacteriaceae > Bifidobacterium > Bifidobacterium pseudolongum. The sequence continues at coordinate 75,952 of NZ_JDTZ01000008.1, forward strand.
CTCTTCAGCGGTGTATTCGAGGTCGTCACCGAGATGCGCGTTGAAGGAGTCATCCGGTATGGCCGTGGGATGTTCGGACGTCGCCATGTCGGGGTGTTCGGGGACGAGCATGCCCGTTTCGACTGCGTCGTCGGCGTACCACCCCATTTCCGGAGCCGGAGGATACGGTAGTTTCTGCATACGTCCAGTCTTATCACACCATCCCGGAAATCCACGCGTGCGCGCAACTGCGCGGACGGCGATGCAAATGGCCCCTTCCCGCATGCGGGAAGGGGCCGTTCATGCCGGTGTCGGATCAGACGTCGAGGTCGTCACCGAAGTCCGGGCCGAGGTCGGCCTGGCCACCGTCGTCGTTCAGGAAGTCGTCCGGGTTGAAGTCGTCACCGAGCTTCAGGTCGCCGAAATCGATGTTCGAGAAGTCCACGTCGCTCAGGTCGGAGTCGGAGAAGTCGCCGCCGAGCGCGTCGTCGCCGAGGCCGAAGTTCGGGTAGATCGTCTCGCGGATCGCCTTGTCGGGCTCCACGACCGCGTTGCGGTAGCGTGCCAGACCGGTGCCCGCCGGGATGAGCTTGCCGATGATGACGTTCTCCTTGAGGCCCTTGAGGTCGTCTTCCTTCTCGCTCAGGGCGGCTTCGGTGAGCACGCGCGTCGTCTCCTGGAACGAGGCCGCGGACAGCCACGAATCCGTGGCGAGCGAAGCCTTGGTGATGCCCATGAGCTCCGGACGGCCGGCAGCCGGACGGCCGCCTTCCGCCACCGCCGCGCGGTTCGCCTCAAGGAAGCGGCTGCGGTCCACGAGCTCGCCCGGCAGCAGGCTCGTGTCGCCGGAGTCGATCACGGTGATGCGGCGCAGCATCTGGTGCACGATGACCTCGATGTGCTTGTCGTGGATATCCACACCCTGCGAGCGGTACACGTTGTGCACCTCTTCGACGATGTTCTGCTGGGCGGCGTTCGGGCCGAGGATGCGCAGGATCTTCTTCGGGTCCACGGAACCCTCGATGAGCTGCGTGCCGGCCTCCACATGCTCGCCGTCCTTCACGAGCATCGGCGCACGGCGCGTCACGCCGTACGTGATCGGTTCCTCCGCACCGTCGTCCGGCGTCAGGACCACCTGGCGGCCGCGCTCGGTGTCCTCGACCTTGATCGTGCCGGCGAACTCGGCGATCGGCGCCTCGCCCTTCGGCGTACGCGCCTCGAAAAGCTCGGTGACACGCGGCAGACCCTGCGTGATATCGGACGCCGAAGCGACGCCGCCGGAGTGGAACGAACGGAGCGTCAGCTGCGTGCCGGGTTCGCCGATCGACTGCGCCGCGACAATGCCGACGGCCTCGCCGACGTCCACGAGCTTGTTCGTGGCGAGCGACCAGCCGTAGCACTTCGCGCACACGCCGCGCTTCGATTCGCATGTGAGCACGGAGCGGCCCTTGACCTCTTCGACGCCATGCGCCACGAGGTCGTTGAGCACGTCCATCGACAGCGCGTCACCCGCGTGGTAGAGCACGGTCTCGCCGTCGGCGGGGTCGATCACGTCGGCCGCGAGCAGACGCGAGTACGGGCCGCCGTCGGCCGCCTTGACGAGCACGAGGTTGCCGGCGTCATCACGCTCGGCCACCTTCATCGTCAGGCCGCGCTTCGTGCCGCAGTCCTCTTCGCGCACGATGACTTCCTGCGAGACGTCCACGAGACGGCGGGTCAGGTAGCCCGATTCCGCCGTACGCAGTGCCGTATCGGCCAGACCCTTGCGCGCGCCGTGCTGCGAGATGAAGTACTCGAGCACGGACAGGCCTTCGCGGTAGTTCGACTTGACCGGTCGGGGGATGATCTCGCCCTTCGGGTTCGCCACGAGGCCTCGCATACCCGCAATCTGGCGGATCTGCATCCAGTTGCCTCGCGCACCCGACTGCACCATGATGTTCACGTTGTTGTCGTCGTGGAAGTTCTCACGCATGGCCTCGGCCACCTTGTCGGTGCACTCGGTCCACAGGTTGATCAGTTCCTGACGGCGTTCCTCTTCCGTGAGCAGGCCAAGGTCGTACTGGCTGTTGACCTTGGCGGCCTCGTCCTCGTAGCCCTTGATGATCTCGGTGCGCTCCGGTGGGGCGACGATGTCGGAGAACGCCATCGTCACGCCGGACCACGGCGCGCGGGTGAAGCCCAGGTCCTTGAGGGCGTCGAGCGTCGCGGCCACCTGCTGCGTCGAGTAGCGGGTCGCGATGTCGTCGACGATCTTGGAGAGCTTGCCCTTCGGCGCCTGCTCGTTGATGAACGGGTAGTCCACCGGCAGCGTCTCGTTGAACAGGATGCGGCCCATCGAGGTGGCGAACAGCACCGAACCGTCGGCGAAGCGCTCCTCCTTGACCACGTCCGGGCTACCCGGCTCGGGGTCGACGACCGTGAGCTCGCCCGGTTCCCAATCCTTGGGCAGCACGAAGTCCCCGGGCAGGCGGATGAGCACCTTGGCCTGCATGTCGATCTCGTGCTTGTCGAGCGCCATCTGCGCTTCGTCGAGCGATGAGAACACGCGGCCCTGGCCCTTGGCGCCGTCCACGACGGTGCTCAGGTAGTACAGGCCCAGGATCATGTCCTGCGAAGGCATCGTCACGGTGTGGCCGTCGGCCGGCTTGAGGATATTGTCGGACGCCATCATGAGCGAACGCGCCTCCGCCTGCGCCTCGGCGCTCAGCGGCAGGTGCACGGCCATCTGGTCGCCGTCGAAGTCCGCGTTGAACGCGGCGCACGCGAGCGGCGGCAGGTGGATCGCCTTGCCTTCCACGAGGATCGGCTCGAAGGCCTGGATGCCCAGACGGTGCAGCGTAGGCGCACGGTTGAGCAGCACCGGGTGCTCCGAGATGACCTCTTCGAGCACGCCCCAGACCTCGGCGTCACCGCGGTCCACGAGACGCTTGGCGCTCTTCATGTTCTGCGCGTAGTTGAGGTCCACGAGACGCTTGATCACGAAGGGCTTGAACAGCTCGAGCGCCATCGGCTTCGGCAGACCGCACTGGTGCATGCGCAACGACGGGCCGACGACGATCACGGAACGGCCCGAGTAGTCCACACGCTTGCCGAGCAGGTTCTGGCGGAAACGGCCCTGCTTGCCCTTGAGCATGTCGGAAAGCGACTTGAGCGGGCGGTTCGAGGCGCCGGTCACCGGGCGGCCGCGGCGGCCGTTGTCGAACAGCGAGTCGACGGCCTCCTGCAGCATGCGCTTTTCGTTGTTGAGCATGATCTCGGGCGCGCCAAGCTCGATGAGGCGCTTGAGGCGGTTGTTGCGGTTGATCACGCGGCGGTACAGGTCGTTGAGGTCGGACGTGGCGAAACGGCCGCCGTCGAGCTGCACCATCGGGCGCAGGTCCGGCGGGATGACCGGGATCACGTCGAGCACCATGGCCTCCGGCTTGTTGTCGGTGGTCAGGAACGCGTTCACGACCTTGAGGCGCTTGAGCGCGCGGGCCTTGCGCTGGCCCGTGCCGGTTTCGATCTCCTCGCGCAGCTCCTTGGCCGCGGCTTCGAGGTCGAAGTCCTGCAGGCGCTTCTTGATCGCCTCGGCGCCCATGCTGCCTTCGAAGTAGTCGCCGTAGCGGTCCTCCATCTCGCGCCACAGGTCCACGTCGTTTTCCATGTCGCCGGGCTTGAGGTCCTTGAACTTGCTGAAGACGGCGCCCAGGCGCGCGATCTGGTCGTCGTAGCGCTGGCGGATCGCCGCCATATCGCGCTCGGCGCCGTTGCGCAGCTTGGTCTTCGCGCTCTGCTTGACCTCGCCTTCGGCTTCGAGTTCGGCCAGGTCGGCCTCCACCTTCTTGGCGCGCTCCTCGATCTCGTTGTCGCGGCGGCGCTCGAGGTTCTTCACCTCGGTGTCGAACTCGTCCTGCAGGTCCGGCAGGTCCTGGTGACGGGCCTCATCGTCGACCTTCGTGACCATGTACGACGCGAAGTAGATGACCTTCTCGAGTTCCTTCGGCGCAATGCCGAGCAGGTAGCCGAGGCGGCTCGGCACACCCTTGAAGAACCAGATGTGGGTCACCGGGGCGGCGAGCTCGATGTGGCCCATGCGCTCACGGCGCACACGGCTGCGGGTGACCTCCACACCGCAGCGTTCGCACACGATGCCCTTGAAGCGCACGCGCTTGTACTTGCCGCACGCGCACTCCCAATCGCGGGTCGGCCCGAAGATCTGCTCACCGAACAGACCGTCCTTCTCCGGCTTGAGGGTGCGGTAGTTGATGGTCTCCGGCTTCTTGACCTCGCCGTAGCTCCATCCGCGAATATCGTCGGCGGTAGCCAGACCGATTTTCAGTTTGTCAAATGCGTTGACGTCCAGCACTTACTGTTCCTGTCTGTGTAGGTTCTTGTGTTCTCTTGAATGACGTGTGAATCACTTGTATTCAGGTTCATCAACGACTTGGTCGGCCTTTGCGACGGCGTCCGGGCGGGCGCCGATGTTGAAGCCCAGGTCATTGGAGGAGGAGACCGGATCGTCGTCCTCTGCCTTCATGTCGATCGCCACGCCTTCGGCGTTGAGCACCTCGACATTGAGCGAGAGGGACTGCAGTTCCTTGAGCATCACCTTGAAGGACTCGGGGATGCCCGCCGGAGGCAGGTTGTCGCCCTTCACGATCGCGCCGTAGACGCGCACGCGGCCGTCCACGTCGTCGGACTTGGTCGTCATCATCTCGTGCAGCGTGTAGGCGGCGCCGTAGGCCTCGAGCGCCCACACCTCCATCTCGCCGAAGCGCTGGCCGCCGAACTGGGCCTTGCCGCCCAGCGGCTGCTGCGTGATCATCGAGTACGGGCCGGTGGAACGCGCGTGGATCTTGTCGTCGACGAGGTGGTGCAGCTTGAGCATGTACATGTAGCCCACCGAGATCGGCTTCGGGAACGGTTCGCCGGTGCGGCCGTCGAACAGCGTCGCCTTGCCGTTGTCGCCAACGAGCTTGTTGCCGTCGCGGTCCGTGAGCGTCGTGGACAGCAGGCCCTTGAGGGTCTCCTGGCGCACACCGTCGAACACCGGGGTGGCCACCGGCGTGCCCGGCTCGCCCTTTTCGGCGCCCTTCGGCACATACTGCTTCCATTCGGCCTCGAGGTCGGGGTCGAGCGAGATGTCCCAGCCGGAGTGCGCCACCCAGCCGAGGTGCAGTTCGAGCACCTGGCCCAGGTTCATTCGCGACGGCACGCCCAACGGGTTGAGCATGATGTCGACCGGCGTGCCGTCCGCGAGGAACGGCATGTCCTCTTCCGGCAGGATGCGCGAGATGACGCCCTTGTTGCCGTGGCGGCCCGAGAGCTTGTCACCTTGCGTGATCTTGCGGTGCTGGGCGATGTAGACGCGGATCACCTGGTTCACGCCGTTGGGTAGCTCGTCGCCGTCCTCTTCGGCGTCTTCACGCGTGATCTCCTTGACGGAGATCACGGTGCCGGTCTCGCCGTGCGGCACGCGCAGCGAGGTGTCGCGCACTTCGCGGCTCTTCTCGCCGAAGATCGCGCGCAGCAGGCGCTCTTCCGGCGTCAGCTCGGTCTCGCCCTTCGGCGTGACCTTGCCCACGAGGATGTCGCCGGCTTCGACTTCGGCGCCGATGCGGATGATGCCGCGCTCATCGAGGTTCGCCACCGCGTCCTCGCCCACGTTCGGCAGGTCGCGCGTGATCTCTTCGGCGCCCAGCTTCGTCTCGCGGGCGTCGATCTCGTATTCCTCGATGTGGATCGACGAAAGCGTGTCGTCCTGCACGAGGCGCTGCGAGATGATCACGGCGTCTTCGTAGTTGTAGCCGTTCCACGGCATGAACGCGACGAGCAGGTTCTTGCCGAGGGCCATCTCACCCTTTTCGGTGGCCGGGCCGTCGGCGAGCACCGTGCCCTCCTCCACGCGTTCGCCGTCGTGGATGAGCGGCACCTGGTTGTAGCACGTCGTCTGGTTCGAACGCTGGAACTTCGCGAGCTTGTAGGAGCTCGTCGTGCCGTCGTCGTTCATCACGCGGATGATGTCGGCGGAGACGTAGGTGACGACGCCGGGCTTTTCGGCCAGGATCACGTCGCCGGAGTCCACCGCGGCGCTCCATTCGGCACCGGTGCCCACGAGCGGGCGCTCCGACTTGATGAGCGGCACGGCCTGGCGCTGCATGTTGGTGCCCATCAGCGCTCGGTGGCCCTCGTCGTGCTCGAGGAACGGGATGAGCGAGGCGCCGACGGAGACCATCTGGCGCGGGGAGACGTCCATGAAGTCGACCATCTCGACCGGCACGTCCTCCGCCTCGCCGGCGGCGTCACGCACAAGCGCTTCCTTCTCCACGAAGTTGCCGTTCTCGTCGAGCTTCTGGTTGGCCTGGGCGATCACGTGCTCGACCTCGCGGTCTGCGGTCATGTACACGACCTCGTCGGTCACATGGCCGTTGACGACCTTGCGGTACGGCGTCTCGATGAAGCCGAAGGGGTTGATGCGGCCGAAGGTGGCGAGCGAGCCGATCAGGCCGATGTTCGGGCCTTCAGGGGATTCGATCGGGCACATGCGTCCGAAGTGCGAGGGGTGCACGTCGCGCACTTCCATCGACGCGCGGTCGCGCGACAGGCCGCCGGGGCCCAGCGCAGACAGACGGCGCTTGTTCGTCACGCCCGCGAGCGGGTTGTTCTGGTCCATGAACTGCGAGAGCTGCGAAGTGCCGAAGAACTCCTTGATCGTCGCGTTGACCGGACGGATGTTGATCAGCGACTGCGGCGTGATCGCCTCGGCGTCCTGCGTCGTCATGCGTTCGCGCACCACGCGCTCCATGCGGCTCAGGCCGGTGCGCAGCTGGTTCTGGATCAGCTCGCCCACCTGGCGGATGCGGCGGTTGCCGAAGTGGTCGATGTCGTCCACGTCCACGCGCAGCTCGACGTCTTCACCGTCGCGCTTGCCCGGGAACGTGGCCGCGCCCGCGTGCAGCGAGACGAGGTACTTGATCGTGGCGATGATGTCTTCGCGGCTCAGGCTGCGGTCGTTGTAGTCCATCTCCAGACCGAGCTTGCGGTTGATCTTGTAGCGGCCGACACGGGCCAGATCGTAGCGCTTGGTGTTGAAGTAGAAGGAGTCGAGCAGGTTCTTGCCGGCTTCCGGGGTGGCGGCGTCGGCCGGGCGGATCTTGCGGTAGAGGTCCACGAGGGCCTCTTCCTGCGTGTCGATCTTCTCGTTCTCGAGCGCGTCGAGCACAAGCGGGTAGCCTTCGAAGGACTTGCGGATCTCGCTGCGGGTCATGCCGATCGCCATGAGGAACACGATGGCCGACTGCTTGCGCTTGCGGTCCACACGCACGCCCAGGAAGTCACGCTTGTCGATCTCGAACTCGAGCCATGCGCCACGGCTCGGGATGATCTTCGCACCGAAGACCTCCTTGTCGGACGTGCGGTCCGGCTGGCGGTCGAAGTACACACCCGGGGAGCGCACGAGCTGCGAGACGATGACGCGCTCGGTGCCGCCGATGATGAACGTGCCGTGCGGCGTCTGCAGCGGGAAGTCGCCCATGAACACGGTCTGCGACTTGATCTCGCCAGTCTCGCCGTTCTCGAATTCGGCGTTCACGTAGAGCGGGGCGGAATAGGTGTAGTCCTTCTCCTTGCACTCCTGCACCGTGTGGCGCGGTTCCTCGAAGTACGGGTCGGAGAAGGTCAGGCTCATGGTCTGAGCGAAGTTCTCGATCGGCGAGATCTCCTGGAAGACCTCGTCGAGGCCGGAGATGTGCGGCACGGTGTTGGTGCCGGCCGCCTCGTCCTCGGCCACGCGCTGCTGCCAGCGCTCGTTGCCGATGAGCCAGTCAAAGCTGTCGGTCTGCACGCCAAGCAGGTATGGCACCTTGATGGGTTCGGCGATGGAGCCGAAGTTCACGCGATCCGAAGCCTTGTGCAGGTCGATGTCCCGCTGGTCGGCGCGCGCGATGATGGAAGTGGTGTTCGTCGTAGTCTCAGACAATGGACGTTCCTTAATCGCTGCTAGTTGTCTTGCTTGTTCAACCGGGAAAGCGCCGCGGCGGCCACCATATGCCGATTCGCGGGCGCTTCGTCTTTGGCAGCATGCCCGCTATATGACATACTTACACACGGAAACACAATACTATCATTTCCAACGATTGACGCATACCCCACATTCCAAAATGTGAGGAATATCACATGTTCGAGCTTATTCGACGGTTATGGTGACCGGCTTGCTCATCACCTTCGGGTCGTCCTTGAGTACAAGCTGCGCCACGTACGTGCCGCGGTCCACATGCGGCAGGTCCCCTTCGGCCACGCATTCGGCGCCGGAACGCACGGTGTTCCACGTCATCTTCTGCTCGTCGTCCACGCCCTGCATCATCAACAGCGGACGGTATGCCGCCTCGCACGCGTCCGAACGCCACACCACGTCGCTCCCCGAACTGATCTGCAGCACGCGCCCGTCGTCCGCGCCGTCCACATAGCAGCCGGCCGGGTCGTTGCCTGTATACGTGATGCGCGCCGTGAACTCCAGCGAACCGCCGACAGGCACCGACGTCGAAGCCGGGTCGAGCGCCAGTTCGATGTCGTTCGCCGAACACACGCGCACCTTGCTTTTGTGCACCGGCGCCGGCGGCTCCGTGGCGCGCGTGACCGCCATGCGCTCACCCGCGCCCACCCATGCCGGCACAAGCGAGGCGCCGCGCACCAGGCTGTACACACAGAACGCGCCCAACGCGAGGAACACCACAAGCCCCACAAGCACGGCGATGCGCCTGCGGCGGTACATCTGCCGCTGCCGTTTCGACAGGCGGCGTTTGCGCGACTTGGCTGCGCTCGGGGAGGATTGGCTGGGCATGCGCACCAGTCTACCGGGGGCGCCCGCCATGTTCACGCCGCCGCTATTGCGGCAGCCGCAGCGCGTGTCCCGGCAGGATCTCGATCAACCCGTCCTCGTCGAGCGAGGCGATGCACCGGTCGAGCTGCGCGCGGTCCGGCCACAGCTCCGCCACGCGCTCATACACGAGCACGCCACCCGCCTCGGGCTCCAGTTCGCGCAGCGCGTGCAGCACGCGCCCGCGCACCTGCCGGTCCGTGCCGGCGAACCGCTGGCGTGGGCGCGTGCGCCGCTGCCCCAGATTCGGCAGGCCGGCCGCGAAAAAACGGCATTGCGCGCGCACCGGGCACACCTCGCACTGCGGCTGCTTCGCCGTGCAGACAAGCGCCCCCAGCTCCATGACCGCCTGGTTCCACGTCGTCGCATCGCGCGCCGCCGCCGGCAGCACGCAATCGGCGAGCGCGCGCTCGAGCGGCGACGCCGAGCCGCCAAGCGACTCCTCGCCCAAAAACACGCGGCTCAGCACACGGCGGATGTTCGTGTCGACGACGGCGATGCGCTCGCCGTACGCGAAGCTCATCACGGCGCTCGCCGTGTAATCGCCCACGCCCGGCAACGCCATCAATTCGCTGTATGCACGCGGCAGCTCGCCGCCGTATTCCTCGGTCACCACGCGCGCGCATTCCTGCAGCCGCAGTGCGCGCCGCGGATAGCCGAGACGCCCCCACGCCTGGATCACGTCGGCCTTCGGCGCGCCGGCCAGGGCGCGCGCGGTGGGCCATTGGCTCATCCACGCCTGCCAATACGGCACCACGCGGCTCATCTGCGTCTGCTGGCTCATCACCTCGCACACGAGCACGCCCCACGGCGTCGTCTGGCCGTTGCGCCATGGCAGGGCGCGCGCGTGCTCGTCCCACCAGGCGAACAGCGGCGCGCGCACGCCGGCGCGGGCGAGTTCGCGCACGAACGCCTCGTCGAGTGTGGAACGGGTCTGTGTTGTCATAAAACCGCTATTCTAGCGGGGCGCACCGCCCGTGCACAAGGCCGCGCTGTCGCTTGAGCGCAATATCGTGGACCGCGTGACGAATGCAGACAATACCGCGCCCGAGGCGCGCGTGGAGAAGATGTTCGAATACGGCTACCGCAAGTCGAATTACGGCCCCGACGAACTGGTGACCGACGCGCACGGCAACCCGATCTCGGTCGTCGACGCGATGCTCTCGCCCGAGGCCGCGGCCACGATGGAGACGACGACCCCGCACCTGTGCTATTACTCGCCGCGCATCCCCGGCAACACCGGGTCGGCGATCCGCCTGTGCGCGGTGACCGGCACGATCCTGCACCTTGTGGAGCCTCTGGGGTTCAACCTGCGCGACACCAAGCTGCGCCGCGCCGGGCTGGACTACCACGACATGGCGCATGTGGTGCTGCACCCGGATTTCGACAACCTCGTCGAGTCGATGCCCGAGTCGCGCATCATCGCGTTCACGGCTCATGCGACCAAGCTGTACACGGACGTCGAGTACAAGCCGACCGACATCCTGCTGTTCGGGCCCGAACCGGGCAACATCCCCGACCCGACCGACATCATGTTCGGCCCGCATGTGGCCGAACAGGTGCGCCTGCCGATGCGCCCGAGCCTGCGCAGCCTCAACCTGACGAACTGCGCGTCGATCGCGATCTACGAGGCATGGCGGCAATTGGGGTTTAAGGGAGGTCAATAACCACACCTACCCCACAATCGCGATTGGGCGCACATCAACCGGTTGATGTGCGCCCAATCGCGATTGTGGGGTGTTGCTCAATTCTTAAAACTATGAATCGGCGCCGGAATGCGGCCGCCGCGGGTCACGAAGGCCTCGCAGCTCGCCGTGTTGACCGGCATGATCGGCGCATAGCCCATGAGGCCGCCGAAATTGGCCATCTGGCCCACGGTCTTGCCCACGACCGGGATGATGCGCACGGCCGTCGTCTTCTGGTTGACCATGCCGATCGCCGATTCGTCGGCGATGATGCCCGAGATCGTCGAGGCAGGCGTGTCACCGGGGATCGCGATCATGTCGAGGCCCACCGAGCACACGCACGTCATGGCCTCAAGCTTCTCGATCGTCAGGCAGCCGGATTGTGCGGCGTCGATCATGTTCTTGTCTTCCGAGACCGGGATGAACGCGCCGGACAGGCCACCGACGTACGACGACGCCATGATGCCGCCCTTCTTCACCTGGTCGTTGAGCATCGCGAGCGCAGCCGTGGTGCCGGGGCCACCCACCTGCGCCAGCCCCATTTTCTCGAGCACTTCGCCGACCGAATCGCCGACGGCCGGGGTGGGCGCGAGCGAGAGGTCGATGATGCCGAAGGGCAGGCCGAGGCGCTTCGACGCCTCTTGGGCCACGAGCTGGCCGACGCGCGTGATCTTGAACGCGGTGCGCTTGATCGTTTCGCACAGGAACTCGAAGTCCTTGCCTTCCGCGGCATCGAGCGCACGGGAGACCACACCCGGGCCGGAGACTCCCACGTTGATGACCGCATCGCCTTCGGTCACGCCGTGGAAGCCGCCCGCCATGAACGGGTTGTCGTCGGGCGCGTTGCAGAACGCCACGAATTTGACGCAGCCGTACGAATCAATGTCGGCGGTCGCTTCGGCGATCTCCTTGATGATGTGGCCGAGCATCTCGACGGCGTTCATGTCGATGCCGGTTTTCGTCGATCCGACGTTGACCGACGAGCAGACGATGTCGGTCTCGCTCAGCGCGGCCGGCAGCGACCGGATGAGGAGCTCTTCGGCCGGGGTCATCGACTTCGAGACGAGCGCGGAATAGCCGCCGATCAGGTCGACGCCCACGGTCTTCGCGGCGCGGTCGAGCGCGTGCGCGATCTTGACGAAGTCGCCGCTTGTTTTGCAGCAGCTCGCGCCCACGAGCGCGATCGGCGTGACGGTGATGCGCTTGTTGACGATCGGGATGCCGAAGTCGCGTTCAATCGATTCGCCGGTGGACACGAGGTCCTTGGCGTAATGCGTGATCTTCGCATAGATCGCCTCGCAGGTCTCGTCCACGTCGGCACGCGCGCAATCCATGAGGTTGATGCCCATCGTGATGGTGCGCACGTCGAGCTTCTCCTGCTCAATCATCTGGTTCGTCTCATGGACTTCCATGATATTCAGCATGGTTCTTCCCTTCCGTTCCCGTGCGTTCAGACGCGGTGCATCTTGGTGAAGATCTCCTCGCGCTGGCAGCGGATGCGCACGCCGATGTCCTCACCGAGCGCCTCGAGGTCTTCCACAATCGTCTCGAACGCCACGTCCGCGTCCGAATAATCGACGATCATCATCATGTTGAAGAACCCGTCGATGATCGTCTGTGAGATGTCGAGCACGTTCGTGTGGTGCTCGGAAAGGTACGTACATACGCGCGCGATGATGCCGACGGTGTCTTGGCCGACGACGGTGATGATTGCCTTGTTCATGGAACTCCCTGGTCGCAAACTATACGGCAATGCCCCAGTATAGGGAACGCTTGCGCCAACCACGCGCTTTTCCCGCATGTCAGAACGCAACGCGCCGGCGGGCGCCGTGCGCACGG
>NZ_JDTZ01000009.1 GCF_000771225.1 Bifidobacterium pseudolongum subsp. pseudolongum DSM 20099
TGCCTGCCCCTCGCGTGGCGCGACGGCTTGCCCGCACCGCGCAGGCGCCTGCGCTGCACGGTGAAGACCGTCACGAGCGCGGCGATCGTGGCCACGGTGATGATGACGGTGATGAGCATATCCTGCTTCAACGCCTTGTTCTCGTACGTCGCGTGCTTCGCCTCCTCCGGAGTGGGGATGCGCGTGCCGGTCACGATGAGGCGGTGCGAGTTGACGCCGTACGGCGTGCAAGTGACGAGGCTGACAAGGTCGCGCCCCTTCTGGATCTCGAGGTTCTTCACGTTGTCGGGCAGCACCACGTGCGTCTCTTCGACCTCGTAGGTGAGCACGTCGTCATACACGGTGACGGTGAACGTGTCACCCTTTTCCAGGGTGTCGATGCCGGTGAACAGCATCGCGCTCGGCAGGCCGGTGTGGCCGGTGAGCACGGCGTGCGTGGATTCGCCGCCGATCGGGAAGCTCGAGCCCTCCATATGCCCCGAGGCAATCTGCAGCACCGCTTCGTCGGTGCCATGGTAGATCGGCAGGCGCGCGTCGATCTTCGGGATCGTCACATAGCCCATGATGCCGGTGCCGGTGATGTCGAGGATCGAATTGTATTCCTTCTTCTCCTCTTCGGTCGGTAGGAAGCGCGTCACGCCGCGCCCCACAAGCGACTCGTTGTATGCGCGCGCACGGGCGAGCTGGGCTTCGCGGTCCTCCTTGGACGTGTCGGCCACCTGCTCCACGTAGCCGGCGACCACGCGGCTCGCCACATGGCGGTTCCACGCGTCGGCCACGGTCGGGTACAGGATCAGGCCCACACCCACGACGAGCATGACGCTCATCGCCACCAGGATCGCGATGAACTGCCGGTTGCTGCGCCGCTGCGCGGCGGCTTTCGCTTCGGGCGCCGCCGGCTGTGGCGGCACATCGCCCTGCGGCCCGTCGGCGAACTGCGGCAGCCCGTCCAGCCCCATGTCCTGCGTGGTGTGTGTGGTCGCGTCGTTCGGCTGTTCGTTCATCTGGCGTGCGTCACCCCTGCTGCATGTCTTCCCGGGGCGCGCTCGCGCACGCCCCACGGCACTCTTCTGCCTTGTGAGCATAATCGCTTTGCGCGCCGGGCACCATGGGGCGTCCCAAATCTTCACGACTTCTCACTATGCATAACGCACGGCGGCCGCATGGGGACTCCCCCGCACGGCCGCCGGTCATGCGCGCGTGTCAGTCGTCTACGCGGTGCGCCGACCGCGAGGCGCGCGCCGGCAATGCGCGCGGCGCATCGAACCCACGGCGCGCGAATTCGTCGGCGATCGCCTGCGCGATGCGGCGGCTTTCGCCTGCGTTGACGAGCGCGATGATCGAGCCACCGAAGCCGCCGCCGGTCATGCGCGCGCCGTATGCGCCCTCGTCGCGCGCCACGGCCACGGCCACGTCGAGTTCGGGCACGGTCACCTCGTAATCGTCACGCAGCGAATCATGCGACGCGTTGAACAACGCGCCGGCCGTCTCGATATCGCCTCGGCCGAACGCGTCGACGAAGTCGTCCACACGGCCGATTTCGGTGACCACATGACGCACGCGCTTGCGCATCGTCTCGTCATCGAGCCGCCCCAGCACATCCTCGAGCGCCGCGGCGGGATCGGCCGCCGCGTTCACCTGGTCGGCCGCCATGCGCAGGTTCGGCACACCGAGGATCCGCGCGGCCTCTTCGCACATCGTGCGCCGCGCCTCGTACTGGCCGTCGTTGAGCTGGTGGGGCGCCTGCGTGTCGAGCACGAGCAGCTCAAGCCCGTACGCCGAAAGGTCGAACGGCTCCTGGCGCACGCTTTCCGCGGCGGTCAGCCCGGGCATGCAGTCGAGGCGGATCGCGTGGTCGGCCGTGCAGCGCATCGAGGCGTTCTGGTCGAGGCCGCCGGTCGACGCCCCCGCCATCTCGTTCTCGGCCATCACGGCCGCGTCGATCAGTGTGATGCGCCCTTCATCGCTGCCGCCGAACCCGAGTCCATACACATCGTCGAGCGCGAGCGCGGTCGAGCAGGTCATCGCGGCCGACGAGCTCAGGCCGGAGCCGAGCGGCACGCACGAGCTGAACACGGCGTCGAACCCGCGTACCTCGTCGAAACCGGCTTCGCGCAACGCCCAGGCCACGCCGATCGGGTAGGCGCCCCAGCCGTCCACGCCGCCTGCGCCGAGGCCGTCCAGATCGGCCATGGTCATCTCGCTGGGCGTCATGTCGGAGATGACGCGCACGGTCGTGTCTTCGCGCGGGGCGAGCGCCACATAGGTGCGGTGCGGCAATGCGATCGGCAGGCACAGGCCGCCGTTGTAGTCGGTGTGTTCGCCGATCAGGTTCACACGGCCCGGCGCGGCCCACACGCCCGCCGGCGCCATGCCGAAGCGCGCTTCGAACAGCGCGGCGGCGCGGGCGGCGCCGTCGGCGTCGCCCATCGGCTCGATGAATTCCACTGCAGTGGTCATGATGGTCCCTTCTGTCGTCTGTTGTGCGGGGGCGCGCCTAGTCGAGGTCGACCGCGCCGAGTTCGTGGAAGCGCTGCGCGATGAGTTCGGGCGTCGTGTCGCTCACCCACGCGGCCATACCCGATTCCGAACCGGCGAGGTACTTGATCTTGTTGGCCGCGCGGCGGAACGAGAAGAACTGCAGGTTGAGACGGTAGTGCTCGCCGCGCGGGTCGCGCACGGGTGCCTGGTGCCATGCGGCGATGTACGGCAGGTCCATGCCCTTGCCGTCGCCGGTGTCGAAGAACATGTTGCCGCGCTTGAGCAATTGCGAATACATCTGCGCCAGGTCCCAGCGCTCCTGATCGTTGAGCTCGTCAAGGGTGCGCACGTCGCGCAGCGGCTGCACCTGCACCTCGAGGGGCCAGCGCGCGGCCGCCGGCACGTAGGCCACCCAGCTGCCGTTGCGCATGATCACGCGCTCGCCGGCGTCGATCTCGGCGCGCATGATGTCGGCGAGCAGATTGCCGCCGGTGCGCTCGTGGTAGGCCTCGGTGTGCTTGAGCTCCTGCTCGAGCTTGGGGGCGATGAACGGGTAGGCGTAGATCTGGCCGTGCGGGTGCGCGAGCGAGACGCCGATCTCCTGCCCGTGGTTTTCGAAGACGTAGACCTGCTCGAGGCCGTCGATCGCGCTCAGTTCGGCGGTGCGGAACGCCCATGCCTCCACAACGGTGCGCAGGCGTTCGACCGGCAGGTCGGCGGGCAGGCCGTGCTCGTTGGGGTCGAAACAGATGACCTCGCAACGGCCGGACGCCGGGCGCTGGAGCCACAGCGGGCTGCCGTCCACGTCCACCGTCTCGTTGGGCACGCCCGGCACCTGCACCATCGAAGGGAAGCGGTTCTCGAAGACGACCACGTCGTAATCGGTGTCCGGCACTTCGCCGTCCTGGTAGGGGTCGCCCGGTTTGCGCGCGGCGAGCGGGTTGCCGGTGGCGGTGGCGCCGGGGCCGATCGTGATCGGCCGGTTCATGCGGGCCGTGGCCATCGGGATCCAGTCGCCGGTGAGCGGGTCGCGGCGCATCTGCGGTGCGGCATACGGCACGTCGTTGCCGTCCGCGTCCAGGTGCGGCGCGAAGCGGTAGGGCAGGTCGCGCGGGTCGACGAGCTGGCGCGTCTTCTTGCCGGAGACGTAGTCGGGCTCGTCGTCGAGATAGAAGAACTCGCGGCCGTCGGACAGCGTGGTGGGGGTGATGCGAATATGCTCCTGCGCATATTCGCCCGGCTGGTAGTGGGCGAATTGAGACATCGGTGTCCTCTTGTGTTGTGCTGCTGGTTGGGGTGTTGCCGGCGCGCCGCGAAGGCGGCGCCGGACTTGGGTTGGTGTGGGCCGCTCAGTCTTCGGGCAGCTCATCGTCGGCCTCGTCCGCGCCGTGGGCGAGCACGAGTTCCTTGACGAGGTCGCGCGTCTTGGTCGCCGAGTCCGGGTCGAGCCCGTCGTCGGTGATCACCGTGTCCACTTGGTCAAAGCGGGCGAACAGCGAAAGCGATGTGCTGCTCCACTTCGTGTGGTCGGTCAGGATGATCGTGCGGTCCGCGATGTCCATCATGGCCATGTCGGTGGCCGCTTCGAGCGAATTGGGCATCAGGAAACCGCGCGGCACCGAGACCGAGTGTGTGCCGAGGAACACGGTATTGACGCGCAGCGAGGCGATCACCTTGTCGGCGATCGGCCCCACGAGCGAATTCGAGCGTGTGATCACGCCCCCGGTCACGATCACCTCGACGTCCTTGGATTCGAGCGCCTGCACGAGCTCGGCCACGGGAATCGAGTTCGTGAGGATCGTGATGCCGTTGGCGCGCTGCGATTCGAGCAGGTGCTGGGCGAACACGTAGGCGGTCGTGCCGCCGCCGATCGCGATTACATCGCCCGGCGAGACGTACTCGATCGCACGCTGTGCGATCGCGTCCTTGAGCCCGAGCTCCATCTGCGATTTGACGGAGAACAGCGGCTCGCTCAGCAGCGTGCTCGTGGAGACGGCGCCGCCGTGGACGCGCTTGAGCAGGCCTTTGTCGGCCAGATCGGCGATGTCGCGGCGGATCGTCATGGCCGAGACACCGAGTTCCTTCGAAAGCGCGGTAATGCGCACCGCACCGCGCGTACGCAGGCGGCTCAGGATCAGATGCTGACGTTGTGAGGAAATCATGCGAACATTATCTCACATTATCTCCCAAACACCAACTCAGTTTGCGCATTTCAGCGTGTTTCCCAACAAAACCGCACTCAATCGCACATTCACATGTCCACATTGCGAACAATTCAGTCGATGTTCGCCTCGGCCTCGTCCACCAGCTCGTCGTCGAGCATCTCGTCAGGGCCGTCCTCGATCTGGCGCTTGGAGTCGGTGATCTCGCGCGGGATCTCGTTGGGGTCGTGCAGCTGGCGATGCATGCGCGCGAAGCCCCAGCGCGTCACCTTGTCCATCGCCTCGCGCACGATCGACCCATCCATCTTCGATTCGCCGCGCGCGCGTTCGGGGAACACGATCGGCATCTCCACCACGGTGCCGCCGGCGGCGACCACACGCCGGGTCATGTCGATCTGGAACACGTAGCCGTTGTCTTCGATACTGCGCAGGTTCACCTTGCGCAGGATGCCCGCGCGGTAGACGCGGAACCCCGACGTCATGTCGCGCACCTTGAGCCCGAGCATGAGGCGCGCGTACTGCGAGCCCATGCGGCTGATGAGGTCGCGGTACCACGGCCAGTTCTCGGTCGTGCCGCCGGGCACACGCCGCGAGCCCAGCACAAGGTCGATGTTCGCGTCCCCCTCAATCCGGTCGAGCATGCGCTTGAGGTCGTCGGGGCGGTGCGAGCCGTCCATGTCCATCTCGCAAATCAGCGTATAGCCGTGCCCGAGCGCCCATGTGAAGCCGTCCACATACGCCGAGCCGAGCCCCAGCTTGCCTTTGCGGTGCAATACGAACACGCGCGAATCCATCGTGCAGCCGTTGATGCGGTTCGCGATCTTCAGGTCCGGCGTGCTCACGCGCGCGTCGGAAAGCACCTTGGCGTTCTTGCCGTCACGCTCGAAGCCCACGTCGCTCGACTGCGCGCCGGGCTTGACACGCACGCTCAGCTGCGGCGCCATGTTGGTGGCCTTCGAGATCACGTCGGCGAGCGTGCCGGTGCCGTCGGGCGAGGCGTCGTCCACAATGAGCACGTCCACGCCCGGGTTCTGCACAAAGACGCCGGTGAGCGTGGGCTCCAGGTTGTCGCGCTCGTTGTACGTTGGCATGACCACGCATACGCGATCCGTCATCTGCTCCACCTCCTGCTTTCGGCTATGCCACGACTGTAGTGTGTCGCGGTGCGGTGCGCCCGGCGTGAACCGGCCGCCCTCCCCTGCCCCACGGCCCCGCGGGCCTCGACGCGCACGGCCGTTCGTGGCACAATGGACGCATGTCTTATGTATCTGAGCATAGTCTGCACGACGCCGTCAACAAGGCCACGACCGACCTTTTCACCTTCGCCTACAAAAACGTGGTCAAACCGTACGCCGTGTTCAACCACACGCCCGATGTGGCGCACGACCAGATGATCCGCTTCTGCGATGTCACACGCCGCGTGCCGCCGCTCATGTGGCTGTTGCGCACGATGCTCGACTACACCGACCCGGTGCTCGAGACCACAGCGATGGGCGTGCACTTCGCCAACCCCTTCGGGCTGTCCGCCGGCCTCGACAAGAACTGCGAGATGTCCACGCTGCTCGACAATGCCGGCTTCGGCTTCGAGACCGTGGGATCGACCACGTCGCGCCCGTGCCAGGGCAACGCGCGCCCGTGGTTCCACCGCCTGCCCGAATACGATTCGATGATGGTGCACGTGGGCCTGGCCAACCTCGGTTCCGCCGAGGTGATCGACCGCGCGCAGCGGGCGTGGAGCAAGACGAAGACGATGCAGATGTCCGTGTCGATCGCCCGCACGAACGACCATCTGGTGGGCGACCTGGACGAAGGCATCGAGGACTACTGCATCTCGATGCGCCGCGCGGCCGGCCGCACCGCGATGGTCGAAGTGAACATCTCATGCCCCAACACCACAGTGGGCGAACCGTTCACCGCGGACCCCAACGCGCTCGACCGCCTGTTCACCGAACTCGACAAGATCGACCGCCCGCAGCCCACGCTCGTCAAGATGCCGCTCAACAAGACGTGGCCCGAGTTCAAGGAGCTGCTCGACGTGCTCGCCGAACACAATGTGCAGGGCGTCACGATCGCCAACCTGCAGAAGGACCGCACCGGCATGAACATCCCGCGCGACTGGCTTGGCGGCCTTTCGGGCGGTCCGTGCACGGTCGAAAGCACCGAACTGATCCGCCGCGTCTACCGCGACTACGGCCAGCGCTTCGCGATCGCGGGGGTCGGCGGTGTATTCACGCCGCAGCAGGCCTACGACAAGATCCGTGCCGGCTCGTCGCTCGTCATGTTCATCACCGCGCTCATGTACCGCGGGCCGCAGCAGATCACCGTGCTCAAGCGTGGCTTGGCGGAGCTGCTCAAGCGCGACGGCTTCGCGCATGTGGGCGAAGCCGTCGGCGTCGACGCCTGATCACCACGCGCCGCGCAAGTACTGCGGCGGGTATGGGATCCGCGCGCGCCCGACGCCCAGTTTCGCGGCGGCGCGCAGAGGCCAGTACGGGTCGCGCAGGGCGGCGCGTCCGATCTCCACGGCGTCGGCCTGCCCGTGCGCCACGATCTTCTGCGCCTGCCGTGGCTTGGTGATCAGGCCGACCGCCGTCGTCGGCACACCGGCCTTCGCGCGGATGCGGTCGGCGAACGGCACCTGATAGCCCGGCTTGACCGGGATCGTCACGCCGTCGATCAGGCCGCCCGTCGACACGTCGACTAGGTCCACGCCATGGTCCTTGAGCGTGCACGCCAACTCCACGCTCTGGTCAGCGTCCCAGCCGCCCTCGGCCCAGTCGGTCGCTGAGATGCGCACGAAGAGCGGCATGTCGTCGCGGATCACGCCTCGCACCTCGTCCACGACCTCCACGAGCATGCGCATGCGGTTGGCGAGCGATCCGCCATACTCGTCGTCGCGCGTGTTGACCAGCGGATCGAGGAACTCCGAAAGCAGGTACCCATGCGCGGCGTGGATCTCGATCGCCTCGAACCCGGCGGTCATCGCGCGCCATGCGGCGTCACGGAAGCGGTGCACGATTCCGTGGATCTCGTCCACGCTCAACGCGCGCGGCGCCTGCAGATCGCCGAACGGCAGGTCGGAGGGACCCACGGTGCGCCAACCGCCTTTGTCGGCCGGCACGGTCTGCCCATCGTATCCGATTGCGAAGCAGCCGGTCGAGCCTTTGCGTCCGGCGTGGTTGAGCTGGATCGCGGGCACGGCGCCGGCCTGTTTGATGCCGTCGGTGACCCACCGGTACGCGTCGATCTGCCCGTCTTCCCACAAACCCAGGTCGCACGGCGAGATGCGCCCGTCAGGCGTGACCGCGGTCGATTCGACGATGATGAGGCCGAACCCGCCCATCGCACGGGAGACATAGTGCTGGTAGTGGAAGGCGGTGGGCCGGCCGTCGCACGCGAACGCCGAATACATGTCCATCGGCGGCAGCCATACGCGGTTGCGTGCGGTCATGCCACGCAGCGTGATCGGGGTAAACAGCGCCGGCTCCGTTGCCGCGGCCGCTGGTTGCACCGCTTTGGTTTTCTTGGATTTCTTGGTGTTCTTGGTATGTGGTTGTGCTTTGCCCATACCCCGCCACCCTACCACACCGCATATGGAGGTGGCGGCGCACCCGCATGGATGCGCCGCCACCTCAATCACTGTTGGCAGGGCTCATAGAACCGGGGTCACCGGGTCTGCTGGTTCTGTTGCTGCTGCAACTGTCCCTGCTGCGTGCCTTGCAGCGTGTTGCCGTTCTGCAATCTCGACACGCCCACCTGCTTCATGTACTTGTCCGCGGCCTGGCCGTAGTCGTTGTCCATCGGCAGGTTTTTCTTCGCCGCGTATTGGCTCACGGTCTTGCTGAACGCAGGCGCGGCGATTGTTGAACCATCCCAGTACCCGTGGTATTCACCGTTGATCGCGATGTTCTCGATCGGGTGGTTGATCGGGTCCTGCACATCGCCGACGAGCACGAACGTGGCGATCTGGTGCGGGATGAACCCGCCCGTGGTCACATACATGTTCTCGTTCGTACCGGTTTTCGCGAAGGTCTTGCGATTGTCGGCCAGCTGGGCGGCGCGGGCGGCACCGTCAGGGCGCGTCACGCCCTGGTTCATCGTGTACGCGAGCGTCTGGATGATCTCCTTGTCCACCGCCTGGTGGCAGTTCGCCTGCGGCACCTCGAGCTTGTTGCCGTCGGAGTCCTCGGCCGACTTGATCGCCACCGGCGTGCACTCGACGCCGTCGGCCGCGATCGTAGCGTACACGTTGGCCATCGTGAGCGGCGAGACCGAGGTGGTGCCGCCGATCAGCAGCGCGGGGTGCATCGAGATGTCGCTGTAGACGTCTTCCTGCCCGATCTTCGAATTGTGGTAGCCGAGCGACTTCGCGGCGTCGGCCACCGCGCACAGGCCGATCTGCGCGCCCATCGCCGCCATCGTCGTGTTATGCGAATGAACGAGGCCGAGGAACGGGCTTTCCGGCGAAACCGTGCCGTTCGTCAACGCGTTTGTCACATGCCAGTTGTCGGTGCCGCCCTGGTAGCCGTTGCACGAGAACCTGTTCGTCAGGAAGTCGGTGGGCGCCACAAGGCTTTCGTTGATCGAACGGCCCTGCTGCATCCACGCCACGAGGTTGATCGGCTTCCACGACGAACCGATCTGGAAGCCCTGGCCGCCGCCGTCGATCTGGTCCACCGCGTAGTTCATCGACGAGCGTGTGGGGTCGGTGGCCGCCGCGTCGGTCGCGTCATAGGTGCGGTTGAGGCCGAAGCCGAGCACTTCGCCGGTGCCGGGCTTCACCGAGGCCATCACGATCTCCATGCCGCTCGAATCGGCCGCCGGGATTGTGGCGTTCGCCACGTCCATCATCGCCGCGTTCGCATCCAGGTCGAGCGTCGTCACGATCTTGAGGCCGCCCTCCTGCAGCAGGCGCTCACGGTCTTCCGCCGTCTTGCCAAATTCGGGCGAGTTCTCGATCTTGTGCACCACGTAATCGCAGAAATAGCCGGCGTCGTACTTCGCGGCCATGCAGCCGCGGCTCACGCTCGTCAAATGCAGCGTGTCGACAAGCGGCGTGTTCACGGCCTCCTCGTACTCCTTCTGCGTGATGAAGCCTTGGTCGTGCATCAGTTGGAGCGTGATGTTGCGCTGCTTCTGCGCCTCTTCCTGGTTCTCTGGAATCGAAGGGTCGTATTTCGACGGGTTCTTCGTGATCATGGCGATCGTGGCCGCCTGCACCACATTCAGTTTGTCTGCGGTCGTGTCGAAATACCGTTCCGCCGCCGCCTGCACGCCGTACAGCGAATTGCTGCCGAATTGCGCGATGTTCAGGTACCCCTGCAAGATCTCCTGCTTCGAATACTTCTTCTCCATCTGCACCGAGATGAGCATCTCGCGCAGCTTGCGCGCGATCGTGTCTTCGGTGGCATGGTATGCGGCGATCGGGTCGTTGTTGTCGCGCGCCTTGGTGGCGAGCACGTTCTTCACGTACTGCTGCGTCAGCGACGAACCGCCCTGCTGGTCGCCCTTGCGCATGTAGGTCTGCACGAACGCGCGCATCACGCCCTGCACATCCACGCCCGAATGCTCCCAGAAGCGCTTGTCCTCGCGGGCCACCACGGCCTGCATCATCGGTTTGGAGATGTCTTTGAGCGGCACCACTTCGCGGTTCTGCGCATAGAACTCCGCAATCACGGTCTTGCCGTCGCTCGCGTACATCGTCGATTTCTGCGGCAGATTCGTCACATCGAAGTCAATGCCTTCCACCTGCATCGACGGGGCCACCGCTTTGGCCACATTGTTCGCGCCCATCACCGCGGGCAGGAACAGCACGCTCATCGTCACACCGCCCGCAATGCACAGGGTGATGAACGCGAGCGCGAGCGCAAGCACGCGCATTCCAGTCAGGGATTTCTTCTTGTTCGGCTTCGGCATGCTGACCATTCTAAATGGTCGGCTCTACTGCGTCCACAGCTTCCCCGCAATGCTCACGCAATGTGCGCAACCGCCCGCGCTAGTGCTGCGAGCGGCGGATCAGTTTGCCCGGCTGGTAGATGATGATCGTGCGCCCCTCACGCGCGATCCATCCGCGGTTGGCAAAATCCATGAGCGCCTTGTTCACTGTTTCGCGGGACGACCCCACAAGCTGCGCCATCTCCTCCTGCGTCAGGTCGTGCGGCACCTGCAGCCCCGCCTCGACCGGCTTGCCGAAGCGCGCCGCCAGATTGAGCAGTGTCTTCGCCAAGCGCGCGGGTACGTCCATGAACACCAGGTCCGCGATCCGCTCGTTGTTCAGGCGCAGGCGGTTCGCCAGCACCTGCAGCATGTCGACGGCCACGCGCGGGTGCGCGTTGAGCCACGCGAACAGCGCGTCGTGTTCGAGCCACACCACTTTGGTGCCATTGAGCATCGCCACTGCGGTCGCCGTGCGTGGGCCCCCTTCGGGGTCGAACACGGGAATCTCGCCGAGCACTTCGCCGCGCGTGTGGATGCTCAGCAGCTGCACGCGGTTGTCCGCCGACTGCCGGATCAGCTTCACGCGCCCCTGCTCGATCACATACATGCGGTGATCGGTGTCCCCCTCGCGGAAAATCGTGTCGCCTTTGTTCACCACAGCGCTGTGCATATGTGGCAGCAGCTCCTCAGCCTGTTGCGCGGAGACCTGCTTGAACAGGGCCGTGTGCAGCAGCGGGTTGTGCGTCTGATCGTCGTTGTGCGTCGCCATGACCACCTCATGCTCGAACCGTGTGCCTGCGCCCGGGCCGTCCATGGGCGCACGGTTGTTCCATTGTAGTCCAGCCGCGCACCGAACCACAGCCCGCCGCGCCCCGCGCGTCATAAGGCGCCGAATGCGCGCGCCGTGCGCACGAGGCGCGCCACGACCTGCGCGCGTGTGAGCCGCGTGCCCGCGCATATCGGCTCCACGCGTTTCACCGCCGATTTGACCGCTTTGTCAGACATCTTCTCGGCGCTCGTGTTCAACACGGCGCCCATCGCGCGCGCGTCGATGCTGTACGCGAGCGTCGTGTGGTGCAGCACGCAGCCCGGGTCCCCGGGCACGCGCTGCTGCGCCGACCCGCCGATCTTGCCGTGCGGGCCCGCGATGTCGTTGAGGCCGGCGAAACACGCACGCACACCGCACGCGCGCAGCCCCTCGATGAGCCACATATCGCACAACTGGAACGATTGCGCCACATCGAGCCCCTGCACAAAACCGAGCGGCGCGTACAACGAAACGGTGATCGTGCGCGCAGGCTCGATGTACATCGCGCCACCGCCCGAATCGCGCCGCACCACGTGCACGCCGCGCCCACGCGCCTGGTCGAGGCGCACTTCGTCTTCGATCGACTGGTACGCCCCGCACACCACCGCGGGCGCGCCCCAATCCCACACGCGCAGCGTGGCCGGGCGCGCGCCGTGCGCCACCTGCCGCGACCATTCGCGCTCCACGCGCATCTGCTCTTCGGGCATGCGCGGGCGGTCCTCCACGAGCACGGGGGCGAGCGCACGCCAGCGCTCGTGCACCTCGCGCGGGTCGATCAGCGGCGGCTGGGGGTGCTCGCCGTGCTGTGCGGCCTGCCATTGGCGGTGGATGCGCGCGTTGCGCTCGCCCTCAAACCGCGCGAGCGCCTGCGCGAACGGCTCGGGCGCGCACTGCGCATGGGCGCGCAACGCCGCGAGCGCGATGGATTCGGCGTTCGCGCCGATCAACACGCGTTCCACAATCGGTTCGAGCGCGCGCACGGTGGCGCGGTACCACGGTTCGATCGCCACGCCGGGCGCATCGAGTGCGCTAAGACGCCCGGCGAGCACCTCTTCGGCCTGCGCGATCGCCGCGGCGGACGACCGCTCGCCGGCGGCGAAGAAATCGCCGTCGATATGGCATGTGCGCGTGCCGGCTGCATCCGCAACCGTCACGCGCACGAGTTTGCCGCCGGGAATCTTGACTTCGCCGATTGCGGGCATGGGTCAGTCGACGAGTTCGACGCCGCGGGCGTCGCGGTGCGCCGGCGTGCCGTAGTCCGATGTGAGGATCTGCACACCTTCGACGATCGACCAGATGATCGCGGCGATTGGGCCGAGGCCGAACACGATCCAGCCGAGGCATGTGAGCAGCACCTGGGCAATCGCCTTGCCGGTGAAGCCGAGGTAGAAGTTGTGGATGCCCAAAGCGCCGAAGAACAGCGCGAGCAGGCCGGCGAGGATCTTGTTGCGCGGGATGTAGCCCGTCGGCACCGCCGCATATGTCGGGGCGCCAGGGGCCGGCTGGCCGTATTGCGGCTGCGCGTACTGCTGCCCGTACGGATCGGCGGACGGCTGTGTGTATGGATCGGCAGCCGGCTGCGCATACTGATTCGCAGCAGGTTGTGTATAGGGATTGGAGGCCGGCTGGCCGTATTGCGGGGTATTCGCCGTGGCTGGCTGCGTGTATGGATCTGCGGTGTGCGCGGCGACATTCGGCATGGCGGTCGTGGCCTGCTGGTCGGCCGAGTACGGATCGCCCATGGTGCCGTTCGGATTCGGCGGCAGATCAGGCATCTGCGGCATTGCCGTGGTGAAGGTCTCGGTCACTTCGACGTCCTGCTGATTGGCGTCAGCTATGGTGCCGCCGGTATACGCGGCAGGCGTCTCGTCGTTGGACGGCGCGGGGTTGATGTTCGGATTGGTCGGATCGGTCATGGATGCTCTTTTCGTGTCGTGTTTGCCGTATCCAGCCGTATCGGCTGTCGGCTGCCATTACCACTCTACACGGCCGCGGTTTCATGGGACCTTTGTTTTCCGGCTCACGATGGCTGTCGACGGTCGTCTTCCAGACACCGACAGCCATACTGTAGGTAACCGGCGACAGCACATGACTAGCCACCAGACACCAACGGACATACGGAAGGCAGTCGGTGACAACCCGCGGCTAGCAACTAGACACCAACAGCCATGCAGACAGCAGTCGACGACCGCACATGGCTAGCAGCTAGACACTTACGGACATACGGGGAACGGGGATACGCTGGAAACAGGACTGTTGGGGCGCGGATTGGGGGTGTAATGGCATATGACAACGGCGGCCGGCATGCCATGTGGGCACGCCGGCCGCCGTGGGGATCAAGCGCGAGGCTCAGGCCACGTAGGTCGGACCGTATTCGCTCGGCACATGGGTCGTGGCGATGTACGGGCCGGCGGTCGGGCGCGCGTAGGTCTGGAAACCGTTGCTGTAGTTCATCGAAGCTTCTTCACAATTGCAGCACATAGCTGTACCTCTTTCGCTGGTTAGGCGCGCGGTGTGCGCGCCATGAATCGTGCGTGTTCGCCGCTCAGTCTACAGCCGAGCCACGATGTACGGCGGGTGTGGCCCGGCCCATGTCAGATGCGGGCCAGGATGTCGCGGCCCACTTCCGCGGTGGAACGTGTGGTGGAGCCAAGCTCCTCGATGTCGGCCTCGACCGCGGCGTCGATCCGCGCGGCGGCGTCATCGAATCCAAGGTGGCGCAGCAGCATGGCCGCCGACAGGATGGCGGCGGTCGGGTTCGCGATGCCCTGGCCTGCGATGTCGGGCGCGGATCCGTGGATCGGCTCGAACATCGACGGGTATTCGTTGATCGCGTTGATGCAGCCGGACGCGGAATAGCCCACGCCGCCCACCACGGCGCCCGCCTCATCGGTCAGGATGTCGCCGAACAGGTTGTCGGTCAGGATCACGTCGAAGCGCGAGGGGTCGTTGACCAGGTAGATTGTGGCGGCGTCCACATGGTTGTAGTCGTGCGTGACCTCGGGGTACTCCTCGCCCACCTTGTCCACGATGCGCTGCCACATGTCACCGGCGTTCACGAGCACGTTCTTCTTGTGCACGAGCGTCACATGCTTGCGGCGCTTCATGGCCAAGTCGAACGCGTAGCGCACCACGCGCTCCACGCCGTACGCGGTGTTGATCGAGACCTCGGTGGCCACCTCGTGCTCGGTGCCCTTGCGGATTGCGCCGCCGGCGCCGCAATACAGGCCTTCGGTGCCTTCGCGCACCACCACGAAGTCGATCTCGCCCGGCTCGGCGAGCGGCGAGGTGACGCCCTTGTACAGCTTGGACGGGCGCAGGTTCACATACTGGTCCAGCGCGAAGCGCAGCTTGAGCAGCAGCCCGCGCTCCAGCACGCCCGCCTTGACGCGCGGGTCGCCTACCGCGCCGAGCAGGATCGCGTCGGTGCCCTTGATGCGCTCCAGGTCCTCGTCGGGCAGGATCTCGCCGTCGCGCAGGTAGCGCTCCGCGCCCAGATCGAAGTCCACATAGGTGAACTGCGCCGCGTCGCCGGCCGCCTTCTCCAGCGCCTGCTGGGCCCACGGCGTGACTTCCTTGCCAATGCCATCGCCGGGAATCACGGCGATCGTGTACTGCGTCTTGTTTTCACTCATAGGACGCGAGCGTACACGCGGCACGCGCATGGCGAACCCATGCGGCTCATTTCTTGGACAGCTCTTCGCAAAACATCCACATGGCAAGACGTCCCGCGCTACATGAGCTCGGTCGCGCGCATCACGTCAAGGCACCACGCGTTCTCGTAGCACACGTCGCGCCAGCGCTTGTAGCGGCCCGTGCCGCCACCGTGCCCGGCCTCCACCTCGACCTTGATCACGGCGTCGAGCCCGGCCGCCTGCAGGCGCGCCACCCATTTGAGCGGCTCCACCACAAGCACGCGCATGTCATTCATCGACGTCGTCACAAAGATGCGTGGGTAGACCTCCACCGCCTCGCCGTCGCGCCACACGGCGCGCGCCGGCTGGGCGGCCGCGGGCTCGGGGATCGCAGGCTCGTCGATGCGCCCGTCATCCGCGGGCATCGGCGAGTTCTCGTACGGCGAATACCCGCGCATGTACCGGTACGCCTCCACATCGTGCAGCGGATCGCCCCACTCGTCCCATTCCGTCACAGTGAGCGGCAGGCTCGGGTCGAGCATCGTCGTCAGCGCGTCCACGAACGGCACATCCGCCTCGATGCCGGCGTAGCGTTCCGGCGCCAGGTTCGCCACCACACCCATCAACAGGCCGCCGGCCGACCCGCCGTTCGCCACCGTGCGCGCCGGGTCGGCGAGCCCGCAGTCCTGCAGCGCGGCCGTGGCGTCCACGAAATCCTCGAACGTGTGTTTTTTGTTGAGCCGTCGGCCCGTTTCGTACCACGCGCGCCCCATCTCGCCGCCGCCGCGCACATGCGGCACGGCGTAGAGCACGCCGCGGTCGAGCATGCTCACGCGCGCCACCGAGAACGCGGGGTCGGTGCTGATCTCGTAGGCGCCGTAGCCAGTGATGAACATCGGCATCGACTCGAGCGTTGCGCCTTTCTTGTAGACGAGCGAGACGGGGATCGATTCGCCATCGCGCGCACGCACCCAGATCGACCGTTCGGCGTATGCGCGGGCGTCGTAGCCGCCGAGCACGGTGGCCGCTTTGAGTAGCGTGTCCTCGCCCGTGGCCGGGTCGATCTCGCGCAGTTCGCCCGGGCGCGTGTAGCTCGTGAACGAATAGCGCATGCGCGGCGCCTCGTACGAAGGATTGCCGGCCGTGCCGATCGAATACATGCGCCCTGCCGTGCCTTCGAACCCACGCAATGCCGGCACATCGGCCGGATCGTCATCGCCGTCGAGCGGCGGCGGCACAAGCTCGGTGAAATCCCATGGGCGGCCGGCCAGGAAATCGCGCGCCGCCTGGCTTTTCGTGGTGACCGCCAGGCGTGGCAGGCCATCGCCGCGGTACGAGAGCGCCACGAAGTTCTTGTGGAACGCGATGCCCTCGATCGCGAGCCCGCGCACACCCTGCAGCAGGGCGGGGTTGCGCACGTCGGTGAACGGCGTGCCGACCGGCGTCTCGTGCGCGCCGGGCAGCACACGGTCGCCGAGTTCGGTACCGTACGGCGAGCCGACCGCGATCGTGGCGCCGTCGCCCAACCGGTACGGCGGTTTGTGCGCGCGCATGTCGATCACGTCGATTTCGAAATTGGGATTGACCGCGTTGTGGTAGACGACCGCGATCGGGATGTCCTCGCCCTGCTCCCCCGCGTGTTCGAACACGCCGAAGCTCACGTCGTATTCAATGCCTTCCTGCCTTGGGATGACCGGCGTGAACTCGCCTTCCGGGTCACTCACGGGCAGCATCAGCACCTCGCTCGTGGTCTTCGAGCCGGTGCCGATCACGATGTGCCGGTCGTCGAACGACATGCCGACGCCGGCCCAGAACCGCTCGTCGCGCTCCTCGTACACATCCACGTCGGATTCGACCGGCGTGCCGACCTTGTGCCGGCGAATCAGGTACGGGCGCTGCGCGTCGTCGAGCACCGTGTAGAACACGTAGCGGGCGTCGGGTGTGAAGCACGCGGCGGCGATGCCATCGAAGCGCTCGGGCAGCTCCGCACCCGTGTCGAGGTCGCGGATCGCGAAATCATAGCGTTCATCGCCTCGCGTGTCGACGCCGAAGAGCATCCAGCGGCCGTCCTTGCTGATGTCCATGCCGCCGAGCGCGAAGAACTCGTGCCCTTGCGCCTCCACGTTCGCGTCGAAGATGACCTGCTCCCCCGCGAGCTCGCCCGGCGCTTGTGCGGCGTCGATCACCGGCGGGTCCCAGTCGTCCTCGCCGCGGATCGGCAGACGGCATTGCGTGCCGTACTGCAGCCCCTCCTGCGTGCGCACGTAATACCAGTAGCCGTCCATGCGCGTCGGCACCGACATGTCGGTCTCCTGCACGCGCGACTTGAACTCGTCGAACAGCCGTTCGCGCAATGGTGCAAGATGCGCCATGCGCGCGGTCGTGTATTTGTTCTCTTCCTCCACAAACCGCTGCAACCGCGGCGATTCCTTGTCGCGCATCCACTCGTACGGGTCGACGAACACGTCGTCGTGGAAGGTGCGGGTGGTGGGCGTGCGCTGGGCGCGCGGCGGCTGTGGTGCGTGCTGTTCGTTGGTCATGCGCCGATTATAGGCACGCCTCACGGCATGTGGCGCGCCTACACGAACTGCTGCAGGTACGGCAGCATGGTCTTGCGGATGTTCGACCCCGTGGCGCCGGTGAAGACCGGCACGTCGGTCACCGGCATCGGCTGTGTGGCGGCGAACCCGGCCATCGAGGCCAGCCCTCCCACCGATTCGCGCGCGGAAAGCTGGCGGATGCCGATCGCGAGCACACGCCCCGGGTAGCGCTTGGCGATTTCGGCGTACGTGCTCGGGTCCTTCTGCCCGTCGTCGCCCAGCAGGATGAACTTCATGTCGGGGAAGTCCTCCATGAGCTGCTCGGCGTATTCGAGCTTGTGCTGCACGCCGGAGGGCACGAAGGTCTTGGGCCGCGGGTCCAGGTCGCGCAGCAGGAGCGGCCCGTCGGGGAACCCGTAGTCGAGGATGAAGTTGCGGATCGAGCTCTCCACGTTCCATGGCGAGGTGGACAGGTAGAAGAACGGCGCATCCGGGAACATGAGCCGGAGGTCGTTGTACATGACCGCCATGCCCGGCACGGAGGCGCGTTTGCGCGGCGAAAGCAGCAGCATGTTGTATGCCGCCTTCCACAGCGTGGGAACCTGTGTCACCATGATCGTGTCATCCACGTCGGAGATCACGCCGACCTTCGCGTCGCTCGGGATCGTGAACAGTTCCGCCTCGACCGGCCCGCGCCGCGGCACCTTGCAGCTGAAGCGGTGCACGCCCGGCTGCAGGCGGTGCTCGGCGAGCAGATCCAGATAGCCCGCGGAGTCGGAGACCGAGTACGCCATCGTCTGCGCGCGCGCCGGGTCGTTGCGGTCATACACCTCCATCGTGCCCACCTGCACAGTGCGCAGCGGCACGCCGTCGATGTGGATGCTCACACGCTCGTGCGCCGCCGGCACCTCGAGCATCGCGTGGATGCCGCGCATCGGCGTATGCGGTTTGGCGCGCGTCGGCGCGTAGATCGTGCGGCATACGAGTCGCGAATATTCCTCGGTGCCATAGCCCACATATGGTTTGATGCTCGGGAACCAGTTGAGATGCTTCACGAGGTTCGTCGAGAGCTTGAGCCACACGCCGAACACGCCGATGATGCTTTTACGCACCAACTGCTTGAGCGGGTTCTTCCACTGCAACCGCCGGCGCCGTGCTATCCGTTCGCTCGCAGCCGGCAGCGCGGTGCCCGCGGACACCGCACCGAGCGGCACCGCCACGGTGGGCATGTCGCTGTTCGATGTGGCGGCGCTCGTCGTGCGCAATGCCACGGCCGCCGCCGGCGCGTCGGGCCCCGCCGCAGACGTGTTCGGCGAGCTGCTCACCACACGGCCTTGCCGGTGCTGTTCCTCTTCGGCTTGGATCAGCGCGTGCTGCAGGATGCTTTTAACCTGCTGTGGCGCGTGCCGGATGTCGTCCCTGTCCGTCATGCGGCGATCTTCTCCGCGTACTCTTCCGCGCTGAGCAGATCCGGGCGGTCGTCGTCAAGGTCGATCTTGACGAGCCAGCCTTCGCCATATGGGTCGTCGTTCACCACTGCGGCGTCGTCTTCCGCCTCGTGGTTCACGTATTTCACCGTGCCCGCCACCGGGCTGATCACCGGTTCCACCGCCTTCGACGATTCGACCTGCATGAGTTCGTCGCCGGCCTCCACACGCGTGCCCACCGACGGCAGGTCCACGAACACGATGTCGCCCATGCGTTCGGCCGCGTACTCGGTGATGCCGAGGACCGCCGGCTCCTTCGTGTCATCGACCCACACGTGGTCTTCCGAATACTGCAGGTGCTTGGGAATGTCGAGTCGGTCCACCGGTTCCATTGCGTCGTTCATCGTCTTGCTCCGTTCTTGTATGCCTTGCGTGTGCTTCCCCCCCCAGTCTAGGCCATCTTCAGTCCAGGCTGCGGCCGTACCATTCCTCGATCATGTAGCGCGCGATCGTGGCTTTGCCGGGCGCGCTGATGCGGCCGGTCACGAGCAGGTCGGTGTACTCGTCGCGGCTCACCCAGCGCGCGTCTGCCACCTCTTCGCCGTCCACATGGATCTGCGTCGAAAGCGCCTGCCCTTTGAACGCCATCATCAGCGAGATCTTGAACGGCCACGGCTGCGAGCCCAGATATTTGACCTCGCCCACCTCAATGCCGGTCTCCTCCATCGTCTCGCGCCGACAGGCGTGCTCGAGGTTCTCACCGGCCTCCACGAACCCCGCGCTCACCGAATAGAGCGTCGGGTCGGCCCATGCGCGGTTGTGCTGCAGCAGCAGGCGGTCCTGCGCGTCGACGACCGTCATGATCACCGCCGGTTCCACGCGCGGGAACAGCAGGCGGTGCCCGTCGTCGCCGTTCGTGCAGCGCTGCGCCCAGCCGCTCATCGCGGGCCGGGTCGGCGCGCCGCACGTGGGGCAGTGTGTTTGGTAGGCGAACCAGTTGGCGAGCGAGAGCATGGTGGTGGCCACGCCGATGTCGCGGCCCGACGCGTGCGGCACGAACGCGCGCAGGTCGACCCAGTCGAAGCGCTGCACGGCCGATTCGAGCACAGCCGGGCCGCCAGCCGCGTCCCCGCGCTCGTCGAACGCCGCGTCGACCGCGCGGGCGGCCGG